>NZ_JALQDI010000040.1:0-776223 GCF_023631305.1 Caballeronia sp. INML3B
CCCCCAGGGGGGGGGGGTTTTGGGGGGCCGCCAGGCGGGCGGGCCCCCACGGGGCGGGTGGGGGGGCGGGGGGGGGCGGGGGGGGGGGGCGGGCGCCCCCCCCCCCCCCCCCCCCCCCCCGCGGCCGAGCGTTGCGTGAGGGAAATGTGCGGTGAGCGTGCCGATGACGTCGTTGATGTCTTCGCTGTCGGTCTCGACATGGAGCGTCGTGCAGTCGTGAAGACGGCTCGTCTCGACGACATACGCCTGCGCACGCGCGCCGAATGCATACGCGAGGACTTCACGCGCGGCTGACGAGTCGAGTCCCGGAACGGTCAGATCGAAGGCGACGCAACGACGCGTTTCGCGGCGGCGTGGCGAGCCGCCGCTGAGCGTATGGGGAAGGCCGGCTGAATCGGATGTGCGGAGGTCCATCGATGTAAGCCGTCCGATGACGGCTCGTAGTGGCAACGCTTGCACTGTAGCGTCGCGCGCCTAAAGGCCGGGCTAAAGTGGTGCGCCGCCGTATAAACGCCGTATCAAGATCACGCTTGCGGCTTGGCCGCCGCGCTTGCCGCGTGTTTCGCGACTGCCTCGCCGACGAGCGCCGCCACCTTGTCCGCGAATTCCTGATCCTTCGTGATGAGCACTTCGCGCTCGCCGTCGGGCGTCGCGACTATCAACTGATAGATCACGTCCTGCGTGATCCACGTGAGATAACCCACCACGGTGGTCATCACGCCCAGCACGAGCGCCGCACCCGAGCCGGTGATGATTCCCGCCCCGAGCGCGACGAGGCCGAGCAGCGCAATGATGACGGGCAGCGGCTTCTGGCGCGGAATCATCACGACGCGCGCGGCGCGCAAATCGCGCAGCGGAATCATCTGACCCGACGCCGACAGGCCGGCGCGCGAGAGCGTGACGCCACGTTCGTTGAAAGGAGTATCCATAAGGTTTCGTAGTTTCTTACGGCCGGTGAAACCCGGGAGCGTACCAGACCGTGCCGGGCGGCGGCAGTTACTGACAACGCGCGGAGCGACTTCTGACAATATTCTGCACGACGCTCGTCATGTCACGATTTGCATATCGTGAATTTACGATATATACTTCGCCGCAAGACGATTCGAACAACCTGTGCGTTCCAATCGTCAGACGCACGAGCAACGAAATGGACATCGACGCAATTCACAAGGCCCTCGCCAACCCCCTTCGCCGCGAGATTCTCGAATGGCTGAAGGAGCCCCAGCAGCATTTCCCTGATCAGGAACTGCCGTTGTCGCATGGCGTCTGCGCGGGCCAGATCGATGGGCGCTGCGGCATGTCGCAGTCCACTGTTTCCGCGCATCTCGCGACCTTGCAAAAAGCCGGACTCGTCACCACGAAGCGCGTTGGACAGTGGGTGTTCTTCAAGCGCGACGAAGCGGTCATCCAGGCGTTCCGCGATTCCATTCGGAATCTCTGAGTTTTGCTTACCGCACGGTGAAAGTCTTCTTTCAACTTCATTAGGACACCAATTCATGTCGACACTCTTCGATCCGCTCAAGCTCGGCGCACTCACGCTCAAGAACCGCATCATCATGGCGCCGCTCACGCGTCAGCGCGCGGGCGTCGAGCGCGTGCCCAACGCGCTGATGGCGCAGTACTACGCGGACCGCGCAGCGGCGGGTCTCATTCTCAGCGAGGCGACCTCCGTCACGCCGCAAGGCGTCGGCTATGCGGACACGCCGGGCATCTGGTCCGACGAACAAGTCGAAGGCTGGAAGCTCGTGACGAAGGCCGTACATGACGCGGGCGGCAAGATCTTCCTGCAGTTGTGGCACGTAGGCCGTATCTCGGATCCGGTCTTCCTGAATGGCGAGCTGCCGGTGGCGCCCAGCGCGATCGCGGCCGGCGGGCATGTGAGTCTCGTGCGTCCGCAGCGTCCGTACGTGACGCCGCGCGCGCTCGAACTCGATGAAATCGCCGGTGTCGTCGCGGCATTCCGCAAGGGTGCGGAGAACGCGAAGCGCGCGGGCTTCGACGGCGTCGAAGTGCATGGCGCGAACGGCTATCTGCTCGACCAGTTCCTGCAGGACAGCACCAACAAGCGTGCCGACGCTTACGGCGGTTCGATCGAGAATCGCGCTCGTCTGCTTCTCGAGGTCGTCGATCAATGTATCGATGTGTGGGGTGCGGATCGTGTCGGCGTGCATCTCGCGCCGCGTGCGGATTCCCACACGATGGGCGACAGCGATCGCGCCGCGACGTTCGGTCATGTCGCGCGTGAGCTCGGCCGCCGCAAGATCGCGTTCATCGCGGCGCGCGAGCATGAAGCAGCGGACAGCCTCGGGCCGCAATTGAAGAAGGCGTTCGGCGGCGTCTATATCGCCAACGAAGGCTTCTCGAAGGCAAGCGCCGAAGCGATCATCGCTCGCGGCGATGCGGACGCGGTCGCGTGGGGCAAGCCCTTCATCGCGAATGCGGATCTCGTGCGCCGCTTCGAACTCGACGCAGCGCTCAACGACTGGGATACGTCGACGTTCTATGCGGCCGGTGCCGAGGGCTATACGGATTATCCGTTGCTCGAAACGGCGGAATAAGACGCCTGGCAGTCTGCGTCCCGATGTGAGAACAGCGGCTTCGGCCGCTGTTTGCTTTTTGGGATCGTGAAAGCATGGATCGATAAAAATTCCGCGTAGTCAAGATTGCGAATTAAGGTAAGTGCGCGTCGTTCGTCGCAGCGTACCGGACGATCTTCGACCCAGGAAGGGCCCCGAACGAACCACGGGGGAGAAGAGCTTTCGCGGCTTCAGCCTCGGCGCGGTGACGGCGACCTTGCTCGCGGCCATCGCCATGGACGATCACAAGGCCAGGCAAGAAAGGCAAGTAATCGCGCGAAGCAAAAAAACGGGCCGCTCGACGCGGCCCGATTCATGTCGGCCGAGCGGCCGAGGCTTAGAACTTGTGGCGGATGCCGACGCGGAACGCGAGCTGGTTGTTTTCGCCCAGTCCCGACGTGCCGAAGTAGCTCGACGACGACGAACCGATCGACGCCTGATTCTCGACGCCGTTGTTCGACCCCGACGCCTTTTGATAGACCGCGAGCGCGTACACGTCGGTACGCTTGCTCAACGCGTAATCGAAGCTCGCGTCGATCTGGTGCCAGTGGCCCTTGAAATTGTCGTACAGGTCCATGTAGGTATAGCCGAGACCGGCCGTCATCGCGGACGTGAATGCGTACTTGCCGCCGATGTCGAACGCGTTCAGGCGCGAGCTCGAACCGACGATCGGCTCGAAGCGCGTGTTCGTCCACAGGCCGAAAACCGTCGCCGCGCCGAACGCGTAGTTAGCGCCGATGCCGAACGTGCGCAGATCCTTCGCGTTGTTGGTCGTCCCGGTCGTGTTGATGTTGGCGATCGTGGAGCTGAATGCCGGCGTCGCAGCCGTCGGATAACGAATGTCCGTGTACGCCGCACCGATGCCGAGCGGGCCGGCCTTGTAGTTCAGGCCGAAGCTGTAAGCGCGCGACGAGCCCTGGGTCGTCGTGGTCCCGACCGTCGTGTTGGGCGTGCCCGCGAAGGCGCCGGCCGTGTTCGAGAAGCCGTACATCGCGCCGAACGTGAAGCCGTAGAAGTTCGCGCTCGAGAACTTGACCGCATTGTTGATGCGGCTCGACGTCAGCTGGTCGAAGTCGTTCATGTGGTACGCGTAGTTACCCGCGACGGTCTGGCCGCCGATCGCATAGTTCGAGCCGAGGTAGTCGGTGCTGAAGCTGTACTGACGACCGAAGGTCAGCGAGCCCACGTTGTTCTGCGCGAGACCGACGTAGGCCTGACGGCCGAATTCCGCGCCGCCCTGACCGAGCGTGCCCGTGCCGCTGTTGAAGCCATTCTCCAGCGTGAAGATGGCCTTCAGGCCGCCGCCGAGATCCTCGGCGCCTCGCAGGCCCCAACGGCTGCCTTGCGCGACGCCGTCGTCGTACTTGACGAGGGAATCGCCGGCGCGCGTCGGGCTCGCGGAGCTGTTGTTCACATAGCTGATGCCGGCGTCGATGATGCCGTAGAGGGTCACGCTGCTTTGCGCGTGGGCGGAGGTGGCGGCGAGGGCGGCAAATGCGGCGAGCGCGGCGGTCGCCAGGAGGTTCTTCTTCAAAACAAGCTCCGTGAGTTGGTTCGCGGTGTGGTTGTTGACGGTGTCTGCGGTGCGTCGCGCTCTGACGGCGCGTGGCGGCGACGGGCGCAAATGTAGCGATCGCTGAAGAAAGAAATGTGACACTGCTTGCAACCCGCTTGCGGTGTGTCGTGTGTGCAACACGGCTGGTGAAACATCGCCGCTTGTGCATCCGGCAGGTCCGATGCGATGCTCACGGTTCCGTCACCGCGAGCGAAATCATGGACGAGCAAGGAATCCGCGAACTGGAGGAGCGCCTGAAGAAGGCGATGGTGGCGTCGGACGTGGACGCGCTCGATGCGCTATTGGCCGACGACCTGAGTTTCGTCGATGCGACCGGCAAGGTGTGGACCAAGGCCGACGACCTGAATGGGCATCGCTACGGCATGCAGCGTATCGAGAAGCTGGATGTCGAAGAACAGAGCGTGCGCGTGTACGGTGCCTTTGCCGTCACGGTGACGCGTGTGGCGCTTTCAGGGACCTTCGCGGGCGCCCCGTTCGCGGGCAGCTTGCGCTACACGCGAACGTGGGGAGACATCGGCGGCGGGTGGAAGATCGTGGCCGCGCAATGCTGTCTTGCGCCGTTCTGACGCAAGCGCTTACGCCGACAACAGCGAGCCCGTCCGATAAGCCTTCGCGCCCGCGATGCGCGCCACTTCGAGCCCCGCGGTCGCGAAACGCGTGATGTGCCGCGCGTACATCACGCCCGAGGTCGTGCATTTGAGCGTGGTGACGGTGTCGGTGAGCGGATCGACGATATCGGCGATCGGCGCGCCCGCTTCGATGAACGCGCCCACTTCCGCACGGAACACGAGTACGCCGGACGCCGGCGCGACGATCGGCTCGGCGCCTGCGAGCGGCGTCGCCGGATGCACGAGCGGCGGCTGCTCCGGCACGGGCGCATCGATCACGCCGCGATGGATCAGATAGTTGACGATCGCCCGCGCGTCCTTTTCGGCGAGCTCGTAGGAGACATCGTGCTGGCTGCGCAGCTCGACCGTCACCGAGATGCCGCCGTTCTCGATCGGGAAACGCTCGCCGTAACGCTGGCGCAGATCCGACCAGCAGAAGCTGTGGATTTCATCGAACGGATTGCCGACCGAATTCAGCGCGAGCAGCGAAGCCTTCGCATCGAGATAGCGGGCGAGCGGCTCGACTTCGTTCCAGATGTCCGGGTTCGTGTAGAGATGCAGCGCGGCGTCGAGATCGCAGTGCAGATCGAGCACGACATCGGCGTCGAAGGAGAGCTTCTGCAGCGCAAGGCGTTGCGATTCGAGCTCGGTGTGCGGCGTCTGTTCGTCGAGCGCTTCCTTCATCGCGGCGCGCACCGCGAGCTTGTTGGCGCCGGCGTCCTTCCCGAGGCGCGCTTCGATCCGCGGCGCGATCAGCGCGGCGAGATCGTAGAAATTCCGATTGAAGTTGTGACCGCTGTTGGTCTCGAAGCGGCCCATCAGCGTGCCGTGCAGATGCTGCGAGAGGCCGATCGGATTCGGCACCGGCACGATGACCACTTCGCCGCGCAGCTTCCCCGCTGCCTCGAATTCGGCGAGCAGGCGCCGCAGACGCCACGCGACGAGCATGCCGGGCAGTTCGTCCGCGTGCAGCGAGGACTGGATATAGATCTTCTGGCCGCCACCGGGGCCGTAGTGAAAACTCGTGATGGTGCGGGAAGTGCCGAGCGTCGGCGAAATCAGGGGATGAGTTCTGGTTTGCATGTTGGTCGCGCGCACGCGAATGCGCGGGTCTTGCCTCTGGGAATTGCCGGGCGCCGCGGTGTCTCCGTCCGTCGGCGTCCTACCGGACGTTCGATCTTAGCCGAAATCGGCGCGGCGGGCCTCCAAAAGGAAAACGGGCTCCGCGCCCTTGAGCGCGGAGCCCGTTTCTCAGCCGGTCGGCGTGAGCGTGAGGCTTAGCCGCCGTACACGTCGAAGTCGAAGTACTTCTTCTCGAGCTTCTTGTAGGTGCCGTCCTTGATGATGTCGGCGATCGCCTTGTCGATCTTCGCCTTCAGGTCGGTGTCTTCCTTGCGCAGACCGATGCCCGCGCCGTTGCCGAGCGTCTTCGGATCGTCGATGTTCTTGCCGGCGAAGTCATAGCCTGCGCCGCGCGGCGTCTTCAGGAAGCCGATTTCGGCCTGCACGGCGTCCTGCAGCGCGGCGTCGAGACGGCCCGAAATCAGGTCGGCGTAGACCTGGTCCTGGTTCTGATACGGCGTGACCGTCACGCCCTTCGGCGCCCAGTAGGTCTTGGCGTAGGTTTCCTGGATCGTGCCTTGTTCGACGCCCACGTTCTTGCCCTTCAGGCTTTCAGCCGTCGGCAGAATGTTGCTGCCCTTTTTCGCGACGAGGCGCGTCGGCGTGTTGAAGAGCTTGCTCGAGAAGGCGATCTGTTCGGCGCGTTGCGGCGTCATCGACATCGACGAGAGCACGCCGTCGAACTTCTTCGCCTTGAGCGCGGGGATCATGCCGTCGAAATCGTTCTCGACCCACACGCACTTCGCTTTCAGGCGCGCGCAAATCTCGTTGCCGAGATCGATGTCGAAACCGACCAGCTTGCCGTCGGCACCCTTCGATTCGAACGGAGGGTAGCTTGCGTCGACGCCGAAACGAATCGTCGAATAGTCCTTCGCAAGCGCCGGCGTGACGGCGGTGAGCGACGTGGCGGCGAGAAGGGACATCGTCAGTGCCGCGAGCAGTTTCTTCACTGTTTTAACTCCAGAAGGTGGTCAGTTCAGCCCGGAAGGTCTCGTATCCGGGCGTCCGGCGCGTCGATGAGCGCCGGAGCATGGCATTCCGCGGATCGTGTCCGCTCAGAATCGGCAGAAGGTTACCAAGCCAAAATAGTTCGGGAGCTAGTAAAAGCCCGGATAGCAGGGCTTTAGAGCTTTTCTTCGCGTTCCTTTTCCATCAGCGCTTCCTGAGCGGATGGTCCTTCAGGAACCACGATAGCGCGAAAGCGATGAGCGCAATGCACGCGGCGACGAGATAGACCGTGTGCATCGAGCCCGCGAACGCGTGCAGGTAATCGTCATGCAACGCGGCCGGCAGATGCGCGACCGCCTGCGGTCCGAGCGATTGCGGCAGCTCGGTGCCCGGCGGAATCAGCGTTTCGAGGCGAGACCGCAAGCTGTTTGAAAAGATCGCGCCGAATGCCGCCACGCCGACCGAGCCGCCGATCGAGCGGAACAGTGTCGCGCTGGAGGTCGCCACGCCCGTCAGCCGGAACTCGACGACGTTCTGCACCGCGAGCACGAGCACCTGCATCACCATGCCGAGCCCGAGGCCGAGCAGCGCCATGTAGATGTTCATGACGGCGAGCGGCGTGTCGAGGTCGAGCGTCGAGAGCAGCAGCATCGCAGCGAGACGAGCGCCGTGCCCATGATCGGGAAGAAGCGGTATCGAACGGGCGGGAAAGATCAGGGACGACCGGAGTCTTCGTGTTCATTGCGCCGGCGATGCTGATCGTGATGGCGGCGATTGGCTTCATGGGGCCGCCAACGCGCGATCTCGCGCTGGAGAAAATCTCGCGCTAGGCGCAAAAAGCGCGCGATGCTGTGAGTCAGCCTCCCGTATGCCAAAATCCGCAGAACGTACCCAATCGGCGGCCAATATTCGAATATGTCCGATACGCTCAACACACTCGAAGCAGATCATGCGATGCGCAACTGGACGTACCGGTCGATGGGGACCATTCCGATCGGTTCGGACCTGCACAAGCGCATGTTCTGCGAGATGCTGCTGACGACACACAATCCGTACAAGCCCGCTGTCATCGACTGGCCGAAGCTCGATCCCGCCGCGCTGAAGCGTGTGACTTCGCTGCCGATCTGGGATATCGCCGTTCAGACCGAGGGGCGCGCGTCGATTCGCGTCGCGACCTACGCGGGCACCGTCGCGGACCCCCAACTGCGGGAAGCCTTGCGCATGAACGGCGGCGAAGAAGCGCGGCACAAGCTCGTGCTCTCGAAGCTGGTCGAGGCGTACGGCATCGCCCTTGCGCCGGAGCCGCCGTATCCCGCGCCCGCCGATGCGCTGCGTGCATGGATGCTCACGGGCTACAGCGAGTGCATCGACAGTTTCTTCGCGTTCGGGCTTTTCGAGGCGGCGCGGCAATCGGGATATTTCCCCGAAGCGCTCGTCGAAACTTTCGAGCCGGTCATTCAGGAAGAAGCGCGGCACATTCTGTTCTTCGCGAACTGGGTCGCGTGGTATCGGCGCAGCCTGCCCTGGTATCGCAAGCCGTGGTTCCTGGCGAAGACCGCGAGCGTCTGGTTCTCGCTGATCCGCGACCGCATCTCGCTCGCGCGCGGCTTCGACAAGAGCGGTGCGGCGCAGGACGTGAACTTTCCTGCGAATGTCGGCGATTCGGTGGCGGGTGACGTATCGGTTCGCTCGTTGATCGAACTGTGTCTCGCTGAAAACGATCGCCGGATGGGGGGCTACGACGCGCGGCTTTTGCGCCCGACCACCGTGCCGAAGCTCGCGCGCTTCGCGTTACGCTTCATCAGGAAGTAGGCTTCTCTCGCGCGGCGCTCGTTTCAAAGCGCCGCGACGCTTCCTCCACGTCTTGCCGGAACTGCGCGAGCGCCGCCAGTTGCGCATTCGGCGGCTGTAGCGCCGTCCACAATACTTCCACCAGTTCGTTCGCCGTCGTCTCGATCTGAGTCTGACTCAGACGGCGCTTGGCAAGCGTCGCATCCCACAGCACGTGCTCCATCGGGCCGAATACGAGCGAGCGCAAAAGGCGCAACGGCAGGTCGCTGCGTACATGGCCGAGCGCCTGGCCGCGTGCGAGCACGTCCATCAGCGGCGCGGTATAGCGGCGCTGCAATTCCGTCAGCGTGTCCGACAGATCGTGCTGCTTGCTGCGGCCTTCGGACAGCACGAGCGCGCACAGCCCTGTTCCGTTCATGAGCATCAAGCGCATGTGCGTCCTGACGATGAACGCAAACTGCTGGCGCACCGAGCCGTCGCGCGGCAGGCCGGTCTCGAAAGCGTTGATGATTTCGTCGTACCAATCGGCGATCACGCGCGCGCATAGTTCGCGCTTGCCGCTGAAGTAGCTGAACACGGTCGCTTCCGAGATGCCCGCGCGTTGCGCGATCTCGGCGCTCGTCGCGGCGTCGTAGCCTTTCTCGGCGAACACGTCGCGACCCGCCTGGAGGATGTCCTTCACGCGCTGCTGCGATTTGACGCCGGCGGGCGCGCGGCGGCCGGTGGCGGTAGTTTGCGTCGACATTGGCGTGGGCCCGGAAAAATGAGCGTGCGAAATAAATGTGAGCGTAGCTCAAAAACCTATTGACGGCTAGCCGATTTGAGCGTGAAATTGCCTCATTCCGTGGTTTGCTGCCCTGTGTGAGTGAAACTCAAATTCAGGGCGCGCCGAAAACATCGCATCTGGAGGAGACGACTCATGAGCAACGTACCCGGACTGAATTTCGCGTTGGGCGAAGACATCGACATGCTGCGCGACTCGCTCGCCAATTTCGCGGCGAAGGAAATCGCGCCGCGCGCGGGCGAAATCGACCATAGCGACCAGTTTCCTATGGATCTCTGGAAAAAGTTCGGGGACCTCGGCGTGCTCGGCATGACCGTCTCCGAGGAATACGGCGGCGCGAACATGGGCTACACCGCGCATATGGTCGCGATGGAGGAGATTTCGCGGGCGTCGGCGTCGGTCGGATTGTCGTACGGCGCGCATTCGAATCTGTGCGTGAACCAGATTCATCGCAACGGCACGGAAGCGCAAAAGCAGAAGTATCTGCCGAAGCTGGTGTCGGGCGAGCATATCGGCGCGCTTGCGATGAGCGAGCCGAACGCGGGCTCGGACGTCGTCAGCATGAAGCTGCGCGCCGACGAAAAAGGCGATCACTACGTGCTCAACGGCACGAAGATGTGGATCACCAATGGCCCGGACTGCGACACGCTCGTCGTGTACGCGAAGACGGACATCGAAGCCGGTCCGCGCGGCATCACGGCGTTCATCGTCGAGAAGGGCATGAAGGGTTTTTCCGTCGCGCAGAAGCTCGACAAGCTCGGCATGCGTGGCTCGCATACCGGCGAGCTCGTGTTCGAGAACGTCGAAGTGCCGAAAGAAAACATCCTCGGTCAACTGAATGGCGGCACGAAGGTGCTGATGAGCGGCCTCGACTACGAGCGCGCCGTGCTCGCGGGCGGTCCGACCGGCATCATGCTCGCGTGCATGGACGCGGTCGTACCGTATATCCACGATCGCAAGCAGTTCGGCCAGGCGATCGGCGAATTCCAGCTCATTCAGGGCAAGGTCGCGGACATGTACTCCACGCTGCAGGCCTGCCGCGCGTATCTCTACGCTGTCGGCCGCCAGCTCGATACGCTCGGCTCGGACCACGTCCGCCAGGTGCGCAAGGACTGCGCGGGCGTCATCCTCTACACCGCCGAAAAGGCCACGTGGATGGCCGGCGAAGCCATTCAGGTTCTCGGCGGCAATGGCTACATTAACGAGTACCCGGTCGGTCGGCTGTGGCGCGATGCGAAGCTCTATGAAATCGGCGCGGGTACGAGCGAGATCCGCCGCATGCTGATCGGCCGCGAACTGTTCGCCGAGACGGCCTGAGGCGCGCGACATGACGATCATCGAATCGAAACTGAATCCGCGCGGCGAGGAGTTCCGCACGAATGCGGCGGCGCTCGAGGCGCTCGTCGCAGACCTCAAGGAGAAGGTCGCGAAGATCGCGGAAGGCGGCGGACAGGCCGCGCGCGATCGGCACGTGTCGCGCAACAAGCTGCTGCCGCGCGATCGCATCGCGCAACTGCTCGATCCGGGCACGCCGTTTCTCGAACTGTCGCAACTCGCGGCATACGGCATGTACAACGACGACGCCCCGGGCGCGGGCATCATCACGGGCATCGGGCGCATTGCGGGGCAGGAGTGCGTCGTCGTGTGCAACGACGCGACCGTGAAGGGCGGCACGTACTATCCCGTGACCGTCAAGAAGCATTTGCGCGCGCAGGAAATCGCGGAGCAGAACCGTTTGCCGTGCGTGTATCTCGTCGATTCGGGCGGCGCGAACCTGCCGAATCAGGACGACGTCTTCCCCGACCGCGATCACTTCGGCCGCATCTTCTACAACCAGGCGAACATGTCGGCGCAAGGCATCGCGCAGATCGCCGTGGTGATGGGCTCGTGCACCGCGGGCGGCGCGTATGTGCCCGCGATGAGCGATGAATCGATCATCGTCAAGAATCAAGGCACGATCTTTCTGGGCGGCCCGCCGCTCGTCAAAGCCGCAACGGGCGAAGAAGTCAGCGCCGAAGATCTGGGCGGCGGCGACGTGCATACGCGTCTCTCGGGCGTCGCCGATCATCTTGCGCAGAACGACGCGCATGCGCTCGGCATCGCGCGCAGCATCGTCGGCAATCTGAATCGCGTGAAGACGCCGACGCTCGCGTTGAAAGAACCGCTGCCGCCGCGCTATGACCCGCAAAGCGTCTATGGCGTGATCCCCGTCGATACGCGCAAGCCCTTCGACGTGCGCGAAGTGATCGCGCGCATCGTCGACGATTCCGCGTTCGACGAGTTCAAGGCGCGCTACGGCACCACGCTCGTTTGCGGCTTCGCGCATATCTGGGGCCATCCGGTCGGCATCGTCGCGAACAACGGCATTCTCTTCAGCGAATCCGCCCTGAAGGGCGCGCATTTCATCGAGCTGTGCGCGCAACGCAAGATTCCGCTCGTGTTCCTGCAGAACATCACGGGCTTCATGGTCGGCCGTAAGTACGAGAACGAAGGCATCGCGCGCAACGGCGCGAAGATGGTGACGGCCGTGGCCACGGCGAAGGTGCCGAAGTTCACGGTGATCATCGGCGGCTCGTTCGGCGCGGGCAACTACGGCATGTGCGGCCGCGCATATTCGCCACGCTTCCTGTGGATGTGGCCGAACGCGCGCATCTCGGTGATGGGCGGCGAGCAGGCCGCCTCCGTGCTGGCGACCGTGCGGCGCGACGGCATCGAGAAGAAGGGCGGCACGTGGTCGAAGGAGGAAGAAGAAGCGTTCAAGGCGCCGATCCGCGATCAGTACGAGGCGCAGGGGCATCCGTACTACGCGAGCGCGCGTCTGTGGGACGACGGCGTGATCGATCCCGCGCAAACGCGCGACGTGCTGGGCCTCGGCCTGGCGGCGACGATGAACGCACCCATCGAAGACACGCGCTTCGGCGTGTTCCGCATGTGACCCACGGATGTAATGCCATGTTCAACAAAATACTGATTGCGAACCGCGGCGAGATCGCGTGCCGTGTCGCGGCGACGGCAAAGCGCCTGAACGTGGGCAGCGTCGCCGTCTATTCCGACGCGGACGCGAAAGCCAAGCACGTCGATGTCTGCGATGAAGCGGTGCATGTCGGCGGATCGGCCGCGGCGGAGAGTTATCTGCGCATCGAGCGCATCGTCGAAGCAGCGAAGAAGACCGGCGCGCAGGCGATTCATCCGGGCTACGGCTTTCTGTCGGAGAACGAGGACTTCGCCAATGCGTGCGAGAAGGCGGGTCTCGTCTTTATCGGACCGCCCGTCGAAGCGATCCGCGCGATGGGTTCCAAGGCGGCCGCGAAAACGCTGATGCAGTCCGCTTCCGTGCCGCTCGTGCCCGGCTATCACGGTGACGATCAGGATCCTTCGCTGCTTCAGCGCGAAGCGGATCGCATCGGCTATCCGGTGCTTCTGAAAGCGAGCGCGGGCGGCGGCGGCAAGGGCATGCGTGTCGTCGAGAAGAGCGAGGACTTCGCGGCGGCGCTCGCATCGTGCAAGCGCGAGGCGGCGTCGAGCTTCGGCAACGATCGCGTGCTGATCGAGAAGTATCTGTTGCGCCCGCGTCACGTCGAAGTCCAGGTGTTCGCCGACAAGCACGGCAACGCGGTTTATCTCTTCGATCGCGACTGTTCCGTGCAGCGTCGCCATCAAAAGGTGCTCGAAGAAGCGCCCGCCCCGGGCCTTCACGACGAAACCCGCCGCGCGATGGGCGAAGCCGCGGTCGCGGCGGCGCGCGCGGTGAATTACGTCGGCGCGGGCACGGTCGAATTCATCCTGACGCAGGACGGCCAGTTCTACTTCATGGAGATGAACACGCGCTTGCAGGTCGAGCATCCGGTGACGGAGATGGTGACCGGGCTCGATCTCGTCGAATGGCAACTGCGCGTGGCGGCGGGCGAGCCCTTGCCGCTGAAGCAGGACGAGCTGAAGGTGCACGGCCACGCGATCGAGGCGCGCATCTACGCGGAAAATCCGTCGCGCGGGTTCCTGCCGTCGACGGGCACGCTCAAGCACGTGCGCATGCCGCACGCGGTCGAGTTCTCGATCGACGGCGACGTGCGCGTGGACAGCGGCGTGCGTCAGGGCGACGCGATCACGCCGTTCTACGATCCGATGATCGCGAAGCTGATCGTGCATGGCCGCGACCGCCGCGATGCGCTCGCGCGCATGGCGCGCGCGCTGGCGGAGTGCGAGATCGTCGGGCTCTCGACGAACGTGGAGTTCCTGCAACGCATCGTGAAGAGCGAGCCGTTCAGCGCGGGCGATCTCGACACGGGCCTGATCGAGCGTCATCACGACGCGCTGTTCGAGCCTACTCACGTCTCGCGCAAGAAAGGGCTTGCGCTCGCGTGCGCGGCGCTGCTCACGCGCGAGGGCGGCGAGGCGCATGGCCAGTCGCCGTGGGATGCGCTGTCGCACTGGCGCATGGCGGGCGGCTACAGCCAGGATTTGAACTGGCGTGCGCTCGATACGGACGAAACGCTCAAGGTCGTGTTCACGAAGAACGGCGACAAGCATTTGCGGTTCGATGACGAAAGCGCGCGCTTCGACTGGTCGCACAGCGGCGCGACGTCATTCGCGGTCCGGCTCGACGATGCGCTGATCAAGGGCCACGTCTTCACCGACGGCGACGTCTTCCACGTCTTCCACGAAGGCGCGGCGTTCCAGTTCGAGTGGCAGAACCTGATGGCCCATGCGGGCGATGCCGAGCACGAAGGCCGTCTCACGGCGCCGATGCCCGGCAAGGTGATCGCGGTGCTCGTGGAGGCGGGCGCGACGGTGACGAAGGGCGCGCCGCTGATGGTAATGGAAGCGATGAAGATGGAGCATACGATCGTCGCTCCGGCCACGGGCAAGATCGGCGAGATTCTGTTCGAAGTCGGCGATCAGGTCGCCGACGGCTCGCAGTTGCTCGTGCTGGAGGTGGAGCAGGCGGCTAGCGCTTGACCTTCGCGGGCGTGCCGAGCAGCGTCTCTTCGCTCTCGGCGCGCACCAGAATCTCCACACGGCGGTTCAGCGCGCGGCCTTGCGCCGTGTCGTTGCTGGCGATCGGCCGCTGCCACGCCATGCCTTTCGTCGCGATGCGCTCGGCCGGTACGCCGCGCGCGATCAACGCTTGTGCGACCGCCTGGGCGCGCGCATCGGAAAGCGCACGGTTATAGGCCAGCGTGCCCTGGTTGTCGGTATGGCCCTCGATCAAGATGGGGCGCATGCTGCGCTTCAATACTTGAGCCGCGCGATCGAGCAGCGGCGAATAGCCCGCGCGGATCGTCGATTCGTCGCTATCGAAGAGCGGTGCCTCGGGCAACCGCATCTCCACGCCCCCTTTGACCGGCAACATGATGATGCCGTTTTGCGCGTTCAACTGATCTTCCTTCGACCGGTTGAGGCCGCTGGAACATCCGGCGAGCAGTGCGAGCGACAAGCATGCGCCAGCCGTTGCGCGTGAGGCTATGTCCTTCATTTGCAAGATTCCTGCGTCGATGGCGAGTTTTGATTATGGGAGCGCGAAACATGCCTTTTGTAAATAAAGTGCATCACTGCGCGCATCGAGTGGAATGATTCGTGCGTGATTACAATGCTGGCGGGCGATTCATGTTCTGCCGACAATCGACACATCACGAAGAGGAACCACTCACTCATGGCGATCCAACCGCGCAACGATCCGACATCGGGCGCATCGGAACACACGCGCAAGATGCAGCGCGCCGCGTCGGCGGTGTTCTATGCGGTGCTCGTGCTGGTCGCGCTCTATACGGCGCGCACCTTCATTCCGGCGGTCGTGTGGGCGAGCGTGATCGCGATTGCACTATGGCCCGCGTTCGGCTGGCTCGAGCGCCGGCCGATGTTCAGGCGGCATCACAACCTGCTCGCCGTCGTGCTGACGGCGGCAATCGGCCTGTTGTTCGTCGTGCCGTTCTTCATCGTCGCGGCGCAGACCGCGAACGAAGCGCACGACATGCTCCACTGGTTTCACGAGGTATTGCGCACCGGCATTCCGATGCCCGCTTTCATCGAACATCTGCCGATGGGTTCGCAGCAGATCGGGCGCTGGTGGCAGGAGAATCTCTCCACCCCGCTCGAAACTTCGCCCGCCGTGAAGAACCTGCACGGCGCGAACGTCGTCGCGATGACGCGGCACTTCGGCGGTCGCGTGGTCCACGCCGTCGTCATCTTCGGCTTCATGCTGATGACACTTTTCTTCGTGTTTCTCGCGGGCTCGAAGCTCGGCGAGCAACTGCTCGCGGGCTCGCGCCGCGCGTTCGGCCCGGATGGCGCCGCGATCGTGCGGCGCATGGGCGAGTCGGTGCGCAGCACGGTGGTGGGTCTCGTCGTCGTCGGGCTGGGCGAGGGCGCGCTGCTCGGCATCGCCTATGCGGTGACGGGCGTGCCGCACGCCACGTTGCTCGGCATGCTGACGGCCGTCGCGGCGATGCTGCCGTTTTGCGCGCCGATCGTGTTTCTCGGTTCGGCGCTGTGGCTGCTTGCGCAGGGCTCGATGATCGCGGCGGCATGCGTCGCCGTGTTCGGGATGATCGTGGTGTTTGTCGCCGAGCACTTCGTGCGGCCCGTGCTGATCGGCGGTTCGGCGCGGTTGCCGTTTCTGCTCGTGCTGTTCGGCATTCTCGGCGGCGCGGAGACCTTCGGGCTGATCGGGCTGTTCATCGGCCCGGCGCTGATGACGATTCTCGTCGTGCTCTGGACGGATTACGTCGTCGACCGGAGCTAGCGCGTTTCGAGGCCGTGAAATCAGCCGCGTTCCTGCACGCAGACCCACGGCGAGAGGACGACGGCCCACAATTGCGGATCGCGCGCGGCGAGATCCGCAGCCGTCTCAGCCTGCATGCGCTCGATCAGCCCGGCGGCGAGCCATTGCGCGACCTGTTGCGTGTCGTCGGCGGCGAGGGATTCTGCGACGCTCACGAGATCGAGATCGCCCTTCACCCAGATGAGCTTGCCTTGCGCGAAGAAGCGCTCCAGTTCGGACCATCCGATCTGGGCGGTTTCACCGAGGAGCTTGACGTAGAGCGGGCTGGGCGTGGGAGCGTCGGACATGGAAGAAAGCGGATAAAAGACAAAAGGCGTCCGACACTATAGCGCAGTGCCGGACGCCTTTCGTTTCAAACAACTGCTGCGAGAAACTTTACAGATCGAAGAATACGGTCTCGTTCGGGCCGCGCAGATGGATGTCGAAACGATAGATCGTGCCCGACGAACCCGGCTTGCCCGACGCGCCCGCCTCGCGCTTCGCGATCAGCGTATGACGGCGCTCGGCCGGCACGCTCTGCAGCACGGCGTCCTTCGCATTGGCTTCGGTTTCGTCCTCGAAGTAGATGCGCGTGTACGCATGCAGCAGCATGCCGCGCATCAGCACGATGACGTCGAGATGCGGTGCGGAGTCATCGGCGGTCGCGCCCGGCTTCACCGTATCGACGATGAAGCGCAGCTTCGGATCCGTGCCCGTGCCCACGCGGGCAAAGCCGCGGAAGCCCGATTCGCGCGCTTCCTGCACGTTCTGCACATAGCGGCCGTTCGCATCGGCCTGGGCGACTTCGATCAGCGCGTCGTTGACGGGCTTGCCTTCGGCGTCGAAGACATTGCCGACGACGGCGATATGCTCGCCCGGCACTTCACGATCCGCCGCCGATGCGGTGAAGAGGCTCTTCAGATCGAAGTTGTATTGCTCGGGAACCAGGCCGTAAGCGAAGTACGGTCCGACGGTCTGCGAAGGGGTCTGTTTCAGCGTGGTCATGTTCGGTTACTCCGTCGGCGTTTGATCCGGGCCGCGCAGCACGATGTTGAATTCGTAGCCGAGCGCGTAGTTTTCCTGCGTCGTGTCGATCGAGAAGGAAGAGACGAGACGCTCGCGTGCATGCTCGGGAATGCCCTGGTAGATCGGATCGAGGTCGAGCAGCGGATCGCCGGGAAAGTACATCTGCGTGACGAGGCGCGAGCCGAAGTATTCGCCGAAGAGCGAGAAGTGGATGTGTTGCGGACGCCACGCGTTCGGGTGATTGCCCCACGGATACGCACCCGGCTTGATCGTCATGAAGCGATAGCGGCCTTCGTCGTCGGTCAGGCAGCGGCCCGCGCCGAGGAAGTTCGGGTCGAGCGGCGCGTCGTGCTGGTCGGCCTTGTGGACATAGCGGCCCGCGGCGTTCGCCTGCCACACTTCCACGAGCGTGTTGCGCACCGGACGGCCGCCCTCGTCGAGCACCCGCCCCGTCACGATGATGCGCTCGCCGAGCGGTTCGCCGTTCTTGGCGGCGTTGCGGGTGAGATCGTTGTCGAGCACGCCCAGATCGTCAGCACCGTAGACCGGCACACGTCGGTTGCGCAGATTTTCCTTCAGCGCAATGAGCGGCAAGCCCGGGCTGCGCAGGATCGACGACTTGTAGCCCGGCGACAGATACGCGGGATGGGATTCCCAATCGCGCGGTGTGAGGATGGGGGAGGTCATGTCGACTGTCTCCTGTATTTGTGGAAGTTGAATAGGATGTTTCTGACGGCTACTTTATAGAACGACGCAAGTTATGGAAAATGATGTTTCGTGCCATCTTGCATAACGGATCGTCATGGATACCGACTTCACCAACACCCGCGTCAAGTTCCGGCATCTGCAGTGTTTTCTTGCCGTCACGCAGCTCGGCAGCGTGCAGCGCGCCGCCGACAGCTTGTCGATCACGCAGCCCGCAGTCTCCAAGACAATCGGAGAACTCGAATCCATTCTAGGCGTACGGCTCTTCGAGCGCGGGCGGCGCGGCGCGGTGCCCACGCGCGAGGGGCGGCTCTTCGCGCCGCACGCGAGCGCGTGTGTCGCGTCCTTGCGGGAGGGCGTCGACATGCTCTTGCGCGAACGCGGCGACATGCCCGGGTCCATTGCAATCGGCATCTTGCCGACGGTCGCGCCCGTGCTGCTCTCGCCCGCGCTGATGTCGTTCCGGCAACAGTGGCCGGCGGTGTCGCTGTCCGTCTGGACGGATTCCAACGCGCTCCTCCTGGAGAAGCTCAAGGCGGGCGACGTCGATCTCGTCGTCGGGCGGCTGTCGGAGCCGGAGGCGATGCACGGGCTGTCCTTCGAGCAGATCTATCGCGAGCCGCTCGCCGTGGTCGTGCGCCGCGAGCATCCGCTGACGCTCGAGACGCCGCTCACGCCCGCCTTGCTCGCGCGCTTCGTGATCGTCGTGCCGCCGTTCGGCACGTTGATTCGTCAATCGGCTGAAAGCGTGCTGACGGCGTTCGGCGCGCATGCGCTGACGGCGCTCGTCGAAACCTTGTCGGTGTCGCTCGGGCGCTCGCTCGCGATGAACAACGACGCGGTGTGGTTCGTGCCCGCCGGCGCGGTGGAGCAGGACATCGCACTCGGGCTGCTCGCCGCGTTGCCGATGCCCTTCGCCGGCACCGACGAGCCCATCGGCCTGATTCGCCGCAACGACGCCGCGCGCACGCCGGTGGAAGAAACGCTCGTCGATGCGTTGCGCGAAGCCGGCCGATCGCGCGCCGGGAGCAAATGACCGGCGACGCCGGGCGGCGCGCAAGTTGCTGAGGCAGCATTTACCGCGCAGATTTCGCGCGGAAGAAATACTATGACGAAAGCGGCAGTACGAAGTGACTGCAACAAACGCCGATGGCGGCGGTCACATCCGAGGTTGTTCGCCGCCTCCGCCGTGGACACCCCATCGCACACACACGCCGCACTCGAACATGTTCGCAAGATGAAGACCGTACTGCTCGTCGACGACGACCCCGCCACCATCGAAGCCTGGACCCTCTGCATGCAAGGCGAGGACTGCACCGTCTTATGCGCGTTCGACGGCAACGGCGCGTTGACGATACTCGGGGAAGAGCGGGTGGACATCGTCGTGTCCGACTGGATGATGCCCGGCCTCGGCGGCGCGCTGCTCTGCCAGACAATGAAGAACGACGCGGCGCTCGCGCACATTCCCTTTCTGATGATTTCGGGGCATCCGAATCCGCCGGCTTTCGTCAGCTACGACGGCTATCTGCGCAAGCCCGTCGACATGGAGACGCTGATTTCCGCTGTCAATCGCCTGTGCGCCGCGAAGAAGCGGCCTCTGTATTGAGCGTCGTTCAACGCAATTCCGCCAGCGCCTCATCCATCTGGGACTGCGCGAGGCGGTTCAACTCCTGTGGAATCTCGCAATCGAGCGGCAGACAAGGCGTGACGATGACGCGGATATGCCCGCCGCGATCCGGCCAGCCCTTCGCCGGCCAGACCTTGCCCGCGTCATGCACGACGGGCACGACCGGCACCTTCGTCGCGCAGGCGAGGCGCACGCCGCCCGATGCGAGCTTGAGCGGCGCATCGTGCGCGACGCGCGTGCCTTCCGGAAAGATCACCACCGAATCGCCTTTCTTCAGCCGCGCGGCGCACTCGCGCGTCACGGCGGCGTGCGCCTGGCGGATCGATCCGCGGTCGAGGCTCACCATGTCGAGGCCGCGCAGCACCCAGCCGAAGAACGGAATATTCATGAGTTCGTGCTTGAACACGAAACTGATGCGCCGGGGAAAGAGCGCCATGAACGAGAGCGTCTCCCAGGTCGATTCGTGTCGCGACAGGATGATGCACGGCCCGTCGGGCAGATGCTCCAGTCCTTCGATCGAGCACGTGACGCCGGTGATGACGCGCATCATCCCGACCATCGCGCGGCACCAGAGCTTCGCGAGCCAGTAACGCCCGTTGCGGCCGACGAACGGA
Organism: Caballeronia sp. INML3B; assembly: GCF_023631305.1. Lineage (NCBI taxonomy): Bacteria > Pseudomonadati > Pseudomonadota > Betaproteobacteria > Burkholderiales > Burkholderiaceae > Caballeronia > Caballeronia sp. INML3B. Next base: position 20,135 of record NZ_JALQDI010000040.1, read on the forward strand.
AACAATGGCAGGATCAGAATCGACCAGACGATGCCGCTGCCGAGCAAATAGGTTGCAAAGAGCCACTTGACGAAGGTGCGTCGCATCGGGATTCGTGAGATGACGGGAATGACGAACGGCGGGAATCCGCAAGCATAGCGTATCGGGCGAAATGCGCCGGACGGGCATCGCGCGTCATCCGGTGTCATCGAACCGATGCAACAATGGACCCCGACGAAACACATTCAGCAAGGATAAAGCGCAATGGACAATCAATCGCCGGTGCAGTTCGACGAAGGCATGCTCGACGTGGGCGACGGTCATTCGATCTACTGGCGCGCGCAGGGCCCGCGCGAGGCGCCCGTGATGCTTGTCGTGCACGGCGGCCCCGGCGGCGCGATGAACGTGAAGTGGGCCGAGGTGCTCGAAGCGGACAAGTGGCGCGTCGTGTTCTTCGATCAGCGCGGCTGCGGCAAGTCCACGCCGTTCGGCAGGCTCGAGGCGAACGGCATCGACGCGCTCGTCGGCGACATGGAAAAGCTGCGCGTCGCGTTGAAGATCGAGCAATGGGCGATTTTCGGCGGCTCGTGGGGCACGACGCTCGGGCTCGCATACGGCGTTGCGCATCCGCAGCGTTGCACGGGCTTCCTGCTGCGCGGCGTTTTTCTCGCGCGGCGCGAGGACATCGACTGGTTCCTGTGGGACGTGCGGCGCGTCTTTCCCGAGGCGCATCGCGCGTTTCTCGATGCGATCGAGGCCGCGTGCGGCAAGCGTCCCGCGAACGCGCACGAGATCCTGCAGATGACCGAAGCGCCGCTCGCGCGCTTCGACGAGGCCGGCACACGGCTCGCGCGCGCGTGGACGCAATACGAGACGACGCTGTCCGTCGTCAACAAGCCGGAGAAGGAACCCGCCGAGGAAGAGAAGCGCCCGAGCGCGGAAGCCAACGCCGCCGCCATTTCAATGGCGCTCCTCGAGCGTCACTACATGGCGAACGAGCTGCCGCCGGCGCCGCTGTTGCCGCTCGTCGTGCGCATCGCGCATCTGCCTTGCCGGATCGTGCATGGACGCTTCGACATGGTGTGCCCGGCCGATCAGGCCGTGGACCTTGCCGCGCGCTGGCCCGGCGCGGAGCTGGCCGTCGTGAATGCGGCGGGGCACTGGACGTTCGAGCCGGGCAATCTCGCGGCATTGCGCGCAGGCGCGGCGGCGCTTGCCAGTTCGATCGCGCAAGTGAAAAGCGCCGCCGCCTGAGGCTCAGAAGACCGAGGGCGCCGCCTGGCTCAGCCTGCGCCAGTCCAGGTCCGCGCCGATCACGACCGGCTTGCCGGCGCGCTGCATCGCGACCGTAAGCGTTACGCACAGCGACGTCCCCGTCACGGAGAGATAAGGCGCGCTCGTCACCACCTGCTGCGGTTTCGCGTGCGCATCGACGAAGTACGGGCGATTGTCCCAGCGTCCGGTCGACGGATCGGCGATCGGCGCGAAGCGCTCGCTCGGTGCAATCGCGGCCGCGCCCGCTAGCCCGGGCAGGAACTCGCGTCCGTTCTGATCGAGGAAGAAGCAACTGAGCGTGCAGGGCAGCGCGAGCAGATCGGCGCAGGCGGATTCGGTCGTCGCGCCGGAGGCGAAGCGCCGTGCGGCCTGCGTGAGTCCCGCGCGATAGGGCAACAGAAGCAGATCGCCCGCGAGGCGCTCGGTGCGGCGCATCTGCGCGAGCGCATCGAACACGTCTTCGAAAAGCGGCGTGGCCGCGCCCCGTTCGGCGAGTTGCGCCGACGGCATGCCGAACAGATAGCCCTGCACGAAATCCACGTTCGAGCGCGCGGCGAGCATCAGATCCTCGCCCGTCTCGATGCCTTCGGCGACCACGAACATCCCCGACTCGTGCAGAAGGTCGACGAGCTTCGGCATCAGCGCGTCGCGCATGTGTGCGCTTCTGGCCCGCACGAGACTGCGATCGAGCTTCACGATGTCCGGCCGCAGCGTGATCAGCCGGTCGATGTTGGAGTGCCCCGCGCCGAAATCGTCCACCGCGACAAGAAAGCCCTGCGCGCGAAACGCGCGCGTCGCGCGCGAGATGTCCTCGACGTCCGTGCCGCCCGACTCCAGCACTTCGATCACGAGCCGCTCGGGCGCGAGACCCGCTTCGCGCGTGGCCGAAGCGAGCCGCGCGGCATAGCCCGGTTTCGTGAAGGTCGCCGGGTTGATGTTGATGAAGAGCCACTGCGCGGCGGGCAGCATGGCCGCCGCATTGCGCAGATGCGCGAGATGGCTCATGCGGTCGAGTTCGGTCAGCTTGCCCGCCACGATCGCGCGCCCGAAGAGATCGAACGGTCCGACGAGCGCGCCGCCGCCCGTCTCGCCGCGCAACAGCGCCTCGTAGCCCACCTCCCGTTGATGCGGCAGGCTGTAGATCGGTTGCAGATGCGTGCGCAGCGCGATGCCGTCGACGACCTCCGTCTGTCGGGTCAGCACGTTCAGGCGGACGTGGAGGCCGGGCGCCGCGCGGCGCCCGGCGAGGGCGTACGGGAAGCGCGCGCCGGCAGACGAACGCACGAGGGAGCAGTCAGGTCGATGAACGGCACGGCAGTCACGCGTTTCGGTGGGGATGAGCGCAATATCGGCCGGTCGTGCGCAAACTTGAGCATCGAATCGGTCCATGCGTCGGCGGTTTGCCGCCGGGGCCCGCGCGTCCTATCTTTGTTGGTGCGGTGCTACGATCCGCCTGCAACTTAAGCCGGGCCGCACTCGTCGAAAGTTGCAACGAACCCCTAGAGAGAGATATGGCGCAACAGAAAACCAATCCCAAACTCGAGCAGGCGCTGACACGCGGCGATCTCGCGATCCGCCAGGCCAACTCGGGCCGCGCCACCGCCGTGCTGCGCGCGCTCGGCAAGATGATCGTGGAAGCATCGGCGACCATCGGCGTCGAGGCGCACGTCGTCATTCACGATGGCGACAAGATTTACGATCCCGCCGACGGCGTGTGGCCTCAGCAATTGCTGGTGTCGCTCGATGGACCGGTCGAAGAAAACGATCCGGACGAGATCCGCACGATCACGCTGCTTGCCGATACCCCCGCGACGATCTTTCGCTGCGAGTGGCAACGCGCCGACGGCAATATCGGGCGACAGGAAGGCCGTCCGCTCGCGATGGTGGCTTTCATAACCGATGTCGACATCCCGTGGCTCGACGAAGACGACTGAATTTTTAATCCGCTTCAGCGGAATTCACGCAGTCGACATGATTATGTCGTGATAGGGCGGGCGTTCTTCCAAAAGAACGCCCGCTTTTCGTTTCACATTTCGGGCTTCCGAATCCCAATCTCTGCGCTTTCCCGATTTCGCACATTGTGCGAAGAAAAAATGTAAGCAAACGTTACCGAACCCCTTTTTATAAGTGTTTTCCAGCGTTTACGCGATGCTCCGCGGCGGTTCGGCGAAGGCTATTCTCCTGATTGCCTCTCGCGTCGATTGGTGGCTGCTCGCCCTCGTTCTTTCACCCTCATCGGGCTCGCATATTCGCTCACGGCATATGCGTATATGGTTTGCGGCGGCTACCGGCGATGGGCTTTTTCGTCGATTAGAAGCTTTCTTCCACAGCTTTAGCCTGAAAGTTGCTGAGAAACAGTAGCAAGCGCGCACCCCGTTTTTCGACTTCGTGAGAGGCTCGTTTTGCCCGTGTAGGGAACCCTCCAATAAACGTCCTCAACACGCGGCATCTTTTCAATCGCCAAGAAAAAATGGGGTTTACAAATGGAACGTCTGAACCTTGCCAAGAACGCCGCCGCTAACCAATCCGAACCGGCGGTTCGCCCAGCTCTCACGGTCGTGCCCGCACTTCAGAAAAGCGAGCGTATGCCGTTTACTATCCGTATCGTCCGTGACGATGCCGGATTGCAAAAAGCCGTGAGCATCAGACGTTCGGCCTATGGGCGGCATCTGCCCGAATTCGCCGAAAAGATGACGATCGAGTCCTCGGATCACGATCGCGGGACGGCCGTGCTTCTGGCTGAATCCAAGCTGGACGGCGCACCGCTCGGCACCATGCGCATTCAGACCAATGCCTATGGTCCGCTCGCCGTCGAGCAGTCGGTGCGTCTGCCCGAGCATCTGGCGACGAGCCGCCTCGCCGAAGCGACGCGTCTCGGCGTCGCGGGCGGGATGGTGGGCCGGGTGGTCAAGGTGGCATTGTGCAAGGCGCTCTGGATGTTCTGCGAATTGCACGAGATCGATTACATGGTGATTACGGCGCGTACGCCGCTGGATCGGGAGTATGAGGCGATGCTCTTCAAGGATGTTTTCGGCGCGGGCGAATTTCTGCCGATGTCCCATGTCGGCGGCCTGCCGCATCGGGTGCTGGCGAAAGACGTCGCCGCTGCGCGCCAGCGCTGGGAAGAAGCCCGTCATCCGCTCTTCAATTACATGGTGCACACGCATCATCCCGACATCGATTTGCATTCTGTAGATTTATCTTTTGACTGGGAACCGGTACGATGCCCTGAAGCTCCGCTGATGGCTTACGGCAGGTGAGAAAGGCACGATCGTATCCAGGAAGGTAAAAGCGAATAACCGGATCAAGGAGCGGTCCGGTAGGCCAAAAGCGGTGGTGCGCGGGGATCCTTCGCGCTCCGCCGCTGTCTGCGCCGGCGCATTTCTCGCTGCGCGCAAACGGGGGTTTTTCCAGGTATGGCGTCGGTTATTCCAGCTTCCTTATCGAGATTCAGACGCACGGGCTCGTGGATCGACGACGCGCTGTACGCGGTCGCCGTTTATGCCGTGCCGATCCTGATTTTGCTCGGTACGATCGCGACGCTTTACTTCCTGCCGCGTCAATATGAAACACGCGGCGCGGTCCCTCTCGCGCTGCGTGTCGTCGCCGATAACGGCGGCATCACCACACCCGCCGAGGCGCTCGACGCGCTGCAAGGCGCTGCGCCCGTTTCGCGCTACAGCACGCGTCTGTCCGAAAAGCCAATCTGGTTCAGCTTCACAACGCCTAGCATGAGCGCGGAATCATCGACGGTCGTCGAATTGCCATCGCGCCATGCGCAAACGCTTGCCTGCTGGAACGCGAGCACGCTCGCGCTGCTCGGCCAGGCGGACCGCGACAGCGTGAGCGGCGAGATTCGCACGGTGAAGGCGGGCTTCTTCATACAGGTCGGCCGTATCAGACAGGCGGAGAACGTTCTGTGCCGGGGCACCTTTTCCGGTCCTGCGCAGATCAATGCGTACGCGTGGGAATGGCAGGGCCTGCGCAGTTCGGCGCTCGATTTCCAGGAGAGTTCGGGGCTGATCGCCGGTGGTTTGCTGACGCTCGCGGTGTTCGTCTTCGTCACGGCGCTCATCAATCAGGAATGGACGTATGTGATTTTCGCCGTGTGGCTCGTCGGCAATCTGCGGCTCTGCGCGAACGCGATGGGCTGGGACATGCAATGGCTCGGCCGCGTGCTGCCGTCGGAATTCATGCAGCCGTTGCGACAGTTTACCTTCGCCGCCTATTACTTGCTGACGGCCGCGCTCTTCCAGCAGCTTTTCCGGCGCGAGTTGCGCGTAGTCGGCTATCGCTGGCTGCTGCGCGTGATCCAGTATGTCGGCATTGTCTTGCTGGCGGCCGCGTTCGCACTGCCGTATGCGCTTTTCATTCCGACGCTCTGGATCATCGCGGGGTTCGGCATCTGCGTGCTGCTGTTTTTCCTCGCGCGGCTCGTGTGGATGGCGCGCTCGCGCACCGTGCTCTGGTATGTCGCGTCGCTCGGCGTCGTGCTGTTCTCGACGTTCTCCGAAGTGCTCGGCGCGGCCTTCGGCCTGAAGGTGCTCGTCGGCGGCGTCAATACGGTGATGGCCGCGCTGTCGTCGAGCATGATGGCGGCCTTCGCGATCGCCGAGCAGATGCGCGCCGAACGCGATTTCCGCCGTCAGGCGCAGATGGAATTGCGCAACACCTACGAAGTCACGCCGATCGGCCTCTTCACGCTCGATGCCGACGGTCACTTCGTGCGCGCCAATCCCGCGTTGCGCGCGATGCTCGATCTGCAAAAGAGCGACTACAAGGCGCGCCATTGGAACGACTATTTCGAGGCGGGCGCGTGGGGCGCGTTGCAGGCGCTGGCCTCGAAGGGCAGCGACGGCGAACTCGAAATGGGCGGTTCGCCCGAGCGCGGCACCGGCGAACGACGCTACTTGCTGAAAGCCATCCGCTCGAACGGATGGATCGAAGGCTCGCTGCAGGACACGACGGAACGTTCGAAGGCCGTCGAGCGGCTGCGTTTTCTCGCGGAGCACGATTCGCTGACGGGCTCGCTGAATCGCCGCGGCGTAGAGAAGGCGATTTCCGCGCAGAGCGAAGAGACGCTCCCGTGGGCGCTCGCGTATGTCGACCTCGACCGCTTCAAGCTCGTCAACGATCTCTTCGGCCATCGCAGCGGCGACGAAGTGCTGCGCCAGGTCGCGGCGCGCACACGGGCGCACTTCTCGCGCAGCTATCCGGTCGGGCGTATCGGCGGCGACGAGTTCGTCTGCGTGATGCACGACACGTCGATCGAAGACGCCATCGCGCAATGCCGCGAGCTCATTTCGATTCTCTCCGACGCGCCGTACCAGGTCGGCAATCGCGCGTTCCAGGTGAAGGCGTCGATCGGTCTCGTCGAATGCTCGCAGGGCGTGCGCGTGCAGGACGCGCTTTCACACGCGGATCGCGCGTGCCGTGAAGCGAAGAAGGTCGCGCACACGCATCTCGTCACCTATCGCAAGGGCGCGGCGGCATTCGAGGAGCGCGCGGAGGAACTGAGGCTCGTCGAGACGCTCGGGCGCAATCGCCTTCCGCCGGGGCTTTTCCTCGTGATGCAGCCGATCATGTCGCTGTCCGCGCCGACCGAATCGCTCAACTTCGAAGTCCTGTTGCGCATGCGCGCGCCCGACGGCGCGACACTGCCCGCGGGCAAGGTGATCGTCGCGGCGGAGGAATCGGGCAATATCGCCGCGATCGACCGCTGGGTCATTTCGACGCTGCTCGACTGGATCGAGGCGCATCAGCACCGGCTCGGCAACACGCAGTTCATTTGCGTGAACCTGTCGGGCGGCTCGCTGAACGACGAGCAGTTCATGGAGGACATCTTCGCGCTCTTCGCGCGTCATCAGTCGATCGTGCATTACCTGTGTCTCGAGATCACGGAGAGCGTCGCGCTGCACGATCTGGAGAACACGCAGCGCTTCATCGCGCGCGTGCACGACATGGGCGGCAAGATCGCGCTCGACGACTTCGGCGCGGGATACACGTCGTTCAAATATCTGAAGGCGCTATCCGCCGATGCGCTGAAGATCGACGGCGAGTTCGTGCGCTCGATGTGCGCGCATCCGGCGGACATTGCGATCGTCGAGGCGATCGTCGCACTCGCGCGCAATCTCGGCATGCGCAGCGTCGCGGAGTGGGTCGAGGACGTCGATACCTTGCGCGCGTTGCAGGAGATCGGCGTGGATTACGTGCAGGGCTTCCTGATCGCGCGGCCGCAGGAGAGCTCGGCGATTCTCGCGGCGAGCTCGGCCGCGAGTTTCGTGAAGGATCCGGAAGTGATCAGTTTCGTCGAAGGCCTGTCGGAGCCGGCACAGGCGAACGTGTTCGACTACGAATGGCACGCGCGTGCCTCAGGGACGCACTGAGCCCGGCACGGCTCAGGCCGTCTTCATCTCGTTCAATACCTTTGCCGCCGCAATCGGAATGCGCGTGTCGTCCCATTGCGCGAGCCATTGAATCTCCTTGCGCGTGAAATAGCCCGCGTGATTGCGCAGCGCGAACTGCAGCGAATCGACGATGTGATCGCGAATGATCTGCGGCGCGTTCTCGTCCTTGACGATCGCGTGTAGGGCTTCGAGTGTGCTCATGTTTTTGCCGGGCGTGTGTGTGTCGGGGATGACCATCTCGCCGACCATAACCGACCAAAAATTCGTGAAAAAAATCGGCCTGCATCGCGCGGCCGGTCTATGAACGGGCGCTTGATAAAATCGGCCCGGATGTCTTTACTAAATAAAAAGACTGGATTTAATCGAACGGGGACGAACACATGAACGATGTCCGGCGCTCGCGGCTGCCCGGAGAGGCGCGAGCCGATGTCTGAGCGGCCCGCGCGCAAAGCCTCGGCGCATTCCGTCGGCTCGAATCAGCTCGGCATGCGCCAGTTCAACGAGCGCATCGTCCTGCAGGCGATCCGGCTCCACGGCGCGCTGCCCAAGGCCGACATCGCGCGCATGACGCGCCTGTCGATGCAGACGGTCTCGCTGATCGTCGATCATCTGATCGAGGACGGCCTGCTCGCCAAAGAGCCGCGCGCGCGCGTGCGCGGCCGCATCGGTCAGCCGTCGGTGCCGATCTCCCTGCGTGCGGACGGCGCGTTTTCCATCGGCGTGAAAGTGGGGCGGCGCAGTCTCGACGTGCTGTCGATGGACTTCGCCGGCAACGTGCGCGCGCGCGAAACGCTGGCCTATCCGTATCCCGATCCGCATACGCTCTTTCCCGCGCTGGAAGAGCGGCTCGCGCGCACGATCGGCGCGCTCGGCGACGGCGCACGGAAGATCGCGGGCATCGGCGTCGCGGCGCCGTTGTGGCTGGGCGGCTGGCGCGACTTCTTCGACACGCCGCCCGATGTGCTCGCGGCGTGGGACGACATCGACATCCGCGAACGGATCGAAGCGATGACGGCGCTGCCGGTCGAGTTCGCCAAGGACACGACGGCCGCGTGCGCCGCCGAACTGGTGATGGGCCAGGGACGCGGGCTGCGCAACTTCCTCTATGTTTTCATCGGCACATTCATCGGCGGCGGACTCGTGATCGACGGCCGATTGCACGCGGGCCCAAGCGGCAACGCGGGCGCCATCGGCTCGTTGCCGCTGATGAGCCACGGCAACGGACGACGCGCGGGGCAACTGCTCGACAAGGCGTCGGTGTATGTGCTCGAAAAGGCGTTCGTCGCGGCGGGCGCGCCGGCCGCCGCCGCGCACGACGAGCGCGCATGTTCGCCGCCGTTGCGCGCGCTATCGGACGCGTGGATGCGCGGGACGTGTCCCGCGATCGCGACGGGCATCGCAGCGTCGGCGGCGCTGCTCGATCTCGAAGCCGTGGTGATCGACGGTGAAATCGACCGGATCTTGCTGCGCGAGGTCATCGGGCGCACCGACGACGCGCTCGCCGCGTTCGACTGGCAAGGCATGACGCGCCCGCGCCTCGTCGAAGGGCAGATCGGCCCCGACGCCCGCGCAATGGGCGGCGCGATCCTGCCGCTCTATGCGCATTTCGCGCCGAAGCACGAGCTTTTTCTGAAGCCGCTCGACGCCTGAGGTCAGTCCAGTGAGAGCCGCGCGGCGAACGCGAGCAGCGCGGCGGAGAACGTCCAGCGCTGCACGGTCTGCGCTTTCGGATGGCGGCGCAGCCAGCCGGAAATTCGCACCGCGCCCGCCGCCAGCGTGAGGTCGAACAGGACGCCGACCGCAACCAGCACGACCCCCAGTTCCAGCACTTGCGACCAGACCGGACCGCTCTGCGGCCGCACGAATTGCGGCAGCAGCACGGAGCAGAACAGCAGCGCCTTCGGATTGAGAATGCTGCTCAGAATGCCCTTCGCGTAGGCCGAACGCAGCGTGGATGCGGCCGCCTGACCGGGCGTCGCGTCGAGCCCGAACGCGGGCGATCGGAAAATCTGAATCGCCACGTAAGAGAGATACAAACCACCCGCGATGCGCACGCCGTCGTAAAGCCACGGCGCGCTGCGCAAGAGCGCGGCGACGCCGAGCGCCGATAGCGTCACATGCGTCGCCCGCGCCGTGGCGAGTCCGCCGGCCACGGCGAGACCGTGGCTCAAACCGCGCGTGCCGCTCGTCTGAAGCACGAGCGCCATGTCCGGTCCGGGCAGCGCATACACCACCGCGAGCGCGCCGATGAAAACCCATAGCAAGTGTGCCGAGACCATGATGCGCTCCTGTTTCGATGGCGATATCGTGCCACTTCGGAGGGAGCGTTTTCTGGCTTTTTTACTCCCGATATGGTCATCAAGCGAGACTTTCCCCTAGAATCGGATCAATAAGAAGGGGAAAGCTCCATGATCGAAATCGATCGTATCGACCGCGCCATGCTGGCCGCGCTTCAGCAGGACGGCCGCATGCCTGTCGCGAAACTCGCCGAGCGCGTCGGCCTGAGCGAGACGCCGTGCGCGCGCCGGCTCAAGCGTCTGGAAAGCGAGGGCTACATCGACGGCTATCGCGCGGTGCTGTCACGCAAGGCGCTCCAGTTGGGCGTCGTCGCGTTCGCGCAGGTGCGCTTCAGCGTGCACGATCGCGCGCTGTCGGATCGCTTCGAGCGCGAAATTCAGGGGATTCCGCGCATCGTGTCGTGTCACAACATCTCGGGGACGGCGGATTATCTGCTCCAGATCATCGCGCGCGATCTCGACGAATACGGCGTCTTCATGCGCGACATCCTGCGAACCTTGCCGGGCGTGACAGCCGTCGAATCGATGCTCTCGCTGCGCGAGGTGAAGCGCGACAGCGGCGTGCCCGTGCCCTGATAATTGTCTATACAAGGCTGAGGCGAACACGGCGAGAATAGCTCCGGGATTCCCCTAATACAACCTAAGTTGTATATACAAGAACATGAGACTCATTCGATGGCGTCCCATCGACACTCTCTTTCTTGATGCGCAGGAGCATTCGTGACTTCATCCTCCCGTTTTCGCGACACCGAGATCCGCGCGCCGCGCGGCACCCGACTCAACGCCAGGAGCTGGCTGACCGAAGCGCCGCTGCGCATGCTGATGAACAATCTCGACCCCGAAGTGGCCGAGAATCCGAAGGAACTGGTGGTGTACGGCGGCATCGGGCGGGCGGCGCGCGACTGGGCGTGCTACGACAAGATCGTCGAGACGTTGAAACGCCTCGAAGCGGACGAGACGCTGCTCGTCCAGTCGGGCAAGCCGGTCGGCGTGTTCAAGACGCATGAGAATGCGCCGCGTGTTCTCATCGCGAATTCCAACCTGGTGCCGCATTGGGCGAATTGGGAGCACTTCAACGAGCTCGACGCGAAGGGCCTCGCGATGTACGGACAGATGACCGCCGGCAGCTGGATCTACATCGGCAGCCAGGGCATCGTGCAGGGCACCTATGAGACCTTCGTCGAAGCCGGACGCCAGCATTACGGCGGCGAGCTCAAAGGCCGCTGGGTGCTGACCGCCGGTCTCGGCGGCATGGGCGGCGCGCAGCCGCTTGCAGCGACGCTCGCGGGCGCGTGTTCGCTGAACATCGAATGTCAGCAAAGCCGCATCGATTTCCGTCTGAAGACGCGTTACGTCGATGAACAGGCGACCGATCTCGACGACGCCCTCGCGCGCATCCAGCGCTACACGTCCGAAGGCCGCGCGATTTCCATCGCGCTGTGCGCGAACGCGGCGGACATACTGCCCGAGCTCGTGCGCCGCGGCGTGCGTCCGGACATGGTTACCGATCAGACGAGCGCGCACGATCCGCTCAACGGCTATCTGCCGAAAGGCTGGACCTGGGCGCAATACCGTGACCGCGCGCAAAGCGATCCGGCGGGCACGGTGAAGGCCGCGAAGCAATCGATGGCCGAGCACGTCCGCGCGATGCTCGCGTTCCGCGAACAGGGCGTACCGACGTTCGATTACGGCAACAATATCCGCCAGATGGCCAAGGAAGAGGGCGTCGACAACGCGTTCGATTTTCCGGGCTTCGTGCCGGCCTACATCCGTCCGCTTTTTTGCCGCGGCGTCGGGCCCTTCCGCTGGGCCGCGCTCTCGGGCGATGCGGAAGATATCTACAAGACGGACGCGAAAGTGAAGGAACTCATCGCCGATGACGCGCATCTGCATCGGTGGCTCGACATGGCGCGCGAGCGCATCAGCTTTCAGGGCCTGCCGGCGCGCATCTGCTGGGTCGGGCTCGGCCAGCGCGCGAAGCTCGGCCTCGCGTTCAACGAGATGGTGCGCAACGGCGAGTTGTCGGCGCCGGTCGTGATCGGCCGCGATCATCTCGATTCTGGCTCGGTCGCGAGTCCGAACCGCGAAACCGAAGCGATGCAGGATGGCTCGGACGCCGTGTCCGACTGGCCGCTTCTGAACGCGCTCCTGAATACGGCGAGCGGTGCGACGTGGGTCTCGATTCATCACGGTGGCGGCGTCGGCATGGGCTTCTCGCAGCATGCGGGCGTCGTGATCGTGTGCGACGGCAGCCGCGAAGCCGATGCACGCATCGCGCGCGTGCTGCACAACGATCCCGCGACGGGCGTCATGCGCCACGCCGACGCGGGCTACGACATCGCCATTGAATGCGCGCGCGAGCAGGGCCTCGATCTGCCGATGATCACGCGATGAAAACCCTCTGGCACCACTGCCACGCCGCGACGATGGCCGGTGGCAAGTATTCGATCATCGAAGACGCGGCGATCCTGACCGACGGCGCGCGCATCGAATGGATCGGGCCGTCCGCTTCGGCGCCGGAAATCGGCGACTGCGGGCGTGTCGATCTCGAAGGCGCGTGGGTGACGCCGGGGTTGATCGACTGCCACACGCATCTCGTTTTCGGCGGCGATCGGAGCGGCGAGTTCGAAGAGCGGCTCGAAGGCGTGAGTTATGCGCAAATCGCGGCGCGTGGCGGCGGCATCGCGAGCACCGTGCGCGCGACGCGCGAAGCCAGTGAAGACGCGTTGTTCGAAGTCGCGAAGAAGCGCGCAGTCGGTCTGATGCGCGAAGGCGTGACCGCGCTCGAAGTGAAATCCGGCTACGGGCTCGATCTCGCCAGCGAACGCAAGATGCTCGCCGTGGCGCGACGTCTCGGCGACACGCTGCCGCTCACCGTGCGCGCGACCTGCCTCGCCGCGCATGCGTTGCCGCCCGAATACGCGAACCGCGCGGATGACTACATCGCCTATGTCTGCGACGAGATGTTGCCGGCGCTCGTCGAAGAAGGTCTCGTCGATGCCGTCGATGCATTTTGCGAGCACATCGCGTTTTCGACGCAGCAAGTCGAGCGTGTGTTTCGATGCGCGCACGAACTCGGCGTGCCCGTGAAGTTGCATGCCGAGCAGTTGTCGTCCTTGCATGGATCGTCGCTTGCGGCGCGCTATCGGGCACTGTCGGCGGATCATCTCGAGTACATGACGGAGGACGATGCCATCGCGATGGCGCAGTCCGGCACCGTCGCCGTGCTCCTGCCGGGCGCGTTCTACATGTTGCGTGAAACCCAAGTGCCGCCCATCGACGCGCTGCGGCGTCATCGCGTGCCGATCGCGCTCGCGAGCGATCTGAATCCCGGTACGTCGCCGGCGCTATCGTTGCGCATGATGCTCAACATGGGATGCACACTGTTTCGCCTGACGCCGGAAGAAGCGCTCGCCGGCGTGACGATTAATGCGGCGAGCGCGCTCGGACTGCGATCGACGCACGGCTCGCTCGAAGCAGGAAAGGCCGCGGATTTTGTCGCCTGGCGGATCGACAGGCCTGCTGAGCTTTCGTATTGGCTCGGCGGCGCGCTGCAAAATCGCGTCGTGCGTGGCGGCGCGGAGACTGATTTCGAGCGCATCGCGCGATGAAACAAAACGCCTCGTCCGGGCCGGGACGAGGCGTTGCGCCAGAAAAGAAACGATGAAGCGTGGCGTTACGTGCGCTTGCGGATCATTCCCCAGACGACGAGCAGGATGATGGCGCCGAGCACCGAGGCGATCCATCCCGCTGGCTGTCCCGGCTGATACCAGCCGAGCGCCCGGCCCACGTACCCCGCGATGAGCGAGCCGGCGATGCCGAGGATGATGGTCATGATCCAGCCCATGTTGTCGTCGCCCGGTTTGAGCGCGCGCGCGATGAGCCCGATGACGAGTCCGACGATCAAAGTGCCGATGAATGCAAACATGCGGTTGCTCCTTGACAGAGTTTTACAGTTTCTTGATTGCGTTGCCGATGGATTCCGGACGGTCCCGGTACGTTCAAAGTAGCACGGCGCAATGCGTTTGGGTAAGACACTGGCCGTCTGGCCAATCCTTGAAGCACGAACGATGCCCCGTGCATCGCCCAAGGTAAAATTCGTCGCATTGCCTCAATCCGTGCCTTGCTACGATATGACCGATTCCGAATTCCCCTCCAACGACGATACGATCCACGAAGATCGCCTCTGGCGCGACGACGGCTGGACCGCGCGCGTGATCAAGAACGAGGACGACGACGGCTGGGCCGTCGAGATGATTCAGGCGGGCGAGACGGAGCCCGCGCTCGTCGGACCGTGGACGATGGGCCGCGACAAGAAAAATCCAAAGCCGCTCGACGCAAACGCGTTTCGAACATTAGTCAAGACGGCGTCGGAAGTCTTGCGCCGGCACGAACAGCAGCGTCATGCAATGCTGAACAAGAATGTCACCGTCGATCTGCGGGGCGAGGACATTACCGTCACGCTGGAGATCGTTCCCGATGAGGACGATCCCTACGCGAATCTCAAAGCCTTCGATGCGTACGGCGCGCAGCTCGCGCACGTGCGCGTGTCCCCTTCATTCAAACTCAGCAAGGCGAGCGCCGAGCGATGGGCCGAGAACGAGTTCGCGAAGCCCAACTGAATCGCCCATTGTGCTCATCGCGCATGCCTAAAAGGAAAACGCCGTCTCACTTTCGTGAGACGGCGTCGGGAGAAGGATGCCGTGAGTCGGATCGGATCTCAGCGTTTCCTGACGACGAACTCGATCCGTCGATTGGCGAAACGTCCGCTCGCAGTATCGTTGTCGGCAATCGGATTGGCGTCGCCAAAGCCCGTGGCCGTGAGCGATTGCGGCGGTACGCCGTTTCGCACCAGGTAGCCCCGGACAGCCTCAGCGCGTTCCTTCGATACTTCGAGCTTCGCCGCTGCTGCACCTTGCGCATCCGAATAGCCCGCAATTTCGAGATTCACGATCGAACCCTTGGCGGCGCAGCTCTTGAGCAACTGCGCCGTCTCGCCGAGCGTGGAGTACGCGCTTTCCGGCACCTGTGCACTCGAGCGCGCGAAGTTGACAACCTGAAGGTCGAGTACCCGCGTCAGCTTGTCGCCAGAGCACGGCGTGTCAGTGGCGAGCAGGCTCTTCATCGCGTTGCGAAAGGATTGCGTTGCGGTGGCGACGGCGCCGTCTACGTCGAACGCCGCAACCTGGAACATGCCGCCGAGCGTGCCTTTCAGACGATCGGTCCAGCCGAGCTTCCCGTTCGCCGCCGTGCCGCTCAACTCGACTTTCGAGCCGCTGACCTTCGCTTCCGCACCAGGCACGGCCATGAGCGGGAAGAAGTCGTTCAGGCGCGAGAGCCAGGTTGCCGGGCGGGTTTCGGGAATGACCGAAACGTCCGCCGTGTAGGCCTTTCCGAAGCGGGCGGTCAACGTGTCGACCAGATGCTTCTTCTCTGCTTGCGTGCCCACGGTCGCCTCGATCGCCGGCACGCCTGCCGCGTTGACGCTGAACAACAACTGCGCGTCTTTCCAGGAGGCGGGCGCGGCCTTCGGCGCCGAGGCCGTTTCCGGCTCTGCCGCGGTTGCGACCGGCGTGTTCACAGGTGCCGCTACCGGCGCAGTGTCGGTGACCGGCGTAGTCGATAGCGCTGCGGACGACGCCGGCATTGACATGTCCGTGACGTGCTGCGTGGCCGGCGCGGCGCTCAGATCCACGCTGTCGCCATGCGTGAAGCCGCGGTAATAAACCAGCGCGAGAACGGCGGCCAGCACGGCAAAGAGCAGCCAGATCCACTTGTTCGAGCGTTTCGGCGCGGGTTTGCGCACCGGTGCGCGCATCGGGGGCGGCGCGGATTTTGAAGCTGGCGCAGTTTGCACGGGCGGAGCGGTCTGCATAACGGGCGCGGGCGCGGGTGCAACTGCCGCGGCCATCGCTACATCGCCATCCGTACGCGGCTCGAGGCTCGATGCGACCGTATCGAGCCGCGGCGTGATGCAACTCGTGAAGCCTTCTGTGTTACCGACGCCGATGGCTGTCGCGACCGCGTTCGACATCGACGAATTGATTTCGCCGACCTGATCGCGCAGCAGCTTGGGCACCTGCGGCAGTCCCCACTGCGCGAGCAGGAAGTGGCGCTTCATGATGCCGAACAGCACGGCGGCGACGATGCCCGCGAGCGCCGACGTGGCTTGCGTGGGAACGCCGGTTTCGGCCGAAACAGCGTCGGTCAGCGCATCGACGCGCTGGCCCGTCGCGAGCGCGGCAAGCGAATGACCATTGGCTTCGAGCTGCTTGAGTCCGCCGGTGGTCGCGATCACCTTGGATAAGTGATCCGCGATGTGGGCGTTGGTCTCCGACTGCATGATGACGGAATACACCGACTGCGAGCCGGGTACGAGCGTCGCCCGATCCATCAGCGATGCGACCAGGCCGGGCGCGATGCGTATCACGAGCTGCCGGACGATCTGACCGGGAATGCCGAATTGTTGCGACAACTGCTCGGCGATGGGTTCCGAGATCGCGGCATTGACCGCCTGGACCAGATTGATGCTCATCGACTGAGATTCCTTTCTACATGAACGCTTAACGCAAGCGCAAGTACGTAGCGGATTCTATATGCACAGGTATCCTAAAAAGAACCGTGCAAACTTCTTTACGAAAACGGTGCTTAAATGCGATTCGCGTTGTGCTTTTTAACGTGCGCGCAGGCTCAGTTCCGAGAAGAATCTGACGACGCGTCTGGCGGCGGCGCCGAGCGAGCCCGGCTCCGCGGGCGCGGGTTGCGCTTCCTTCACGGCAAGCGCGACGAACGACAGTATGGAATGCGACTGGATGAGCGTGCGGTACGACGCGTCGAGCGGCGACGTCCACGCGCAGCTGCGGCAATCGTGCTTGGGGCACGCGTTGCAGGGAGGTTGATTGCGGTTCATGGCGGAATCCTTCTGGGTATCCGCATATGATCTTCGATACGCTATCGTTAGGCGATCAGATACTTCCGATTGAACTCTTGGTTTTCATCTCGGAAATAGGACAAACTAACTCGATGAATCCGGGACTGTTTCAGCGCAAGGAGGCGGCGATGCACTATTTGTTGATTTACGATCTCTGTTCAGACTATCTGGAGCGCCGCGCGCAATTTCGCGACGCGCATCTCGCCCTTGCATGGGCTGCGGTCGAGCGGGGAGACATCGTGCTCGCTGGTGCGCTCGATGCCCCCGCCGATCGCGCGATGCTGCTGTTTCACAGCAATTCGCCCGCCGTCGCGGAAGACTTCGCAAAAAACGATCCGTACGTGACGAACGGGCTGGTCGAGCGCTGGGAAGTGCGCAAGTGGAACACGGTCGTGGGCACGAATGCGGCCACGCCCGTGAGATAGCGCGGCGCGGGCATCACGCGCCGGCGGTTTCTTCCTCGGGACGATCCCGGCGGGTGGGGCCGCGGCGCTGCGCCGAACGATAAAGGCTCGTCAGCGTGTCGTCGATTTGCTGCGAGCGCTCGAAGAGCGCCGCGAGCCAGTCGACGAACACCGACACGCGCGGCGTTGCCTGACGGCTTTTCAGAAACGCCACCGATACCTTGAGCGGCGGCGACTTCCATTGCGGCAGCAATTCGCGCAGTTGCCCCGAGCGCAGATACGGCTGCGCCGCGATGCGCAGCGGCTGGATCATCCCCAGCCCTTCGATGCCGCATGCGAGGTACGCATGCTCGTCGGCGACCTGCACGAAGCCGCGCATCTTCATGGTGACGGGCGCGCCGTCGACATCGAAATCGAAGTCGGCGGGGCGGCCGCTTTTCTCGGAGATGCAATTGACCGCGACGTGCTGCGCGAGATCGTCGAGTGTTTCCGGCGTGCCGTGCTTCTCCAGGTACGCCGGACTTGCGCACGTCACCTGTTCGAGCACGCCGAGCCGGCGCGCGATCAGACCCGAATCGGGCAATTCGCCGAGCTGCACGCTGCAATCGACACCTTCGCCGACGAGATCCACATTGCGATTGCCGATGCCGATCGACAGCTCGATCTGCGGATAGCGCGCATGAAACTCCGGCAGCGCGGGCACGACGATCGAGGTCGCGACGGTATCCGGCATCTCGACGCG
The DNA here is from genome assembly GCF_023631305.1 of Caballeronia sp. INML3B. Taxonomy (NCBI): domain Bacteria; kingdom Pseudomonadati; phylum Pseudomonadota; class Betaproteobacteria; order Burkholderiales; family Burkholderiaceae; genus Caballeronia; species Caballeronia sp. INML3B. The sequence goes on from NZ_JALQDI010000040.1 coordinate 38,170, forward strand.
CAGCCGTCCGCGCAGACGCTCCTCGCCCGCGCCGAAGCCGGATTCGAGCTCGTCGATATCGGCGAGGATTTGCGCGCAACGCTCGTAATAAGCGGCGCCATCGACGGTGAGATTCAGGCGCCGTGTCGTACGTGCGAGCAATTGCACGCCGACCAGCGCTTCGAGTTGTTGCACGGTCGTCGAAACACTCGCGCGCGGCATGCCGAGCGACTCGGCCGCACGCGTGAAGCTGTTCGTATCGACGACACGCGTGAAGACACGCATGGCATGGACGCGATCGATCACGTTGTGTTTTCCTTTTATGACGATTGAATGGCGATGCGCGAAAAAAAGCGTATCCACCGCGGCTATGAAGCGGCGGAAAAAAGGCGCATCGGCGATGGTTAGATCGTACGGACGGGAAGCGTCAACGTGAATACACAAAAATGGAGGATTCTTGCCTGATCCTTTCTGACGGCGCGAATCGCGCCATTTACAGCGCCGGCATTTCGCCGCGCAGACGGCCCGCGAAACCGGTCATGTCGGCGCCGGAGGGTGCCTGATAAAGGCGCAGCCCCATTTCCGGCAGGATCGACAGCAGATGATCGAATACGTCGCCCTGAATGCGCTCGTATTGGGTCCACGCGGTCGTCGCGGTGAAACAATAGACTTCGACCGGGATGCCCTCCGATTGCGGTTCCATCATGCGGACCATGATCGCCATGTCCTGGCGGATTTCCGGATGGCGTTGCAGATAAGCGAGCCCGTACGCGCGAAACGTGCCGATATTCGTGAGCCGCCGCCGGTTCGCAGGCTCGTTCGCGAGTTCGCCGAGATTGCGGTTCGCCTGCTCGACCTCGGTCTGCTTCTGTTCCAGATAATCGTGCAGCAGCCGAAAGCGCTTCAGGCGTGCGGTCTCTTCCTCGGTGAGAAAGCGCACGCATTGCGCGTCGATGCGCAAGGTACGCTTGATGCGCCGTCCGCCCGATTCGAACATGTGCCGATAGTTGCGATAGCTCTCCGAAAAGAGCTTGTACGTCGGCACGGTGGTCACGGTGTTGTCCCAGTTCTGGACCTTGACCGTATGCAGCGCGATGTCCTTCACGAAGCCATCGGCGGCGGCTTGCGGCATTTCGATCCAGTCGCCGATCCGCAGCATGTCGTTCGATGTCAGTTGCGTGCTCGCGACGAGCGACAGCAGCGTGTCCTTGAAGACGAGCAGCAGCACCGCGGACAACGCGCCGAGACCGGAGAGCATCCAGAGCGGCGAGCGGTCGATGAGAATGGACAGCACGAGCACGCCGCACACGAGCGCGAGCGCCAGCTTGCCGATCTGGATATAGCCCTTGATCGAGCGCGTCTGTGCTTCCTTGCTTTCCGCATAGACGTCCTGCCACGCGGACAGCGCGCTGCCCGCGGCGAAAAACAAGCAGACCCACGCGCCGCCGTGCGCGACGCGGCCGATGACCGTGGCCCAGTGGCCGATGCGCGGCACGTCGTCGATGCCGAGCGCGACGGTCGCGAACGGCACCGCGTACCAGAGGCGATGATAGGCGCGATGCTTGATGCACGCGCGGTCCCACTTCTGATGACCGGCGAGCACGAGCAGCCGATGTGCGACATACAGCACGATGCGCGCGACCACCCATTGCAGGAAGAGCGCGATCAGCGCGAGCGCGACGAGACCCGCGACGAGTTGCGCCCACGGATGAGCGGCGAGCAGATGCGGCAGGGGATCGGGAAGGAAGTCGAAATTCATACCGTTCGGTCAGGACTGGGAAGCGTGCGCATCGTGCGTCCTTTGCGACGCGACGCGCACCGTATTGTGCATGATCGTGCACGTTCGATGCATCGGTCGCGGCACGCTCGCGCGCCTTATCGAAAACCCGAGTTCGATGAAAATGAATTTTTTTTGGCGGGCTTTTCGAGTAAATATACTTTCATCGCGTTTGATTGCCATGAGGCCGCAGCGCATTCCATGTCCCGTTCACTATCGGTTCGTGCACCGGCGAGCACCGACGTTCTGATTTCCGCGCGCATCGCAGCGGCCATGCCGACGCTCACGCCCATCCACCGGCGCATGGGTGCGTTCGTGCTGGCGAACCTGTTCCGTTCCGCGACGATGCGCATCGACGAACTGGCGGGCGCCGTGGGCGCGTCGGTGGCGACGGCGAACCGTTTCGCGCGGGCGCTCGGTTTCTCGGGCTATCCGGCGTTTCGCGAGGCGCTCGTGCGCGGCTTCGAGGCGACCATCGCGCCGGTCGAGCGCTTGCGCACCGCGCTCGAATCGCCGGCGAGCGGCGCCGAAGTTTTCGATGCATCGCTCGCGCAGGCGGCAGCGAATCTGCGTCTTGCCCAAACATCCGTCGATGGCGCGAAGGCCGGCGCAATCGTCGACATGATCCTCGCCGCGCCGCGCGTCTTCGTGGTCGGCTATGGCGCGAGCGCGTTCCTCGCGGGACTGATGGAGCACGGACTCACGCCGTATTGCGCGAACGTCCAGTCGCTCGCGCTGATGGGCGGACCGTCGCATGCGGCGCGCAGGCTCTTCACGGCGTCGCGGGGCGATGTGCTGATCGCGATCGCGTTCCCGCGTTATGTCGACGACACCATCACGCTGGCGCGGCTTGCGCGCGATCACGGCTTGCGCGTCATCGCACTCACGGACAGCGCCGCGTCGCCGCTCGCGCCGGTCGCCGACGTGCTGCTCGCGATTCAGGCCGAGCGCAGGCTCGCGGCGAATTGCGACACGGCGGTGCTCGCCGTCATCGAAGCACTCTGCGATGCGGTCGCGCATCGGGCGAAACGCTCGGTCGAGGCGGCATCGGGATTGACCGAATTCGTGCTGCCGTGGCTCGTCGCGCCGTCGATCGTCAAAGCGCCACCGACGGTCCCCGCGCCGCGCCGTACGGCCGCGAAACGACACACTCACACGGAACCGCGCGAGACATGAACGCAACACCAGTCATTGCCGTTCACGGCGGGGCAGGCACGCTCCTGCGCCACGCCATGAACGCCGAAACGGAAGGGCGCTACCACGCGGCGCTCGGCGAAATCCTGAGCGCGGGCGAGCGCATTCTCGCCGCCGGCGGCAGCGCGCTCGACGCCGTCACCGAAGCCGTTCGTCTGCTCGAAGACTGCCCGCTCTTCAACGCGGGCCACGGCGCGGTGTTCACGGCAGCCGGCACGCACGAGCTCGATGCATCCGTGATGGACGGCGCGACGCTCGAAGCCGGCGCGATCAGTTGCGTGACGCGCGTGAAGAATCCCGTGCTCGCCGCGCGCCGCGTGCTCGACGTGAGCGACCACGTGATGTTCACGGCAGCGGGCGCGGAAGCGTTCGCCGCGGCGCAAGGGCTCGACTTCGTCGATCCCTCGTACTTCCGCACGGAAGCGCGTTATCAGCAATGGCTCAAGGCGCGCGGCACGTCGGGCACGATGCTCGATCACGATGCGATGACGAAGTTCGCGTTCGACAGCGATCCCATCGATCCCGACAGGAAGTTCGGCACTGTCGGCGCCGTCGCGCTCGATGCGAACGGCCATCTGGCGGCCGCGACATCGACGGGCGGCATCACCAACAAGCAGGCGGGCCGCGTCGGCGATGCGCCGCTGATCGGCGCGGGCTGTTACGCGAACGACGCGACTTGCGCCGTCTCGACCACCGGCACGGGCGAGATGTTCATCCGCATGCTCGCGGCGTACGACGTATCGGCGCAGATGGAATATCGCGGCGTGTCGCTTGAGGACGCGGCACACGATGTCGTGATGAACAAGTTGCCGCGCATCGAAGGACGCGGCGGCCTCGTCGCCGTCGACGCGAAGGGCAACGTCGTGCTGCCGTTCAACACGGAAGGCATGTATCGCGGCTATGCGCGAGCAGGCGAAGCGCCCGTCACGGCGATCTATCGATGATGAACGAGAGCTTGCCCGATTCCCGCGTGATCGACGTGCGCGACCTGTCGGTCTCGTTCCGTTCGCGCTCGCGCACGATCGAAGCCGTGCGCAACATCGCGTTTTCCGTGGATCGCGGCGAAACGCTCGCGATCGTCGGCGAATCGGGTTCGGGGAAATCGGTCACTTCGCTCGCGCTGATGCGTCTCGTCGAGCATGGCGGCGGGCGGATCGTCTCGGGCAGCATCGCGTTCAGGCGGCGCAACGGGCAAGTGCTGGACCTCGCGAAGGCGTCATCCGCGGCGATGCGCAGCGTGCGTGGCGCGGACATCGCGATGATCTTCCAGGAGCCGATGACATCGCTCAATCCCGTATTCACGGTCGGCGACCAGATCGCGGAAGCCATCGCGCTGCATCAGGGCAAGAGCCGCTCCGAGGCCCGCGCGGAAGCGCTGCGTCTGCTCGATCTCGTGCGCATTCCCGAATCGAAGCGCGTGTTCGCGCGCTATCCGCATCAGTTGTCGGGCGGCATGCGCCAGCGCGTGATGATCGCGATGGCGCTTTCGTGCAAGCCCGCGCTCCTGATCGCCGATGAGCCGACCACTGCGCTCGACGTCACGATTCAGGCGCAGATCCTGCAACTCGTGCGCGGGCTGCAGGACGAAATGAACATGGGCGTGATCTTTATCACGCACGACATGGGCGTGGTCGCGGAGGTCGCCGATCGCGTGCTCGTGATGTATCGCGGCGAAAAGGTGGAGGAAGCGCCTTCGGATACGCTGTTTCATGCGCCGACGCATCCCTACACGAAGGCGCTGCTCGCCGCCGTGCCGACGCTCGGCGCGATGCACGGCACGGATCGCCCCGCGAAATTCCCGATTCTCGGAGTCGAGCCGGCGGATATCGCGCCCGACGATGCAAGCGCGTTGCGGCCATCGGAAGCGGTCGAGAAGGAAACGCAGCCTGCCGTCGATGAAACCATCCGGCCGATTCTGCGCGTACGCGACCTGGTCACGCGCTTTCCGGTGAAGAGCGGTTTATTCGGCCGCACGACGGCGGCGGTCCATGCGGTCGAGCGCGTCAGCTTCGACCTGCGCCCTGGTGAGACACTCGCGCTCGTCGGCGAATCGGGTTGCGGCAAATCGACGACGGGACGTTCGTTGCTGCGGCTCGTCGAAAGCCAGAGCGGTTCGATCGAATTCGACGGACGCGACATCAGCAAGCTCGAAGGCCATGCGCTGCAGACACTGCGGCGCAATATCCAGTTCATCTTTCAGGACCCGTTTGCTTCGCTCAATCCGCGTCTGACAGTCGGCTTCTCCGTGATGGAGCCGTTGCTCGTGCATCGCGTCGCGAGCGGAAAGGAAGCACAGGCGCGGGTCGACTGGCTGCTCGAAAAGGTCGGCTTGCCGCCCGAAGCGGCGCAGCGGTATCCGCACGAATTCTCGGGCGGTCAAAGACAGCGCATCGCGATCGCACGAGCGCTCGCGCTGAATCCGAAAGTCGTGATCGCCGACGAATCCGTCTCCGCGCTCGATGTCTCCGTGCGCGCGCAGATCGTCAATCTGATGCTCGATCTTCAGCGCGAGCTGGGCGTGGCGTATCTCTTCATCTCGCACGACATGGCAGTCGTGGAACGTGTGAGTCATCGCGTGGCGGTGATGTATCTCGGGCAGATCGTCGAGATAGGACCGCGCGCCGCCGTGTTCGAAGCGCCGCGGCATCCGTACACGCGCAAGCTGATGAGCGCGGTGCCGGTCGCCGACCCGTCGCGCAGACATGCGAAACGCATGCTCGCCGCCGACGAGATTCCGAGCCCGATCCGCAAGCTCGGCGACGAGCCGACCGTCGCGAAACTCGTAGCCGTAGGACCAGACCATTACGTTGCCGAGCATCACGTAGGCGGCGCGTATTGATAACACCATGACGTCAAGCCAAGGAGTCCAACGATGCCGTCTTTCAAACTGCGCTCGATTCTCGCTGCAAGCGCATTCGCCGCACTGACCTCACTCGCGCCTGTCGCGTCGCATGCGCAAAGCACCGCCGTGATGGCCGTCGCTTCGACCTTCACGACGATGGATCCGTACGACGCGAACGACACGCTCTCGCAGGCGGTGGCGAAGTCCTTCTACGAGGGCCTCTTCGGGTTCGACAAGGACATGAAGATCCGCAACGTGCTCGCGACGAGCTACGAGGCGAGCCCCGACGCGAAGGTCTACACGATCCATCTGCGCAAGGATGTGAAGTTCCAGGACGGCACCGATTTCAACGCGGACGCGGTGAAGGCCGTCTTCGACCGCGTGACGAACCCGGACAACAAGCTCAAGCGCTACAACCTCTTCAACAAGATCGACAAGACCGAAGTGGTCGATCCATACACGGTGAAGATCACGCTGAAGATTCCTTTCTCGGCGTTCATCAACGTGCTCGCGCATCCGTCGGCGGTGATGATCTCGCCGACCGCGCTCCAGAAGTACGGCAAGGACATCGCGTTTCATCCGGTCGGCACGGGTCCGTTCGAGTTCGTCGAATGGAAGCAGACCGACGACCTGAAGGTGAAGAAGTTCGCGGGCTACTGGCGCAAGGGCTTGCCGAAGATCGACATGATCGACTGGAAGCCCGTGGTCGATAACAACACGCGCGCCGCGCTCATGCAGACCGGCGAAGCGGACTTCGCGTTCTCGATTCCCTTCGAGCAGGCCGCGACGCTCAAGGCGAGCCCGAAGGTCGACCTGATCGCGGCGCCGTCAATCATTCAGCGCTACGTGAGCATGAACGTGCTGCAAAAGCCCTTCGATAACCAGAAGGTGCGCGAGGCGATGAACTACGCGATCAACAAGGAAGCGCTCGTCAAGGTTGCGTTCGCAGGTTATGCCGTGCCGGCCGAAGGCGTCGTGCCGCCGGGCGTCGAGTATGCGACGAAGCTCGGGCCGTGGAAATACGATCCCGCGAAAGCGCGCGAGCTGCTGAAGGAAGCGGGTTATCCGAACGGCTTCGAAACCGTACTGTGGTCGGGTTATAACCACACGACGGCGCAAAAGATCATCCAGTTCGTGCAGCAGCAACTCGCGCAAGTCGGCGTGAAAGCAACGGTCGAAGCGCTCGAAGCGGGCCAGCGCGTGCAGCGCATCGAGAGCGCGCCCGATCCGAAGACGGCGCCGGTTCGCATGCTCTATATCGGCTGGTCGTCCTCGACGGGCGAAGCGGACTGGGCGATCTCGCCGCTGCTCGGGGGCACGTCGTTTCCGCCGAAGCTCTTCAATACCGCGTACTACAAGAGCGATCAGGTCGACGACGATCTCTCGAAGGCACTCGCCACGACGGATCGCGGCGAGAAAGCGAAGCTCTATGCCGATGCGCAAAAACGCATCTGGGCGGACGCGCCGTGGATCTTCCTCGTCACGGAGAAGGTCGTGTATGCGCGCAGCAAGCGTCTTTCCGGCGCATACGTGATGCCCGACGGCTCGTTCAGCTTCGACGAGATCGCGATCAAGTAATCGCTTTCGGCCGGGCTCCATCGCCCGGCCGCATCTGACTCAAAACGATGCTCAACTTCATCGCCAAACGCCTGTTAGGTCTTCTGCCGACGCTTTTCATCGTCGCGGTGCTGGTGTTCTTCTTCGTGCACATGCTGCCGGGCGATCCCGCACGGCTCGCCGCGGGCGGAGAAGCCGACGAAGCGACGGTCGCGCTCGTGCGCGCGGATCTCGGCCTCGACAAGCCGCTGCCGCAACAGCTCGTGAGCTTCTTCGGCAAGGTCGTGCATTTCGACTTCGGCATGTCTACGCGCAGCAAGCGGCCCGTGTCGACGGAAATCGCCGAGCGCTTCATGCCGACGTTGTGGCTCACGCTCGCGAGCATGGTGTGGGCAGTGATCTTCGGCATGGGCATCGGCATCGTGTCGGCGGTGTGGCGCAATCGCTGGCCGGATCGGCTGGGCATGACGCTCGCGGTATCGGGCATATCGTTTCCGGCCTTCGCGCTCGGCATGCTGCTGATGGAAATTTTCTCGGTGAAGCTCGGATGGCTGCCCATCGTCAATGACGGCACATGGAAGGGCTATGTGCTGCCGTCGATCACGCTCGGGGCCGCCGTCGCCGCCGTGATGGCGCGCTTCACGCGTGCTTCGTTCGTCGAGGTGCTCGGCGAGGACTTCGTGCGCACCGCGCGCGCGAAGGGTGTGCATGAACCGATGGTCATCGTGAAGCATTGCCTGCGCAACGCGATGATCCCCGTCGTCACGATGATGGGGCTGCAATTCGGCTTTCTGCTCGGCGGCTCGATCGTCGTGGAGAAGGTGTTCAACTGGCCGGGGCTGGGCCGCCTGCTCGTGGATGCGGTCGAGATGCGCGACTACCCCGTGATCCAGGCGGAAGTGCTGCTGTTCTCGCTGGAATTCATCGTCATCAATCTGATCGTGGATGTGCTGTACGCGATCATCAATCCGACCATTCGTTTCAAGTGAGGACGCGATGAGCGTGACAGCCGAAAGCGCGGTGCATGCGCCGCAAGAAATCCGCACGCCGTGGACGGAGTTCTGGCGCAAGTTCAGGCAACAGCACGTCGCGATGGTCGCGGCCGTGTTCGTGTTGCTGCTGGTCGTCATCGCGATCATCGCGCCGTATATCGCGCCATACGATCCGGAAAATTACTTCGATTACGATGCGCTCAACGCCGGTCCCTCGGCCGCGCACTGGTTCGGTGTCGATTCATTGGGCCGCGACATTCTGAGCCGCATACTCGTGGGCAGCCGCATTTCGCTGACGGCGGGGCTGGTCTCCGTCGTGCTCGGTGCGGTGATCGGCACGTTCTTCGGTCTGCTCGCGGGCTACTACGAAGGCTGGTGGGACCGCATCGTGATGCGCATTGCGGACGTGCTGTTCGCGTTTCCGGGCATTCTGCTTGCGATCGGCGTCGTCGCGATTCTCGGCAACGGCATGGTCAATGTGGTGTGCGCGGTCGCGATCTTCAGCATTCCCGCGTTCGCGCGGCTCGTGCGCGGCAATACGCTCGCGCTGAAGCATCTCACATACATTGAGGCGGCGAAGAGCATCGGCGCATCGGACTGGACGATACTCGCGCGGCATATTCTGCCGGGCACGATTTCGTCGGTGGTCGTGTACTTCACGATGCGCATCGGCACATCGATCATCACCGCGGCGAGTCTGTCGTTCCTCGGACTCGGCGCGCAGCCGCCTACGCCCGAGTGGGGCGCGATGCTCAACGAAGCGCGCGCCGACATGGCGATGGCGCCGCACGTCGCAATCTTTCCGAGCCTCGCGATCTTCTTCACGGTGCTCGCGTTCAATCTGCTCGGCGACGGCCTGCGCGACGCGCTCGATCCGAAGCTCGACCGGCCATGACGCATATCGGTTCGCTCGAAGCGGGTCCGCGCGGCACGATCGCCGACGTTGCGGGCGTGACGGTCGGTCATTGCACGCTCTCTGAGGGCGCGGTGCAAACGGGCGTCACGGTGATCCGACCGCACGATGGCGATGTCTATCGCGACAAGGTGCCGGCTGCCGCGTGCGTGATCAATGGCTTCGGCAAGAGCGTCGGGCTCGTGCAACTGGACGAACTCGGCGTGATCGAAACGCCGGTCGCGCTGACCAATACCTTCGGCGTCGGCACCATCGCAAACGCGCAGATTCGCGCGGCGATCGCGGCGAATCCGCGCATCGGGCGCGAGGATCCGAGCGTGAATCCGCTCGTGTTCGAATGCAACGATGGCTACCTCAACGACATGCAGGCGCTCGCGATTCACGAAGCGCATTACATGAGCGCACTCGATGCGTGCAGCGTCGATTTCGAACGCGGTGCGGTCGGAGCGGGGCGCGGCATGTCGTGCTTCGAACTGAAAGGCGGTATCGGTTCGGCATCGCGCGTCGTGCGGGTCAACGAGCGCGCGTACACGACAGGCGCGCTCGTGCTCGCAAACTTCGGCCGTCTGCCGCAACTCGTGATCGGGGGCGATGCCGTCGGAAAGACGCTGACGAAAGAAGCGAACGTGAAGCCCGAACAAGGCTCGATCATCATGCTGATCGCAACCGATGCGCCGCTCGACGCGCGTCGATTGCGCCGCCTCGCGATGCGCTCTGCCGCCGGCCTCGCGCGCACGGGTTCGGTGTACGGTCATGGCAGCGGCGACATCGCGCTCGCTTTCACGACCGCTTACACCGTGCCGCACGAGGCGGACTTCATCGCGGTGCCGCCGCTTGTCAGCGACACGCGGCTCGATCCTCTCTTTCAGGCCGCGGCCGACAGCATTGAACAAGCGATTCTCGATGCGCTCTTCAGCGCGGAGACGGTTGCCGGGCGCGACGGCCATCGGCGCATATCGCTCAAGGACGCATTGAGAACAAGACCATGAAAGTGCTGATCTCGGTGGATATCGAAGGCATCGCGGGCGTGTTTCATCCGGAGCAGACGCGTGCGGGCAACGCCGAATACGAGCAGGCGCGCCGCTGGATGACGCGCGAAGCGAATGCGGCTGCGCAAGGCGCGTTCGATGGCGGCGCATCCCAGGTGTGGATCAACGATTCGCACGGCGGCTTTCGCAACCTGTTGCCCGACCTGCTCGATCCGCGCGCGCGCCTCGTGCTCGGCAAGCCGCGCACGTTCGGCATGATGGCGGGACTGGAGGCATCGCCGGAAGTGGTCTTCATGATCGGCTATCACGCGCGCGCGCAAAGCCGCGGCATTCTCGCGCATACGATCAACAGCGCCGCGTTCGCGCGCGTCACGCTTGACGGCGAGGAAGTCGGCGAGGCGGGCCTTTACGGCAGGCTCGCCGAGGAACACGGCGCGTGCGTCGCGCTGCTCACAGGCGACGACGTGTTCGGCGCCCAGACGCTGCCCGCGTTTCCCGGCGCGCGCTTTCTATGCGTGAAGACCGCGCACGGCTATTCGAGCGGCGTGACCGAAACGCCCGCCGCGGCATGCGACGCGATCCGGCTCGCCGCGCGGGAGACGATCGAAGCAGCGGCGTCTTCAGTGCATGCCAAGCGTGCGGCGATCACCGGGCATCGCTGCGAACTGCGCGCGCAGACGACCGCGTTCGCCGATCTCTTTTGCCAATGGCCGACACTCGAGCGCATCGATGCCGTGACGCTCGCTTTCGATGCGCCTTGCGTCGAACATGTCGTACGGATACTCAACTGCCTTTCGGCAATGTCCTTCATGATACGGTGAGCGTTTGGACGCAGGGCCTGCGAGTATCGTTAGAATGGAGCCATTCGCGAGACTGGCTCCGGTCTTGACGTGTTTTTGCAGACGACGCTCATGCACACGGTGAAGCTCGAACACAATGACGACGAGGTGCTCGACCCCGCCGATCCCCAGCTCGTGGTGCGCGGCTCGCTTTTCATCGACGGCCACGATGCCGGGTGCTGGGAACAACGGCGCGACGGCACGTGGGTGGCGCATGTGCGGCACAGGGTCGGCTGGATCGTCGAGACGAGTCGAGGCGCACTGATCGACCGGCTCGCTCGCGAGGCATAACGCAGTTAATTTCGAATCGAACTCACACAAGTCATGTATCTGTCGATCATCGCCGTGGGGCTCGGCGGCGGCCTGGGATCGCTGCTCAGATGGGTCCTCGGCCTGCGCCTGAATGCGATTTTTCCGAATCTGCCGCTCGGCACGTTCGCGGCGAACGTCATCGCGGGCTACATCATTGGCGTGGCGGTCGCCTTCTTCGCACGCTTTCCGGATATCTCGATTGAATGGCGGCTATTCATCATCACCGGACTGATGGGCGGGCTCTCCACGTTTTCCACGTTTTCGGCCGAAGTGGTCGCGCATTTGCAGCAAGGGCGGCTCGGCTGGGCGCTCACTGAGATCGCGCTCCACGTTTGCGCATCGCTCGTGATGACCGCGCTCGGCATCGCGACGGTGGCAGTGGCTTCCTGAAGGACTCGCCGACCGCGCACTTCCCGCATCCGGTTTCCTCCGATTAGAACGTTTGCGCGCGCCCGTTTCCGATTCAATCCCGTACAGATTCCCGCGTTATCAACGCTAGACCCTCGCTGCCTCCGCAGCGGTTTTTTTATTGACAGTAAACGAAGGTGAAGAAATGCCAGGCCTGCCGCTCATCGAAGTCAGACCGTATCGTGCGAGCGATCTCGACGGTGTGATCGATCTGTTTCAACGCGCCGTTCGCGAAACGGCATCCGCCGATTACAACGAGGCGCAGATCGAAGCGTGGGCGCAAGCCGACCGGGACGAATGGGAACTCGCCCGCGCGAGCCGCCCGACCTGGATCGGGCTCGTCGACGGCGAACTCGCGGGCTTTGCCGATCTCGAAAAGAACGGTCTCATCGACATGATGTTCGTCGATCCGCTGCATCAGCGCAAAAGCGTGGCGACGTCGCTGCTCGCGCGCATCGAGGCCGAAGCCGACGAAGCCGGTCTGCAAACGCTGCATACCTACTCGAGCGTGACCGCGCGGCCGTTCTTCGAGTATTGCGGGTTCACGATGCTGCTGGCGCGGGCGGTCATCGTGCGCGAGCAGCGCTTCGTCCAGTTCGTGATGGAAAAGGTCTTGTAACGTCAAATCTGTATAGACAAGACGTGTCATGCTTGCCGGGATGATCCTAGTGATATCCCGGATATCCCCTTGTTTCGTCCTTCGAGCCCGTTTAGACTTGAGTCTAACTTGTATAGACAGGACGAATCATGATCACGCTTACGCCCGGAAAACTGACGCTCCCGCAACTGCGCCGCATCGCGCGCGGCTCGGATCCGCTTCAACTCGATCCGGCCAGCTTCGATGCCATCGACGCGAGCGCGCGCGCCGTCGCCGCGATCGCCGCGAAGGGCGATCCGGCCTACGGCATCAATACGGGCTTCGGGCGGCTCGCCAATACGCACATTCCGGCCGATCAGCTGGAGCTGCTGCAGAAAAATCTCGTGCTGTCTCATGCGGTGGGCGTCGGCGAGCCGATGTCGCGGCCGGTTGTGCGTCTGTTGATGGCGCTCAAGCTGTCGAGTCTCGGGCGCGGTCATTCGGGCATCCGCCGTGAAGTCATCGACGCGCTCATCACGCTCTTCAACGCCGACGTGCTGCCGATCATCCCGATCAAGGGCTCGGTCGGCGCATCGGGCGATCTCGCGCCACTCGCGCATATGTCGACGGTCCTGCTCGGCATCGGCGAGGTCACCATTCGCGGTGAGCGCGCGAGTGCGCTCGACGGCCTCGCGGTCGCGGGCCTCAAGCCGCTCACGCTGCAGGCGAAGGAAGGTCTCGCGCTGCTGAACGGCACGCAGGCGTCGGCGGCGCTCGCGCTCTACAACCTCTTCGCGATCGAGGATCTGTTCCGTACCGGACTCGTCGCGGGCGCGCTGTCCGTCGATGCGGCGGCGGGTTCCGTCGTCCCGTTCGATGCGCGCATCCACGAGCTGCGCGGCCATCGCGGGCAGATGGAGGCGGCGGCGGCCTACCGCACCCTGTTGAAGGGCTCGGGCATCAATCTGTCGCACGCGGACTGCGAGAAGGTGCAGGACCCGTACAGCCTGCGCTGTCAGCCGCAAGTGATGGGCGCGTGCCTCGACCAGATGCGCCACGCGGCCGACGTCCTCCTGATCGAATCGAATGCCGTCTCCGATAACCCGCTGATCTTCCCCGACACCGGCGAAGTGCTGTCGGGCGGCAACTTCCACGCGGAGCCGGTGGCGTTCGCGGCCGACAACCTCGCCCTCGCGGCCGCCGAAATCGGCGCACTCGCGGAGCGCCGCATCGCGTTGCTGATCGACGCCACGCTTTCGGGCCTGCCGCCGTTCCTCGTCCGCGATGGCGGCGTCAACTCGGGCTTCATGATCGCGCACGTGACGGCTGCCGCGCTCGCATCGGAGAACAAGACGCTTGCGCATCCTGCATCGGTGGATTCCCTGCCGACTTCCGCGAACCAGGAAGACCACGTTTCCATGGCGACGTTCGCCGCGCGCAAGCTCGGCGACATCGCGAGCAACACGGCGAACATTCTCGCGATCGAACTGCTTGCGGCCGCGCAAGGGGTCGATCTGCGCGCGCCGCATCGGACGAGCGCGCCCTTGCTCGAAGTGATGAAGACGCTGCGCGCGCACGTGGCGCATTACGACCTCGATCACTACTTCGCGCCGGACATCGCCGCGATCGCGACGCTCGTGCAGGAAGGCGCGATCGCGCAGCACAGCCCGTTCGCGTTCGCGTCGGAACAGCCTGTATGAGCACGCCTGCGTATCAGGAGATCAAGGACTACATTCTCCAGCGCATTCATATCGGCGAATGGAAGGAGGGCGATCTGGTGCCCTCCGAGAACGAGCTCGCACGCGAGTTCAAGGTCGCGCGCATGACCGTGAACCGCGCGGTGCGGGAGCTGACCGCCGAGCAGGTGCTGACGCGGGTGCAGGGCGCGGGCACCTTCGTCGCGCAGCCGAAATACGCGTCGACGCTCGTCGAGATTCGCAGCATCTCCGATGAAATCGTCGCGCGCGGCCACGTGTATCGCGCGCAGGTGCTGCATCTGGGCGCATCGATCGTCGATGATGCGCTCGCCGACGAAATGCATCTCGCGCTGGGCAGCCCGGTGTTTCATTCGCGCGTGCTGCACTTCGAGAACGACGAGCCGGTTCAGATGGAAGAGCGCTACGTGAATCCCGCGCTCGCGCCGGAATACGCGCGCCAGGATTTCACGACGATCACGCCGAACCAGTACCTGATGACGGCCGCGCCGTTGCAGCGCGTCGAATACCGGATCGAGGCCTCGGTGCCGTCGGCCGAGATCCGGCTCGCGCTCGCGATGGCGGAGCATGAGCCGTGTCTGTTGCTGCATCGGCGCACGTGGTCGCGTGACGCGGTCGCATCGGTCGCGAATCTCTGGCATCCGGGCGATCGTTATCAATTCACGGGGCACTTCTGAACGCCATGATCATTCGAGCCGATTCGCTCACGGCTACGCGCTGGAAGAACGGCGGCGGCATGACGCGCGAGATCGCGGCGGGGCCGCCGGGCGCGTCGCTCGATGCGTTCGCATGGCGTCTGTCGCTGGCCGATGTGGCGTCCGATGGCGCATTCTCGAGTTTCGCGGGCGTCGATCGCGTGCTCGTGCTGCTCGATGGCGCGGGCATGCGTCTGACGGAAGCGGAAGGCCGCGTGCATACGCTCGATGCGCCGCTCGCGATCGCGCGCTTTGCCGGCGAAACGCCGATTCACGCGACGCTGATCGACGGCCCGACGCGCGATTTCAACGTGATGGTGCGCCGCGATCGCGCCCGCGCGACGGTGCATGCCCGGCGCGCGTCGTGCTCGCTCGATGCCGGCCACGATCTGACCTTCATCTTTTGCGTGCTTGGAAGGATCGATATCAAGGCCGCCGCAGACACGCGTCATACGCTCGAAACAGGCGATACGCTGTGTCTCGATCGTGGGGCAGAACTGCATTGCGAGGCGTCGGACGATACGTCGTGGCTGCACATCGGCATCGACAATGTGTGAGCAGCCGCGCGTCGTATGAAAAGGGAGACAGGAAGATGAGCGCATTCTTCGCGGATCATGCGCGCCTCGCCGGCGGCTGGCGGCGCGACGTGCTGCTCGAATGGGACGACGACGGCACGTTGCTGCGCGTCGAGCCGGACAGCGCTGCGCCCGCGGGCGTCGAGCGGGCGAAAGGGCCGGTCGTGCCCGGCATGCCGAATCTGCACTCCCACGCGTTCCAGCGGGCGATGGCCGGCCTCACCGAATATCGCGCGAGCGTCAACGATACGTTCTGGAGCTGGCGCGACCTCATGTATCGCTTCGCCGCGCGGATCGGCCCGGAGTCGCTCGCGGACATCGCCCACTGGCTCTACATCGAGATGCTCAAGGCGGGCTACACGTCGGTGTGCGAGTTTCACTACGTGCATCACGCACCCGGCGGCGCGCCTTATGCGAATCGCGCAGAACTCGCCGAGCGTGTCGTCGATGCGGCCGGGCGCGCGGGCATCGGCATCACGATGTTGCCGGTGCTGTACGAGCACGGCGGTTTCAACCAGGCTGCGCCGCGCGAGGATCAGCGCCGCTTTCTCAATACGCCCGACACGCTGCTCGCGCTCATCGACACGCTCGCCCGCGCGCGGCCCGAAAACGGCGCGCGGCGTTACGGCGTCGCGCCGCATTCGCTGCGAGCGGTGTCGGGCGAATCGCTCGCGGCGGTGATCGAAGGGTTCGACGCGCGCTTCGTCCGTGCGCCGGTGCATATCCATGTGGCGGAGCAGACCGCCGAAGTCGAGGCGTGCGTGGCGGCGACGGGGCATCGCCCGGTTCAATGGCTGCTCGATCATTTCAACGTCGACGAGCGCTGGTGCCTCGTGCACGCGACGCATATCGATGCAAACGAGTGCGCGCGTCTCGCGTTGAGCGGCGCGGTCGCGGGCCTGTGTCTCACGACCGAGGCGAATCTCGGCGACGGCGTATTTCCGTCGCGCGATTATCTCGATGCCGGCGGACGCATCGGCGTCGGCTCGGATAGTCATGTGGGCGTGGACTGGCGCTCCGAGCTGCGTCTGCTCGAGTATGGCCAGCGCCTGTGCCGCCAGCAGCGCAACGTGCTTGCGTCGCCGACGCAGAGCCGTCCCGCCGATCGTCTCTTCGATGCCGCGCTCGACGGCGGCGCGCACGCCACAGGACGGCCCGTCGGCGCGCTCGCGCAGGGATCGCGCGCCGACTGGCTCGTGCTCGACGACGCGCATCCGGGCATCGGCGGCCATGCGCCCGAAACGTGGCTTTCGAGCGCGGTCTTCTGCGAACACGGCGACACGCCGATCCGCGATGTTTTCGTCTCCGGCCGCAAGGTGATCGACGCGCGCCGCCACGCGCAGGAAGACGAAGCGCTCGCGCGCTATCGCGCCGCGTTGCGCGGCTTGCTCGATTGAGGTCATCCATGAACGAGTCTTCGATTTTCACGCTGGAACGCGGCGGCGCGCCGCTGCTGATTTCGATTCCGCACCGGGGCACGAGCATTCCCTGCGCGCTCGCCGACGAGATGACGCCCATCGCGAAACTCACCGAGGATTGCGACTGGCATCTCGAGCGGCTTTACGCGTTCGCGCGCGAACTGGGCGCATCGATACTGACGCCGCAATACGCGCGATATGTCGTCGATCTGAACCGTCCGCCCGATGACGCGAACCTCTATCCCGGCCGCGACACGACGGGCCTGTGTCCGGTCGATACCTTCGACAAGGCGCCGCTATACAAGCCCGGCCACGAGCCGTCGCGCGAGCAGATCGATGCGCGTCGCGCGATGTACTGGCAGCCGTATCACGATGCGCTCGCAAGTGAACTCGACGCGTTGCGGGCGTCGCATGGCCGCGTGCTCCTTTGGGAAGCGCATTCGATTCGCTCGGTCGTGCCGCGTTTCTTCGACGGGCGCCTGACCGATTTCAACTTCGGCACGGCGGACGGCGCGTCGGCGGCGCCGGGGCTCGCCGAGTACCTTGCGGGGATCGTCGAGCGCGACGGCCGCTTCTCGACGGTGGCCAACGGGCGCTTCAAGGGCGGCTATATCACACGGCGATACGGCGAGCCTGAGAAGGGCGTTCACGCAGTGCAACTGGAGCTGACGCAGATCAGCTACATGGAGGAATCGTCGCCTTTCGCTTACGACGAAGCCAAGGCGACCGCGATCCAACCTTTGCTGCGCGAACTCCTGATTTCCGCGATGACCTACGCGACGGCCGCGTAGAAGCTGACATCTGAATGGCGATTGGCTGGCGATATCGTAATGGCGATGCGTTGCCGCGATCCGTCCTGCGCGTCTGAATATCGATATAAATCAATTATTTAGATGGTCGTAAGGGCTCTCGACGCGATTCGTGACGCGAAACGGATTGTTGCTGACTCGACAATTATGTTTCGTGCAAATTGGGGTTTCCCCTAAGACGACCACCTCCTACACTGTCTTCAAGCGAAACGAAATCAGAAACCGCTTAAAAAGCTTCCGATTTCAGTTTCGATTTCAAAACAAGACTACTGGAGGTTCATCATGATCAAGGCATTCGTTCCCGCACTCGTCATCGCCACCGCTCTGGCCGCTCCGACTTTCGCGTCTGCGCAAAGCAACGGCCCGGTGACCCGCGCTCAAGTGCGTGCGGAACTGGTTCAACTGGAAAAGGCCGGCTACAACCCGTCGACCGATCGCGTGGACTATCCGCAAAACATTCAGGCGGCACAAGCGCGTGTGAACGCCGAAAACGGTAGCTCGGCCTACGGTCCTTCGACGGCTGGTACTTCGCAATCGGGCGCAGCGGCGCCGGTCGCGCGCGCTAACGTGTCGATGTCGGATCGCAACTCGGTCTACTTCGGTCATTGATCGGAGTTCGAAGTCGAGCTCGACGAAAAGCAGGTGGCAGTGAGCAGTAGCAGCGGTAGATGGTGCAGCAAGCGTTGGCAGTAGCAATATCTTGCGAGAAATGCAGTAGCAGTACCGCAGTTGGCAGCACCGCAGTCACGCAGTGAAGCATCACAGCAGCAAGCAGCAAGCAGCAAGTCGAACGCCGGCCGCTATCGAGCGACCGGCGTTTTTTATTGCGCGTCCTCTTTCGCTTCGACGCGCGGCGACACCGCGCCGCATGCGCGGATCACGAGTCGCACGACTTCTTCCGTCTGCTCATCGAAGGCCTTGCGCGTCAGTGCCCGCTTGCCCTTCAATGCGCGGATCTGCGCATCGAAGTCGGCGTAGTGCTGCGTGATCGCCCAGATCATGAACATGAACGTGTCCGGCTCGACCGGCGCGAGCAGGCCGCGCGCGATCCAGCTCTCGATCACGATGACGCGCGTATCGAGCCACGGCTTCACCCGCTCGTTGAGAATGTCCTGCATGTGATGCGCGCCGTGAATGATCTCGCTCGCCCACACCTTCGAGCCGAGCGGCCGACGTCTCGACAATTCCATCTTCGCGCGCACATAACCGCCGATCGCTTCCACCGGATCGTCGCTGCATTCGAAGGTGTCCGCCGCGCGATGCCAGTCTTCGAACAAATCTTCGAGCACGCGGCGATAGAGCGCGAGCTTCGTCGGGAAGTAGTAATGCAGGTTGGCCTTCGGCAGTCCGGCACGCTCGGCGATCATCGCCGTGCTCGCGCCTTCCAGTCCTTTCTCGGCGAACACTTCTTCGGCGCACGCCAGAAGCTGCGCTTCGTTGCTCTCGCGGATCTGCGCCTTGCGTCGCCGCAAAGGTGTTGCGGCATGCTCGCGCTCGGTAATGTCGTCAGCCGCGTCGTCGTGTCTCATCGTCGAATTTTTCTGTCGTGTGTGCCGCATCGTGCCTCATTCGCGCCGTTCATGCACGCGGCGCTGCATCGCGTCGAAAACGCCGCCGCGCCCAGTGCCCGCCGATGCTGCATTGCAATGGCACGCTTATCGCTTCATTTCGCTCCGTGTTTGTCCGCACACGAAAGACGTTGATTTGCTTATTTTAATCGGCTACAACCTGTCCATTCGGACAGGATTTGAGAAGCGCTCGAAGTATTGAAGAAGCGTGTCGTTCGCATCATTCATCGCATAACAGAAACGTGCACCGGGCGCGTGCGGCATCGCACCGCAAACGCCCGGCATGCACGAAACGAAGTCACTCACATACGAAGTCGATCGTAAGGAGCGAGGCGAATGAACGTCGTAACGGATGCAATCAGAGAGGCCGGTCTCGATACGTCCATCAAGGTGAATGGTCGACGTCTCTGGGACAGCCTGATGACGATGGCCAGGATCGGCGCGACACCCAAGGGCGGCGTGTGCCGGCTCGCGCTCACCGATCTCGACAAGGAAGGGCGCGATCTCATCGTCAGTTGGGCGAAGGAAGCGGGTTGCACGGTGAGCATCGATCAGATGGGCAATGTGTTCATGCGTCGCGCCGGGCGCAACCTCGAGGCGCTGCCGGTCATGACAGGCTCCCATGCGGATTCGCAACCCACGGGCGGGCGCTTCGACGGCATCTACGGTGTGCTCGGCGGACTCGAAGTGATCCGCTCGCTCAACGATCGCGGCATCGAGACCGAGCATCCGATCGAAGTCGTCATCTGGACCAACGAGGAAGGTTCGCGCTTCGCGCCCGCGATGGTCGCATCGGGCGTCTTCGCGGGCGTGTTCCCGCTCGACTACGGCCTCTCGCGCAAGGACGTCGACGGCAAGACGATCGGCGAAGAGTTGAAGCGCATCGGGTACGCCGGCGATCTGCCGTGCGGCGGCCGCAAGCTGCACGCGGCGTTCGAGTTGCACATCGAGCAAGGTCCGATTCTCGAAGCCGAGAACAAGACGATCGGCGTCGTCACCGACGCGCAAGGCCAGCGCTGGTACGAGATCACGCTCACGGGCCAGGAAGCGCACGCGGGCCCGACGCCCATGCCGCGCCGCAAGGACGCGCTGCTCGGCGCAGCGCGCGTCGTGGACCTCGTGAACCGCATCGGCCTCGACAACGCGCCGCTCGCCTGCGCGACGGTCGGCATGATGCA
Source organism: Caballeronia sp. INML3B (assembly GCF_023631305.1). Taxonomy (NCBI): domain Bacteria; kingdom Pseudomonadati; phylum Pseudomonadota; class Betaproteobacteria; order Burkholderiales; family Burkholderiaceae; genus Caballeronia; species Caballeronia sp. INML3B. The sequence goes on from NZ_JALQDI010000040.1 coordinate 58,507, forward strand.
GGTGCATCCGAACTCGCGCAACGTGATTCCGGGCCGCGTGTTCTTCACCGTCGATTTCCGTCATCCCGACGATGCCGTGCTCGCGCGCATGGACGCCGCGTTGCGCGAGGGTGTCGCGCGTATCGCCGCAGAGATCGGCTTGCAGACCGAACTGGAGCAGATCTTCTATTACGCGCCCGTCAGATTCGACGCCGCCTGCGTCGCGTCCGTGCGCGCGGCGGCGCAGCGCTTCGGCTATTCGCATCGCGACATGGTGTCGGGCGCGGGCCATGATGCGTGCTATCTCGCGCAAGTCGCGCCCACATCGATGGTGTTCGTGCCGTGCGTCGACGGCATCAGCCATAACGAAATCGAAGACGCGTCTCAGGAGTGGATCGAGGCGGGCGCGAACGTGCTTCTGCACGCGATGCTCGAGCGCGCGTCGGAACCGGCTTCGTAGAAACAGCGCGCTTCGTCTCACGTTCAGTGTCGTCCGGGCCAATGCGCGCGGATGACGGGCACTCGTACGTCCTCACATGGAACGCACATGACCACAAAAACGACCGGCGATATCGCGAGCCATCGCCTCACGCACGAACAGCTCGCATGCGAGTTCTCGGATGTCGCGCCGTTGCTCGACGCCACCGCCGCGGCTGCCGCCGCGAGCCGCTGCCACTACTGCTACGACGCGCCGTGCGTGCAGGCCTGCCCGACGAGCATCGACATACCGAGCTTCATCCGCAAGATCGGCAACGGCAATCTGAAAGGCGCGGCGGTCGATATCCTGTCCGCCAATCCGCTCGGCGGCATGTGCGCGCGCGTGTGCCCGACCGAGATTCTCTGCGAGGGTAGTTGCGTACGCAACCATCCGGGCGATGCGCCCGTGAAAATCGGCGCATTGCAGCGTCATGCGACGGACTGGGCAATGGCAAAAGGCGAGCCGCTTTTCAAACGCGCGCCGGAGACGGGCAGGCGCGTGGCGATCGTCGGCGCGGGGCCGGCGGGGCTCGCGTGTGCATATCGGCTCGCGCTGGCGGGACATCGCGCGGTGATTTTCGATGCGCGCGAGAAACCCGGCGGCCTGAACGAATACGGCATCGCCGCCTACAAGACGGTCGAGGATTACGCGCAGCGCGAAATCGAATGGCTGCATTCGATCGGCGGCATCGAGATCAAGGCGGGTCACGCGCTCGGCCGTGACTTCACGCTGGAGGAGCTGCGCAAGCAATACGACGCGGTGTTCATCGGCTTCGGTCTTGCGGGCGTGCGCGAACTGGCGCTCGAAGGCGAAGCGCTCGACGGCGTGATGAACGCGGTCGATTTCATCGAGCAGGTGCGCGAGGCCGACGATCTCGCGAATGTGCCGGTCGGTCGGCGCGTCGTCGTGATCGGCGGCGGCAACACGGCCGTCGATGCGTGCGTGCAGGCCGCGAAGCTCGGCGCAACGAACGTGACGATGGTGTACCGGCGCGGCGTCGAGAACATGAGCGCGACGTGGGCCGAGCGCGAGTTCGCGCAGACCAATGGCGTGAGCATCGTCACGCACGCGAAGCCGACGCGTCTGATCGGCGTTGACGGGCACGTGACCGGCGTCGAGTTCGAGCGCGACGCGGAGCGCTTCGTCATCGATGCGGACATGGTGCTGAAGGCGATCGGTCAGACGCTCGTGCCCATCGGCATCGACCGGGCGTTGCTGACGCTCGACGGCGGGCGCATCGTCACCGACGAGAATCGACAGACGACGCTCGCGAAAGTGTGGGCCGGCGGCGATTGCGCGACGCATGAAGGACTCGATCTCACCGTGCAGGCCGTGCAGGACGGCAAGCTCGCGGCTGCGTCCATCGACGCGTCGTTCGAGCTGACTTCGATCAAAGCCGCCTGACGAACATAAGGAGCCGCCTCAACATGGCCGATCTGACTTGCAACATCGCCGGCATTACATCGCCGAATCCTTTCTGGCTCGCGTCCGCGCCGCCGACGGACAAGGCCTTCAACGTCAACCGCGCCTTCGAGGCGGGCTGGGGCGGTGTGGTGTGGAAGACGCTCGGGCTCGATCCGCACGTCGTCAACGTGAGCTCGCGTTATGGCGCGGTGCAATGGAACGGGCAGCGCATCGCGGGACTGAACAACATCGAACTGATCACCGATCGCCCACTCGACGTGAACCTGCGCGAGATCGAACAAGTGAAGCGCGACTGGCCGGACCGCGCGCTGATCGTCTCGCTGATGGTCCCGTGCAATGAGAAGGACTGGAAGTGGATCTTGACGCAAGTCGAGGACACCGGCGCGGATGCGGTCGAACTGAACTTCGGCTGCCCGCATGGCATGAGCGAGCGCGGCATGGGCGCGGCGGTGGGACAGGTGCCCGAGTATGTCGAAATGGTCACGCGCTGGGTGAAGGAAGGCACGAAGCTGCCGTGCCTCGTGAAGCTCACGCCGAACATCAGCGATATTCGCATGGGTTCGCGCGCCGCGTTCAAGGGCGGCGCGGACGGCGTGTCGCTCATCAACACGATCAACTCGATCGTCGCGGTCGATCTCGACCAGATGGCGCCGATGCCGGCCGTCGATGGCAAAGGGACGCACGGCGGTTATTGCGGTCCCGCCGTGAAGCCGATCGCACTCAATATGGTCGCGGAGATCGCGCGCGATCCAGAGACGCCGAATCTGCCGATCTCGGGCATCGGCGGCATTTCATCTTGGCGCGATGCGGCGGAATTCATGGTGCTGGGCGCAGGCAGTGTGCAGGTGTGCACGGCGGCCATGCACTACGGCTTTCGTATCGTCTCCGATCTCGCCGATGGCCTTTCGAACTGGATGGACGAGAAAGGCTACGCGACGCTCGATGACATCCGCGGCCGCGCCGTGCCGAACGTCACGGACTGGAAGTATCTCAATCTCAAGTACGACATCAAGGCGCGTATCGATCAGGACAAGTGCATTCAGTGCGGGCTGTGTCATATCGCGTGCGAGGATACATCGCATCAGGCGATCCTGAAGGAGAAGGACGGCAAGCGGCATTTCGAAGTGGTCGATTCGGAATGCGTCGGCTGCAATCTCTGCATGCATGTGTGCCCGGTCGAGCAGTGCATCACGATGGAACGCGTCGATGCGGGCGAATACGCGAACTGGACCACGCACCCGAACAATCCCGCTCGCGTGGATGCGGAGGAACCCGCTAAAGCGGCATAAACATCATGCAGCGCTCGTCGTCGTTGAACCCTCATGATCAACCGCACAGTCAAACGGAGTGCATCCGATGAATCAGACAGCGCATAACGTCGAGACGAGCAGCCTGTATAACGACGATCTCGCGCCGACCGGCCCGGCGCAGCGTACCTGGAAGTGGTATCACTTCGCGGCGTTGTGGGTCGGGATGGTGATGAACATCGCTTCGTACATGCTGGCCGCGGGTCTCACCGATCAGGGCATGTCGCCGTGGCAGGCCGTGTTGACGGTCCTGCTCGGCAACCTGATCGTGCTCGTGCCGATGTTGCTGATCGGTCATGCGGGCGCGAAGCACGGCATTCCGTATGCGGTGCTCGTGCGCTCGTCGTTCGGCACGCAGGGCGCGAAGCTGCCCGCGATGCTGCGCGCGATCGTCGCGTGCGGCTGGTACGGCATTCAGACGTGGCTGGGCGGCAGCGCGATCTATACGCTCGCGAATATCCTCACGGGCAATGCCTTGCATGGCGCGGCGCTGCCGCTCATCGACATCTCGGTCGGACAGCTCGCGTGCTTTCTCGTGTTCTGGGCGTTGCAGCTCTACTTCATCTGGCATGGCACGGATTCGATCCGCTGGCTCGAAAGCTGGTCTGCGCCGATCAAGGTCGTGATGTGCGTCGCGCTCGTCTGGTGGGCGACGAGCAAGGCGGGCGGACTCGGTTCGATGCTTTCGTCGCCGTCGCAGTTCGTCGCGGGCGGCAAGAAGGAAGGGCTCTTCTGGGCGACGTTCTGGCCGGGTCTCACCGCGATGGTCGGCTTCTGGGCGACGCTCGCGCTCAACATTCCCGACTTCACGCGCTTCGCGCGCACGCAACGCGATCAGATGATCGGGCAGACGATCGGCTTGCCCGTACCGATGGCGTTGCTCTCGGTCATCTCCGTCGTGGTCACGTCGGCGACGGTCGTGATCTACGGCAAGGCGATGTGGGACCCTATCGATCTCACGAGCCGCATGACGGGCATAGGCGTGGGCATCGCCCTCGTCATCCTTACGCTCGACACGATGTGCTGCAATCTCGCGGCGAATCTCGTTGGACCCGCGTATGACTTTTCGAGCCTGTGGCCGAAGGGCATTTCGTATCGCGCGGGCGGCATGATCACGGCGACGATCGCCATTGTCATGATGCCGTGGAAGATTCTTGCGACTACGCAGGGCTATATCTTCACGTGGCTCGTCGGGTATTCGGCGCTGCTCGGGCCGGTTGCGGGGATTCTGATGGTCGATTACTTCTTCATTCGCGGCACGCGGCTCGATCAGCGCGAGCTTTTCGACGAGGACGGCGAGTATTCGTATAGCGGTGGATGGAACGTGGCGGCGGTGGTGGCGTTGCTCGTCGGTGTGTTGCCGAATCTGCCGGGGTTTCTGCATACGGCGTTTCCTGCATCGTTTCCAGGTGTGCCTGTGTTCTTCAATACGCTCTACACGTATGCGTGGTTCGTTGGCCTCGTGCTTGCCGCGATCGTTTATGGGTCTTGGATGAAGTTGCGGGGTAGTCCGAGGGCTGGGGTTTTGAGTGCTTGATTTTTTGTTTTTCGGCGGATCCCGTTTTGTTATTGGTTTATTAGCGTTGCCCCTATGCGGGGCGGCAGTCACTTTCTTTGCTGCTGCAAAGAAAGTAACCAAAGAAAGCAGCTTGTTAGGCCCGCGGTCACACGCAGTTTGGCCATGCTTGCCATGTGATCGTGGGCTGCCTAAGTGTCGCCCTCAAAGGCCCAACCGGGCGTGGATCGCACACGGTCTGACGAGCTAGCCCTCTAAGGAGACTGGTGCAGCACGAAATAGCGCCGGCACAGCGCTACGCGCTGCCGCCGGGTCTGCAAGGGAAACCAACGGATAACCAATGCAGTGAGATAGAGGCGCTAGTAAGGAAGCACGAGCGGACCCGATTGACCGGTCGGCCGCGAAGCGGGCCGGAGCCATTTGGTGCTGAACCGCTCCGCCATGCGACGCGAGGCGACAGACCGTGCGCGAGCCAAGCCGATTAGTCTTGTGAGGGCGACACTTAGGCAGCCCACGATCACATGGCACGCGTGGCCAAACTGCGTGTGACCGCGGGCCTAACAAGCTGCTTTCTTTGGTTACTTTCTTTGCAGCAGCAAAGAAAGTGACTGCCGCCCCGCACAGGGGCAGAGCAAATAGACCGACACGAACACAGGATTTCACGAACGCAAAGCACAGCGAAGCAAAGCAAAGCAAAGCGAACGAAACAAAGCCAAGGAGGACACCACAATGCCAACATTGATTCGCGGCGGCACGATCATCGACGCAGACCGCACCTACCGCGCCGACGTGCTATGCGCCGACCCCCAAGCGGGCGGGACCATCCTCGCCATCGGCACCGATCTCGACATGCCCGCGGACACGCGTATCGTCGATGCCGGCGGCCAATACGTCATGCCCGGCGGCATCGATCCGCATACGCATATGGAACTGCCCTTCATGGGCACGACCGCCAGCGACGACTTCTACACCGGCACCGCGGCGGGGCTCTCGGGCGGCACGACGAGCATCATCGACTTCGTGATTCCAAGCCCGAAGCAGCCGCTCATGGACGCATTCAAGGAATGGCGCGGCTGGGCGGAGAAGGCGTCGGCGGACTACGGCTTTCACGTCGCGGTGACGTGGTGGGGCGAGTCCGTGCACCGCGAGATGGGGCTGCTCGTGCACGAACACGGCGTGTCGAGCTTCAAGCACTTCATGGCGTACAAGAACGCAATCATGGCCGACGATGAAGTGCTCGTGAACAGCTTCACGCGCTCGCTCGAACTCGGCGCGCTGCCGACCGTGCACGCGGAAAACGGCGAGCTCGTCTTTCAGTTGCAGAAGCAGCTATTGGCCAAGGGCTTCAAGGGACCGGAGGCGCATCCCTTGTCGCGTCCGCCCGAAGTGGAGGGCGAGGCGGCGAATCGTGCGATCCGCATCGCGCAGGTGCTCGGCGTGCCGCTCTATATCGTGCACGTTTCGGCGAAGGATGCCGTCGATGTGATCGCCAAGGCGCGCAACGACGGACTGCGTGTGTTCGGCGAAGTGCTTCCGGGGCATCTCGTGATCGACGAATCGGTATATCGCGATCCCGACTGGACGCGCGCCGCCGCGCATGTGATGAGCCCCCCGTTTCGCACGAGCGAGCATCGCGAGGCGTTGTGGCGCGGCTTGCAGTCCGGCCAACTGCACACGACCGCGACCGATCACTGCGTGTTCTGCGCATCGCAGAAGGCGATGGGTCGCGAGGACTTCACCCGGATTCCCAACGGCTGCGGCGGTGTAGAGGATCGCATGTCGGTGCTGTGGCATCACGGTGTGAACATGGGGCGTCTCACGCCGAACGAGTTCGTGCGCGTGACGTCGACCAATGCCGCGCAGATCTTCAATCTCTATCCGCGAAAAGGCGCGGTGCAGGTGGGTGCGGACGCGGATCTCGTCGTGTGGGATCCGGCAGCGACACGCACGATCTCCGTGAAGACGCATCATCAGAAGGTGGACTTCAACGTATTCGAAGGCATGACGGTGCAAGGCGTCGCGACGCACACGCTCGCGCGCGGCGCGCTCGCGTGGGCGAACGGCGATCTGCGCGCGGAGCGCGGCGCGGGTCAATATCTCAAGCGTCCGCCGAACGCGTCCTACTTCGAGGCGGCGCGCGTCGCGAACAAGCTGAAGGAACCGCATCCGGTGAATCGCGCGTCAGTGGCCTGAGGCGCGCCTGAACGCAAAGCCCCGCATCCCTGCGATGCGGGGCTTTGTCACATTTCGAGTGCTTTCACATGTGTGCAAGCAAAATCTGGCAGGCTGTCTAGTTATGCGCAGCCGGATCATGCCGATGAAAATCACGATCAGACTTCGCCGTCTCGCCGCAATCGGCGTCCTCTGCTTGCCGCTCGCATGCGCGGCGAACCCGAACGCGCTGTGGGAGATCGTCCATGACTATTGCGAGCCGGCGGCCGAAGGCGCGCACGTTCAGCAGAAATGCGCGGATGTAAATCTCGCGGGCGGCTATGCGGTGTTGAAAGATATCGTCGGCGTCGCGCAGTATCTGCTGATTCCGACTGCGCGCGTGAGCGGCATCGAAAGTCCCGCGCTGCTCGAACCCGATGCGCCGAACTATTTCCGCGACGCGTGGCACGCGCGCGGCTATGTGGATCGCGCATTGCGCCGGACGTTGCCGCGCGATGAAGTTTCGCTTGCAATCAATTCCGCGAGCGGGCGCACGCAGAATCAGTTCCACATTCATATCGATTGCCTCGCGTCCGATGTCGCGCAGACGCTGCGCGAAGTGGGGCCGGGCATCGGCACAGAGTGGAAGCCGCTGCCGGTGAGACTGCGCGGTCATGTCTACAGCGCGATGCGCATCGACGATGCCGATCTCACCCACGTCGATCCCTTCAAGCTGCTCGCGCCCTACGCCGCCAGTCGCGGTCAGACGATGGGCGAACAGACGCTGCTGCTCGCGGGCGCTGTGCGCAGCGATGGCGCACCGGCGTTCTTTCTGCTCAACGATCACGTTCAACCAGGCGACTGGGCGTCGTCCGAGGAGCTTCAGGATCACACGTGCGCGCTGGCTAATCGTTCTATAGAAAAGCCTTGAGGCTTTGCAGAAGAATGAAGTGACGCGAATGATTCGGAGTTCGGATTAAAAGACGATCCACAAATCAGAACTCTCGTGCCTTGTCACGTCTACTTTGGATCATCCTGATCTGATCGAGCGATTGAAAACATGAGTGGTCAGCTCCCGCCGCGCGCGCATGCCCGATGCGCGAACACGCGCGGCGCGATTCCCTCGACACGCGCTTCCGGCAGCACGCGTTTCAGCGTGCGCAACGTAAAGGCGAGATCTTCACTCGCCGTATCGAATTCGAGTCGCAATTCGCAGCCTTCTCGCTGCGCCTGACTCACATAAATGCCAAGCGGCGAATGAAACAGCGCGCGTATGCGCTCCCGCGACGCCTCGCTATCCGCGAAATGCGCCAGCGCCAGAACGCGCACTCGCTGGCACGTGCCGAACCCTTCATCGTGTAATGTTCCGCGGCTGGCAACCCACGCAAGCGACATATCCATGACCGTTGCTCCATCACGTTTTCCTTGTGTAGAAGCATAGGTCGGGTTTCGTCAACGTCACGCTAAGAGAGCGCCGCGGCGTGTAAAAAACGTATCAATCGAAACCCGGGAACACGGCATCGTCCGGGCCGATGGAAGCAGGCGACTTCCACGCCGCGTCGCGCATCGAATGACGCACCTGATGCTCGACCCCCAGCAGCACCGCGAAGATCGCCATGCGCACGGCAATGCCGTTGTCGGTCTGGCGAAAGATGGCGAGGCGCGAGTCGTGATTCAGATCGGTGGCGAGATCGTTCGCCCCTGGGCGGCTGTCGCGCGGCAGCGGATGCATGATGAGCGTATCGCGTCCGCACGCATCATCGACGAGCGCCTGGTTGATCTGAAAATCGGGCGTATAACCTTCGATGGGTTCGTCGGCGAAACGCTCTTTCTGAATGCGCGTTGCGTACACGACGTCCGCGCCCGCGAGCCCCGCGCGCAGGTCGCTCGTTTGTTCGATCACGTGATCGCCACGCGCGATGCGCTCGACGATATGTGCCGGCATTTCGAGCGAACGCGGCGAGACGAGCGTGAACTTCAGCCCCTTGTAAAGCGAGAGCAGCTTGGCGAGCGAATGCACGGTGCGGCCGTACTTCAGGTCACCGACCATCGCGATATGCGCGCCATCGACGATCTTCCCGAGACGCGAAAACTCGCGCTGGATCGTGTAGAGATCGAGCAGCGCCTGGCTGGGATGCTCGCCCGGACCGTCGCCGGCGTTGATGACAGGAATGTTCGTCGCGCGCGCGAATTCCGCGACGGAGCCTTGCTCGGGATGCCGCACGACGATCGCATCCGCGTAACCGCTGATGACGCGGCTCGTGTCGTAAATCGACTCGCCCTTGGCCATCGACGAAAACGTGAATCCCGTGGTGTCGCAGACCGAGCCGCCGAGACGCGCGAACGCCGCGCCGAAACTCACTCGCGTGCGCGTGCTGGCCTCGAAGAACAGGTTGGCCAGCACCGCGCCTTCCAGTACGCGCGTGATCTTCTTGCGGCGCGCGATGGGCTGCATCATGTCGGCCGTGCGAAACAGCGCCTCGGCGGATTCGCGCGAAAACTGGTCGATCGAGAGCAGTTGCGGGCGGCCTTCGAATTCGATTGTCTGATATGCGCTTTGCGTATATGTACCCGCTTCCGGCATGCCGCCCAGAATCTCGCCGACATAGCGCGCCGCAATTTCCGGCATCGCCCGCGATTCCGGCGATTCGTCCGGCAGCAGCCACGTATCGAGCGCCCGCCGTGTCACGCCGATGCGCGACGCGAAGGCATCGCGGGTCATGTTCAGACGCCGCATGGCGTCACGAAGAATCGTCTGCTGCTGAAGGTCCTGAGTCACCGTCACCGCTCCCTGAATATACGCGGTGCGTATATTAGGTCACTCGCCGATCAGATGCAAGACGAGCTCGCGCTGATGCTGCGCCGTCCGATGCTCGAAGATGTAGATGCCTTGCCACGTGCCGAGCACCATGCGGCCCGCCTCGACGGGAATCGAAAGCTGCACGGAGGTGAGGGCGGTGCGCAGGTGCGCGGGCATGTCGTCGGGGCCTTCGGTGTCGTGCACGTAGCGGCCGGGCGCTTCGGGCGCCACCGCCTCGAAGTAGCGCTCGAGGTCCGCGCGCACGTCGGGATCGGCGTTCTCCTGAATCAGCAGCGATGCCGACGTATGCCGGCAAAACAGCGTGAGCAGGCCGGTGCGAATGTCCTGAAGATCGATCCAGCGGTCGATGTCGCGGGTGACTTCGTGCAGGCCGCGCGAGCCTGTCGCGACCGTCAGATGGTGGAGTGCCTGTTTCATGTCGGTCTCGGTGCGAGAAATGGGCGATGCGCCGCCTCCTGAGTTTACCGGCTTCCCGCGCGCCGGTTCGTTCCGATTCCATGAACTATGCTGTCTGGACGATGGCTCGATGCAAGGCGCGCACGATGGTCCGAATGCTTTCAGAGAGAAAAACGCTCGCGTTCATCGTCGTGCTGGCGGCGTCGTCGCTCACGTGCGCCGCCGACGACGAACGCGAGAATCGCGGCAACGATCCCTTCCTGCACGTATCGAGCGCCATCGCCGATTGCGCCGCGCCGCGCGGCCCGTTCGAAACCCCGCACGAATGGCTGGAGGAAGCGCATTACCGGATCGAGCGCGGCAATAGCTGCTGGATCGCGGGCCGCTGCCGCCTTTCGAACAGCTATCTCTACGACAAGGAGATCGCCGAAAGCGTGACGCGCCGCCTGAATTCGCTGAACGCGTCGCTGCAATGGCGCGAGAAGACGAGCCTCTGGCTCACGCTGCAGCGCCGCTTCATCTATCTCGACGGCTGCGTGTCGCGCGATTTCGACACGGCGCGCTTCGTGTCGGCACTCGGTGAGACGGCCGATGTCGAAAAAGTCATCGATCGCACGACACGGCGGCCGTGATTTCGCAATTGACCTAAGCTAAAAGAGAGACCAAACGAGGAACCGCCGCGCACGCGCGCGCCCGGTTTTCGCCGATGAGAACGAACCTCGCCGACTGGCTGTGGACTTGCGCACGCTGCGCGCTGTTGCTGATCGGGTTTGCACTCGCGCCGATGAGCGCGCCCGCCGCCGCGACCGCGCCGGTCGTCGTGATTCCGCTGAAGGGTGCGATCGGCCCGGCTAGCGCGGATTTCGTCGTGCGCGCGCTTGCCCGGGCAGCGGACGAGCGCGCGCAGCTCGCCGTGCTGGAACTCGATACGCCGGGCGGGCTCGATCTCTCGATGCGCTCGATCATCCAGGCGATCCTTGCGTCCCCGGTGCCGGTGGCCGCGTTCATTGCGCCGAGCGGTGCGCGTGCGGCGAGCGCCGGCACGTACATCACCTACGCGAGCCACGTCGCGGCGATGGCGCCGGGCACGAACCTCGGCGCGGCGTCGCCGGTGCAGCTCGGCTTGGGCGGACCGGAGCGCGAGCCGGCGGGCACGGGCAAGGCCGCATCGGGCGCACGCGCCGAACCCGCCGGGCAATCGACCGAAACCCGCAAGCAGATGCAGGACGCCGCCGCCTACATCCGCGGCCTCGCGCAACTGCGCGGACGCAACGCGCAATGGGCGGAGCGCGCGGTGCGCGAGGCGGTCGCGCTGTCGGCGACGGAAGCGCTGGCGCAGAACGTCATCGACCTCACCGCCAACGATGTTCCCGACCTGCTCGCCAAGCTCGACGGCCGTCGTGTCAAAACCGTGAGCGGCGATCACGTTCTCGCGACGAAACACGCGCCGCTCGTCGTCGTGCAACCCGACTGGCGCAGCCGCTTTCTCGCGACGATCACGGACCCGAGCGTCGCGCTGATTCTGATGATGATCGGCATGTACGGGCTCTTCTTCGAGTTCGCGAATCCCGGCATGGTGCTGCCGGGCGTGGCGGGCGCGATCTGCCTGCTCGTCGGATTGTTTGCTCTGCAACTATTGCCGATCAGTTTCGTCGGACTCGGCTTGATCGTGCTCGGCATGGGCTTTCTGGTCGCGGAAATGTTTCTGCCGACGTTCGGCTCGCTCGGCATCGGCGGCGTCATCGCGTTCGCGATCGGCGCGCTCATGCTGATCGATACGGACGTGCCGGGCTTCGGCATTCCCATCGGCGTCGTCATCGGGCTCGCGCTTTTCACGGCGCTGTTCGTTTTCACCGTGTCGGGCGTCGCGTTGCGGGCGCGCAAGCGGCCTGTCGTGAGCGGCGGCGAAGCGATGCTCGGCAGCATCGGCGTGATGCTGGCGCACGAGTCCGAAAGCGGCTGGGCGCGCGTGCGGGGCGAACGATGGCGCGTGCAGCCGGCCGCGTCGCGGGCGTTGCCGCACGAAGGCGCGCGCGTGCGCGTGATCTCGCGTCAAGGCCTGACGCTGACCGTCGAGCCGATCGACGGCGAACGCGAGGCCGGTCATTCCTGAACACATCGACGAAGAGGCTTGGAAAATGGGGCTTACCTTTGGTTTCAGCGGCATCCTGATTGCGTTCGTCATCTTCATCGTCGCATCGGCGGTGCGCATCTTTCGCGAGTACGAGCGCGGCGTCGTGTTCATGCTCGGCCGCTTCTGGAAAGTGAAAGGACCGGGGCTCGTGCTGATCATTCCGGTCGTGCAGCAGGTCGTGCGCATGGACTTGCGCACCGTCGTGTTCGACGTGCCGCCGCAGGACGTCATCACGCGCGACAACGTCTCGGTGAAAGTGAATGCGGTCGTGTACTTTCGTGTCGTCGATCCGGAGAAGGCGGTGATCCAGGTCGCCCGCTTTCTCGAAGCGACGAGCCAGCTCGCGCAGACCACGCTGCGCGCGATCCTCGGCAAGCACGAGCTAGACGAACTGCTGTCCGAGCGCGAGCGCCTCAACGCCGACATTCAGCGTGTGCTCGATTCGCAGACCGACGCGTGGGGCATCAAGGTATCGAACGTCGAGATCAAAGACGTCGACATCAACGAGACGATGATCCGCGCGATCGCCCGACAGGCCGAAGCGGAGCGCGAGCGCCGCGCGAAGATCATTCATGCGGAAGGGGAGTTGCAGGCGTCCGAAAAGCTCTTGCAGGCCGCGCAGATGCTCGCGCAGGCGCCGCAGGCGATGCAACTGCGCTATCTGCAAACCCTGACGTCGATCGCCGGCGACAAGAACTCGACGATCATCTTTCCGGTGCCGGTCGATCTCGTGAGTTCCGTCATCGACCGGTTGACCAAGGGCTCGGCGTAGCTCAGACGAGCGCCGGGAAGTCGAGCGTCGTGTCGTTCACGCGATTCACGAGGTTCGTGAAGTTGATGACGCTCATCGCGAACAGCGTGTCGATGACTTGCGCCTCCGTGTAGCCCGCTTCGCGCACTTCATTCAGACGCGCCGCATCGACCGTGCCGGTGGAACCCGCGACGTGCCGCACGAAGCGCACGAGCGCGTCGCGCTTCGCATTGCCGGTCGCTTCGCCCGCGCGGATCTGCTGCGTTTCCCGTTGCGAGAGCCCGACCATCTTGCCGACGACAGTGTGCGCGGCGGCACAGTAGTCACAACCCACGAGTTCGCTGACGGCGAGCTTGATCGCTTCGACGTCGGCCTTGTCGAGGCTGCTCTTCGCGAGAATCGCATCGCCGTTGAGCGCGGCGCCGAGCGCGGCGGGGCTGTGCGTGCCGATGGTCGCGTAAGCATTCGGCACGCGGCCGGCGGCCTTCTTGATGGCGGCGAAAAGGTCGGCGGTAGCGCCCGTTGCTTCGTTGACGTTGATCTGGGATAGACGTGACATGGTGTGCTCCTTCGTTCAGTGGTTGGCCATCGCGATGGCATGGATCGAACTTTAGGCGCATGCGTCTTTCGCGTGAATGCTCGCGCGGCTCGTTAAGCCGCGCGATCGTCTCATCGTGCGAAGGCAGCCGCTTCATGCCATGATCGAGGCTCTGCGCGCGCATCACGATCACGCACATGGACTATCTGACGAGCCTGAAGGTGTTTTGCACGGTGGTCGAAGCGAAGAGCTTCGCGCGTGCGGCCGACATACTCGGCTTGTCGCCGCCCGTCGTGTCGCGCGCGATCGCGGGCCTCGAAGAGCGACTCGGCAGCCGGCTTTTCAATCGCACGACGCGGCAGATTTCATTGACCGAGACCGCGGAACGCTTCTTCTCCGACTGCTCGCGCCTGCTCGACGAACTCCAGGCGATGGAAGAGCGCGCATCGAACCGCGCGAGCGAGGCGACGGGGCTGTTGCGGCTCGTGGCGCACACGACGGTGATGACGAGCCGCTATGCGCCGCTCGTCGCGAGTTTCCGGCGCGCGCATCCGCAGGTGCGCCTCGACGTGACGCTGACAGAGCGGCCCATCGATCTCGTCGGCGAGGGCTACGATCTCGCGATCGTGCTGCCGTTCATGCTCTCCACCGATACGGCCGTCACGCGCCTGCTCGAAACCATTCCGCTCGTCCTCGTCGCGAGTCCCGCGTATCTCGCGCAGCGTCCCGCGCCGCGTCACCCGTCCGAACTCGTCGATCATGTGTTCGTGCCGATGTCGCCGTCGATCCGCAAGCCCGCGCTCACGTTTCGCATCGGCGGCGAGGAATTGCGCGTGCCGCTCGATCACGACATCGCGTCGAACAGCGCGGTGTTCAATCGCGAGATGGTGCTGCAGGGATTCGGCATCGGCGTGTTGCCGACGGCGCTCATCGCGCAGGAAGTCGGGGCGGGGCGGCTCGTCACGCTGCTCGACGCGTATGAGCGCGTCGATTCCGCCATCGAGATTCGCATCGCCTACAGCACGCGCGCGCTCCTGCCGGCCAAGGTGCGCGCGTTCGTCGAGCATGCGGTGCGCTTTTGCGCCGACGAAGGCGTGCTGTCCGGCGAGCCAAAAACTGGCCTGCAAGCCTTGTGACGCAAGGCTCGCCGCGATTCTTTCCGCCAGCGTTATTCATTCGTGCGCGCCGTGACGGTTGACGTGGTGCATATGCACATCTAGTCTTCCGGGCTATGACGGGCAGCGGATTTGCCCTTTCTTCAATTCAGATTGTGCATATGCACTATAACCACAAATGACGACACCTACGACGAATATTCCATCGGTCGCGGCGCCGGCCCTCGCGCGGCCGGCGCGCAAGATTCCCTGGATGCTGCTCGCGCTCGGGCTGGTCGGGCTCGCGCTGATCGCCGCGGCGACCTGGTGGGCGCTCGTGCTGCGCTTCGTTCAGACGACCGACGATGCCTACGTGGGCGGCGATGTCACGGTGCTCGCGCCGAAGGTCAACGGCTTCGTCACCGATGTGCTCGTGCAGGACAACCAGCGCGTGAAGGCCGGACAGGTGCTGATCCGCCTCGATGCGCGCGACTACGACGCACGCCTCGCGCAAGCCGACGCCGAATTGGCGGGCGCGCGTGCGGCGGTGATCGAGTTGCAGGCGAAGGATGCGTTGCAGGCGGCCGTCATCAACCAGCAGCAGGCGGAAGTGCGCGCTTCGTCGGCGGAACTCACGCGCAGCGCACAGGATCGCTCGCGTTATCGCGAGCTCGTGAAGGACGATGCGGTGTCGAACCAGATCGTCGAACGCGCGGACGCCGACTATACGAAGGCGCAGGCGGCGGTGGATCGAAGCGGCGCGTCGCTGGTGGCGGCCAAGCGCCAGTCGAGCGTGATCGAAGCGCAGATCGCGGATGCCCAGGCGCGCGTTGCGACGGCCGAAGCGGCACGCCGCGTCGCGCAACTGAATGTCGAGTACACGACGATCCGCTCGCCCGTCGATGGCTACGTCGGCAATCGCACGGCGCGCGTGGGCGTGCTCGCGAACGTCGGTACTTCGCTCCTGACCATCGTGCCTTCCAGCGGCCTTTGGGTCGATGCGAACTTCAAGGAAGACCAGCTGAAGAAGATGCGCGCGGGCGACGAAGCGGACATCGAGCTGGACGCATCGAGCGTGCCGCTCACCGGCCACGTCGACAGTCTCGCGCCTGCCACGGGCGCCACCTTCAGTGTGTTGCCGGCGGAGAATGCAACCGGCAACTTCACGAAGATCGTGCAGCGCGTGCCCGTGCGCATCCGTCTCGATGTGCCGAAGGGCATGGAATCGGTCCTGCGTCCCGGCCTTTCGGCGACCGTCAAGGTTCATCTCGGCAAGCAGTCGAACGGCTGAGGAGCGCGGCGATGACCCACACCATTCCCTCCGATCCCGCGAGCCAGCCGATAAAACAGCGCGTGTTCGCGTTCGCGCTGATGTGCCTCGGCTTCTTCATGGCGACGCTGGATATTCAGATCGTGGCCTCGTCGCTGAAGGATATCGGCGGCGGCTTGTCCGCGAGCCAGGATGAGCTGTCCTGGGTGCAGACGTCGTATCTGATCGCGGAAATTCTCGTCATTCCGATGTCGGGCTGGCTCTCGAAAGTGTTCTCCACGCGCTGGCTCTTCGTTGCCTCGGCGGTCGGCTTCACGATCACGAGCATGCTGTGCGGCATGGCCTGGGACATCAACTCGATGATCCTCTTTCGCGGCCTGCAAGGCGCGCTCGGCGCCGCGATGATCCCGACCGTGTTCACGACCGCGTTCGTGCTCTTTCCCGGCAAGCAGCGATTGATTGCATCGACCACGATCGGCGCGCTGGCGTCGCTCGCGCCCGCGATCGGACCCGTGATCGGCGGATGGATCACCGATCAATGGTCGTGGCACTGGCTCTTCTATCTGAACGTCGTGCCGGGTCTCGTCGTCGCGCTGCTCGTGCCGAAGTACGTGCATGTCGATGCGCCCGATCTTTCGCTGCTGAAAAAAGGCGACTATCTCGGCATCGTGTTGATGTCGGGCTTTCTCGGCTGTCTGGAATACGTGCTCGAGGAAGGGCCGCGCAAGAACTGGTTCGGCGATGAGGTGATCATCGCGTGTACGTGGATTTCGGCGATCTGCGGATTCCTGTTCCTCGTGCATGCATTCACGGCGAAGGACCCGATCGTCGATCTGCGTGCGCTCGCCGTGCGCAACTTCGCGATCGGCAGTGTGCTGTCGTTCGTGACGGGCATCGGCATCTTCGTGTCGGTGTTCCTGACGCCGGTGTTTCTCGCCCGCGTGCGGGGCTTCGATTCGCTGGATACCGGTCTCGCGCTGCTGTCGGTCGGCTGCTTCCAGTTGCTTTCCATCGGCGTGTACGGTTTCGCGTCGCGTTTCATCGACATGCGCGTGCTGCTCGCATTCGGGCTGCTCTGCTTTGGCGCGGGCTGTTACTTCTATACGCCGCTGACGCACGACTGGGGCTGGCAACAGTTCCTTCTTCCTCAGGCACTGCGCGGCATCGGTCAGCAATTCGCGGTGCCGCCCATCGTGACGATGGCCCTCGGTTCGCTGCCGCCGTCGCGGCTCAAGTCGGCGAGCGGGCTCTTCAATCTGATGCGCAATCTCGGCGGCGCGATCGGCATCGCGGTGAGCGCGACGATGCTCAACGATCGCCTCAACCTGCATTACCTGCGCCTGAATGAGAACGTGACGATCGGCAGGCCTGTCATCGACGATCTGCTCTCGCGCAGCTCCGCGCATCTGGCATCCGTCGCGGGCGATGCGCTGAATGCGTCGCAGGCGGGTCTGGCATCGCTGCATGCGCTCGTGATGCGCGAAGCCCTCGTGCTGACCTTCGCCGATTGCTTCTACGTGCTCGCCCTGTGCTTTCTTTTCGGCCTGATGACGGTGATGTTCGCCAAGCCGATCACGAGCGCGCCGCCTTCCTCGGATGCGCATTGAACCGGATGCTTCGATCATGAAGAAACTTCTCGCCCACATACTTGCAGGCGTGACATGTCTGACGCTCGCCGCGTGCGCCGTGCAGCCCGAGACGCACGCCGATCTTCCCGCGACCGTGAACGCGACCGCGCCCGCGGACTGGAGTGTCGATGTGCCGAAACAGGCCGTCGATCCCGCTACATGGTGGAATCAGTTCAACGATCCGGTCATGCATGAACTGGTCGCGTCGGTGTTGAACGACAACCTCGATGTTCAGGCGGCGGTCGAGCGCGTGAAGCAGGCGGAGGCGCTCACGACGCAACGGCGCGCGGCCTTGCTGCCGCAACTGGATGCGGGCGCGGGCGGATCGTACTCGCGCCAGAACACGCCGCCGCCGCTCGGCTATGTGAAGCAGGCGGGCTTCGGCCTGACGTTGAGCTGGACGCCCGATGTGTTCGGCGGCGAGCGCCTGGAATTGCTCGCATCGCAGGCGCAGCTCGTCGGGCGTGAACACGCGGCCGATCACATCAGGCTCGCGCTCGCCGCCGACACGGCCGCCGCGTATGTCGATCTGCGCTGGGCGCAAGCCGAACTGAAGATCCTGCAAGACAACCTGGAGATTCGCGAGCGCGCGTTGAAGCTCACGCAACGTCGTCTGCAATACGGTCTCTCGACGAAGCTCGATGTCGCGCGGGCGCAGAATCAGTTGAGCGATCTGCAATCGCGCGTACCGCGCACGCAGGCGACGATTCAGCATCAGTTGAGCCTGATCGCGGTGTATTCGGGACGCACGCCGGAATCCATCGACAAGCTGATGCTCGCGAATCCGGGCGCGGCGCCCGTCATTCCGGTGCCCGCGAGCGGCGCGCCGCAGATGTTGCCGTCCGAAGCGTTGTTGCGCCGTCCCGATGTGCTCGTCGCGTACGCGACCGTGCAGCAGCGCGCGGCGGAAGTCGGGGTCGCGCGTGCGGAGCGCTATCCGAAGTTTTCGCTTCGACTGTCGGATGGCTTGCTCGCATCGTCGTATCTCGGCTTGCCGACGCTGACTGACAACCTGTTCTCGGCCGCGCTCAACGCGACGAGCCCGATCTTCAACGCCGGGCGCATCACGGCGCAGATCGAGCAGAACCAGAGCAAGATGCGTGAATCGGAACTGCGTCTGCGTCAGACGATGCTCGAAGCCCTGAAGGATGTCGAGGATACGCGCAGCGATCTCGTCAGCACGACCGAATCGACCGCGCGCCTGACCGATGCGCTCTCTGCATCGGGCCAGTCGCTGACGCTCTCGACGCAGTTGTACAAGGGCGGCGCGGCCAGTTTTCTCGATGTGCTCGACGCCCAGCAATCCTATCTGCGCGACGCCGATGCGCTGAATCAATCGAAACGCGAACACGCGCTCGCGGCGGTGGCGCTTTATCGCTCGCTGGGCGGCGGCTGGAGCGTGACCGGCGACGACGACGTAATCAAGACCGCCAGCGAAAAAACGGAGACGACGAAATGAGCCTGATCGAAGAAACCGCCGCCGGCCTCGACGGCCTCGCGCAACTGCGCAAGCTGATCGCGTGCGCACGCAAGCCGGGCATCATGGTGTCGCTGGATTTCGAGTTCATCGAAGTGGAGGCGGGCAGGGCGGTGTTCGTGGGCGTGCCCGGCGATCACGCGTATAACCCGATCGGCACCGTGCACGGCGGCTATGCGGCGACGCTGCTCGATTCCGCGTGCGGCTGCTCGGTGCATTCGTGCCTGACCGCGACGCAAGCCTATACGACGCTCGAGTTGAAGGTCGCGTATCACAAGGCGCTCACGCGCGATACGGGTTTGCTGCGCGCGGAGGGTCGCGTGCTGTCGATCGGACGCCGCGCCGCGTTCGCCGAAGCGACCTTGAGGGATGCGAGCGGCAGATTGTTCGCATCGGCGACATCGACGTTGCTCGTCATGGAGCGATGAAAGAAAAAAGCCCGGTGCCTCGTCGCGAGGAACCGGGCTGTCGGCTCGACGAGAAAGCCGCTTATTTCACGCTTTCCAGCGCCTTCCTCACCGTGCCGAAGATCTGGTCGATCTGATCGTCTTCGATGATGAGCGGCGGCGAGAACGCGAGGATATCGCCCGTATAGCGCACGAGCACGCCCGCCTCGAAGCACTTGACGAAGACTTCATACGCACGCGCGCCCGGCGCGCCGTCGCGGGAATCGAGCTCGATGCCCGCGACGAGCCCGAGATTGCGGATGTCCTTCACGAAGGGCGCATCGCGCAACGCGTGCGCGGCGCTTTCGAACTTTTCGGCCTTCGACGCCGCGCGCTCGAACAGCTTGTCGCGCCGATACAGATCGAGCGTCGCGATGGCCGCGGCAGTCGCAACCGGGTGCGCTGAATACGTATAGCCGTGGAACAGTTCGATGGCGTTAGCGGCGCCCGCGTTGACGACCGTGTCGTGCACGTTGCGATGCGCGGCCACAGCGCCCATCGGAATGGTCGCGTTGTTGATCGCCTTGGCCATCGTGATGAGATCGGGCGTCACGCCGAAGTACTCGCTCGCCGTCGCCTTGCCCAGACGCCCGAAGCCGGTGATGACCTCATCGAAAATCAGAAGAATGCCGTATTTCGTGCAGATCTCGCGCAGCTTCTGCAAGTAGCCCTGCGGCGGCACGAGCACGCCCGTGGAACCGGCGAGCGGCTCGACGATCACGGCCGCGATCGTCGACGGATCGTGCAGCGCGACGATGCGTTCCAGATCCTCGGCAAGATGCTCGCCCCATGTGGGCTGCCCTTTCGTGAACGCGTTGTGCGCGAGATCGTGTGTATGCGGCAGATGATCGACCGACGGCAACAGCGCGCCCGAGAACGTCTTGCGATTCGGCGCGATGCCGCCGACCGAAATCCCCCCGAAGCCGACGCCGTGATAGCCGCGTTCCCGGCCGATGAGTCGCGTGCGCTGGCCTTCGCCGCGCGCGCGATGATAGGCGAGCGCGATCTTGAGCGCCGTATCGACCGACTCCGAGCCCGAGTTGGTGAAGAAGATGCGGTCGAGTCCTTCGGGCATCAGATCGGCAACCCTGGTCGCGGCTTCGAATGCGAGCGGGTGACCCATCTGGAAGGTCGGCGCGAAGTCGAGCGTCGAAAGCGCCTTATGCACCGCATCGACGATCTCGTCCCGGCAATGGCCTGCGTTCACGCACCAGAGGCCCGCCGTGCCGTCGAGCACTTCGCGGCCGTCGGTCGAGCGGTAATACATGCCCTTCGCACTTTCGAGCAGGCGCGGCGCGGCCTTGAACTGGCGATTGGCGGTGAACGGCATCCAGAACGACGAAAGGTCATCGATGACGGGGCGAGCATTCATGGCGGGTCTCCTCCTCGGAAAGAACGGTCACTGCACTGTATTCCTCGGCAAAATTGCACGGCATAGACAGTTGAATCACTGCGCTGCCAACTGTGCTGGCAAAATGCTGCGGACTGTATTGGTTGGCGCGCGTCGGCCGCGCTATTCTCGAATCCATGATCGAACTCAAGCTGGAGCGCGGCACGCGGCAGGCGCCGACGCTCGTCGAACAACTTGTGCACGCGTTTTCCACGGCGATCGAAGAGCAGACGCTGCGCGCGGGCGCGCTCCTGCCGTCGGTGCGGCGTCTCGCCGAGGCTGAAAGCCTCAGCACGTTCACGGTGACGGAGGCGTACGGCAGGCTCGTATCGATGGGCCTCGTCACCGCGCGGCGCGGCTCGGGCTATCGCGTGGCCGCGCGCGGGCGCAGCGAACGCGTGCAGGCGGTCGCCTGGCAGCCGCCGAGCCTCACCGCGACGTGGCTTCTCTCGGACGTATTCGCCGATCATTCGGTGCCGATCAAATCAGGCTGCGGCTGGCTGCCTAACGAATGGGTCAACGAGAGCGGCCTGCAACATGCGCTGCGCGCGGTGAGTCGCGTGCCGGCGGCGCGCATCGCGGATTACGGGCATCCGTATGGCTTCGCACCGCTGCGCGAGCGGATCGCGGAGCAGATGGACCGTCACGGCCTGCCGGTCGATGCCGCGACGAACGTGCTGTTGACGGCGGGCGCGACGCAGGCGCTCGATCTCATCGTGCGCACGTTATTGCGTCCGGGCGATGCGGTCGTCGTCGAAGATCCGGGCTACTGCAATCTGCTGCAGATTCTGCGGCTCGCCGGTCTTAAGGTGCATGGCGTGCCGCGCACGGCCGCGGGCATCGATACAGACGTGTTCGAGCGCATCGTCGTCGAGCATCGGCCGAAAGCGGTGTTCCTCAACACGACCTTGCAGAATCCGACGGGCGCGACGTTCGGCATGGCGTCGGCGTTTCGTCTGATGCAGATCGCGGAACGCCACGGCCTGTGGGTCGTCGAGGACGATGTGAACCGCGAGCTCGCGCCGCCCGGCGCGCCCTTGCTCGCGGCGATGGAAGGGCTGAGCCGCGTGCTGTACGTCGGCGGTTTCGCGAAAACGATCACGCCCGCGCTGCGCTGCGGCTATGTCGTCGCTGAACGCGATGTGTTGCGCGAACTGGCGCGCACGAAGATGGCCGTGGGCCTGACGTCATCGGAGGCGACGGAGCGCATCGTCGAGAAAGTGCTGACGGAAGGGCGCTATGCGCGGCATGTGGAATTCGTCGTGGAAAAGCTGAAAGACGCGCATGCGCTCGTGGAGGAGCGCATGGACGCATTGGGCGTCGAGCTGTTCCGGCGTCCGCGTGCGGGACTTTTCGTGTGGGGTGCGTTGCCGATCGATCCCGCAGACGGAAGCGCAGTCGCAACGCGCGCGTTGCAGCACGGCATATGGCTCGCGCCCGGTTCTTATTTCCGTCCCGATGATGCAGAAAGCGCGTGCTTTCGTTTCAACGTCCCGTATTCTCTGGATGATGCGCTTTGGACTTTTCTGGATAAAGCGATTAAGGGTTTTTAGAAGCGGACACGGCGAATCGAATCATCATGTCCGCCCGATTGATCTTATTGCGCGGCTTGAGAAGAAGCCGATGCGGAAACCTGTCCCCGTTGAATCTGTGCGGTGCGTTCCGTATTGCCGAAATCACTGCGACCTTGCGCGGCTTCTTCCGCCGCGAACGTTTGCGCGCTGACGCCACGCTGTGAAGCAGGCGCGCCGGTATCGGGACGATAATGCGGCGCCGGGCCATAGCCGCTTGCGAATGCCGAACCGGCGAAAAGAGAACTCAATGCAATAGCAAAGCCCACTACGAGTCGCTTGTTCACGAGATTGCTCCGTCGAAAATAAGGATGCAGTTGTCTGACAGTAACAACTGCAATCGGAGAGGCGCGTTGTTCGCTACAAAACGCTCCCGACATGCGAACGGAGTGTAGAAGGACTGAGCTGTTTTTTAATCGCACGAAAAGCCAATTGAGTTTTCGCCGATCTCAAACAATGGGATTACGCGGCGGCCAAGCTATGCATTTGCCTGGCCCGCGACGCCGCAAGCTGCGCCCGCAAATGTTCGCAGACATCTTTTCGGCGCACTGCATTGAGCGGATCGCACAGTCGAATGGTGAGTGTCGACGCCTGCGGACGCAGCGCGGGCGGATCATCCGCGTCGGTGTCGGGGGCTTCCCACAGTACGACCGTGAAAGTGCCATCCGAGACTTGCACGACCTGAAAGCGCGCTATATCGATCTTCGTCAGTTCGTGCGATTCGATCGACTGATGCATGGCGTCCTCGGCATTGTCGGCGTGTGTATCTGGATAGACGCAAGCACCATGCCGACGCCAGAAACTTTATGGGCGCGCGGCGCTTGCCGCGCATCCTTCGATTCTTCCGCTCGTTCCTGAATAAAGCTCAAACCGATGACGAGACGCCCGACGCCGGCGCCGCGTCCGCATTGTCCTGCTCAGGCACGGTCGCGGCACTCGGTGCCGCTTTCGCAGCGCGTTTGCGCGGCGCGCTGCGCTTCGCGTCCGCGTTGGCCGCAGACGCTTTTTTCGCAGCAGGCGCCGCAGTTTTTTTCTTCGCCGCCGGCGTGCTCGTTTGCGCTGTCATGGCTTTCTTCGCAGGCTTTTTAACCGCCGCTTTCTTGCTGGCCGCCTCGGGTTTGACCGGCTTCTCCGCGCCTTCCGCGTCGATCAGAAACTTGCTGCGATCCTTCACGCCGGCTATCCACGCAGGCGGGCGCGCCCAGCCGCTCCATGTTTCGCCCGTCTTCGGATTGCGGTACTTCGCGGGCAGCTTGCCTTTCTTTGCGAGCTTCGTCATCGCTTCGTGGCGACCCGCCGGCGCGGGTAAGGCCACGTGCGGCTTCGCGGCGCGTTTGACCTTCCTGCCGTGCCGGTCGATATCCGCGGTCGTGAGGCCGTGCCTGTCCATCATCGCGCGAATATCGTCGAGCACGGCTTGCGCGCGCTTCGCGATCAATTGCTCGGCCTGCGCCTGCAGCTTCTTCAGTTTCGCCTGCATCTGCTTGAGTGTCGCCATCGCTGTCTCCTCTTTCGTTGCTTGTGGGTTGTTGGGGAGGCGCTAATCGGCGCCCATTCTCGTTTCGTCGACGAACTTCTCGGTTGCATCGTCGATGCGGCGCGACCTGCGTCCCGCAGGACCGTGAACATAAACGGCCTTGACGTTCGCGGATGCGTCCGGCGCGGGCGGCGGCGTCATCAGGTAGCGAGCCTCGCGCGCATGATCGGCCAGTTGCAGGCGCGGATCGAATACCGAGTTGAAGCGCCACAGCATGCGCACGAAATTCGTCTGTCCATGCATCAGCAAGTGCATGGCCTGACCCGCCGCGCCGCGCAATGCGGCCCAGCCCATGTGCTTGCGATTGAGTACTTGCTGCGTGCGCACGAGCTCCGCATAGAACTCGGGCAATGGCAGGCGCGTCGGCAAGACCGAATGCTGAATGTCGTAGAGCCGGTAATCGAGGCTGGTGAGACGCCGCTGTTCGCGCAGCCAGATCTCCGTGCCGGGGTAGGGCGTGTTGACGCTGATGTTCACGATCTCAGGAATATCGAGGCACCATTGCCGCACGGTTTCGAAGCGTTCACGGTCCCATTCGGGATCGGCGATGAGATTGAGCGCGACGGTAATGCCCAGCGAGCGCGCGAATTCGAGCGCTTCGAAATTCTTGTCGAGCGTGATGCGCTTGCGAAACGCTTTCAGTCCTTCGGCGTCGATCGCTTCCATGCCGATAAACATGTACTGCAAACCGAGCGTGCGCCAGAAACGGAAGACGTCCTTGTTGCGCAGGAGCACGTCGCCGCGCGTTTCGAGGTAGTACTTCTTGCGGATGCCGTGCCGCTCGATTGCACGGCCGATCTCCATGCCGTGCTCCGCGTGCACGAACGCGACATCGTCGACGATGAACACGCCCGGCTCGCGTATCGACGCAAGTTCCTTTGCAATGATCTCGGGACTGCGCGAACGATAACTTCGGCCATAGAAAGTCCACGCGCTGCAGAAGGTGCAGTCCCACGGACAGCCGCGTGCGAATTCAATCGATGCGCACGGGTCCAGCGTGCCGATGAAATATTTGCGCCGATGCCGCAGCAGATCGCGCGCGGGCAGCACGTCGTCGAGGCTTTCGACGAAGCGCGGCGGCGGCCCCGAGCCGTCGGTCGTGACCGCGCCGGGAACCGCGAGCAGGTCGCTCTTCGTCGCGGCCGCCTGAAGCAGAGCATTCACCGATGCCTCGCCTTCGCCCTTGAGCACGCAATCGATCGCGCCTTCGGCATGACGCAGGATGTCGCTTGCGGTGAACGATGCGCTATGTCCCCCGACGAACACGAAACAATCGGGCAGCAGCGTCTTCACCGTCCTGGCGAGATCGATGATTTCGGGGATGTTGGCGAGATAGTTGCCGGAGAAGCAGAGCGCGTCGGGGCGCCATGCGCGCACGAGGCGGTCGAAGTCGCGGTGCGTTTCGACTTGCAGATCGATCAGGCGCACATCGTGTCCTGCCTGACGCACGGCCGCCGCCACGGTTTCGAGTCCGAGCGGCTCGAGTCGGAGGAACACGCGGGTGTACATCAGGCCGCTGGGATGAACGGCGAGCACTTTCATGGACTCTCCTCGCGGGAACGAATCACATCGTGCGGATCACATCTCCATTCGGGCGCGGCCTCGTTGTCGGTGTTGGGGCCGTTGTTCCATTCTCAGCCTTCGGAAAAGGAATGCGAAGGCGGTATTCATTCTACTGTCGGCTCGTGCGCAGTGCTCGCTTGCGTGCCGATGCTCATAACTTGATCGCAACGAACGCGGCGGTCTCGTAAGGCACGGTGACTTCATGCTTGCCGCTGAGCTCGGGTTGAGATTCGATCAGCTTGCGCACCGCTGCATCGATTTCGGCGCGCGCTGCTTCAGGCAGTGACGCAATGAAGCTCGTCGAGCGGACGCGATGCACGATCACATCTTCGGGCGAACCCGTATGGCCGAGCGAGAAATGCGTATCGACGAGCGGACCGAAGCCTTCATGCGGAAATGCGTTGCGCCATGCGCCCGTGTAATAGCGCGGGGCGTCGCCTTCGTATCGGTTGACGATGGCATCGAGCTTCGCGACCCACGGCACGCGCGCATCGCGCAGATTCCACACGAGGCCGAGGCGGCCGCCCGGCTTCAGCACGCGATGAATTTCGTCGAGCGCGGCGCGGCTTGCAAACCAGTGAAACGACTGCGCACACACGACCGCATCGACCGATGCGTTCCCGAGCGGCATCGATTGCGCGGTGCCGGCAAGCGCCTCGACATCGGGCAGCGCGGCCGCGAGCCTGACGCGCATCGAATCGACCGGTTCGACCGCGATCACGCGCGCGCCCGTCTGCAGGAGACGCGGCGTGAACTTTCCGGTGCCCGCGCCGAGATCGACGACGCTCGCGCCGGGTTTCAGCCCGAGCGTATCGGTGAGCCAGCCCGCGAGTGCCGGCGGATAGTCGGGCCGCCCGAGCACGTAGCTATCCGCGTTGGCCGTATAGCCTTGCACGGCTGCGCGATGCACAGTCGATCGATCGTTCGCGGGCTGCGTCATCGTCGTTAACTCACGTTATTCGCCGTAGATATCGAAGTCGAAGTACTTCCGCTCGATGCGCTTGTAGGTGCCGTCCTTGATCATCGCGGCGATGGCGCCGTCGAGCTTTTCCTTCAGGTCGGTGTCTTCCTTGCGCAAGCCGATGGCCGTGCCGGGCCCGAAGATCGCGCTGTCTTCCAGTGCGCCGCCCGCGAAGCCGTAGGGCTTGCCGCGCGGCGTCTCGAGAAAGCCGCGTTCGGCCTGTACGGCATTTTGCAGCGACGCGTCGAGGCGGCCGGCGAGCAGATCCTGATAGACCTGATCCTGATCCGCATAGGACACGACCTTCACGCCCTTCGCGCCCCAATGCGCCTTCGCGTACGTTTCCTGCATCGAGCCTTGCTCGACGCCGACCGTCTTGCCCGCAAGCGAATCCGCCGTCGGCTGGATGTTCGAATCGCGTCTGGCGACGAGGCGCGTGGGCACATGAAAGAGCTTGCTGGAGAACGCGATCTGCTTGACGCGCGCGGGTGTCATCGACATCGTGGAGAGCACGCCGTCGAACTTGCGCGATTTGAGGCCGGGAATCATGCCGTCGAATGCATTTTCGACCCACACGCATTTCGCGTTGAGACGCCGGCAGAGTTCATTGCCGACATCGATGTCGAAGCCGACCAGCGTGCCGTCTGGTGCTTTCGATTCGAAAGGCGGATAACTTGCATCGACACCGAAGCGGATAGTCGACCATTCTTTTGCATGCACTCCGATCGACACGGCCAGCATCGAACCCAACAACACCGTCAACAGCCTCTTCACGATAGTCCCTTCTTTCCATGAGTATTTGAGCGGAGGCGGCTTTAAGCCGCCGCTGACGATTATAGAGGCGTGCGTGCAGCGAAAAAAAGAAACACGGCCGCGAAGAGGTCGCGGCCGTTCGAAGCGAAAGTTATAGCGTTGTTGTCAGCGCTTATCCTGCACGCACTTCGACGCGGCGCGGACGGGCTTCCTCGCGACGCGGAATCGTCAGCCTGAGGACGCCGTTGGTGAGATTCGCGTCGATCTTCGTCGTGTCGAAGTCGTCGCTCACCGTGAAGGCGCGTGCGAAACGCGGTGCGCGCAATTCAGCATGATGCACACGCACCGCGCCTTGCACGGGCAGCTCCGCTTCGGCTTCGATGGTGAGGCGGGCATCGTGCACCTTGACGTCGAGCTTCTCGCGCGACACGCCGGGAAGATCGGCCCAGAGCGTGATGCCGTGGCTATCCTCGACGATATCGACCGCCGGCGTCACCGTTGCGCGGCGCACCGCGTCTTCGTTCTTGCGCGCCACTTCGTTCGTGCCTTGCGGGGCGACTTGCGTATTATCGGTCATGATGTTTTCCCTCTTACTGAATGGTGATCGCGCGCGGCTTCGACGCTTCGCGCTTGCCGATGGTGATGGACAGCGTGCCGTTCTCATAGCGCGCTTCGACCTTGTCGGCGTCCGCATTTTGCGGCAACTCGATCACGCGGCGGAAACTGCCGTTGAAGCGTTCTTTTGCATAAGTGCGGGCGCCTTCCACTGTTGCTTGCGCCTTGCGCTCGCCACTGATGGTGAGCGTGCCTTTGTCGACGGTCACATCGAGCGAAGCGGGCTCGACGCCCGGCGCAAACGCGACGATGTGAATCGCATCATCCGTGCTGCCGATGTTCAGACGAGGGAAAGCATCCGCACGGCTCGAACGAATGCTGGAAGGAAGATTGCCGAAGAGCGAGGACACCTGCCGTTGCATGCGATCCAGCTCCGAAAAAACGTCGCCGCCAAAATAAAAGTCACTCATGGTCCAGTCTCCGATATGCGGCCCAACGTGGCCGGCAGCAGGAAGTTGAAACGACAGCGCGGTTATCGCTGCCTGTGCATTCAAAGTAGGAGCGAAGGCTATCGTTTCAATACCGGAGCGCTATGTTTCCAGTGCAATTTTTTTTCGCGTGGCGGCTCTTGAAAGGCGTCGAAGTGTTCTTATTTCGATCCGAATGCGCGCTTCAGTTTGACGCCAGATCGCCCTGGTAGTAGCCGGCGAAACGTGCGAACTGTCGTTCGGCATCAGTGATATCCACCCCTTCCTTGAGCACCGCGCTCGAAAACCCCGTCCGCTCCATTTGCACGAGTTGATCGATCAACACGTCGCCGGTTGCGCGCAAGTCCCCTTCGAAACCCAGACGCCGACGCAGCAGATAAGCCTGGCTATAAGCGCGCCCGTCGGTGAAGTGCGGAAAGTGCAGTTCGATGCGATCTATCTCCGCGAAACGATCTTTCAGCGATCGGGGATCGTCGTCGTTTGCGAGGATCGCGACACGTTCGTTCGTATCCGCGTCGCGATCCTGATGCGCGAGAATGCGCATGCGTCGAATGTCGTTCATGCCGTCTCCTCGTCGTTCGTTCGGGCTGCATGGGCTGCGGCCTTGAAGGGTTCGAGGCCTACTCGGCGCACGGTGTCGATGAAGCGCTCATGGCGCTCGCGCGTGTCGCGATAAGTCGTGAGAATCGCCTCGATCACATCCGGCACTTCGGCTGCGCTGAACGACGGGCCGATCACCTTGCCGGGCTGCGCCGTGCCGCTCGCCGCGCTGCCGTCCGATCCGCCGAGGGTGAGCTGATACCACTCGCGTCCGTCCTTGTCGACGCCGAGCACGCCGATATGCCCGCTGTGATGATGCCCGCACGAGTTGATGCAGCCGCTGATATGCAGATCGATTTCGCCGATATCGTCGAGCTCGTCGAGATCTTCATAGCGCTCGGTAATCGCCTGCGCGATCGGCAGTGAACGAGCATTCGCGAGCGCGCAGAAGTCGCCGCCGGGACACGCGATCATGTCGGTGAGAAGCTGCACGTTCGCGCTCGCCAAGCCCGCTTCGCGCGCGGCTTGCCATAGCGCGAATAGCTCGTTTGCACGCACCCAAGGCAGCACGACATTCTGCGTGTGCGTGACGCGCGCTTCGCCTGCCGAGAAGCGATCGGCGAGATTCGCGACGATGTCGAGCTGGTCCGCGCTCGCATCGCCCGGTGCTTGCAACAGCCGCTTGAACGACAGCGTCACGATGCGCAGCGCGGGGTCCTTATGCCGCGCCACGTTGCGTTGCAGCCAGCGCGCGAAGAGCGGATGGGCGTCCGGGTCGATGTCATCGAACGTTGTAAGCGGCGCATTCAACGCGGGCGGCACGAACGACGCACTCACGCGGTCGAGTTCCGTCTGCGAGATGAGATGCGGCGCGCCGTCGTGCTCGACGATCTGCCGGAACTCTTCGTCGACATCGTCGATATAGCGCTGGCCCTCGGCTTTCATCAGAATCTTGATCCGCGCCTTGTACTTGTTATCGCGGCGTCCGTAGCGGTTATACACGCGCACGATCGCCTCGATGTAGTTCATGATGTGCCGCCACGGCAGAAACTCCCGCATCAACGTGGCGATGACCGGCGTGCGCCCCATGCCGCCGCCCGCGCTCACGCGAAAGCCGAGCTCGCCGCTATCGTTGCGCACGAGTTGCAGGCCGACGTCGTGCCACGCGGTCGCCGCACGATCCTCGCTCGCACCCGTGATCGCAATCTTGAACTTGCGCGGCAGAAAGGCGAATTCGGGATGCAGCGTCGTCCATTGCCGCATGATCTCGGCGAACGGACGCGGATCGGCCACTTCGTCGGGCGCGACGCCCGCGCGTTCATCGCAGGAAATGTTGCGAATGCAATTACCGCTCGTCTGAATACCGTGCATGTCGACGGTGGCGAGCAGGTCCATCACGTCGGCGGATTTGTCGAGCGGGATCCAGTTGAATTGCACGTTGGTGCGCGTCGTGAAGTGCGCGCAATGCGTCGGCAGGCGTTCGGTCCCGAGCTTGCGCTGAGCCTCGCTGGCGGCGCGATAGACTTCGGGATCGGGATTGTCGTATTCGCGGGCGATGCGCGCGAGCATCCGCAATTGCGCGCTCGACAGCTCGCCGTAGGGCACGGCCACGCGCAGCATCGGCGCATGGCGCTGCACGTACCATCCGTTTTGCAGGCGCAGCGGACGGAACGCATCTTCGCTCAGACGGCCGTCCTGCCAGCGCTCGAGCTGATCGCGGAACTGCGAGGCGCGGCTCCTCACGAAGGATTTGTCGAACTCGGTGTATTGGTACATGGAAGCAGCGGCATGGCGGAAAGAAGGCCAACGATAGAGGGCGTCGCCGCATTCCGAAAGCAGCAGTTGCGATGAATTCGACGGTAGCAGTCAATGCCACGCGCCGTTCTGCTACCGCCGAATACACCGCATCTGCTGCTGTTTTTCACATGACGCGGCGCGCAACATCGATGCATGAAAGATCGATTCGGACCCACGTGAAGGAGCCGCTCATGGAACTCTTGAAGATGATGCGCATCGTGTTTTGGAGCTTTTTCGGCGTGCGCAAGCGCGCGTCGCACAACGCCGATTTCGCGCATGTGAAGCTGCCGCTCTTGCCGGTCATCGCCGTGATGCTCGCGGGCGCGTTCGGTTTGACGCTGCTGACGGTCGCGAAGCTCGCCACGGGCATCGCGCACTGATTGCGCGGCGCGCAGCGCGTCCCGCTCTTACAATGGCGATCGGATGATTGCCATGAGCGAGGATCGGGACCATGAAAGTATGCGTATATGGCGCGGGCGCCATCGGTGGATGGATCGGCGTGAAGCTCGCGCAGGCGGGCTGCGATGTCGGCGTGGTCGCACGCGGCGCGACGCTCGACGCGTTGAAGAAAGAAGGGCTGCGGCTCGTCGAGACCGATGCGACGCATACGGTGAAGGTCGCGGCAAGCGCCGAACCCACGGATCTCGGCGCGCAGGATCTCGTCATCGTGGCGGTGAAGGCGCCCGCGATGGAATCCGTCGCCATGCATATCGCGCCGCTGCTTTCAAGCGACACGACCGTGCTGACCGCGATGAACGGCGTGCCCTGGTGGTTCTGCGACGGTCTCGGCGAGCCTTTCGCGGGCAAGCGCCTCTCGTCGGTCGATCCGCACGGCACGATCGCCGCGGCGATTCCAGGCGCGCAGACGGTCGGCTGCGTCGTGCATGCTAGCTGCTTCGTCGAAGCGCCGGGCGTCATCCGGCATCGTCAGGGCAGAGGCCTGATTCTCGGCGAAGCGACGGGCGCGCCCACCGCACGCACCGAATCGCTCGTGTCGCTCTTCTCGAAGGCCGGCTTCGACGCCACGCTCTCCACGCAGATTCAACGCGACGTCTGGTTCAAGCTGTGGGGCAACATGACGATGAACCCCATCAGCGCGATCACCGGCGCGACCACCGACCGCATCCTGAGCGACGATCTCGTGCGCGGCTTCGTGACGAACGTCATGCTCGAAGCGAAGGAGATCGGCGCGCGCTTCGGCATTCCCATCGACCAGGATCCGGAAGATCGTCACGCCGTCACGCTCAAGCTCGGCGCGATGAAAACGTCGATGTTGCAGGACGTCGAGGCAGGCAAGGCGGTCGAGCTCGATGCGCTTGTCGCCTCGGTGCGCGAGCTGGGCGCGATAACCGGCGTGCAGACGCCGTTCACCGATGCCCTGCTGGGCCTCGCGCGCCTGCACGCGCGCACGCTGGGCCTCTATCCGGCGGCGTGAGCCTTTACGCCACGACGATACGCAGCGGGTCCGCGGCCGCGAACGCTTCGGCCCGCTCCGCGCTCGGCGGATAAATCCACTCGGTGTTGATGCGCGTCTTCAGTTCCTTTGCCTGCGCGCCAGACATCTTCACTTCACGCTCCCAGCCTTCCGTATAGACCGCGCCCCACGGTCCCAGATCGAGACACGTCACGTATTTCGGCTGGCTGTAGGGGATCGGCGCTTCGCCCAGCAGGTCCGCTGCAACATTGTGGCCCGCCGATCGGCCGAGGTTCATCGCGTGCTGACAGGACATCATCGCGTGATTGCCGTCGTCGTCGGTGGCGGCGTAGGCGACGTCGCCCGTGGCATAGACCGTGTCGACACCCAGCACGCGCAGATTGCGATCCACATGCAGACGCCCCAGCGCGTCGCGCTCGGCGGGAATGTGCGCGGTCAGCGCGCTCGCGCGCACGCCGGCGGTCCAGATCACCGTGCTCGCTTCGATGCGCTCGCCTTCGGACGTGATGAGGCCGTCCGCATCGACCGATGTCACCGCCGCGCCGAGCCGCCACTGCACGCCGAGCGCCTCGAGCGCCTCGACGATGACCGGACGCGGACCCGCGCCCAGGTCCGGACCGATTTCCTTGTCGCGCTCGACAATGATGACCCGCACCTTCGCGTTCTCGCCGAGCGCCGCGCGCAGGCGCGCGGGCATTTCCGCCGCCGTTTCGATGCCCGTGAAGCCGCCGCCGGCGACGACCACCGTGTTGCGCGCGAGCGTGTCGGGCTGCGTCGCGAGGGCCTTGATATGCGCTTCGAGCGCGGCGGCTTCATCGACCTGATCGACGCTGAACGCGTGCTTTGCAAGCCCCGGAATCTGCGGGCGGAACAGGCGGCTGCCCGTCGCCAGAACGAGTCGGTCGTAGTTTATCGACGACGGCGTGCCGTGCGCGCCGAGCACGTCGACTTCGGAGCGCTCGACGTGAATGCGCTCCACCGTACCCTGAATGAATCTCACGCCCGTGGACGCGAAAATGTCCAGAAGCGGCGCCTTCATGCCCGCTGCATTTTCTTCATACAGACGCGGACGCACGTGCAGATGCGGCTCCGGCGCGACCAGCACGACTTCGATATCTGTGCGGCCGTGCTGATCGATAAGGCGCGCGGCGGACAGGGCGCTCCACATGCCGGCGAAGCCGGCTCCGACTACCAGAATGCGCTTGGACATTTCGATGCTCCGTGGATTTCGATATTGGGGTCGTTCGACGGACGGTTATCGTCGTCATCGATTAACTGCGATTTTATGAGTCGTAGTTAATCGAGGCAAGAAAATTTTCCGGCGCGTGTCAAAATGTCTCAGGTTAGAGGATCGGAATTCGAGGTAAGCGAGTTCCAGACATCAGAACGTTGATCTGGGACAAGGCAAGGCGCAGTTGGAAAGCGGAAAAGCCGCGAAAGCCGAAGGAGTCCGCCGTCGCGCTAAGCTAAAGGCACGCAACGAAACGTCAGAGGAAGGTCATGGATCAGCACGACCAGCAAGAAGGCACAAGCGAACTCGTCCGGATGCGCGACATGCTGCGCGAGTTCGTCAGCGAGCGGGACTGGAGCCGCTTTCACTCGCCGAAAAACCTCGCGGCGGCGTTGTCCGTCGAGGCGAGCGAATTGCTTGAACCGTTCACGTGGCTCGCCAGCGGCGACAAGGCCGAGCTCGACGAAGCGAAGCTACGAGCGATCCGTCACGAAATGGCGGACGTGCTCGCTTATCTCGTGATGCTCGCGGACTCGCTCGATGTCGATTTGCATCGGGCGCTGATCGAGAAAATGGCGCTGAACCGGTCGAAGTATCCGGTACACAAAGTAAAGGGCGACGCGCGCAAATACACCGAGTACGACGAGTGAGCGGCCTTCGCGAAAGCTTCTGGCGCGCAACGCGCCCGGGCGGTTAAGCTTGGGTTCGCCCCGTTCCCCTGGAGGATTGTTGATGGACTTTTCGCTCTCGCCCGAACTCATCGATCTGCAGGCGCGCGTGCGCGCTTTCATCGCGGAAGAAATCATGCCCTTCGAGCGCGATCCGCGTTGCACGCCGCATGGCCCGAACGAGGCGCTGCGCGCCGAGCTGGTCGCGAAAGGGCGCAAGGCGGGGCTGTTGTCGAGTCACGTTTCGCCTGAATTCGGCGGCCTCGGCCTGAATCACGTCGCCAAGGCCATTCTGTTCGAAGAAGCGGGTTATTCGCCGCTCGGCCCTGTCGCACTGAACATTGCTGCGCCCGACGAAGGGAACATGCATCTGCTCGAGGCTATCGCCACGCCGCAGCAGAAGGAACGCTGGCTGCGTCCGCTGGCTGCGGGCGAGATCCGCTCGTGTTTCTGCATGACCGAACCGCCGCCGGGCGCGGGCGCCGATCCCGCGATGCTGCAGACCACGGCGGCGCAGGACGGCGACGAATACGTGATCGATGGACGAAAGTGGTTCATCACGGGCGCAGAAGGCGCGGCGGTCGCGATCATCATGGCGAAATTCGCCGACGGCCCAGCGACGATGTTCCTCGCCGATATGTCGAGCCCGGGCATCGTCATCGAACGTGCGATGGATTCGCTCGACACGTGCTTTCCCGGTGGCCACGGCGTCGTGCGCTTCGAGGGCTTGCGCGTGCCGAAAGCGAACGTACTGGGCGAGCCGGGTGAAGGGTTTCGTTATGCGCAAGTGCGGCTCTCGCCCGCGCGTCTCACGCACTGCATGCGCTGGCTCGGCGCCGCGCGGCGCGCGCACGATGTCGCGACGGCGTATGCGCGGCAGCGTCAGGCGTTCGGCCGTGTGTTGGGCGAGCACGAAGGCGTCGGCTTCATGCTCGCGGACAACGAAATGGATCTGCACGTGACGCGCCTCGCCATCTGGCACTGCGCATGGGTGCTCGATCAGGGCGTGCTCGGCAAGCACGAGTCGAGCATCGCGAAGGTGGTGTCATCGGAGGCGCTGTGGCGCGTCGTCGACCGCTCGGTGCAGGTGCTCGGCGGTCAGGGCGTCACGCATGAAACCGTCGTCGCGCGGATTTTCGCGGACATGCGCGCGTTCCGGATCTACGACGGTCCGTCGGAAGTGCATCGCTGGAGCATCGCGCGGCGCATTCTGCGCGGGCAAAAGCCGCGCCCCGAATCCGCCTGACGAATGCGGCTCACTGCACCGTGTTTTCGCCGCGAGCCTGGCGCTGCGCGATGATGCGGCTCGCGCGCAACGCATTGTCGGGATAATTCAGCCAGTCATTCGGATCGTAGCCGGCCGAGCGCCAGAGCAGGAAATCCTGCTGGACCTGCGCGCGGGTTTTCGGCGCGTTCGGATCACTGGTTTGCGCCTGCGGTTGCGCGAGCGCGGAGGCCGCGCAGCACAACGCTAGCGCGCCGACGATGAAACGGGGGATGGATGACATGACAGAACCCTCACACCGCATGACACGGCGATTTCATTCTAGGTGACACGACGCTAACGTGCAGGGCACCGTTCTGGTGACGCCCCATACATGACGGTTCGCGTACGGCTGCGTGATATCCGATATGTCGTGTATTGACGATGCGCCCTATACTCGATCTTTCCGGGCACGGACTTCCCGGCGCAAAAACCGAGCCGCCGCCCGAGCCGATTAATACAAGACGACAAGGCCGCAGTCATGAGCACTTCGAGCGTCGCCGTGACCAGCAGTTTTCCGGAGATGGATGAACTGAAGGCGATTCGCATCGCGGGCGGCGCGCGCTTCGCGTGGCGCACGATCGGCGAAGTGCAGGCGCGCCGTCAATCGTTTCCAATTTTGACCGCGTCGATCGGCTCGGACGATCCGCAAGCGCCCGCGATCGGCTTTTTCGGCGGCGTGCACGGGCTGGAATGCATCGGCACGCAGCTCGTCCTCGAATACATGCGTGCGCTTTTGCGCCGCCTCGAATGGGATGAGACGCTGCATCATCAGTTGCGCGCGATCCGTCTCGTCTTCATGCCGATCGTCAATCCCGGCGGCATGTTCGCGCGCACGCGCGCGAATCCGAACGGCGTCGACCTGATGCGCAACGCGCCGCAAAGCGCCGAGGGACGCGTGCCGTTTCTCGCGGGCGGCCAGCGCATCGGGCCGTGGCTGCCGTGGTATCGCGGGCCTCTCGACGGTCGCATGGAAGTGGAGAGCGCGGCGCTGCTTTCCGTCGTCGAGGAGCAACTGATGTCGCGGCCGCTCAGTTTCGCGCTCGATTGTCATTCGGGTTTCGGCTGGGACGACAGCATCTGGTTTCCCTACGCGCGCACCGAGCGCCAGATGGCGCATCTGCCGGAAATGTTCCTGCTGAAGACGATGTTCGAGGCGTCGTATCCGCATCACGGCTATGCATTCGAGCCGCAGAGCCATCAATACCTGTTGCACGGCGACCTGTGGGATTTCGCGTATGACCGCTCCCGCGCGCCCAGCATTTTTCTGCCGATGACGCTCGAACTCGGCTCGTGGCGCTGGATTCGCAAGAATCCGATGCAGCTGTTCTCGCGCCTCGGCATCTTCAATCCGATCAAGGCGCATCGCACGCGGCGCGTGCTGCGGCGCCATCCGAACTTCTTCGATTTCCTCACGCGCGCCGCGTTCTCGTCGCGGCGGTGGCTGCCGAGCGGCGAATGCCGCGAGGACGTGCTGCGGCGCGCGCGCGAGCACTGGCAGCGCACGGGCGCATCATGAGCGATTGGGTGCTCCTGCGCGGTCTCACGCGCGAAGCGCGTCACTGGGGCGCGTTCGATGAAGCGCTCGTCGCACATGGGGTCGTCGGCGCGGGCGAGCGTGTCGTGTGTGTCGATTTGCCGGGCAATGGCGCCGAACATGCACATACGGCGCCGGTTTCCGTCGTCGCGATGATGGACTTCGTGCGCGAGCGCGCCGTGGCGCTGAAGGTGCGCCTGCCGTGCCGCGTGCTCGCGATGTCGCTCGGCGGGATGGTCGCGACCGCGTGGGCCGAACGACATGCGGACGAGATCGAGCGGCTCGTGCTCATCAACACCAGCATGCGCCCGTTCGCGCGCCTGCCCGAACGCCTGCGTCCCGCCGCATGGCCGATGCTCGCCCGCATCGCGATCACATGGACGCAGCCCGAACGATGCGAGGCGATGATTCTCGTGCTCACATGCAATCGCAACGACATGCGCGACGCGGATATCGCGCGCTGGGCATGGCTGCGGCGCACGCATGGCGCGAGCGCGGCCGGCGCGCTGC
Source organism: Caballeronia sp. INML3B (assembly GCF_023631305.1). Taxonomy (NCBI): domain Bacteria; kingdom Pseudomonadati; phylum Pseudomonadota; class Betaproteobacteria; order Burkholderiales; family Burkholderiaceae; genus Caballeronia; species Caballeronia sp. INML3B. The sequence continues at coordinate 95,718 of NZ_JALQDI010000040.1, forward strand.
GTCAACTTGCGGCGGCTGCGCGATTTCGCGCGGGTGACGAACGGCCGCGATGTCCGGTGCTGCTGCTGTCGTCGGCGGCTGACCGGCTCGTCGATCCGGTATGCTCTGCGCGCATCGCGAAACAATGGCGCGCGCCGCACCGGGTGCATCCGTGGGCCGGCCACGACCTGCCGCACGACGATGCCGACTGGACGTGCAACGCGATCGCCGTATGGCTCGGCGAGCATGAACGCACGCGTGACATTCGCGCGGCAAGCGCATGATTTCGACAATCAAGACCCCATGAAACCGCCCATCGTCAATCTCGATACGCTCGATCCTCAACCGCTGCCGCCCGAGTTCGCGCCGACCGGCGCCGCCGCCGAACGCTATGCGCCGCGCATCGCGCGTATCGGCGGCATGCTCGGCGCGAGGAAGCTCGGCTATAGCCTCATCGTGCTCGAACCGGGCAAGCGTGCGTTTCCGTTGCATCATCATCGCGTGAACGAGGAGATGTTTTTCGTCATCGAAGGCGAGGGCGAAGTGCGTGTCGGCCAAGAGACGCATGCGATTCGCGCGGGCGATGTCATCGCCTGTCCGCCGGGCGATTCCGAAACGGCGCATCAGATCGTCAACACGGGCGCGCAGGCGTTGCGCTACCTTGCGATCAGCACGATGCAATCGCCCGAAGTGGTCGAATGTCCGGACACGGGCCGCCAGGCCGTGCTGGTCGCGGATGAACCCGGCGTGAAAGGCCTGCGCGCGGTTTTTCGCGCCAGCGATTCGCTCGGTTACTGGGACGGCGAGTGAATGCCGCATACGCCGCCTCCTCGATGAGTACTGCACGCAACGATCGGCACTTCCGCGCTAAATCCCGTTACTGCCTCTAAAGCATGTGCGATTCCGGCCACGCTTAGGGAAAGCTCGTGTTGCAACGCAGCATCGCATTGCGTATGCTGTTCCTGGCGGGGGCATGAGTCTCCGCTTTCATCGAGACATCGACACGAACAATCAAACGCCGGAAAACACAGAGCGTTCATCGGGCAGGACCGGTAAGCATTACGGATCTCCGCCTGAAGGAGCCGCACATATGGAACTGACCACATCGTCGAAACCGACTCTGCATATCTTCCAACAGGAAGGCGGGTGGCATTGGGGCATCACCGTCGAACGGGCGGCGGGAGGCGGAATGAAGGTCGTTGCGTATAGCGACGAAGGCTTCGATTCCGAGGAAGCAGCGCGCGAGGACGGCGAGCACGTCTTGCGCTCGGAAGACTGGCGTTCGCGCCAGAGTTTCAGCCGTAGCGAACGGCGTCAAGGGTGTACCTGATCGGGGCGAAACACGTTCGCCTCGATGTTCCCCCGCCGTTCTGTCCATCCCACGTTGTATCCATCCCTCGCTGCATCTTTCCCCTGCATCAGAAACGCGCGACACTGAATGCACCTGCATTTCGAGAAGACGTGCCATATGTCGTCCGTTCCCTGTCCGTCTCACGCCACGCCTGACGATCCTCGCTTCGCCATACGCCGCATGACAGCGCGCCATGCCGCCATCGCACTCGACTGGGCCGCGACCGAAGGATGGAATCCGGGCCTCGACGACGCCCGCGCTTTCTTCGCCGCCGACCCGCAGGGCTTCTTCGTGGGCACATGGGACGGCGTGCCGGTCGGCTGCATCTCCGCGGTCGCATACGGCGATGCCTTCGGTTTCATCGGCCTGTATATCGTGTGTCCGCAATGGCGCGGCAAGGGCTTCGGCATGCGCTTGTGGAACGAAGGCATGCGCTATCTCGGCGCGCGCAACATCGGGCTCGATGGCGTGCTCGCGCAGCAGCCGAACTATCGCAAATCAGGCTTCGTGCTCGCGTATCGCAACGTGCGCTACGAGGGCGTCGCGCCGGCGCATGAAGAGCCGGTCGATGGCGTGACGATCGTCGACGCGCCCGCCGTGCCTTTCGATAGCCTGCTCGACTACGACACGCGCATGTTTGCGTGCGAGCGTGCGGCGTTCCTGCGCGCGTGGCTGTCCCAGCCGAAAAAAGACGCACGCGCTCTCGTCGCGCTCGATGGCGACGCGATATGCGGGCTCGCCGTGATACGGCGTTGCGGCGCGGGGCACAAGATCGGTCCGCTCTTCGCCGACGATCTCACGACTGCGCGCGCGCTCTATCGCGCACTCGTGTCCGCGCTGCCGGGCGAAACCGTGTTTCTCGACGTGCCCGAGAGCAATCCTGCGGCGGTTGCGCTCGCCGTCGAGCACGACATGAAGAGCGTCTTCGAAACGGCGCGCATGTACACGCGCGCGGCCCCGAGCGTGCCGCTTGCGAATGTTTTCGGCGTGACGACTTTCGAACTCGGCTGAAAACCCGACGACCGCGATCAGGCAGGCGGCGTGCCCTCGTGGAAGAAGGTCTTCAACTGCGAACGCAGCTCGGGCGAGTCGGTGTGCTGATGCACGGCGACCGCGTGCTGCACGGCCGCTTCCATCAGTTCCTCCTCGGAGTCGGCGGAAAGAGCGATGCTGCACTTCACATCGCTCGGGCATTCGCGGCAATCGATGTACTTGCGTGTCATGGCATCCTCCTCGCATGAGACGCTGATCAAAGTATAGGCGGCGTGCCGGCGTTTGCACGCGCGCGCGCACTCCGGTAACGTGTGACGTCTGTGCCACTCGCGAGACCGCGCATGAGCCACGATCATCCTCATCATCACGAACACGAACCCCACGGCAGCGCGTTGCCGGAGATGGACTTGCGCGTGCGCGCGCTCGAATCGCTGCTGGTCGAGAAGGGCTATGTCGATCCGCAGGCGCTCGACGTCTTCGTCGAGACTTACGAGCACAAGGTCGGCCCGCGCAACGGCGCGCGCGTCGTTGCGAAGGCGTGGCGCGATCCGGCGTTTCGCACGTGGCTGCTCGACGACGCCACCGCCGCCATCGCGTCGCTTGGCTACACCGGGCGGCAAGGCGAGCACATGGTCGCGCTCGAGAACACGGAGAACGTACATAACATGGTGGTTTGCACGCTGTGCTCGTGCTATCCGTGGTCCGTGCTCGGGCTGCCGCCTGTCTGGTACAAGTCGGCGCCATATCGCTCGCGCGCGGTGATCGATCCGCGCGGCGTGCTGAAGGATTTCGGCGTCGAATTGCCTGAACATGTCGAGTTGCGCGTGTGGGATTCGACCGCCGAAGTGCGCTATCTCGTCGTGCCGATGCAACCCGCCGGCACGGATGATCTCGACGAAGACGCGCTCGCCGATCTCGTCACGCGCGATTCGATGATCGGCACGGGCCTCGCGCTTGCGCCATCGCGGGCAACGGGAGCATCGGCATGAACGCGGCGCACGATATGGGCGGCATGCAGGCGTTCGGTCCTGTTGAAATCGATGCCTGCGACGCGCCGGGCGCATCGCCTTTTCATGCGGAGTGGGAGCGGCGGGTTCTGGCCGTCACGCTCGCGATGGGCGCAACGGGCCAATGGAACATCGACACGTCGCGGGCCGCGCGCGAAAGCCTTCCGCCCGCGCAATATCTCGGCAGCAGCTATTACGAAATCTGGTTCGAGGGCTTGAAGAAGCTGCTGATGGCAAAAGGACTCGCGAGCGCGGACGAAATCGCGAGCGGCCGTTCGCACTGTGCCGCGAAGCCGAACGTGCGCGTGCTGAAGGCCGCGGACGTGAGCGCGGCGCTGTTGCGCGGCGCGCCGGTCGAGCGGCCGGCGACATCGCCCGCGCGCTTTGCCGTCGGCGATGAAGTTCGCACGAAGCTGATGAATCCGCCGACGCACACGCGTCTGCCGCGCTATTGCCGGGGCAAGCCCGGGCGCATCGTCGCGGTGCGCGGCACGCACGTCTTTCCCGATGAAAACGCGCTCGGCCACGGCGAGCATCCGCAGTGGCTCTATACCGTGCGTTTCGATGCGAAAGCATTGTGGGGACCGGACACGACTGCGTCCTCGGTGTGTGTCGATTGCTGGGAACCTTATCTCGATGCCGCGCGCGCGTGACATGACCTCGAACGAACCCAAGCTGCAGGCGTTGCGCGCCGTTTTGCCCGAATTGCCTTTCGATGACAACGGCCCGGTGTTTCGCGCACCGTGGGAAGCGCAGGCCTTCGCGATGACGCTCGCGCTGTACGAGCGCGGCGTGTTCACGTGGAAGGAGTGGGCGCACGCGTTGAGTGTCGCGATCAGGGACGCGCAGGCGGCGGGCGATCCCGACCACGGCGATACCTACTACACGCACTGGCTGAGCGCGCTCGAACGCCTCACGGCCGAGAAGGGCTGCGTGAGCGAGGAGACGCTCGCACGCCGGCGTGTCGAATGGGACGAGGCCGCGCGCGCGACGCCGCACGGCCAGCCGATCGTTCTGAAGCGCACGCAGGGACTGCCGCCCGCGACGCTCGACGCGTATCGCGCGGCGATCTATCGCATCGCAGTGCAGCCGGGCATCGACATGAAAGTCGGTGTCGCGAATGCAGGGGCGGCGTCGTTGCTGGCGAAACATGATGTCGCGAGCGCGGTGTTCGTCACGGCGTCCAATCCGTTCGGCCAGGTGCTCGCGCCCGAAGAAAACGCGGCGCGCCAGCGCAGGCTGATCGAGCGCGTCGGGCAGTCGAGGTTGCGCGCGCTGCCGGGCGAAGGCATCGATCCGACGAACGAGTGGGTGGCCGAATCGAGCCTCTTCGTGCTCGGCGCGACGCACGAGACCGCCGATGCGCTGATGACCGAGTTCGCGCAAAACGCCGTCGTGTACGTCGATCGCGCGGGCCTGCCGCAATTGCTGCTGCATCCGTACTTTCGCTGAAACCCATCCACGAGGAGAAACTCATGCCGCTCGTTCGCATCGATCTGCAAAAAGGCAAGGACAGCGCGTATCGCACCGCCATCGGCGACGTGGTGTACGACGCGATGCGCACGACGCTCGACGTGCCCGAGAACGATCGCTTTCAGATCGTCGCCGAGCATGGTGCGGGGGATTTCATCGTCGATCGCACGTATCTCGGCATCAGCCGCACCGATGATTGCGTCGTGATTCAGGTCACGCTCAACGAAGGGCGCGATGTCGTGAAGAAAAGCGCGTTTTACAAGGCCGTCGCCGATGGCCTGCACGAACGCCTGAAACTTCGGCGCGAGGACGTATTCATCAGTCTCGTCGAGGTGAAGAAGGAGAACTGGTCCTTCGGCAACGGCGAGGCGCAGTACGCACCGAAATGACCGAAGCGACGATTCCCTTCGGCATTGCGCCGGTGCCGCTTCCCGCCGACACGCCCGCGGACGTGCACGTGTGGCGGGTTCAGATCGACTTCTCGGTGCCGATCGACGGCGCGCCCTACGCCGTGATGAACGCGAGCGAGCGCGCTCGCGCCGCGCGCTTTTTGCGTCATGCGGATGCCGCGCGTTTCGGCGCGGTGCGCTGCGCGTTGCGGCATGTACTCGCCGCCGCAACGGGCGGGGATGCCGCAGGCCTCGTGTTCGACGCCGACGACCGGGGCCGCCCGTTTCTCGCGCAACCGGACGCACCGGATTTCAACGTGTCGCACTCGGGCGCGTATGGCCTGATCGCGGTATCGCGGGCAAGGCGGGTGGGCACCGACATCGAAGAAGCCCGCGCGACGTTTCAATGGCGCGAGCTGGCGCCCGCCGTGCTGGCGGATTCGGATCGCCGCGAAATCGACGCACTGCCCGACGAGTCCGCCCGAAGCGCTGCCTTCTTCGACTGCTGGACGGCCAAGGAGGCGGTGCTGAAGGCGCACGGCGACGGCATCGGCGGCGGGGCGATCGCGATGGACCGTTTCCCGGTGCTGCCGCGCGATGGCGTTCGCTATGCGCTCACGCGCGATGCGGGCGTGTTCGAAGCGGTTGCGCTGCATGCGCCTGCCGGGTACGCCGCCGCGCTCGCCTGGTCATATTGATGCGATGCAGCGATGCTCACGCCACTCTGGCGCGCGCGAGGTCGCGATGGGTGAGATAGAGCCGCAAGTCGAATTCAATCTGATGGTAGCCCGGCTGCATCAGCTCGCACAGCCGGTAGAAGGCCTTGTTGTGATCGCTTTCCTTCAGATGCGCGAGTTCATGCACGACGATCATCCGAAGAAACTCGGGCGCGGTGTCCCTGAAGAGCGATGCGATGCGGATTTCCTTTTTCGCCTTGAGCTTCGTGCCCTGCACACGCGAGATCGCGGTGTGCAGGCCGAGCGCGTGACGGAGCACGTCGAGCTTGCTGTCGTAGAAGACCTTGTCGATCGCGGGCGCGACGCGCAGAAATTCCTGCTTCAGGCCCGAGCAATACTCATACAGCGCGCGATCGGACTGCACCGCGTGCTTGTTCGGATAGCGCGCATCGAGATAAGCGCCCAGTTGTTGCTGGGCGATCAGTCGGCGCACCTTGTCCTGTAGCGTGTTCGGGTAGGCGCTCAGGTATTTCAGGTGTTGCATGACGGCCGGATTGGAATAGATACGTTCAATGCCTGATGCGCAGGCGGGCGTGGGACGCCTGGGGCACCGTCCGCAGCGTGATTGCGCAGCAATCTAGCAATCATTTTAGTCAACCCGGCGCCGCCTCGCCGCCGATGTGATCACAACCGTGTTTCGACGCGCGCAATTCCGTAAGTTTATGTTTCAGCCCGGCTCCGGATGCGCCCGCCGTGCGAACATGCGCGCTCTTTCGGTACGGGCGACAAAGGCAGGCTTTTTTCATGGCATCGAGCAAGGCGCATCACGCGACCGGATGGGCGGCGGGCATCATCGCGGCGGCGGTCGTGCTGCATCCGGCAAGAGCGGCAGCGGGCGCGCATATGGTGTCGGGCGTGCTTGCGCTGCTGGCCGGTGTCGTCGGCGCCACTGCGCCCGACTGGCTCGAAGTCGCATGGTGGACGCGCGCGCGCAAACTCTGGATCACGCATCGCACGCTCACGCACTGGGGCGTCGGCTGGGCCGCGCTTCTCGTGCTGTCCTATCACTTTCTCGGGCGGCATCCGGCCGCGCCCATCGCGTTCGGCTTCGCGTGCGGCGGCCTCATGCACCTCTTCGCGGACTGGCCGAATCCACTCGGCGTGCCGTGGATCGTCGCGCGCCATTCGCTCAATCTGTGGACGAGCGGGCATTGCGATCTGATCATCGTGGCGGGTGCGTGGGCTGCGGCGCTTTTTGTCGTCGACGATGTCTGGTTTGATCATGTCTATGGGCGCATGCTGTTGGACTATGGCCGCATGCTGCTGAATGCGCTGCATACCTGACACGACATCGCGAGGAGTCACATTCCCATGCAATCGAAATACACGCGCAATCGCTTCTTTCTCTTCTTCGTTGCGTTGATCGCGATGCTCGCGCTCGACGGCTGCGCGGGCTTTTTCAACCGCGACGCGATGCGCGTCTCCGTCGCGGGCATCGAGCCGCTCGAAGGCCAGGGACTCGAAATGCGCTTCGCCGTGAAGCTGCGCGTGCAGAACCCGAACGATGCGCCGATCGACTTCGACGGCGTCGCGCTCGATCTCGACCTCAACGGCCGCGCGTTCGCGAGCGGCGTGAGCGATCAGCGCGGAACGGTGCCGCGTTTCGGCGAGACGATCGTGTCTGTGCCGGTGACCGTTTCGGCGTTTTCGGTCGCGCGCCAGGCGTTCGGCTTCGCGAACGGCGACACGGTCAGCAAGGTTTCGTATGCGGTGCGCGGCAAGCTCGCGGGCGGCGCGTTCGGCGGCGCGCGCTTCGCCGACAGCGGCTACGTCGATCTTCCGGGACTGGGCGCGTCCGGCTACTAGGACGCCTGCGCTTCCCGCGGATCGTAGGGCACGACGCGATCCGCCTCGCTGGCATCGTTGCGGGCGATCACGGCGCGAGCAGGCTCGGTCGCACTCAGATTGACCGGCTGATGCGGCACGCCCGGCGGAATGAACACGAAGTCGCCCGGCTCGTTGATGACCGATTCCGCCAGTCCCGGCCCATAGCGCGTCTCGATGCGTCCTTCCAGTATGTAGATGCCCGTCTCGTAGCCCACGTGGACATGCGGCTCGCCACGGCCGCCCGGCGGTACGACGACGAGATGCATCGCGAGGCCGCGCGTGCCGGCCGTCGCCGCCGACAATCCGATGAAATAAGGCAGATGCTGAACCGTCGCGAGCTTTTCCTGCGGCCGCACCGTGACGACCGTTTGCTGTGCTGTCTCTTGCCTCGTGACCTGCATGGCGATTCCTCCGTCGGCTGATGCGCCGCTATCGACGATAGCCGAAAGCCGCTGTCGCGCAAAGATCATGCGGCGCGGCTAAGGTACGGCCATGCGCGCACCGTCTTTGTGCAACCGCACATGCCCGACCCGGGGCCAAAGGCGCCGGGCGGCGCATAATCTCCTTGATTGATTCGAAGAGCGTGCCGCAACCGCATCGCAACCGAAAGCCTCGGGAGGACACCATGCTGGTCAAGAACGAAGCGCGGGTCGAACAGCTCATCAACGATCTTCTGGACTTCGCGCGAGGACGATTGCCGGAGTCGTCCTTCAAGGTCATCGAGCCGCTGCTTCGCTATTACTACGAGCAGGTCGATGTCGAGGATATCGCGAGCCGCGACGTCGCCGATCTCTACGGCGCGGCGATGGCGCACTGGCAGACGGCGCAGAAGTTCGTGCCCGGGCGCGAGGTGCTGCGCGTCTACAACCCGAATCTGGAACAGCACGGCTGGCACTCGGACCACACGGTCGTCGAGATCGTCAACGACGACATGCCGTTTCTCGTCGACTCGGTGACGATGGAGCTCAACCGCCTCGGTCTCGCGCTGCATTCGGCGATTCATCCGGTGTTTCGCGTCTGGCGCTCCGGCAAGGGCGCGCATGCGGGCGATATCGAGCGCATCGGCCAGGGCCACGCCGAAGCGGGCGATGGCAATTCCGAGCTCGAATCGTTCATCCATTTCGAAGTGGACCGCTGCGGCGACGGCGAGCGTCTCGAGGAAGTGCGCGACAACATCGCGCGCGTGCTGGGCGATGTGCGCGCGGCGGTCGAGGACTGGCCGAAGGTGGTCGATGCGGCGCGCGTCGCGATCGGCGATCTGAAGATGCGCGACACGACGCCGGACGGCATCGAGTCCCGCGCATTCCTCGAATGGATGGTCGCGGATCATTTCACCTTCCTCGGCTGCCGCGATTACGAGCTTGTCGAGCACGAAGGCGGTCCCGCGTTGCGCGGCGTGGCGGGCTCCGGCCTGGGCATACTGCGCGAGACCTTGCGCGAGCCTTCGGCGGGCGACGTGACGCCGCTGCCGCCGGGCGCGGCCGCGATCATCGAAGGCGCGGCGCCGATCTTTCTGACAAAGGCCAATTCGCGCGCGACGGTGCATCGCCCGGGCTATCTCGACTATGTCGGCGTGAAGCGCACGTCGCCCGATGGCAAGGTGACCGGCGAGCGGCGGTTTCTCGGTTTGTATACGTCGACCGCGTATCTCGTGCCGACGTCCGAAATCCCGATCGTGCGCCGCAAATGCGCGAACATCGTGCGGCGCGCGGGCTTCCTCGAGAAAGGTCATCTGGCGAAGTCGCTCATTTCCGTGCTGGAGCAGTATCCGCGCGACGAGCTTTTCCAGGCCGATGAAGACGTGCTCTTCGATATCGCGATCGGCGTGCTGCGTTTGCAGGAACATCAGCGCACGCGCCTATTCGTGCGGCGCGACCGCTTCGACCGTTTCGTGTCGTGCCTCGTCTTCGTGCCGCGCGACAAGTTCAACACCGACTTGCGCCGCCGCATCAGCAAAGTGCTGCTGGAGGCGTTCAATGGCAAGAGCATCGAGTTCACGCCGCTTCTGTCCGAATCGCCGCTCGCGCGGATTCATATCGTCGTGCGCGCCGACCGGGGCGCGATGCCGGAAGTCGATACGCGCGAACTCGAAGCACGCATCGTGCAGGTCGCGCGCCGCTGGCAGGACGATCTCGCCGATGCGCTCATCGACAGTCACGGCGAGGAGGCGGGCAATCGTCTGTTGCAGCGCTATGCCGATTCGTTTCCCGCCGGTTATCGCGAGGACTATCCGGCGCGCACGGCGGTGCGCGACATCGAACTGATCGAGGCGACGCACACGCGGCCCGGCGGCTTGTCGATGAGTCTGTACCGGCCGATCGAAGCCGGGCGCCGCGCATTCCGTTTCAAGGTCTATCGCGTAGGCGACCCGATCGCGCTGTCGCACAGCCTGCCGATGCTCGAACATCTCGGCGTGCGTGTCGATGAAGAGCGTCCGTATCTGATCGAGCCGACCGGTGCGCCCCACGCATGGGTCCACGATTTCGGGCTCGAATTGCAGGACGACGTCGAGTTCGATATCGACCGTGTGAAGCCGCTCTTCGAAAACGCGTTCGCGAGTGTGTGGTCGGGCGAGATCGAGAACGACGACTACAACCGTCTCGTGCTGCGCGCGCAGTTCGGCGCGCGCGACGTGACCATCATGCGGGCGTATGCGAAGTATCTGCGGCAAGTCGGCTCGACTTTCAGCGATGCGTATATCGAGCGCGCGCTGATCGGCAATCCGTTGATCGCGAAGAAGCTGCTGCAACTTTTCATGGTGCGTTTCGATCCTGCGCGCGGCGGGTCGGCCGAGGATCGCGACAAGGCCGCGCAACGCGTGCTCGCCGATATCGAGGCGGCGCTCGACCAGGTGCCGAACCTCGATGAAGACCGCATCCTGCGTCAGTTCCTCGGCGTCATCACGGCGACGGTGCGCACGAACCACTTCCATCGCGATTCGAACGGCCAGCCGCGTCCGTATGTGTCGTTCAAGCTCGATCCGTCGAAGGTGCCGGGCCTGCCCGAGCCCAAGCCGATGTTCGAGATCTGGGTCTATGCGCCGCGCGTCGAGGGCGTGCATCTGCGCGGCGGACGCGTCGCGCGTGGCGGGCTGCGCTGGTCGGACAGGCGTGAGGACTTCCGCACAGAAGTGCTGGGCCTCATGAAAGCGCAGATGGTGAAGAACACGGTGATCGTGCCGGTCGGATCGAAAGGCGGCTTCGTCGTGAAGAATCCGCCGCCCGCGACGGACCGCGAAGCGTTTCTGAACGAGGGCGTCGCGTGCTATCAGATGTTCCTGCGCGGCCTGCTCGATGTGACCGACAACCGCACGCCCGATGGCGTCGTGCCGCCGCCGGACGTCGTGCGCCACGATCCCGACGATCCGTATCTCGTCGTCGCCGCGGACAAGGGCACGGCGACGTTCTCGGACTACGCGAACGCGATCGCGCGAGAATACGGCTTCTGGCTCGACGACGCGTTCGCGTCCGGCGGCTCGGTCGGTTACGACCACAAGAAAATGGGCATCACCGCGCGCGGCGCGTGGGAATCGGTGAAGCGCCATTTCCGCGAGATGAACTTCGATACCCAGTCGACGGATTTCACCGTGGTCGGCGTCGGCGACATGTCCGGCGACGTGTTCGGCAACGGCATGCTGCTGTCGCGTCATATCAGATTGATCGCGGCGTTCGATCATCGGCATGTGTTTCTCGATCCGACGCCCGATGCGGCGACGAGCTTCGAGGAGCGCGCGCGTCTTTTCGCGCTGCCGCGTTCCAGTTGGGCCGATTACGATGCCGCGCTGATCTCGACGGGCGGCGGCGTCTATCCGCGCACGGCGAAGTCGATTCCGATCTCGCCGCAAGTGCAGGCGGCGCTCGGCATCAGCGCATCGGTGCTCGCGCCGAACGAACTCATCCGCGCGATCCTGCTTGCCGAAGCGGATCTGCTCTACAACGGCGGCGTGGGCACGTATGTGAAATCGAGCGCGGAGACGCATCAGCAAGTCGGCGACCGCACCAATGACGCCGTGCGCGTGAACGGCGCGGAGCTGCGCGTGAAGGTCGTCGCGGAAGGCGGCAATCTCGGACTCACGCAACTGGGGCGCATCGAATTCGCGCAGCGCGGCGGGCGCATCAACACGGATGCGATCGACAATTCCGCCGGCGTCGATTGCTCGGATCACGAGGTCAACATCAAGATCCTGCTCGGCCTCGTCGTCGCGGATGGCGAGATGACCGAGAAGCAACGCAACGCGCTGCTCGCCGAGATGACCGATGAAGTCGGCCTGCTCGTGCTGAAGGACAACTACGCGCAGACGCAGGCGCTCTCGATCGCGAAGCGTCACGAAGCCGAGACGCTCGATGCCGAGGCGCGCATGATGCGCTTCCTCGAACGCGCGGGCCGCCTGAAGCGCAGGATCGAGTTCCTGCCTTCGGATGACGAAATCGCCGAGCGCGCTGCGGCGAAGTCGGGACTGACATCGCCCGAGCGCGCGGTGCTGCTCGCATACGGAAAGATGTGGCTCTACGACGAACTGCTCGAATCGAGCGTGCCGGAAGACGCGCTCGTCGCGGACATGCTGCCCGATTATTTCCCGAAGCCCCTGCAGCAGCGCTATAGCGAGACGATGCAGCGCCATCCGTTGAAGCGCGAAATCCTCGCGACGCATCTGACCAATGCGCTCGTCAATCGCGTGGGCTGCACGTTCGTGCATCGGCTGATGGAGGAGACCGATGCGTGCCCGAGCGATATCGTGCGCGCGGCATTGATGGTGCGTGACGTATTCGATCTCGACGATCTGTGGCGCAGCATCGACGGGCTCGACAATATCGTCGCGGACGAAGTGCAGGCACGCATGTTCGTGGATCTCGTGCGTCTGCTCGACGATACGTCGCTCTGGTTCCTGCGGCATCTGAAGCACAACGGGTCGGGCGCCCACGAAGCGCGAGGCCTGCTCGCGCGCTGCCGGGAGGCGGCGCAGCGGCTCGCGCCGCAACTGCCCGCGCTCCTGCCCGCGCCGCAGCTCGACGCGTGGTATGCGCGCCGGCGCGAACTGGAAGATGCGGGCGTCGAGAGCAGCCTCGCGGCGCGCGTGGCGAGCGGCGAGATCGCGACGGCGGTGCTCGACAGCGCCGAAGTGGCGGCGTGCTCGGAGCGCAGTCTCGAACTCGTCGCGAGCGTGTACTTCGGCATCGGCACGCTGCTCGACTATCGCGGCATCGCCGAACGGGCGATGGCGTTGCCGATCGCGACGCACTGGGACCTGCTCGCGCGCGCGGCGGCGCTGGAAGAGCTCGCGCGCCTGAAGCGCGCGCTGACCGTGAGCGCGCTCGAACAATCGCGCGGCATCGATGCGCCCGATGTGATCGTCGAGAGCTGGCGTGCGAAGCGGCAGGACGCGCTGGATCGCTATACGCGGCTGCTGGCGGAACTGCGCGCGAGCGGCGGGGCGAGTCTTTCGATGTTGCTGGTGGTGGTGCGGGAGATGGCGGTGCTGGAGCGGGCCTGACCCATGGCAGGCACGACGGCGATGGCGGCGCAATCGCCGCCATCGCCGCCATCGCCGCTCAGTTTTAGGAATTCTCTTTCTTTTCGAATGTCCGGAATTGCCAAATAATCACCGGTTTTTGAAATCGCCTGATCAAAGACAGGCGATTTCGATTTCCGACGTTGAAAAGGCAATTAATGAATTTCACAAAAGGACAATTGACGATCGTCATCGCGTCCGTTGCGGCGATATTGGGCGGATGCGCGAACGAAGCGTCGCGCACGCTGGCGGTACCCGAACTGGCGAGCGCCCAGAAGCCTTTCGCAGGCAAAGCCGTTCCGGTGTCCATCGGCAAGTTCGACAATCAATCGAGCTACATGCGCGGCGTGTTCTCGGACGGCGTCGATCGCCTCGGGGGTCAGGCGAAGACCATTCTCGTCACTTCCTTGCAGCGCAGCCGCCGCTTTGCCGTGCTGGATCGCGACAATCTCGCCGAAACGAAACTGGAAGCCGGCTTCGCAAACAAGGCCCAGTCGATCCGGGGCGCGAACTATGTCATCACCGGCAACGTGACGGAGTTCGGCCGCAAGGAAGTCGGCGATCGCGAGTTGTTCGGTCTTCTCGGACAAGGAAAAACGCAGGTGGCCTATGCGAAGGTCAGTCTGAATATCGTCGATACGGCCACCTCCGAGGTGGTGACGTCGAGCCAGGGCGCGGGCGAGTACAGCCTGTCGACCCGTGAAGTGATCGGCTTCGGCGGAACCTCGAGTTACGACTCCACGCTGAGCGGCAAGGTGCTCGATCTCGCCATCGGCGAGGCGGTCAATCGTCTGGCCGAGCAAGTCGATGCGGGCGCGCTGCAAACCGCGAAGTAATCTCCTCACTCATATCCGAAGAACATGATCTCGAAGAACAACAAACTGACCGCGCTCGCGCTGCCGGTCGCGGCGGCGTGCGCGCTGCTGACGGGGTGCGCAACGCAGACCGCGCCGCTCTATCAATGGGACGGCTATCAGCCTCAAGTCTACGAATACTTCAAGGGGCAAAAGGGCGCGGCCGAACAGATCGCGGCGCTCGAGGCTTCGCGCGAGAAAACCCTGGCGCAGAACAAAGCGTTGCCGCCCGGCTTTCGCGCCCACCTGGGCATGCTGTACGCGAGCGTCGGCAAAGGCGCCGAGGCTCGCCAGCAATTGACGGAAGAAAAGGAACGCTTCCCCGAATCCTCCGCGTACATGGATTTCCTGTTGAGCAAACTTCAGTAAGCGCCCACTATGACCTTCCTTATTTCCCGCAAACTCGTCGCGGTCGTATCGGTATTGCTGATGCTGTCCGCGTGCGCTTCACATTCTCCGAGCCAGACCGACCACGCGGCATTTCGCAGCAACAAGCCGCGCTCGGTTCTCGTTCTGCCGCCGCTCAACGATACGAACGACGTCAACGCGACATACGGCATGTTGTCCCAGATGACGATGCCGCTCGCCGAAGGCGGTTACTACGTGGTGCCGGTCGCCGAAATGGAGGAAACCTTCAGGCGCAACGGCCTGACGACTGCCAACGACATTCAGAATGTCGCGCCCGAGAAGTTGCGCAGTATCTTCGGCGCGGACGCGGCGTTGTACACGAAGATCACCGATTACGGCTCGTCCTATCGGGTCATCGCGAACAGGACCGTGGTCGCGGCGCAAGCCAAACTGGTCGATCTGCGCTCGGGCGACCTGCTCTGGAGCGGCTCGGCGACGGCGAACGGCAGCGAGGTCGGCGGCGACTTCAGCGTAGGCTCGGGCCTCGTCGGCGCGCTCGTGCAGAACGCCGTCAAGCACGTCGTCAATGTCACCACCGACAAGGCATGGAGCGTCGCGGGACTGACCAGCCAGCGCCTGCTGGCAACGGGCGGAACGAACGGCATGCTGTATGGCCCGCGCTCGCCGAAGTACGATTCGAACTGATCGACACGTAATGGATGAGCGAAAACGCGCCGATTCGTCGGCGCGTTTTTTTTGGGCTGTTAAACCGTGGCTTCCTTAAAAATATCCTTAAATAAGGAATACACATAAAACGAATGAAGCGCTGCATTCGCTCTTCGATCTGATCGGCAACTTTGTCCGATACATGCTAGATCGCATGCATGAATTCACTGGTCGGGCACTTTACATTGCGTAACCCGAGGCATTAAATCAACGAGCGGTCGAAGCGTGCGCTTGCCGCGATCCATTCCCGTTCTCGTGGTCACCGGTGTGCAACCGATCGACACGCCACGCGCGATCCGATGGCGGGTTTCTTGCGCTTTCGCGTACCAACTGGCAGGGTCGGAAACGTCGCAGCGCTTTACTCAGCAGCGAGGTCTCACAATGGTCAACATCTCAGGCGAAGCGATCGATACCTTGAAGGCGTCGGTGAGAGGCAGGATCATCTCACCGGCCGAAGCCGACTACGACGAAGCACGCAAGGTCTGGAATGCAACGATCGACAGGCGTCCCGCGCTCATCATGCGTTGCGCGGGCACGGCCGACGTGATCGCCGCACTCTCGTTCGCGCGCGACAACGGCCTGCTGGTCTCGATTCGCGGCGGATCGCACAACATCGCGGGCAGCGCAGTCAGCGACGACGCCTTGATGATCGATCTCTCCGCGCTGAAATCCGTGCGTATCGATCCGCAAGCGAAACGCGCGTATGTCGAGCCGGGCGCGCTGCTCTCCGACTTCGATCACGAAGCACAGGCATTCGGTCTCGCGACGCCGCTCGGCATCAACTCGACGACGGGCGTCGCGGGTCTCACGCTCGGTGGCGGCTTCGGCTGGATCAGCCGCAAGTTCGGCGTGACGGTCGACAATCTCGTCGCGGCGGAGATCGTCACGGCGGACGGCACATGGCGGCGCGTGAGCGCGGACAGCGATCCCGATCTCTTCTGGGCATTGCGCGGCGGCGGCGGCAACTTCGGCGTCGTGACGCTGTTCGAATATCAGTTGCACGAAGTCGGTCCGCAGATTTACGGCGGCCTCGTCGTGTATCCGCTCGAACAGGCGGATCAAGTGCTGCCGAAGTATCGCGAGTTCGTGGCGCAGAGCCCCGACGACCTGACCGTGTGGGCCGTGCTGCGTCTCGCGCCGCCGTTGCCGTTCCTGCCCGAAGACGCGCATGGCAAACCGGTCGTCGTGCTGGCGAGTTGCTATGTCGGGCCGGTCGAAAACGGTGAAAGGGCGCTCGCGCCCGTGCGCAGCTTCGGCACGCCCTACGGCGAGCATCTCGGGGTCATGCCGTTCGCCGCATGGCAGAAGGCCTTCGATCCGCTGCTGACGCCCGGCGAGCGCAACTACTGGAAGTCACACAACTTCGCGAGCCTGAACGATGAAACGTTCGACATCCTGACGAATGCGGTGAAATCGCTTCCGTCGGGGCAATGCGAGGTTTTCATCGGTGCGATGGGCGGACAGACGAACCGCGTTCCCGTCGATGCAACGGCGTACGCGAATCGCGATTCGATCTATACCATCAACATTCACGGGCGCTGGAGCGATGCCGCCGACGACGAGAAGTGCACGAAATGGGCGCGCGACATGTTCGCGGCGATGACGCCGCACGCACTCGGCAGCGTCTACGTGAATTTCATGACGGGCGAAGAAGGCGATCGTGTAAAGGCGGCGTATGGCCCGAACTACGAGCGGCTTGCTGAAGTGAAGCGCCGTTACGATCCGGACAACGTGTTCCGCAGCAATCAGAACATCATGCCCGCGGCGTGACGCGCGGCGCGCCGTTTCTTTGCGGGAAACGGCGTGCCACGAGCAATGTTCAGGGCCGGTCCAGATGACGGCCGATACCGCGCGTGTCCGTGCCCGACACGTCGCTATTGACTTCCTCGTAGACGAGCTTGAGCGTTTCGCCGCTCAGATGGTTTCGCAACAAGCCGAGAAACCTCGGCTCGACCGCGAGGCGCAGGCGATCGAATCGTTGATGCAGGCGGCTTCGTTCGAGATACTCTGCGACGGTCCTCGCGAATTTTTCCCGGTCGCTTTCTGCCGTTTCCGCCACGCGCGCAGCCGTATTCCGGAGGTCCTCGACTTGCCGCAGGTCCAGCTTCAATCCTTGCGTCTCGAAGATCCGGGCCCGGCTGCCATCGGCGGCAAGAACCCAGGTGATGGCGGTCATGATGCTCCTCCTGTTCGCCAGCCCAAGCAGGCTCCCGCCATTGTGCGCCTAAACGCCGTGTAACGGCTTCGTTCTCGCGCCGCATTCGCTTTCGCGGCGCAGCATAACGTGCGCGACTACGCTTCAGCGCAGCATCGAACCGCTCGCCGCAAAGCGCGAGTGAAACGAAAATGCCTGGTCGAGACGATGCGGCGTGTGCCCACCGAGCGCTGCTGCATCGCGGTAATAGTCGCGCAACAGCTCGCGATAAAGCGGGTGCGCGCAGTTCTGGATCACGCTCATGGCGCGTTCGCGTGGCGCGAGGCCGGTGAGATTGGCAAGCCCGCGCTCGGTCACGACGATATCGACATCGTGCTCGTTGTGATCGCAATGGGGCACCATCGGCACGATGCTCGAAATGCGTCCGTCCTTCGCGACGGATTTCGTTGCGAACACGGCGTAGGCCGCATTGCGCGCGAAATCGCCCGAGCCGCCGATGCCGTTCATCATGTGCGTGCCGCCGACGTGCGTCGAATTCACGTTGCCGTAGATGTCGGCTTCGAGCGCCGTGTTGATCGCGATGAGACCGAGACGCCGGATGACTTCAGGATGATTGCTCACTTCCTGCGGCCGCAACACGAGCCGTTCGCGATAGCGTTCGATATCGCCGAACACCTTTTTCTGCCGCTCTGCGGACAGCGTGACCGACGCGCCCGATGCAAACGCGGCCTTGCCGGAATCGAGCAGATCGAAGGTCGAGTCCTGCAGCACTTCGGAATAGATCGTCAATGCTTCGAACGGCGACGCCGCGAATCCCGACAGCACCGCATTCGCGATCGTGCCGATGCCCGCCTGCAATGGCGGCAATTGTTTCGGCAAGCGCCCGCGCGAGACTTCATGCTGGACGAACTCGATCAGATGCCCGGCGATCAAAGCGGTGTCTTCGTCGGCGGGCAATACGGTGGACGCGCTGTCGGGCGTGTCGGTGATGACGATGGCGGCGATCTTGTCGAGTGGAATCTCGATGGCCGCGGCGCCGATTCTGTCCTGCGGGCTTACGATCGGAAGCGGCTCGCGCTGCGGCCGGCGCTCGGGAATCCAGATGTCGTGCAGGCCTTCGAGCGCGGCCGGCTGCGCCAGATTGATCTCGACGATCACGCGTTCGGCAAGAATTGCGAAGCTCGCGGAATTGCCGACGGAAGTCGTCGGCACGATGCCGCCCGTCTCCGTGATCGCGGCGGCTTCGATGATCGCGAGATCGAGCTTGCCGAGGCGATTCGCGCGCAGCAGCTCGACCGTTTCGGACAGGTGCTGGTCGACGAACATCACCTCGCCGCGGTTGATCGCGCGGCGCAACGTGGTATCGACCTGAAACGGCAGGCGGCGCGCGAGCACGCCGGCTTCGGTGAGGATGCGATCGGTGTCATGTCCGAGCGACGCGCCCGTCATGAGCGTGATGCGCAACGGTTCATTGTCCTCGCGCGCGCGCCGCGCGATTTCGAGCGGCACGGCCTTCGCGTCGCCTGCGCGCGTGAAGCCGCTTGC
Source organism: Caballeronia sp. INML3B (assembly GCF_023631305.1). Lineage (NCBI taxonomy): Bacteria > Pseudomonadati > Pseudomonadota > Betaproteobacteria > Burkholderiales > Burkholderiaceae > Caballeronia > Caballeronia sp. INML3B. Next base: position 114,611 of record NZ_JALQDI010000040.1, read on the forward strand.
GCCGACGATCATGCCGTCGCGCACGAGTCGGGCCGCTTCGGCGGCCGAGGTGATCTTCCCGCGCAATGCGGCACAGCGAATACGGTCTTCGTACATCGACGTCTATCTTCCAGAGCTTCGTTTAACCGAAGGCGATTATAGGTAGCGCGCTTTACTGTTGAAATCGCAACGTTGAAAGACATTGTTCCAATGCCGTGTCACTTTGCGCTTGGTCTAGTCGGATGCACGTACGAGCGTTTCAACCCGCCGTAGCGGTGCGGCAAATCAGCGCGCCGACGTTGAACCGACTCCACTATAGGGCGCGCGATGCCGTGAATTAATCGCTTCGCCAGGAAGGCACCTTTTCATGCGATGGAACGAAAGGCGCATCGGAATCGACAAGCGCGGTGCGGATGAAGTGCAGGCACGCGAGCACGCGCTGCATGCCGTTGCGCGCATCGCGGTCGGCGCGCGCGAATTCGAGCATGCTCTGCGCGATCAGGATCGACGCTGCGACCGAACCGATCGCGCGACGCAGCGTCGCGCTGTCGGGCGTGCGAAACAGCACGGCGATATCGCGCAACACGCGCGCGAGCGAGGTGATCCACGCGATGCGCAGTGCATCGGGAAAACGCTGTGCATGCAGCGCACGCGCTTCGTGCCGCAAGTCGATCGTCGCTTGCCCGACTTCGAGCGTGACGAGCATCCATGAGAGCGCATGTCGATGCTCGCGCGAGCGCCGCGTGAGCACGCCGCGCAACTGCGACATCAGATCGTGCGTGCCCGAGTGAAAGCGCTCGGCGAGCCCCGCGAGCTTGCCTTCGCACGCGAGCGCGGCCTGCGCACGCAGCTCCGCGAGCGTCTTGCCGACGAGCCACGGCGTGCGCGGCGGCACGATGATCGCGCATGCGATGGCCGCCGCGAGCATCGCGACGAGCACCGCGAGGCCGTTGTTGAGCAGTAGTGCCGGATCGTAGACGATGCGGTTGTCGGGCGCGGCGAGCAGGCAGAAGAACACGCAAAAGCCGATGCCGTATCCGGCGGTGGCGGCGCGCATCGCGAGAAATGCGCCTGCCGCGAGCGGCGCCGCAAGCATCGCGCACAGAAGCGGGAAGCCATCGATGGCGGGGTACACGTGACATAGATACACGTAGCCCGTGACCATCGCGAGCGCCACGCCAGCGGCCATCTGCGCGATGAACTTCGACGGCCGCGCCGATGCCGACGACAATGCGCAGGCCAGCGTCGCACCGATCACGGCATAGCCGCCGCTCGGCCACGCCGTGACGATCCAGAACCACGCGGTCGCGGCGATCACGATGCCGGTGCGCATGAACGTCGCGGCAAGTACGAAGCCGTTGGTTTTTGCTTCATATCGCGAGGCGGAGCGATCTTTCAGGCGCTCGCCGTTTGCGATCGATACATAACGGATCGTATCGGCGATGAAGCGGTACAAAAGCTCCGCCGACGTCGTGAAGTCGAGTTGTGTCGCATCGTCGGTGTGTGCAAGGCGGCGCTGCGCATCGCGCAGGCGCGTCGGCAGCGTCGTCTTGTAGCGTTGCAGATGCACGTCCGGCGATGCGCGTTCGAAGAGGCGCGCGAGTTCTTCGAGGAAGGGCATGAGTGCGTCGTGTGCGCATCGCGTATCGTCGTTGGCGTGCAGGCGCCTGATCGACTGATCGAGTGCATGCAGGCGCGCGCACGCATCCATGAAGGCGCTGTTCAGTCGCGCGAGCTTGCCGTTGTGCTGGCGCATCGTAGGCGACTCGTATGCAGCGAAGCCGCGCGTCGCTTCGAAGCCTACGATCTCATCGACGAAATCCGCGAAACGGCGATCTCGCGCGCGGCGCGAGAGACGGCCGCACAGTACGTCGGCCGCGAATCGAGCGAACTGCGCGTGACGCGCATCGAGCGAGCGCATGAGCGTTGCGCTGGCATGGCGCGGAAAGACGAGCGCGCTCACCACGCTCGAACACACGATGCCGAGCATGACTTCCGCGCCGCGCGTGAGCGTCGCGATCAGCAGGCCGTTCGGATCGGTGACGGCGGGAACGCCGATCAGCGCGGCGGTATAGCCCGCGAGCACGAAGCCGTACCAGCGGAACTGGCGGTAGCGCACCGCGAGCGCGGTGCAGGACGCGGCCCATATCGTCAGCGCGAGCGCATAGAGTTCCGCCTGTTGCACGAACACCGCGCCCAGAACGAGTGCGGCGAGCATGCCGAGCATCGTGCCCGCGAAACGATAGACGCTCTTTGCGAGCACCATGCCGGAGAAGGGCTGCATCAACACGAAGGTAGTCGTCATCGCGACGCGCGGCTGCGCCAATTCCAGACGCATTGCGATGCCCATCGCAATGAACGCGGCAAGCAGCGTCTTCGCGAGATGCAGCCAGACATGTCCATCCGTAGCGAACCAGTCGCGCGTCGACAAGCGTGCTTCCAGAAACGACATGCGGTCCGCCGATATGCCCCTGCTCATGAAGGCGCCGATTGTAGGCAAGGTGCCTTGCCGGATTAATGTGGGAATCAGGGAACATTCTTTCCTGATTCGACAACAATCGTTCGCGCGCGAAGGCGGACAATAGCGCCTTCGATGTCATTGTTACGGTTTGATGGATACCCTACAGAACATGCGGGTCTTCACCCGCGTGATCGAAGCCGGCAGCTTTACGGCTGCCGCACAGTCGATGAACTCGACAACGGGCGCAATGTCACGCGCCGTCTCCGAACTCGAAGACCATTTGCGCACGCGCCTCATGAACCGCTCGACGCGGCGTCTCGCGCTCACGTCGGCGGGCGAGCGCTATCTGAAGCGCGTGCGGCAGATTCTCGCGGACATCGACGGCGCCGAAGAAGAAGCGAGCTGCGCGCATGAACATCCGTCGGGCACGCTGCGCATGTTCAGCTTCGCGAGCGTCGGACAGCATTACATCCTGCCTGCCATCGCCCGATATCGCGCGCTGTATCCCGATGTGAAAGTCGAGCTCACGCTGTCGCAGCGCATGCCTGATCTCTTCGAAGGCAGCAGCGACGTGGCCGTCGTGTCGGCGGGTGCGTTGTCGGACTCGGAAGTCATCTCGCACAAGCTGGGCGCGACCTTCAGCATTCTGTGCGCGTCGCCCGGCTATATCGCCTCGCGTGGCGCGCCGCAGGTATCGGCCGATCTCGCGCAGCACGATTGCCTCACCTTGCAGACGCCCGCGTTTCCCGCGCGCGAATGGACGCTCGAAGGGCCCGAGGGCCGCGAGACGTTGCAGATCAGCGGCACGGTGCAGGTGAACATCGCGGAATCGCTCGTGGTCGCGATCCGCGAAGGCATGGGCATCGGCATGTTGCCGCTCTATGCGGCGATCGAGGGCCTGCGCGATGGCTCGCTCGTGCGCGTGTTGCCGCATCACACGTTGCAGCGCACGAATCTCTATGCGCTCTATGCGTCGCGCAAGTTCGTCGATGCGAAGACGCGCACGTGGGTCGAGTTTCTGCGCGCGCATCTGCCGGACGTGATCGCGCGCGACGAAGCCTTGCTCGCGGAGGTCGGGCGGACGTCTTCGAACGTGCTGCGCGTGGCGTGATTCACGTATCGCTCCACATGCGCAGCAGGTTGTGATAGCAGCCGACGAGCGAGCGCTTGGCGGCTTCGTCGCCGTTGGTCGCGTTCAGGCGTTGAATGGAATTGTCGAGATCGAAGAGCAGCGCGCGTTGAGCGTCGTCGCGCACGAGGCTTTGCGCCCAGAAGAAGCTCGATACCCGCGCGCCCCGCGTGACGGGCCGCACCTGATGAAGACTCGTCGCGGGATAGACGATCGCATGGCCCGCGGGCAGCTTCACTTCCTGAACGCCATAGGTATCTTCGATGATGAGCTCGCCGCCGTCATACTCGTCGGGCGGCGTGAGAAACAGCGTGACGGACACATCGGTGCGCACGCGCGCGCCATGGCCGGGCACGATGCGGATCGCGCCATCGACATGACTGCCGAAATGCATGCCGCCTTCATAGCGATTGAAGAGCGGCGGATAAACGCGATTGGGCAGCACCGCGCTGATGAAAAGCGGATGGCGTTCGAGCGCGCCGACGATCGCATCGCCCATTTCGAGTGCGATCGGCGAGCCTTCCGCAATCTGCATGTTGCGCTTGACCGGCGCGCCCTGATAGCCCGCGGTCGCGCGGCCATCGACCCATGCGTCGCTGACTTCGAGGCGCGCGCGCATCGTGGCCGCGTCTTCAGGGCTCAGCACGTTCGGTATCGAGAGGATCATTGTTATTGCCTTCGCGAACGCGCGCCGCGTATCACGGCGCGCTCGCATTCACATCAACGGAAGCGGTAATTCAACGTCGCGATGAACGTGCGGCCAAGACCCGGCACCGCGCGTCCGCCGTCGGACGGAATCAGGGCGTCGTAGTACTTCTTGTCGAACATGTTCTGCACGTTGAACTGGATATCGTAGCGCTTCTGATGATACGCGGCCATCACGTCCCAGCGCACGTAGCCGCCCACCTGGACCAGATTGTTGTTTGCCGCATAGCGCGACGACACATACGACGGCCCGCCGCCCACCTGCCATGCGGGCGTGAAATCATACGTGGTCCACAGCGTGAGCATGTGATGCGGCGTGTTGGCGAGCTGGTTGCCCGTGGTGCCGTCGAAGGCCTTCTGCACCGTGCCGTCCATGTACGTGTAGCCGCCGAACATCTGCCATTGACGCGTGATGTGGCCCGCAACGCCCAGTTGATAACCCCGCACGCGCACGTCGCCGTCGAGCGTGTATTCGCCGGTCGATGTCAGCGTGCGCGCGTTGGTCTTGTCGATGTTGAAGAGCGATTGCGTGATCGACAGTCCGCCGTTCAACAGATCCCACTTCGAACCGATTTCATACGAGCGGTTGTGTTCCGGCGGCGTGTTCTGCTGGCCGTTGGTGAGCGTGAGCGCCTCCAGCGACGGATTGAACGACGTGCCGTACGACACGTAGTACGACTGCCAGTCCGTCGGCTGCCACACGACGCCGGTGCGCACGCTCGTGAAGTAGTTCGTCTGGGTCGCATAGCCCGGCGCGTTGATCGAGTTGTTGATGGCTGCTTCGTAGCGGTCCCAGCGCACGCCGCCGATCCACTTCCAGTGCTCGCCGATCGAGATCGTGTCGTTCAAATAGACGCCGATGCCGTTCGCGCTCGACTCCGCGAGATTGGTCGCCACCTCGCGATAGTTCGACGGACGCGGCACGTAGGCGGGATCGACGAGCGGCACGATCGCGAGCGTGTTCGACGGCAGGCCCGGCGTGGTCGCCGTGAAGCTCTGGTTGCTGTACGTTTCGTGGCTGAGATCGACGCCCGCGAGCATGTCGTGCTTGAGAAAGCCCGTCGCGAACTTGCCCTGGATGTCGGTCGTGTTGTAGACCGAGTGATCGTTGATGTTGCGGTCCTTGCCCTGCAATCGCACGAAGAGCGACGACAGCGGCAGCGTCGTGTAGTTGCCGTTCGAGAGCGCGGGCGATGTGCCAAGCGGCCCCGTCAGCACGGCCGCGGGATTGGTCGCGCGCGCCTCGGTGCTGTAGTGGCTGAACTGTGTCTGGTTGCGCAGCGTGAACATGTTGTCGAAGCGATGCTCCACGCGCGCGTTCACCGTCTGCACGTCCTGGATGGTGCGGTCGTCGGTGAAGCCGTAGAACGTCTTCGTGTCGACGGGCGCCGGGTGGCCGTTCAACGGCGGAATGCCGTAGTCGGGCTGATCGCGGTTGTGCTGGATCAGCGCGGAGAGCGTCACTTGCGTCGGCGTGCCGATACCGAACTTCACCTCGGGCGCGATGCCGAAGTCCTTGTTGATCATCTCGTCGCGCGTCGAGCCGAGCGACTGGCCGAACGCGTTGACGCGGAACGCGGAAGTGTCCGTCATCGGCTGGTTGATGTCGACCGTCGTGCGATAGCGATCATGCGTGCCCGCTTGCAGCGAGACATCGGCGCGCGGTTTCAGGTTCGGCTGCTTGCTGACCTGATTGATCACGCCGCCCGTCGAGCCGCGCCCGAAGTACAGCGACGACGGGCCGTACAGCACGTCGATCGATTCGAGGTTGAAGGTGTCGCGATAGTACTGGCCGCGATCGCGGAAACCGTCGAGATAAATGTCCGTGCGCGCCGAGAACCCGCGCAGATTGATGTTGTTGCCGATCTGACCGCCTTCGGCCGCGCCGAGCGTGACGCCCGGCACGTTGCGCAGCGCATCGGAGAACGAGCTGACCGCCTGCGAGTTCAGCACCGCCTTCGGCACCACGACGACGTCCTGCGGAATGTCGCGCAGCGCAGTCGGCACCTTGGCGCCGACGCTCGACATTTCCGGCTGAAAATCCGGCGTGTCGGCCTGGCCCGTTACTTTGACGGCCGGCAGGGCAGCGGTTTCAGGGGCGGTGACGGCCGAAGCGTCTTGGGGCGGTGCCGCTTGCGCGACTTGCGACGACGGAGCGTTCTGCGGTGCGGCTTGCGGTGCGGTTTGGGCGTACAGCGGCGCGGCCATGGGCGCCGCGACAATAGTTACCAATGCCGCGGCAAGCGGCGTCTTTCTCAACATGTCGTTTCCCCGATGCTTGTTAGTGATATCCGAATCGGCAGCGAAGCGGGTTTTCGCGTGCCGATGTTCGATCGAACCGAGATCGAAGCGCAGCGGCGAGGCCGGCGGGCAAGGACCGGCGCGCCCTGTGAACGCTGTCGCGACGGGCGTCATTGAATGTGCCGGACATCGCGATTCGGTTAAATGCGAATCAGTATCATTACACGTCTTAGAAACATTTGGAAAGAAACACTTATAGACAACAGGCTTTTTTGCCGGCGTCCGTGACGTTCCGACAACGAAAAAATGTGTGGAAGATGCCGGTTTTCGCGTTGAGTGATAAGCCTGCGAACGCCGGTGGATAAGGGTTTCGAGTAGAGAAGCGGGCGCGCATGGCGCCGGATTCGACCCAACCCGGTTGCGGGTAAAAGTGGCGGTGGCTTTTTTACCGTGCCGCGACGCTTAATGCATCGACAAGGCGATTCGCGTAAGCGTCAGAACCCCGGCGACGGCGGATGTGACGAGCGCGTAAGGACCATGCGTCAATTGCTGCTTCAGGAAGTCGATGCACACGCGGATCTTCGCGGAATGCGACGAGCGCGCCGACGTCACCGCCCACACATCCGCGCGCTGCCGGTAAGCCGGCAGGACGGGCACGAGCCTGCCGTCCTGCAGGCTGGCGGCGACGTCCCAGATCGAACCCATCACGATGCCGAAGCCGTCCTTGGCCCATTGCCGCACGATGTCGCTGTGGTTCGAGGCGATCGGCCCGGTCACCTTCACGCTTTCTTCGCCATTGGGTCCGGAAAGACGCCAGACGCCGAAGCGCTGATCGCGTCCGCGAAACAGCAGGCAGTCGTGCTGCGCGAGCTCGGCGAGCGTCTTCGGCGCGCCGCGCCGTTCGAGGTACGCGGGCGCGGCGGCGAGCACGCGAAAGCTGTCGACGATCTTGTGCGCGATGAGATGCGGCTCCACGACCTCGCCGACGCGAATGTCGATATCGAAGCTCTCGCCGATGAGATCGACGCGCCGGTCGAGCAGTTCCAGCCAGATCTCCAGCCCCGGATGACGCTGCCTGAGCAACGTAAGCGCAGGCGATACGTGCTCGCGTCCGAGCCGCAGACTCGTGCCGATGCGCAGCAGGCCGCGCGGATCGTCGAATCCGGCGAAGGCATCGGCCATGCCTTGCACGTCGTCGATGATCTTTTGCGCCCATTGAAAGGCCGCTTCGCCGTCGCTCGTGATCGAGACGCGGCGCGTCGTGCGCGTGAGGAGCCTGACGCCGAGGCTCGTCTCCAGCATCGCGATGCGCTTGCTGACGTGCGCGGGCGAGATGCCGGTCTCGGTGGCCGCGGCGATGAAACTCGAGCGGCGCGCGACGATGCAGAACAACTGCAGGTCGCGCAGAAACTGGTCGTTGTTCGCGATGAGGGCGCTTTGTGTTTTCATTCGGCTGATTCCGCTGGCGCGCTGCGCTTGCGGCAGCAGGTTCACGCCTGGACGCAAGCGCAGCGCGCGCAAGAACATCAGTTCGACAGCGACAGATACGGCGAGCTGAACGCCTGCGGCGGGAACGCCGGCTGCGCGACGCTCTGACGCGTGAAGCTGTAGCGCACATACACCGCGGCGAGCCACTCGCGATACTGATAGGCGTTGCCGAACGATGCCGTCGCCCCGAAAGCGAGTTGCGGCGCAAGCTGGTATTCGCCCGTCGCACTGAGCGAGTACGACACGCCCGTCTTGCTCTGGCCGGGATAGACCGCGAGCGCGTCCGGCGTGGCGCCCGAGCTTGCGGCGCGCGCCTGATACGTCGCGTTCGTCGGAAAATAGTTCGACTCGTCCTGACGATAATGCTGCACGCCGATCGAGCCCTTCAGATCGTAGGTGAAGAGCCCCGTACGCCCCGCGTATTCGACCGGGAAGTTCAGGATCACGTACTGCTGCGGGCTGAAGTAGCCGCCTTGCCCATACGTGAAGTACGACAGGTTCTTGTCGTAATGCATGAGCGTCGTGTTCGCGCCGACGGTCAGCGTCTGGTCCGCGTCCTTCAAAAGGCGCGTATAGATGCCGCCGCCGCCTTTCACCGCGTTGTTGGTCGCGACCTGGTTGCCGTCGAGAAACTGATACGCCGCGTTCAGATAGACGCCGCTCGTGCCGTCGTCCCAGCCGAGGTCGGCGCGTGCGCCCGTCGATGTCACGCCGCCCCATTCGAGGCCGGCGCCCTGATCGCGCGCGCCCGCGTAGGAGAGCAGGCTGTCGGTCACGGCGCGGCGGGCGACGGCGAGCGAGTACGACACCTTGTCGCTAATCGCGTTCTGATACTGCAGTCCGCCGACGACATTGGTCTCGCGAAAGCCGAGCGGCGTCGTGCCCACATCGCCCTTGAAGTTGCGATTCTCATAGCCGAGCGAGAGGCCGACGCCCGTCGCCGTCTGCGATCCGTAGTTGTTCGTCGGCGGATTGGCTGTCGCGCCCAGACCCGATCCGAAGCGCGCGAGGGTGTTCGGCTGGCTGCTCGCGGTGCCGGCATCCAGCGTGACGGGCGTTGCGCGCACGATCACGTGTCCGTTGCCCGCCTTGATGCGGCCTTCGATGGGCGCTTCGATATCGGTCAGATTGGAGAGGCCGTCCTCGCCGTCGCGGCTGCGGAAGATGAGACCGCCCGAGACCGTGCTCGCCTGCTCGCGGTTGATCTGCGCGAGTTCTTCGGCGACGCCCGCCGTCTGCGAATTCGCGAGCGGCACGGGAACGCCGCCCGCGCTCATCGTCGCGGCGGCGGCGGCGCGCTGTGCGGGCTGCGCCTGCGACGGGTAATACGGCTGCGCGTAGCCTGCCGGCGGCTGCGGGATATACGGCTGCTGCGCGTACTGTTGCGGCGGCGGCGCGTAATAGGGCTGCTGGCCATATGGCGCCTGCGCGTACTGTTGCGGCTGCGGCGGCGCGCCGTATGCGTAGGGATCGGCGGGACGCGCGGGCGTCGTCTTGCGCGATGACGTCTGCTTCTTCTTCGTCGTGCCGGCTGCGGCCGGCGGCGCGTAGGCGTTCGACTGCGCCTCGCGCGCGCCGGGCGACATCGGCCAGGGCGCCGTGTACGGGTCCTGGGCGGCGTAGGGCGCCTGCTGCGGATAAGGCTGCTGCTGCGAATACCCCGGCTGTTGATACGGCTGCTGCGGATACGGCTGATACGCAGGCCGCTCCTGATACCCCTGCGCCGGATACGCACCGGGCGTCCCCGCATCCTGTCCCGGATAAGGCTGCAACGGCGCGCCCGATTGCCCCGAGCCGTACATGTCCGGGCCGTATCCGCCGCTCGGCGCCGAACGCGGCACGGCATTGGGCATCGTCGCCGGAGCGGAGGAAGGTGCCATATAAGGTGTCGTATAAGGCGCGGGCTGAGGAGGCGGCAGATAGGTCGGCACGGGCTGCGAATAACTCTGAGGAAGGGCCTGACGATAAGACGCGCCCGATGCGAGCGCCGGATTCGACGCCGTATCGACGGCCGTCTTGCCTTCGAACGGGTTGGTGCCGGGCAGCGGATTCGAGCCGATGCGGCTCATCGCGGTTTCCCAGCCGGGCGGAACATTGCCGCGACCCTGAGCGGACGCGACCGGCGCCGGCGTATTGGCGGCGATGAGCGAACGCTGCAGGAACTGCGCGGCGAGATCGAGCTTGCCTTGCGCGCGATACATCCGGCCGATCGCGGCGAGCACGCCCGGATCGTTCGGCGCGGCCTGATACGCCTGGTTCGCGTAGGTCTCGGCCAGCTTGAAATCGCGCACGCCGCTCGCGGCGGACATCGCGGCCGTCTGCAGGCCGATATCCTCGGGACGGCGCGACAGCGCATTCTGATAACAGGAGAGCGCGTTGCGGTCATCGCCCGCCGACGTGTACATGCGTCCGAGCGCCGCTTGCAGATCGGCGTTGTCGGGCATCGCGGCGAGCCACGGCGCGATCACGTCGTAGGCGGCGGCGAGATCGCCTTGCCTGCGCACGGCATCCGCTTGCGCCACGACGATCCCCACGTTCAGATTGTTGAAGTCCGCGCGCTGCTGCGTGGTGAGCGGCATCGACTGAAGCCGGCGCATCACGGAGCCGAGTTCGGCTTGCTGCTGCGTCGCCGACAGGATCCCCGCGTATTGCAGCAACAGGCCGGTGTCGTTCGGCGCACTGGCCATTGCCCCGCGCACGAGCGAAAGCGCCCGCCCCGGATCGCCCGTCTTGACATACGCCGATGCCACCGCGCCCATCAGTTCGGCGTTGCCCGCCGCGACCGGCTCGGCATGGCGCAGGATCGCGAAGGCCTGCTGGCGCTGGCCCGCGGCGGCGGTGCGCGTCGCGAGTTCGGCTTGCTGTTGCACCCACAGGCGATGCTGCAACGCGGTCATCGCGGGCGTGCGCTGCGCGACGGGAATGCGGTCGAGTTGAGCGAGCCCGGCCGACCAGTCCTGCGTTTCGGCGGAGAGCAACGCGCTCGCGTAGAGCGCGTCGGTCATGTCGGGATGCGTGGCGAGCAGGCCGTCCATCATGCTGCGCGCATTGCCGAGCGCGCCCTGACGCACATAGATGCGCGCGAGGTCGAGCCGCAGCCAAGGATCGTCGGGATTGTTGAGCAGTGCGTCTTCGAAGAGGCTGCGCGCCGCCCCGAGATCGCCACGCGCTTCGGCGGCGCGCGCCTGCGCGGCCTGCGCTTCACCGCGCAGCTTGTTGATGCCGCCGGCCTTGGCCTGCTGCTCCGCGTTCAGGCGATTGGCGAATTCGAGCGCCTCATCGCCTCGACCTTGCGCGGCCAGTGCGCCGACGAGCCCGCGGATCGCATCGGGATTGTCGGCCTGACGGCGCAGCGCCATGCGATACGCCTGTTCCGCGCCACGCGGATCGCCGTTTGCGAGCAGCATTTCGCCGAGCAGCACCTGTGCGGTGACATCGGATGGATCGGCCGCGATCGCGCGCTCGAAGAGCGCCTTCGCCTGCGCGATCTGGCCGTTGCTGCGCGCGCCGATCGCATCGCTCGTATAGGTCCAGTAGGTCGCGCTCGTGAGCGCGTCCTTCCAGCGCGCCGGATTGCCGGCCCGCGACGCACGTTCGAGATACGTGCGCGCTTGCGCGAAACGTTCCTGCTTCAGGGCCGCGACGCCCATGCCGCCTAGCGCGTCGGCATCGTTCGGGTCGCTCGCGAGCACCGACGAAAAGCGTGCGCGCGCCGTCACGAGATCGCCGCGATCGAGCGCGGTAAAGCCCTCCGCGACGGTGCGCCCGCGCGCATCGACCGCGGCGCCCGCCTGCGCGCGCTCGCGGGCGGACTTGTCCTGCTGAACCATCGAATCGAAGCGCGCTTTCACGGCGGCGTCGTCCGGCGAGACTTGCAGATAAGCCTGATAAAGCGGTGCATCCGATGCGCGCGCGCCGAGCCACAGGAGCGCCTGCCGCCAGCTCTTTTTCGCCTCCGCGCCGACGGCGCTATCGCCCGACAGCTTCGCGAGCCGTGCGATGCCGTCGCGCCGCGTCGAATCGCGATAAGTCAGATGCTGCGCATACGCGAGCTGATAGCGCGGATCGTCGGGATTCTGGCGCGCCAGTTGTTCGAGGCCGCGGCGCGCTTCGTCCCAGCCTTGCGGCGTGGCGGCGAGCGCCTGGTAGTACTCGAGCTGAAGCTCGGGCGTCGCGGGCTTGCCTTCGATCGCGCGCTTGTATTCCTGCACGGCCGATGCGCTCTGTCCGCTCTGCGCGAGACGCCGCGCGTCGTTGACGGTCTGATCGCGCGAGCTGGTTTCGCCCAGACGTCGGCCGAGCTCGTCGATGTTCGGATAGTTCGGCGCGACCTGGCGCAACTGCGCGAGATACTGTTGCGCGCCGCTGCCGTCCTTGCGGTCGGCGAGCACCATGCCCATGCCGAAGAGCGCGTCGGGCTGTTTGGGATTGATGCGCAGCACCTTCTGCCACGCCTGCTCCGCGAGGTCGCCGCGCCGGTGCGCCTGCCAGTATTTGCCCTGATCGATGAGCACCGTGAGCGGATCGGTCGCGGCGGCCTGCGCGAAGGCCATCGACGGCGCGGCGCAAAGCAGCGCCGCGATGACGCGTTTTCGAGCCCGGATCAGCATGCGCTTCTCCAGTTCGGCAAGAGACGGCCGTTTTCATCGAAGCGGTAGCGCCCGTCGATGAACCCGCCGCCGAACAGACCGAGCACGCGGTCGTAATAGACCGGTTCGCGTCCCGCACCCGGCGGCGCGACCAGCGCGTCGAGATGAGTGCGCGCGAGGCCCAGACCGCGCTCGTCGTTCAATGCCTTGAAGTAAGGCGCGAGCGCGCCCCAGTACGACAGCGGACCTTCGTCGCTCGCCGCGCCGCTGATGGTCGATACTTTCTCCGGCGGGAAACCCGTCTGCGCGACGCTCTGGCGCATGCCGCCAAGCGCATCGAGCCATGGGCGCGCAAGCGGATCGCTCGCCGACGCCATGCCGGCCCACAGATAGACGCGGATCGCGTCGTAGCTGCCGACATCGCCGTTCTTCGGATCGACGACGAACTGGCCGTTCTGGTAAGCCGCCCAGTCCGGCGCGTAGCCCCGCGGCGACGTGACCCTGATCATCTTCGCGGCGTTTTGCGCGAGCTTCGTCCACGGGCCGTCGGGCATTTCATGCGCGAGGCCGCGCAAGAGCGGCAGCGGCAGATAGCTCGGATTCAGGCGCGTGACATCGCCGGTGCGAAAGCCTTGCGGCCCCGGCAGGAGCATCGGGCCGAGGCCGGGCAGATCGACGATCTCCTGCTTCACGATCTGCGTCGCGAGCGCATAGGCGAGCTTCGTGTACATCGGCTCCTTCCACAGCCGGCCGGCCTGGAAGAGGTCGTAGGCGATCCACAGATCCGAGTCGGAGGCCGGGTTCGGATCCATCACGCCGAACGAGCCGTCCTGTTTCTTGCCCCATTGCCAGGCGGGCAGGCGCAGGCTGTTGGAATCGAACTGATTGGCCGACAGATTCGTGCGCGTCCAGCCGAGCAGACGGTCGAAGGTCGCGCGGTCGTTCGCGACGAGCGCGAAGAACATCGCATACGACTGGCCTTCGGACGTGGTTTGCAGCGCACCGGTCGAGCGGTCGATCACGCGGCCATCGGCCTGCACGACACGCTCGACGAAGAGGCGATACGCGGGCCAGCCGCATTGCTGCGCCGCCTGCGTGCTTGCCGCGGACGCGGCGATGACTGCACCAGCGAAGAACCTGGCGGTGGATACCCGCATATCAATCCCTCAGGCGCCGTGCGGCGATCGAGCGCAACGCACGGTAGAACAGGGCGGCGATGATGAGCGCGGCCAACAGCCCGCCGAGCACCAGCAAAAGCGGATGCGACGACAACGCCCAGCGCATGTAGTGCATCGGCGAGAGATGACCGATGTAGTACGCCTCGCCGTTCGACGTGACCGTCACCGTGCGGCCGTGGATCACGGCCATCGCGCCCTGAATCGAAGGCAGCAGGTCGTTGTCGAGCAGGGCCGCGGATAGATCGGCATCGGACTGGCCGGCCGCGCTGATGAGCGCCACCGCGCTGCGCCCGCTTTTCAGGGGCGATTCGAAGCCGGTCAGGAGCGCGTCGCCGTTGGAACTCACGAGCGAGAGATCCGCGCGCGCGGGCGAGCGTTCCGGGCCTTGCTCGCCATGCCACCAGTCGACGAGCTTGAACGCGACATCGGAAAGCTGGAAGGTGCGCGCGTCGCCGTCACCGGAAAACGGCATCTGCCTGGCCCAGCGCTGCAGGAGCGGCTGGCGTCCCGGCGAGCCGAGGATCAGCAGATCCTTGTCGGCGAAACGGTCGACGTCGTTCGCGCTCGTCACGGTGACGCCCGTCACCGGATAGCCCGTCGATGCGCCCATGCGGCCCATCTCCAGCAGATACAGGCTGTAATCGGCCGAGTTCGGCTCGTTCGGCAGCACGACCGCCGTCTGCGAGAGATCGGCGAGGCGCGTGAACGGAAAGCCGCCGTTCGCGAACGCGGCGAGATCGGGCAGCGCCATGTAGTGCGGGAAGCCGGACAGATCGATGGTCGAATTCGGATCCACCGCGCCGACGACGTTATCCAGCACGCGCCCCTGGCATTCGCCGGTCTTCGGGATGTCGTAGTAGAAGTGCAGGCGCAGTTGCGCACGCGGCGTGATGAGCAGCGGCGGCAGATAGATGTCGCGGCGCGCGGCGACGGTCTTGTCGGGCAGCACGCGGCTGAAATACTGGCCGAGATCGAACGTCGATGTCGACACCGCCGGAATGCGCAGCGACTGCACGAAGCCATCGTTCACGCTGATATTGAGCGACGAGCGGTCCGGCGCCGGACGCACCGTGTAGCGATAGCCGAGCTCCACCGGCACGCCCTTCGTCTGCCACATGAAGAGATCGGGCGGCACGCGCAGGTTGATGCGCACCGCGTCCGCGTCGTAGCCGTGGGCGGTCAGGTCGCGCGCTTCCGCGAGCTCGCCGAAGCGCACCGGACGATCGGACGGCAGCCAGTTCGGCGCGTCGTACGGGCGGCGCGGTTGCAGGTCGTTGAACTGCGTGATCGTCGCGCTGGTGCCTGACAGCGTGTTCTGGCCGACGCCGAGCGCCTTGGCGGCCGTCTTCAGTTCGTTGTCGTCGCGCCCGAGCACGAGCAGGAGGCGGCCACGCGCGTTCGCGTCGCGCTCGACGAGCGCGATGGTCGGACCGGAGACCGGCGGAATATCGACGCCCGCGACTTTCGCATCGCCGACGGCGAAGACAACGGCATTGCCCGACAGCGGCACGTTGTCGGTCTGCGCCGGAAAGATCGCGCCGCGATAGCCCGCGAGCGAGCCGAAGTATGAGGCGACCATGCCGGCCGATTCCAGCGCGGCCAGACTCGGCTTGCCCGCGAAAACGAAGGGCAGTTCGAGGCGGCGCACGTCGCGGCGGTCGAAGAACGGTTGCGGCAGCGCGGCGAGATCGGGTTTGTTGGCGATCGACGCATACGTGAGATCGAGCGAGCTCGCGTTGCTCACCGTCGCCCAGAGCGTCGAGCTCGACGGGTCCTCGCACTGCTGCGTGTAGTGCCCGATCAACTGCACGTTGAGGTGATTGAACTCCGTGATGAAGCGCGGATCGATCGCCACGTCGCGCGCGACCAGCATGCCGGCCTGATCGCGCGGCACCGGCAGCGTCGCCGCCACTTCGCCGTTGATGAGCACCTTCAGTTGGGAGGTCGAGGGCAAGAGCGACGGCGAATAGCTGTAGATCAGATGCAGGATCGCGCCGGTCACGACTTCGTCGCCACGCACCGAGAACGCGATGCCGTTCTGGCCGTCGGTGCCGCGCAGCTGCAACGGATCGAGCGCGCCGTAATCAGCGAAGGTGAGCGTCTGGCGGCGTCCGCCGGGCACGAGCGTGCCGGGGTCGGCGGTCGTCGGGATGCGCGAGGTGAGCGGCTTGTCGGGCTTGCCGGAGAACGCGGGAACGGGCATCGCGAGCGCCGGCTGCTGGATCGCGGCGGGGTTGTACACCACCGCCGGACTCGGCGCGGGCACGGCGCCGACGCCGGTCGCCTGCTGCGTGGCCGGCGGGACGCTCCCGGAAGCCGCGTTCGGCGCGACCGCAGCCGACGCGACCGGGGCCGCGAATGCCGTCTGCAAGGCCATCAAAACGGCCAGTGCGCGGCCCAGCGGTTTTTCGCAAAAACGCGGCGCGCGCTCGCCCGTTTCGTTTTCAACGCGCAACTTCGACATGCCCGTGCCCATTATTGGTCTTTGGTTTTCAGCTTCTTCACATCGACCGGGCGCTTGTTCATCCAGGTACGAAGGTCGCTGTACAAATGCTCGAACAATCCCGCGATGCCGCGCGTGCCCACCAGCAGCACATGCGACAGGCCGCGCAGCGGCGTATCCGGGCGGCGTCCCTCGGACCAGCCGGTCCAGGCGTCCGCGCGCGCGAAAGTCGTCTTCACGAAGTCGTATTCCTGCTCGCGCGTGAGTTGCGAGAATCGCAGGCCGACGCGGCCCGGCTCCGTATAGCCGACCGTCGCCGGAAACGCGTACTCCTCGTCGCCGCGAAAGAGCGAGACGGTCACGCGCTCGTGCATCGGCACTTCGAGCTTGCTCGGCAGCGCGACGCCCACGCCGCCTTCCGAATAGTCGATCGTCTCGCACGCGAGCGTGCGGCCGGTCGAGAACTTGAGCATCACGGGCATCTTCATCGTCACGCGATGTGTCGCGCGCACCTGCTTGCGCTCGCTCGCCGCCGCCACCGACGCGCCGAGAATCAGCATGTTGTAGACCGTCCAGCAGAGGTTGAGGATGGTCGTGTTCACTTCGCTGCGGATGTGCCAGTACATGACGATATGCACGACGCCCGCGATGAAGCCGAGCAGGTTCAGCAGCAGCAGAAACAGGTACGGCCGCGAGATGTACCAGTCGAAGTAGTCCTTCGCGATCTGGCCGCCCTTGGCCGTCACGTTGAACTTGCCGAGCTTCGGGTTGATGACCGCGAGGAGCGTGGGCGCGGTGATGTACGACGCAAGCACCGACTCATACACTTCGGCCCAGAACGAGTGGCGGAAGCTGCGCTGCATGCGCGAATTGGTGATGCTCGCGTGCATCATGTGCGGCAGCGCGAAGATCGCAATGGTGCTCGCCGCCGCTTCGATCACGTGCGCGCCGAAGAACAGATACGACAAGGGCGCGGTGAGGAACACGAGACGCGGCACGCCGTAGAAGAAGTGCAGCATCCCGTTCAGATAACAGAGCCGCTGGCCGATCTTCAGGCCCTTGCCGGTGAGCGGATTGTCGATACGGAAGATCTGCGTCATGCCGCGCGCCCAGCGGATGCGCTGGCCGATATGTCCCGAGAGGCTTTCGGTCGCGAGCCCCGCGGCCTGGGGAATCGCGAGATAAGCGGTCGTATAGCCGAGCCGATGCAGCTTGAGCGCGGTATGCGCGTCCTCCGTTACGGTCTCGACCGCAATACCGCCGATCTCTTCCACCATCGAGCGGCGCAGCACGGCGCACGAGCCGCAGAAGAAGGTCGCGTTCCAGAGATCGTTGCCGTCCTGAACGAGGCCGTAGAACAGCTCGCCTTCGTTCGGCACCTTGCGGAACGTGCCGAGATTGCGCTCGAACGGATCGGGCGAGAAGAAGTGGTGCGGCGTCTGCAGCATCGACAGCAGCTTGTCGCGCAGAAACCAGCCGAGGCAGATCTGCAGGAAGGAGCGCGTCGGAATGTGGTCGCAGTCGAAGATCGCGAGGAATTCGCCCTTCGTGATCTTCAGCGCCTCGTTGATGTTGCCGGCCTTCGCATGACGATTGTGCGTGCGGATTGTCCAGTTGACGCCGACTTCCTCGCAGAACGTCTTGAACTCGGGACGGCGGCCGTCGTCGAGCACGTGGATCGCGAGCTTGTCCGACGGATAGTCGAGCGCGAGCGCCGCGTAGATCGTCGGCTTCACGACCGAGAGCGGCTCGTTGTAGGTCGGGATGAAGACATCGACGGTCGGCCACTGGCTGCGGTCCGCGGGCAGCGGCAGCGGCATTCTCTTCAGCGGCCACGCGGTCTGGAAGTAGCCGAGCAGCAGCACGAGCGTCGCGTAGACTTCGGCCGCGACGAGCAAGAGGCCCCACGCGGCGTCGAGCGGGCGTTCCCAGTAGGTCGTTTCGGTGAGACGCCAGAACATGTAGCGGCCCGACGCGACGATCGACAGCATGATCATCACGAGCGTCGCGTACTGGCCTTGCAGGCGGCGAAAACCGAGCGCGCAAAGGAAGCAGATCGTGGCGAACGCAAGCTGCTGGCCGAACGCGAGCGGCACCGTGACGACGAAATACAGCGCGAACGCCGCGAAGACCGTGAGGAGAGTCACGACGATGCGGCTGCCCCAGATGCCCGCATCGACGAAACGTTCGAGGCGCGAGGTCGCGACGCTGACCTCGGTTTCGGGCGAGGGGATCTTGGCGGAACTCATGCGAGCTTCCTCGACGAGGCGGCCATCGCATCGATGGCGGAGAGAAGCCAGTCGCCGCACGCGCGCAGATCGGCGGCGGCCTGCGAAAGCGGATCGTAATGGATGAGCGTCGTGTCGCACGCGAGCGATTCCGAGACGCCTTCGTCCTGATGGATCACGCCTGGGAACATCTTCGTGCCGAGCATGTTGCGCAGCACCTTCAGCACGTCCTTGCTCAACTGGCGCGACTGATCGACCTGATTCACGACATAGCCCTGGCCGGCGAAATCCGGGCGCGGTGCGGCGTAGGCATCGACCATGCGCTCCATGCCGGGAATCGCGGCATAGGACGCGGCATCCGCGAGCACGACGTTCAGCGCGAAGTTCGCCGCTGTCAGCGCGGTGCGCGTATAGACCGACGAGCCCGGCGGCGTGTCGACGATCACGATGTCGCTGGCGTCGAGCGCGAGCGACTGCAGCGAGTGGGCGAGCCACGCGGGATCACTGTCGACGAGCGCCTCGAAGCGGCGGCGGTCGTCCTCGATCACGGCGCCGTAGGGCAGCACGGTCACGCCGTCGACGCCGTCGAACATCACCGTTTGCCACGGATCGCCGGCGAGCGTCGCGCGCGAAATGCCGTCGATGCTGTCGAGCGGAATGCCGAAATGCAGGCGCAGCGCGTTTTGCGGATCGAGATCGAGCACGATCACGCGGCGGTTGCGCGCGGCGAGCACCGAAGCGAGATTCGCGGCGAGCGTCGTTTTGCCGACGCCGCCCTTCGCGGAAACTACCGTGATGACTTTCATGAGCGTGAGTGGCGGCGTGCCTGAGCGGCGTGGCCGGTGCCTGCGCGCGTGTTCGAGGATTCTTCGCCCTGGGGACGGGCGCGGCGCAGACGCTCGAACACGGCGTCGAGCGAGCCCGCGGGCGCGCTCGGGACGTGCTGCGTCGGTTGCCCGAAGAGCTTGCCGAGGATCGAATGCGGCGCGGCGGGCGTGGGTTCGGGGGCGGGCACTGTCCGCGGAGAGGGCGTGCGGCGCGCGAGAAAGTTCGAGCCGAGCGTGGCGGACGCGCCCGGGCGTTCCGTCACGACCGTGCCGGCGTCATCCGCCACGGCCTTCGATTCGACAGGCGCGGCGAAAGTCTGTACGGGCGGCACGCTCGCTGCGGGTGCGTCCGCCGAATCCGCAATCGTTCCGGTTTCGTTCGACGCCGATTCGCCGGGCACCGAAAAACGCAACGCGCTCAGCGACTCGGCGGCGGGCGGATTGACGGGCGGAATCGTGCGGCGAAGGGGCCGCGTGAAGAGCGATTGCCTGCCCCGATGAATCGGCGTCGGCTTTTCGGCCGGCTCGACGGACGGTTCAGTCGCACGCGGCCGCGCAATGTTCGGTTGCGCGTCGCGGCGCGGCGCGATCTCGGGGATCGCCGGTTGCGCGAAGTCGAGCGTGGCGAGCAGCGGCCAGCGGGTGCGAGCCGTCCTGGCCTCGTTCTCTCGTCCGATTTCCTGGTAGTCGCCTGCATTGCCGCCGAAATGATCGAACAGCTTCTCGATGTCGCGCGAAGTATTCATGATGCCGCTTCCTCGTCGTGCCAATTCTTGATGCCTGGCCGATGCTGCTTGTCTGGAGCCGCCCGTTGGGCCGCTTGGTGCCGCCGCATCGAGGCGGCGGTCGGATTGCGCTGAAGACGTTTCAGGCCGCGACGCGCGCGAGCCTGAATTCGATGGCCGCGTCGTCGCCGAACTCGCTTGCCTGCCGGATCGCGAGTCCCTGCGCGCCGAGCGCGGCGAGCCACTGTTGATACGCTCCTTCGAGAAACGCGGGCGTCCACGCGAGCGCGCTTTCGCCGAAGGCAGGCAGCGGCGCGCAGTAATGGACGATGCTCAGATAGTCGCGTTCATCGGACAGTTCGACGAAGCCCCAGTCGGTGTCGTGCCACAGGGCGTTGAGCGTGTCGGCGAGCGCCGCTGTCGAATCGCAGGGCGGCAGCGGCCGCGCCTCGGCGAACCGGCTGCCCACGCGATGCATCAACTGACGCAATTCATTGCGCCCGATCTGCGCTTCGAATTCGTCTGCAAGGGCGGCCAGCAGGCCTCGCCATTGCCGGGAAATCTGACTGTCCAACAGGTAATCGAAAATAGCGGCCATGTTCTGGTTCGGCAGGGCGCGAGCCACAGCGCGTGATTGATCAGTCTTGTTTACACCCTCGCAAGCTATCCCATTAACCCGCGAGCATTGATCCGGACGCTTGTCCAGGCGCTATTACATGTCTGAACTTACTTCAATGCGATTGTTTTCGCCAGTGGAAAGACTAGCAGCGGATTGCTTCGTCGGATTGGGCGAACAGGACGTGGCGAAAGGCTCAAATCGGGCGTTCGGCGCGAGTGCGACTGGACGAAATATCGACACGTCTGCACGTCTCGCATTTCCGGGCTTGCCCCGCCCGCCACGGCGGAGGCGGCAGTGTACCATCTTGTTAATGCGATAAATTCACGCCCCGGGTCTGATTCGCACCGATTGACTTCTCGCGGAATCGCATGCGGGCGGCACCCGGCGGATTGATTTCTTGGTCGTCTTGAGTGCTCGCGAAGGGCCCGTGTCGGCCAAGGCATGCATTGCGCCCGATCATCCGCGCGCACGAAAAAAAGCGCCCCGAGTGGGGCGCTTTGCATGAAAAGCTTGAACGTTCAGGGATTCGCGCGTACCGCGTCTCTGACTGCGTCCATCACGATGCCGTAATTGAGCGGGATGTCCAGCGAATCGGAGTAACCGGGTTCGTCGTCGGACTCCTTTGAGACTGCGCGAACCGGAATCGGCTCATAGGCGGTTTCGCCTGCCGGATTGTCGCGTCCTTCGATGGCACCCTGCAATTGCGGATTCTTCACGATTAACTCCTGCGGTAATGGAGCGGCGAGGAACTGCAATATAAACCAACGTCATGACATTTTGGCGACTTCGTTTTGAGGACTCGCTTCGAAAGCGCTGCGCGCGGCGCGCCGGTAATCGCCGCTGTCGGGCGTTTCTAGAGAGTGCGGGGCCTCTAGTGTAACGGTGGTATGCACTTTCGAACGTGCAGTTCGATTATGACAATGGCGTGCCGATATTGTGTCCGGCGACCGAAATCGGCCCGGAAATTGCATGATGTACCGCTATTACCTATGCTCTTAAAAATGACCGAGCGCCAATTGATTCTCCGATTTCGTCTGACCTGCAAAGAAACACAATCGAAAGCGGCCGCCGCGCGACGGTTTATTTCCCTTCAACAATACCGGCGGTTTCAACGACGCTGGTGCAAAGGCCGTAAAAGCAAAGGAGAACGTGGCATGAGCAAGATCGCGATCATCGGGGCGACAGGCAACGTCGGCAGCCGCCTGCTGGAAGAAGCGTTGCGGCGCGGACACACGGTCACCGCGATTGCGCGCGATACCTCCGCGCTCGAACAGCGGGACGGCGTCAGTGCGCACGACGTAGATGCGCGGGATGCCGACGCGCTCGCTCGCGTTCTCGCCGGACACGACGCGGCGTTCAGCGCGACGCGCTTTGCAACGATTTCCGAAAGCGCGATCGTCGAACCGGTGAAGCGCGCCGGCGTGCAGCGCCTTCTGGTCGTCGGCGGTGCGGGCAGCCTGTATGCGGCGCCAGGTCAGCGCGTGCTCGATTTGCCGGGTTTTCCCGCAGCGTACAAGCCGGAAGCAACGGCGGGCGCGGCTTTTCTGGATGCGCTGCGCCGCGAGCGCGACGTGGACTGGACCTTCGTTTCGCCATCGGCGGAATTCGTTCCGGGGCCGCGCACTCAGAAATTCCGGCTGGGCGTGGATGAACTGCTCGTCGACAGCAGCGGGCGCAGCTGGATTTCGTACGACGATTACGCAATCGCCTTCCTCGACGAATTCCAGCGTGGTGCTCATATCCGGCAGCGGATCACGGTGGGCTATTGAACACGCGCGGCGGAAGAACCGGCATCAACTGACGATGCCGGTTCTTCCGCCGGTTTCAATCCCCGTTGACCGTCAGCCTTGCAAATCGACTTCCATTTCCTCGGCGTTTTTAGGCATCGCGGCCGCGAGAATCATCGCCGAGGCATTCTGCGGCTTCGGATCGCGCTGCGACGGCCGATAGACCTGATCGCCCCGATGGATCGGCATTCCCGATAGCGAGCACACGCCTTCGGCCGTCGCAGTCGTGGCGCGCCAGCCCTGATAACCGTAGTGGCACGTGCCGGGATCGGACCAGTAGACGAGCGCCGTCGCGCTGCTCGGACGCTCGATTACGCGCACGATGGCCTGCGGGAACGGCAGGCGATCATCCGCACGATGTGGGTGCGCCCGATTCCAGTCGCGCGTCAGGCGTTCGAGGAACGCGCTTTCCGCGCGGGCGGATTTCTGGGATGGGGCAGTGCGAGCGATGTCCGTGGGCATCGCCTCGAGCAGGTGAACCGTCTGTGACCACGGGTCCGCTCTTTTCGAAAAAGCTGTCATGGCATTGTTCCAAGCTTTGACTCGACCTAGAACGTACGTCATTAAGCATATTCCGATAAATACCGCATCAGTGAATACACTATCCCGCTGTTACGAATAATCAGGCGGCGAAGCGCGAGGTCCCCCTTCGCGCCTTGACCGGCGGGCATTTCAGCCATTCGTAAGGTGCGTTGCGGACCGATACAGACGGCGCTTTAGGCCGCAATCACCCAATTTCGCGAGGGTCTTGTTCGATACGCGCGCGGATTGTTCCGCGAGACGAACCGGTCCAGATCTATCAGCGAACCGGCGATCCCACGCGGAGCCTCGCAGGCACGACGTGCCACGCAGTCTCGATGTCTCCCGCGGACCGACCCGTTAAGCGACTGCGCGCGCTGCCGCACGACCCCGCAACCACTCCAGCGCGAGCAACAGGCTCGTCGAGAACACGATGAGGATCGTCGCGAGCGCGGCGATCGTCGGACTGATGTTTTCGCGGATGCCGGTAAACATTTGCCGCGGCAGCGTCGTCTGATCGGCGCCGGCGAGAAAAAGCGTAACCACGACTTCATCGAACGAGGTGGCGAACGCGAACAGCGCGCCCGAGATCACGCCCGGCGCAATGACCGGCAGCGTCACGCGGAAGAACGTCTTCAACGGGCTCGCGCCCAGCGACTGACTCGCCCGCACGAGGTTGTAATTGAAGTTCTGCAGCGTCGCGCCGACGGTCGTCACGACGAACGGCACGCCGAGCGCCGCATGCGCCAGAATCAGCCCGAAATAGGTATTGGCGATGCCGAGCGGCGCGAAGAACAGATACATGCCAACGCCGACGACGATCACCGGCACGATCATCGGCGAAATGAGCACGGCCATGAGCAGGCTCTTGCCCATGAAATTGGCCTTCGTGAGCCCGACCGCGGCGAGCGTGCCGAGGATCGTCGCGACGAGCGTTGCCGAAGGCGCAACGATGAAGCTGTTCTTTGCGGCCATGCGCCACTCATCGGACATGACGAGGTTGTGATACCAGCGCATGGACCAGCCCGGGATCGGATAAACCAGGAACGTGCTCGATGAAAACGAAAGCGGCACGATCGCGAGCACAGGCAAAATCAGATAGAGCAGCGTCAGCACGCAAATGATGCGCAACGCGAAATACCAGATGCGCTCGATGGCGGACGTATGCGGCGCGAACATCGGTTTGGCGAGTTTCATCTTTTGTTACCCCAAGCTCACGTTGGCGCGCGTGAAGCGTCCGTAGACCACGTAGAGCAGCAGTGTCGCGGCGAGCAGCAGCGCGCCGAGCGCGCACGCCATGCCCCAGTTGATCGTTACGTTCGTGAAGTAAGCGATGTAATAGCTGACCATCTGATCGTTCGGCCCGCCGAGCAGCGCCGGTGTGATGTAGTAGCCGATGGCGAGAATGAACACGAGCAGCACGCCCGCGCCGATGCCCGGGTAAGTCTGCGGCACATAGACGCGCCAGAACGCGGCAAACGGATGACTGCCGAGCGAAACGGCCGCGCGCTGATAGGTCGGCGGCACCGACTTCATCACGCTGTAGAGCGGCAGGATCATGAAGGGCAGCAGGATGTGCGTCATCGAGATATAGACGCCGACGCGGTTGAAGAGCAGCGCCAGCGGCGAGCCGATCAGCCCGCTGCCGAGAAGTGCCGTGTTCACCAGCCCTTCGCTTTGCAGAAGCACGATCCACGCGGCGACGCGCACCAGCACGGACGTCCAGAACGGAATCAGCACGAGCACCATTACGAGGTTGGCGCGGCGCTCGGGCAGCGTCGAAATCCAGTAGGCCAGGGGATAACCCAGCAGCAGCGCGAACAGCGTCACGCCCACGCCGATCACGAAGGTGCGGCCGAAGACGTTGAGATAGATCGACTGATCCGGCTCCGCATGAACGATGTTGCCGAAGCCGTCCTGTTTGTGATCGAGCGACGCGAGCATGTAGAACGGCGAATAGCGGCCCGCGTTCTTCGCGATCGCCTGCCAGTACGCGGGGTCGTTCCAGCGCTCGTCGATCTCGAGGATCTTCGCCTTGATCTGCGCGGCGGGCAGGGCCTTGCCGTCGTCGCCGGTGAGCGGCATCGCGCGTGCGGTTTTCGCGACGAGCGAGCGATAGCCGGGGATTTCGGTATTCAGGCGCCGCGCGAGTGCGCCCATCGATTCGCCGTCCGAGATCGCGGTGAGATCCTGCGCTAGCGCGGCATAAGCTTCATCCGATGGCGGCGCCTTGCGGTCCCATTTCGCCAGCGCCGCGCCGGTGTGCGGCAGTGCGTTCGCCACTTCGGGGTTTTCGATCGCGCGCGTGAGCAGCGCGCCGATCGGCACGACGAAAATCAGGAACAGAAAAATGGCGAGTGGCGCGATGAGCATGAGCGCCATGGCGCGCTTTTTCGCATCTGCGATCTTCAATTCGCGCTTCAGACGCGCGCTTGATTCGCGCGATTCTTCGGCGGGGATCGTCATGGTGTTCACGCTTGAGTCTCCTTCTTTGCGGTCGCGCTTTCGAAAAGCGCGACCGTCTTGCTGCTTATGATGCGTTTACTTCGACGCCCACGCGGTGAAGCGCTGCTCGAGCTCGTCGCCGTGATCGGTCCAGAACGCCATGTCCTGCAGCACCGCGTTCTTCGCGTTCTCCGGCGAGTTCGGCATGTCGGCCTTCGTCTTCGTGTCGAGGGCGGAGATCGCCGCCTTGTTCACCGGGCCGTACGCGATGTTCTTCGCATAGACTTCCTGCGGCTTCTGCGACACCGAATATGCGATGAACTGCTGCGCGACGTCCTTGTTCGGCGAGCCCTTCGGAATCGCCCAGTAGTCGAGGTCGTAGATGCTGCCGTTCCACACGACCTTCAGGTTCTTGCCTTCCTTGCGCGCGGCGTCGATGCGGCCGTTATACGCGGTCGACATCACGACATCGCCCGCGACGAGGAACTGCGGCGGCTGTGCGCCTGCCTCCCACCATTGAATGGACGGCTTGAGTTCGTCGAGCTTCTTGAACGCGCGGTCCGCGCCGGCCTTCGTGCCGAGCACCTTGTAGACGTCCTTCGGCGCGACGCCGTCGGCCATCAGCGCGAATTCGAGGTTGTAGCGCGCGCCCTTGCGCATGCCGCGCT
This sequence comes from Caballeronia sp. INML3B, assembly GCF_023631305.1. Taxonomy (NCBI): domain Bacteria; kingdom Pseudomonadati; phylum Pseudomonadota; class Betaproteobacteria; order Burkholderiales; family Burkholderiaceae; genus Caballeronia; species Caballeronia sp. INML3B. The sequence continues at coordinate 140,642 of NZ_JALQDI010000040.1, forward strand.
TGCCGGGGAATTTTTTCGTGTCCCAGAAGTCCGCCCAGCCTGCCGGCGCCGTCTTCAGCTTGTCGCCGTTGTAGGCGAGCGCCGTGGACCAGACGAAGAAGCCGACGCCGCAGGTTTGCGGCGATTCGGGCACGAGGTCCGACTTCTTGCCGATCTTCGACCAGTCCAGCTTTTCATAGAGCCCTTCGTCGCAGCCGCGGCCGAGATCGCCCGATTCGACTTCGACCACGTCCCAGTTGACGTGCTTCGCTTCGACCATTGCCTTGACCTTGGCCTGCTCGCCGTTGTATTCGACGGCCGTGACCTTGTTCTTCGTCGATTGCTCGAACGGCTGATTGAACGCGACCTTCTGCGCATCGCCGTTCGCGCCGCCGAAATTGACGACGGTGATTTCCGCCGCGCCCGACGCCGCCGACACGCACGCGAGCGCAGCCGCCATGGAACACAGTGCGAACTTCTTCATGATGGTTTCCTCTCTTCTTCGACTTGGTTTTGTCAGTGGACCTACGGGTGGGAAGCGCGACGCCTGATCGGGATTCAGGCGAACACACGCAAATGCTCGGGCGCGAATTCGAGCGCGACGGGCGCGCCGGGCGTGAAGCCGTCGAGCGCCGCGGTGCCGAGCGGTACCTTGACGAAGCATTCGTCCTGCTCGCGCACGCCGCAGCGCATGCGGACGTGATCGCCGAAATAGATGAGGCTCTTCGCTTCGCCCGCGAGCGCGTTGATGTTGCCGTTCGCATGGCCGTTGCCTTGCGTGAGCTTCATGCGCTCCGGCCGGATGCACGCAATGGCCGGCGCACCCGGCTTCGCGTTCGCGACGTTGAGTCCGGACACACGCGTGCCGTCGGCAAGACGAATGTCGCAGAAGTCGCCCTGAATCTGCTCGATGGTGCCGCGCAGGCGGTTACTGTCGCCGATGAAGTTCGCGACGAACTCGTTGCAGGGCGCTTCATACAGGTGATCGACCGTGTCGAGCTGTTGCACGATGCCCTTGTCGAACACCGCCACGCGGTCGGACATCGTGAGCGCTTCGCCCTGATCGTGCGTCACGTAGACGAAGGTGACGCCGAGCTTCTCGTGCAGCGCCTTGAGTTCGATTTGCATATGCTCGCGCAATTGCTTGTCGAGCGCGCCGAGCGGTTCGTCCATTAGCACGAGCTTGGGCTCGAACACGAGCGCGCGGGCCAGCGCGATGCGCTGCTGCTGGCCACCCGAAAGCTGCGCCGGGTAACGCTTCGCGAAGCTTTCCATGCGCACCATCTTGAGCGCGTTGTTCACGCGATGCGCGCGCTCTTCGGCGGACATCTTGCGCACCGTGAGCGGATACTCGACGTTCTGCTGCACCGACAGATGCGGAAAGAGCGCGTAGTTCTGGAACACCATGCCGATGTCGCGCTTGTGCGGCGGCACCTTGTTCAGGAGCTTGCCGTCGAGCCAGATTTCGCCGCCGGTGGGGAACTCGAAGCCCGCGAGCATCATGAGGCAAGTGGTCTTGCCGGAGCCGGACGGCCCGAGCAGCGTGAGAAATTCGCCCTGATAGATGTCGAGATCGAGCGATTTGACGACGAGCGTTTCACCGTCGTACGTCTTTCGCACACCGCGAAAGCTGACGATCACCTGATCGGATTTCATCTTCCGTGTCTCCTTCGGAAAACCCTGATACTGCCGACCGCCTTCGGCGCCCGGAAATTATTTCCACTGCTTGCGATAACTATAGCCCGTTACGGTTCTACAATGGGGAGCCATTTCAATATTCAAAATAGAACCACTTGAGCGCGCCGGCCAAGCGGCTCCGAGCGGTGGGAGACTTCATGGATACGATCATCCTGGCCGACTGGCTGAGCGCCCGGCTCGACCGGTCGGCCACCGAGCCGATGTACCGGCAAGTGCTCGAACTCATGCAGCAGGCCATCCTGACGGGCCAACTCGCGCCGGGCACGAAGCTGCCGAGTTCACGCACGCTGGCGACCGATCTCGGCATCGCCCGCAATACGGTGCTGCATGTCTACGATCAGCTCACGGCCGAAGGCTACGTGACCTCGACGACCGGCAGCGGCACCTATGTCGCCGACACCGCGCCGCGCGATGGCGTCGCCGGCAAGAAAGCGCGCGCCGAGGAAACGAAGGCGCCGTGCACGATCTCGCGCCGCGGCGAGCGTCTGATCGCGCAGGCGGGCGTGTCGCCGAAGCAGTGGGGCGCATTCATGCCGGGCGTGCCGGACGTCGCGGAATTCCCGGCGCGCACGTGGAGCCGCTTGCAGGCGCGCCTGTGGAAACGCGCGAGCCCCGAACTGCTCACCTACGCGCCCGGCGGCGGCTATCGGCCGCTGCGGCGCGCACTGTCCGATTATTTGCGCGTCGCGCGCTCGGTGAAGTGTCACCCGGACCAGATCATCATCACGACGGGCATTCACCAGTCCATCGATCTCGCCATGCGCCTGCTCACCGATTTCGGCGATCGCGCGTGGGTCGAGGAACCCTGCTACTGGGGCGTGCGCAGCGTGCTGCAGTCGTCGGGGCTGACGCTCGTGCCGATTCCCGTCGACGACGAAGGGCTCAATCCCGCCGCGCGCGACATGGCCGAGCCGCCGCGCATCGCGCTCGTCACGCCATCGCATCAATATCCGCTCGGCATGGTGATGAGTCTCGCGCGGCGCCGCGCATTGCTCGAGTTCGCGCGCCAGCACAAGGTTTGGATCATCGAGGACGATTACGACAGCGAGTTCCGCTATGGCAGCCGGCCCTTGTCATCGCTGCAAGGGCTCGACGACGCGGGGCAGGTGATCTATGTCGGAAGTCTCGGCAAGATGCTCTATCCGGGCTTGCGCATGGGCTATATGGTGGTGCCGGACAATCTCGTCGATTCCTTTCGCACCGGCGTGGCCGAACTCTACCGCGAGGGGCAGCTGATGCAGCAGGCCGTGCTCACCGAGTTCATTCTGGATGGCCATCTGACCTCGCATGTGCGACGCATGCGCGGTCTGTACGGCGAGCGGCGCGAACTGCTGATCAACGCGATCCGCGCCCGCTTCGGCGATTCGCTGCCGGTGCGCGGCGATGAAGCCGGTCTGCACTTCGTGCTCGATCTGCCCGATTTCGCCGACGACCGGACGATCGCCGCCACCGCACTGTCCGCCGGTGTCGTGACGCGGCCGCTCGACAACTATTACCTGAACCGGCTCGCGGCGAGAAAGGGGTTGATGCTCGGTTACGCGTGCGTGCCCAACGATCAGATCGCACCTCAGTTCGCAAGGCTCGCGGGTGTCGTTGAGCAGGCGCTATCGTCAGTCACGTCGAAGCCGGCTGTTACGCCCATCGAAAGCGCAATGACGAAGTAACGCCAGTCGGTTACTGGATGCTTCGTTGCGCCGCCGCGATCGCGCGCACCACGCGCGCAAGCGCCTTCAACGCATCCGCGGGCGAGTCGGCGAATTGCGCGGCGACGATCGCGCCGTCCACCGCCAGTGCAAGCGCTTGCGCATCTGCTTTGGCCGTTCGCGAAGCCGGCATCAGCGTGCGGATCGCCGCGGTCATGTCGCGTTTGTGACGGCGCGAAATATCGACTGCTTGCGGCAACGTCGCCCCGACTTCGACGACCGAATTAATGAACGCACAACCCCGGTAATTCTCGCTGCCGAACCATTCCGCCAGCGCGGGAACGAGGGCGTTGAGCTTTCCGCCGTGGCGCGCGAGCGCATCGCGGAACCACGTGATCCAGTTATCGTGACGAAAATCCAGGAACGCGACGATCAGGTCGTCCTTGCTTGGAAAGTAGCGATAGAACGTCTTTTTCGCGACGCCAGATTCGGCGATCACGCGATCGACGCCCGTTGCGCGAATGCCGTCGCGATAAAAGAGACCGTGCGCGGTATGCAGAATGCGCGCGTCCGGGGCGAGCTCGGAGACATCGATGGGCGAAACTGAAGTATTCATGCAGTCGATTGTAGACAGGTTCGTCTACCTGCGCTAGAGTGCGCTCAGTAGACAGACCTGTCTACCTATCGCATCGCTTGACAAGGAAGAGGACTCGCCATGGAATCCAAGCCGCCGTTTCCCCCGTTCGATGAAGAATCTGCCAAGCTCAAAGTCCGTCTCGCCGAAGATGCCTGGAACACGCGCGAGCCCGAGCGCGTCTCGCTCGCGTACAGCGTGGACACGCGCTGGCGCAATCGCGCGGAGTTCGCGAACGGGCGCGAAGAAGTGGTCGCGTTCCTGCGGCGCAAGTGGGCGCGCGAACTCGACTATCGCCTGATCAAGGAGTTGTGGGCGTACAAGGGTAACCGCATTGCGGTGCGCTTCGCCTATGAATGGCATGACGATGCCAATAACTGGTATCGCAGCTTCGGCAACGAGAACTGGGAATTCAACGAAGCGGGACTGATGACGCATCGCCATGCCTCGATCAACGATTTGCCGATCAAGGAAGCGGATCGCAAATATCACTGGCCGCTCGGCCGCCGGCCCGACGAGCATCCGAGCCTGAGCGACCTGGGCTTCTGACGTGCAGCAAGCGGCGTGGCGGTTACTTCTTGATGCGCCGTACGGCATCGGCTGCCGCGCCGAGCTTTGCCTGCACCTTGCCCGCCATCTTTTCGGCGGTGCCGCGCATTTGCGTGCTGCGGCTTCCGGTTGCCTTGCCGACGGCTTCGCGAACGATGCCCTTCATCTGACGAGCCGTGCCTTCGATGCGGTTCTTGTCCATGATGTCCTCCGACGTTTTACGAGGTATGCGCCTCCATCGGAAAGACATTGCATCGATCGTGCCTGGCCGTTGTGCTACATATCGCGGCGGCGGCGGAACGCCCACCATCCGGCGAGCACGGTGAACGTCGCGACGATCGCGACCAGCAGCCAGAAGCCGTGATGATTCTCCGCGAGCGGAATGCCGCCCACGTTCATGCCGAAGAAGCCCGCGACGATGTTGATCGGCAAGGCGAGCACGGTGACGAGCGTGAGCGTGAAGAGCGTGCGGTTGCTTTGCTCGTCCATGCGCGTCGCGACCTCTTCCTGCAGGAGCTTGATGCGCTCGACGAGTCCGGCGAGATCGTTGAGCACGAGCGAGAACTCTTCGGTCGCGTCACGCAGGTCCTGAATGTCCTGCGAGTGCAGCCAGCGCGGTGGCCGCGCGAGCAGGCGGAACACGGAGCCGGGCTCGGGGGCGAGCAGACGCTGCAGCCGCACGAGCACGCGCCGCAGGCCGCCGAGATCGGTGCGGGTCGCCGCGCCGCGCATCGAAAGAAAACGATCCTCGATGCCATCGACCTCGACGCTCGTGCGCCGCACGATATGCACGAGCAGATCCGCCTGATCGCGCAGCAGATGCGCGAGGAGTTCGGCGGGCGAGCGAAAAAGCTCGCCGCGCCTCACCGACTCGCGCAGCGAGTCGACCGAACGCAATGGCTTGAGGCGCGCCGTGACGAGCAGCTTCTGATGCGTATAGACCCACAGCGTCGCGATCTCCGAGGGCGTCAGCTCGAAGTTGAACATCACATCGTTGATGACGGCCAACAGCGCGCCTTCCTGATGTTCGATGCGCGTCGAGTGCGAGCCTTCGTTGAGCGTCTCGAAGAATGCGTCGGGCAGACCGAGGCGTCCGCGCATCCAGCGCTCGCACGCACTGTTCGCGAGATCGAAGTGCAGCCAGACGAATTCCCGGGTGGTGTCGTCGCGGGCGAGCCATTGGCTCGCGGCTTCGGCATCGATCGGCTCGCCGGGGCGATCGACATGAAACCGGAAGCCGCAGACGAGCCCGGAAAAATCGGAGCCGTAGGGCGGTCTTTGCAGGGTAGCGGGATTCATGCGGGCATTCGGTTGCATTCTGGGGATGCGGCGCGTCCGCTGACGATGCGGCCTCGACGCTCTGCATATGCGCGGCGCCACGCGCTAGTGTGCCATTGGTCGCGCCCCGGATCGCGATCGTAATGCGCAAACCAGGAGTGAAACAATCGCCACCGGCACCTCGGTTCGTGCAAATATGGCTGTCATTTTGTCGGCGTATCATCGCGCCACGCAAGAGGGGCGCTCGCGCGGCGCCTCGCATCGAGTCGGCCGCGCGCGCGGGCTCGCGTGCCCACCTGAGGAGAAGGCAGTGGAAGACCGTGACGATCTGGACGGAGCAACGCAAACCACGGCGGGCGGGCTCGTCCGGCTCGCGTCGTTGATTGCGGGGCTCGCGCGCGAGGGCGTGATCGATACCCGCTTCGGCGCCAAGCTTCTGAAGCGCCTCGACAAGGAAGCGCAGCGAGTAGCCGGACCGGGCGCAGCGCCGCTCGACGAAGCGGAGCAGGCGGCGCTTTTCGGCGCGCTCGGCGAAGTCGATCTCGCGTTGCGTCAGTGCGACGCCGCATCGCTCGTCGAGGCGAATGCCCGGCTGCGCGAGTCAGAAGCGACGACGTCGGGAAAGCGTCGCAAAAGCAAAAAGGAGAGCGACGCGTGAGCTTTGCGGCGGGCGGGCGCGAAACCTGCGTCAGAGCCAGCATGTCGCTTTCGTGCCATGCCCATGCCCGTCTCCCTGCATTCCCCTCATTGCTCTCTGTGGACGGACCGTAGTGTCGACGTAGACCGCGATCCGTGGCGCATTCTCGTCGTCGACGACAACGCCTACAGCGCCGAAGCCCTTTCCGCCGCGCTGGAATCGGACGGCTTCGACACCCGCTTCGCACTCTCTGGCGTCGACGCGCTGCACGCGGTCAACGGCTGGGTGCCGCACGTCGTCATTCTCGATATCACGATGCCCGAGCACGACGGCTACGCGACCGCGCGCGTGCTGCGCCGGATCGCCGGTACGCGCGACGCGGTGATCATCGCGTTTACGGCACTGGGCGAGGAATTGGTGCGGCCCGAGGGCGTCCACTCGGGCTTCGACGGGTACTGCCAGAAGGGCAATCCGCCGGCCGAACTGGTTCGTCTGATCGGGCGGCTCGTCCACTGAAATCAAGCCGTTTATCGAACGCTAGTTCGATAATTAAATTGTTTCGTCCCTTGCAAACGACGCGCGATACCAACCTACGGCGCAAGGTCTTCGCTCCCATGTCCCACGGGCATCTGCGCGAGATTCGCACGCTCGTGCGGCCACGCATTGTTGGCCAAGAGCGAAAACTGTATTGAAATTTATGGGGATAAAAAAGCGATAGTAGGGGTATACACTGCATTCCATCGACGTAGCAGACAGTTTCTCGCAAGACCGCTGCGGCGCTTTCTGATTGAACGTCAACCGTCTTTGGAGCACACCATGAAACGCAACCTCATCGCTACCCTCCTGATCGCCGCTTCCGCCACGCTCGCCGCACCCGCTTTCGCAAGCGGCTATGGCCCGGCTCCGTTCTACCGTCCGGCCGTCGGCGCGCCGACGTCGCAACAAGGCCCGAGCGCACAAGCGATCGCCGCTGAAGAAAACGCCAACGGCGTGAACACTACCGCTTTCGGCGGCTCGCGTGACACGCTGGCGCAATCGGGCAACCGTGCGGCGCAATCGAGCAACAACCCGCAATCGGTCTTCTTCGGTCACTAATCGAATCGGCCGGCCCGGCTTATCCGCCGGGCGTATCGGCTGAAGGACTGCTTCGGCGCCCGCCGACGCGGACTCAAAAGGTCCGTGTTGCGCGGGCGCCGATCGTTTTTCAGGCGGCGTGCGCGAGCGCGCCGCGCATCACGTTGGCGAGTTCCGACGCCTCGAACTTCGACACATACGCGTTTGCGCCGACCTTGCGCACATGCTGCTCGTTCGCCGATCCCGACAGCGACGAGTGAATCACCACCGGAATGTGCATCAGCCCCGTTTCCGCCTTGATGCGGCGCGTGAGCGTGAAGCCGTCCATCTCGGGCATCTCCAGATCCGTGAGCACGAGCGCGATGTGATCCGCGACCTCGGTGCCTTCCTTCTGCGCTTTTCTGAGCGCGGCTTCCAGCACGTTCCACGCTTCCTGTCCCGTCTTGGTCATCACGAAGGGCACGCCCATCGCGGTGAGGCTTTGCTCGATGAGCGCCCGCGCGACGCCCGAATCGTCCGCCGCTAGCACGCGCGCGCCCGGTCTGAGCGTGAGCCGCCCGGTATTTTCCTCGGTGATATCGGTTTCCTTCGACGGCAGCACGTCGCGCACGATGCGCTCGACGTCGAGCACCTGCGCGAGCCGCGAGCCGTCGACGTTGCCATCCAGCCGGGCGAAGCTCGTCACGGTCTTGCCGCCCGAGTGCGATTCGGCAGACAGCACCTGATTCCATTCGAGCCGCACGATATCGTCGACTTCCTCGACTGCGAAGCCTTGCGTCGTGCGTGCGAACTCGGTGACGAGCAGGATCTTCAGCCCGTTCTTCGGCCGGCAGCCGGTGATGCGCGCGAGATCGATCACAGGAATGATCTGTCCGCGAATATCCGCGACGCCGAGAATGTCCCCGCTCGATCCGGCCACGGCCGTGATCGTCGGCATCGCGAGAATCTCGCGCACCTTGAACACGTTGATGCCGTAAAGCTCGCGCTGTTCCGAGCCCGGCGCCTCACCGAGCCTGAACAGAAGCAATTCGAACATGTTGCTGCCCGCGAGCCGCACGCGCTGCTCGATATCCTGCTGTGAACTGCTCACCTCGTTCTCCCTCTAAGCGGTGCATCGCGCCGCGTTGCCGTCGTGTATGTGATTAGCGGCATTTGGCGACGAAACTGAAGCGGAAACAGAAGTCGAATCAGGCGGCACGCAGACTGATTCGCGCGGCACGCCGCACCTTCCACGTCGCGTCGTTGATCTATACTTTTTCGAATGGTCGGGTTAATGCCTATGAAGGCATGGCGCGCGAGGCTTTACGCTCACAAAGGCGCAAGACAACCCGTCGCCCAGGCGCAACAACGTTCCCCGCTCATAACGGAGGCGCTCGATGGCAACAGTCGCACAGGTTCTGAATTCGAAACCCGACCAGACGGTCTATACGATTGCCGCAACGGCATCGGTCTTCGATGCGATCAAGATGATGGCCGACAAGCATATCGGCGCGGTGATCGTCACAGAGGGCGATGAAATCGTCGGCATCATGACCGAGCGCGACTATGCGCGCAAAGTCGTCCTGATGGACCGCGCGTCGAAGCAGACGCCCGTGCGCGACATCATGACCTCGCAGGTGCGCTACGTGCGCCCCGATCAGACCACCGACGACTGCATGGCGCTCATGACCGACAAGCGCATGCGCCACTTGCCGGTGATCGATAACGGCAAGCTCGTCGGCATGATCTCCATCGGGGATCTGGTGAAGAACATCATTTCGGAGCAGCAGTTCACCATTCAGCAGCTCGAGTTCTACATTCGCGGCGAGCACACGTAAGCGCGGGCGGTCCGGCTGTAAGCCTTTCGTTATAATCGGCAGGCTCTGCGCGCACGCACGGAGCTTGTTTTGCCGTGCACGTCTCGCGCGGATAACGAAGGAGCGCCGCCCATGACTCCCACCGCCGCATCCGCCGAAAGAGAAAAGACGCTCGCCGCCGACGCGCCGTTCTTCATCGTGATGAACGCGGGCTCGGGCCGCCACCAGGCCGACGCCACACGCACCGTGCTCGAGCGCGAACTCGGCGCGGCGGGGCGGCGCTTCGAATTGCGCGTCGTCGACGATCCGCGCCGCCTCGCGAGCATCGCGCGCGAAGCCGCCGCGGCGGCGTGCGAGCAGGACGGCGTGCTCGTCGGCGCGGGCGGCGACGGCACGCTCTGCACGGTCGCGCACGCGGCGCACGACGCCGGTTGTCCGTTCGCCGTGCTGCCGCGCGGCACGTTCAACTACTTCAGCCGCGACCACGGCATTCCCGCCGACCTCGAACAATCGACGCAACTTCTGCTCGATGCGCGCGCTTATCCGGTGCAGGTCGGCTTTGTCAACGGACGCATGTTTCTCGTCAACGCGAGTCTCGGGCTCTATCCGCGGCTGCTCGAGGATCGCGAAATCTACAAGCGGCAATTCGGCCGAAGCCGACTGGTCGCGCTGTGGTCGGCGCTCCTGACGATGCTGAAGCCGCATCGGCATTTGCGTTTGAATATCGATCACGAAGGCAAGACCACCGAAATTCGCTCGTCGACGCTCTTCGTCGGCAACAACCGGCTGCAGATGGAGCAGATCGGCATGCCGGACGCAGCGCGCGCGCTGGAACAGGGCTTGCTCGTCGCGATTGCGCCGCGCCCAGTGGGACGGCTCATGCATCTGTGGCTGTCGCTGCATGGCGCGGCGGGGCGTCTGTCCGATTCGGATCATGTCGTGAGCTTGACGTTCGAGCGCATCACGGTGACGCATCCGTCGAAGCGGCGCCGGCCGATCAAGATCGCGATGGACGGCGAGATTGCGAAGCTGCAGATGCCGCTGGAGTTCCGCGTCTCCGACAAGCCTCTTTTTCTGCTCAAGCCCGAACCGACGGTGGCCGAAGCGAATCGCTCATGACCTTGCTGTTGCAGATTTCCGATACGCATTTCGGCACCGAGCGGCCTCAGGTCGTCACGGCGCTGCTGCGTCTCGCCGATGCGCTGTCGCCCGATCTGGTCGTGCTGTCGGGCGACATCACGCAGCGCGCCCGCAGGCACCAGTTCGATGCGGCGCGCGCGTTCGTCGATACGCTCGGCGCGACGCCGACGCTCGTCGTCCCCGGCAATCACGACATTCCGCTCTTCGATCCGCTCGCGCGGCTCTGTTATCCGTATGCGAATCATCAGCGCGTGTTCGGCGCCGATCTCGAGCCGAGCTTTCAATCGCCCGAACTGCTCGTGCTCGGCGTGAACACGACGCGCGCCTACCGTCACAAGGACGGCGAGGTGTCGATGCAGCAGATCAGGCGCGTCGCCGCACGTCTCGAGACGGCGAGCGCGGCGCAGTTGCGCATCGTGGTCACGCATCAGCCGGTGGCCGTCACGCGCGCGCAGGACGAAAAAAACCTGCTGCACGGACGCGAGCGCGCGGTGCAGCGCTGGGCGCGCGCGGGCGCGGACCTGATTCTCGGCGGGCATATCCATCTGCCTTACGTGCTGCCGCTGCACGATACCTTCGCGGGTCTTTCGCGCCGCATGTGGGCGGTGCAGGCGGGCACGGCGCTGTCGTGGCGCACGCGCGGCACGATCGACAATTCCGTGAACGTGATTCGCCACGACGCGCGAGCGGGCGACGGCGGCGCGCGCCAAACCACGGTCGAGCGCTGGGATTATTCGGAGACGAGCGAAGCATTCGAGATGATTGCGCGCCACGATCTCGCGCTCGACGGCGCGAAACCCGCGGTCGCTGTCACGCTGCCCGGATGACGAGCTCCGCGAAGCCCGTCGCGGCGTCGTGCTCGCGCGTGTAACGTTCGCCCGGCAGGTTCGCGACGACGATCTCCGCCGTCGTGCGCACGATGCAGCCCGGCGTGACGTGGCCGCCGCACACGCGGCCGTCGGCGTCGGACACGCTCATGTGCAGGTGCGGACCTTGCGCCGATAAAGTCCCGGCGAGCGACAGGATTTCGAAATCGCCATGCAGTTCTGCGGCTTCGTCGCGGCCCGCATAGCGTAAGCGGGCGACGCTCAGGCTGCCGATTCCCTGAAGCACGAAAGCCGCCGAGAGCGCGCGGGTGCGGAATGCGTGGTCGAGCGCGGCGCGCAGGTCGTCGCCGGGGGACAGACGAAGGGTCATCGCGTGCATGAATGAAAGACTCCGGCCGGATCGCACTCAAGACTACACGCTTGCGGATCGTGATGGCATCATGGGCGCGACCCGTCCCGGCTATTTCTCATTCGTGGAGACGCCATGAGTTTCGAACTGAAGATGCTGGCCTGGACGCTCGTGCTCGCGCTGGTGCAGGTATTGCTCCCGGCCGTGGTGCGCAATCGCGAAGTCGGCATCAAATATCAGACTGGCCCGCGCGATGCCGCCACGCCGCCGCCCGGCCGGCTTTCCGGCCGGCTGATGCGCGCACAGTCGAACTTGTTCGAAACGCTGCCGATTTTTGCGGTCGCGGTGCTGATCGTGCACGTGACGGGGCGCGAGAACGCGCTCACGCATTACGGCGCGCTCGCGTACTTCGTCGCGCGCCTCGTCTACGTTCCGCTTTACGCGGCGGGCGTGCCGTTCGTGCGTTCGCTGGTGTGGCTGGTGTCGGTCGTCGGCATCGTGCAGATTCTCGTTCCCATCATCTGACGAGAGGAGTGAAGGGCAATGACCGATCAACCTTCGACCATCGAGATCGAAACCGCGCCGAATCCCGCATTCGCCGTCATCCTGATGCACGGCCTCGGCGCCGACGCCAATGATTTCGTGCCGCTCGTGCCCGAACTGCGTCTGGCCGATGCGCCCGCTGTCCGCTTCGTGTTTCCGAACGCGCCGGAGATCGCCGTCACCGCCAACAACGGCTACGTGATGCGCGCGTGGTATGACATCCTCTCGTTCGAGGGCATCAACCGGCGCGTGGACGAGGCGGGCATCGTGCAATCGGTGGCGCGCGTGCGGGCGCTCATCGAAGAGCAGAACGCGCGGGGCATTCCGAGCGAGCGCATTTTCATCGCGGGCTTCTCGCAGGGCGGCGCGATGACTTATCACGCGGGCCTGACACACCCGGAGAAGCTCGCGGGGCTGATCGTGCTGTCGGGCTACATTGCGTCGGAAGGGCTGATCGATGAATCGCTCTCCGAGGCGAATCGCTCGATTTCCATTTTCGCCGCGCACGGCAGTTTCGACGATGTGCTCAATGTGAGCCTCGGCGAGCAGGCGTGCGAATTTGCGCGCGCGCAGGGTTGCGATGTTGAATGGCATGCTTATCCGATGCCGCATTCTGTTTGCATGGAGGAGGTTGAGGCGCTGCGGGGGTGGTTTGGGGCGCGGTTGGCGGTTTAGGCTTTCGCCGGATCCCGTTTTCGTATTGGTTTATTAGCACTGCCCCTGTGCGGGGCGGCAGTCACTTTCTTTGCTGCTGCAAAGAAAGTAACCAAAGAAAGCAGCTTGCTAGGCCCGCGGTCACACGCAGTTTGGCCATGCTTGCCAGCCCATCGTGGGCTCAGTAGCGAGTGCCCTCATAGGCCCCATCGGGCGTGGATCGCGCACGGTCTGTCGCCTCGCACCGCTTCACTCACTGGCTCAGCACCAAATGGCTCCGGCCCGCTTCGCGGCCGTTGGGTCGATCGGGTCCGCCCGTACGTCCTTGCTTTCATCTCACCGCATGGGTCATTCGCTGGTTTCCCTTGCGGACCCGACGGCAACGCGTAGCGCTGTGCCGGAGCTGTTTCGTGCTGAACCTGTGTCCTTGTAGCACGGAGCGACTGCCGCCCCCGCACGGGGCAATGCTAATCAACCGGCACGAGCATTCTGTACCTCGTCATGCCGTCTCGTTGCAAACGCCACCGATCAACGCGAGCATCCCGCGCCGCAATTCCGCCGGACTGACCGGCTTCGAAAGCACATCCTGCTCACAGGCAAGCGGCACGATACTCGCCGCCGGTTCACCGGTCACGACAAGACACGGACACGGCCGCCCGAGCCGCGCCGCCCCGAGCATCGCCACTTCGCGGGCGGTCTTGGCATCGCGCAGCCGGAAGTCGGTGATGATGAGATCGGGGAACCGCTCGACGTCGCCGAGTATCGACTCGAACTCCTCGAAGCTCCCGGCGGAGTCGTAAAGCACGCCCCATTGCGACAGAAGCGCTTCGGTGGAGGCGCGCACGAGACCATCGTCTTCGACCAGCAACACGTAGCGGCCGTTGAGCTGCGCCGTTTCGTCCGCTTCGGAGCGCGCCGGCGCGCGCGCCGATGGCTTGTCGGGCGACGGCCCGCACAGCGGCATTTCGAGGGAAAAGCGCGAGCCGCGCCCTTCGGTGGACTTCAGTTCGATACGATGCTGGTCGAGCATCGACATCACCGCATTGACGATCGACAGCCCGAGGCCCAGCCCCTTGTCGCGGTCCTGTTCGGGATTATCGACCTGGAAGAACGGCTGGAAGATCGCGTCGAAATAATCCGCCGGAATGCCGATGCCGTTATCCAGCACGTCGATGCGCGCGCGCGTCGCGGAGCGCACCACGCCGACGATCACCGTCGGCTTCGACGATTTGTTCTGGTCCGCATACTTGATGCCGTTCGACACGAGATTCGCGACCGCGCGCCCGAGCCAGTGCGCGTCGCTGCGCACGCAGACCACGTCTTCCTTCGGCAGCCGCAACCTCAGTTCGACGCCCCGGCTCATCGCGAACGGGCGCAACTGCTCGGCGGCCTCCTCGACCGTCTGCCGCACGTCGAACACGTGATAGCGCGGCACGACGCGGCCCGATTCCAGCCGCGACAGATCGAGCACCGCGTTCAGGAGCCGCGCGAGGATCACGGACGAGCGCCCGCATTCGTTGATGAGCCGCTCGGCCTGATCGAATTCCCCATTGCGGATGGCTTCGGCGGCCGCTTGCAGAAACAGATTGAGCGCGTGCATCGGCTGACGCAGGTCGTGCGTCGCGGCGGCGAGGAAGTTGGACTTTTCGCGGCTCGCCGTCTGCGCGGCGATCATCTGCTGCTCGCGCAGCGCGAGCAGCGCGTTGGTCTTGTTCTCCTGATCCTTCTTCGAGACTTCGAGCTCGCGGTTCTTGCGCCCGAGCGACACGTTGGCCGTGCGCAATTCGTCATTGAGCGACGCGAGCGCGCGCTCCGAGCTGTAACGCTCGCGCGACACGCGTTCGGCGTGCGTGCAGACGCCATGCCCCACGACCACGACGTTGAACATATAGAACAGCCCGGCGAAGAAATCCTCGGGGTTGAGCAGATGAATGGTGATCTGCAGGACGACGATCGACGCGAGCGTGATGATGCCGGCCGTCAGCGCGACGCGTGAGCGCAGATAGAAAAAGCTGAACTGGAAGAACAGCGCGAGACACAGCCCGATGAAGTGCTGCGTGTAGTTGTAGGGCGCGGGCGTGATCGCCACCATCGCGAGGATCAGGCACAGCAGGCCGTAGATGCCCGTGAGAATGATGCGCTGCGAGCTCGCGTGCGAGCGGAACGACGGCCGCAGCACCAGCACGCCGACGAAGAACAGCAGCGCGATGCCCGCGAAGCGCAGCGCGAGGATATCGGCGAGGCGCGAATCGAGCGCCTGGTTGCCGCGGGCGAAGCTGAAGTCCCACCAGAGAAAGCATGTCCAGATGGCGAGCGCGAGCAGGGTCGACGCACGCCGGAACGCGCAGAAGCGCTGGCTGTGGTCTTCCAGAAACTGCGCCTCCAGCACGGGGTCGGTAAACGGCGCCGGAATCGAAAGATTGCGTACCAGGCTCGCGCCGGCCTCACGGGCTGCCGCGAGAAGAATTCCTGGATTGCGCACGCCGGCGGCGCGTTGGGGGACGGCCATCTTCATGCTCGCTCACGGAATCGGGATATCTACTTTAGGCCAATGCGGTCATACAAATACGCCTTTTTTTAGCAATCAGCCGATAAAGCCGGAAAATATTGCGTCTTTTTGAGGCGTGTTCTGGCGAAGGGGGAGGAGGAGGAGAGATGGGCAGCGTCGGTCTCGAGAGCCGATCGGCGAGCGTCCGATTCTCGCCCGCCGATTCGAAGGACAGCCACATCAAATGCCCCCCGCACGATGACGAGGGCGGGACTTCGGATAGCCGCTCAGCTTTTTGGCTTGGCCTTGGTCGTGCGCTTCGTGACCTGCATTTCCTTCGTGCCTGCGGCCTTCGCGGGCGATGCCTTGCTGCCGGCCGTTTTCTTGCGGCTCGACATTTCAGTTTCAGCGGGTTGGCTCGCTTGAGCCTTGCGTGGGGATGGCATGCTGACCTCCTTCAGTGTGTGTCCATATCGACACATTGATAACCATAGGATGCGGTCAGCCGGTATTCAAGACCCGGCGGGGCTTGCGCGTGACGTACCGGCCAAAAAAAGCTTCTGAGGACGAAGCATTTCGATGCGATGCGCGGCGCGTCCCGTGCTCAACGGATGAGCTTCAACCCCGCGGGCAACGTTTCGCCGAAGACGCGCCCTTCGTCCGCGCGATCGAGTTCGACGGTCTCGCGGACCATCGAGACCCACGCCTGCGCCGCGCCCATCGCTTCGAGGCGTTGCACGACGGCCGCGCGCGCTTCGTCTGGCAGGTCGCGCGAGCGGTCGCCGGTCATGCGGGCGATCTGCACGGCGGCGAACGCGGCGGGGTCGATCTTCTTCCAGTCGAGCGCGAGGATGGCGTCGAGCCAGGCGACGGCGACATCCGGCGGCACGACGCCGTGCGCGCTGCCATAGAAGGGCGCGCGCGCACCGATGCGGCCGACCGCCCACCAGCTCTGCACGTTCTCCGAAGGCTTTTTCAGGCGCGTGAGCAGCCACTCGCCGACCTCGAACTTGCGCTCGACGGGCACGCGTTCGAGCGATGCCGCGAGCCGCACCATGTCTTCGTAGCCCGCGCGCGCCGCACCCGCAGCCTTGCGATAACGGCTCGTGCCGGGCGGCTGAAGCACGAAGGCCATGTCGTCCAGAAGCCTCAACTGCGCCGCTTCGGGAAGTCCGCCGGCGGTGCGGCGCCAGAGCGTCCACCATTCGGACCAGATCTGGCTTTCGTTGCTGTACTGGATGCCCTGATCGAAGAGCGTCCACAGTTGCTCGACGCGCCACTCGTCGAGCGGGTGCCCGAAGCCCGGACGCATGCAGTAGCCCGTGAGATTGAGCCACAGGCGCTCGTGATCGGCGCTGCGGCGGCGCTTCTTCGCGCGCTCGAACAAAGCGCCGAAGAGCTCGCGCAGGAGCGCGATGTCCCAGGTGTCGCGCGCGCCGAGCGTCTGTTCGAGTTGCGCGCGCAAGCGCTTGACTTCCTTCGGGCCGACGTCGTGCGACTTCGCGCCGAACGTGCGGTCGATCAGCTCGATGGCCTTCGGCAGCGCCGGATGGGGTTCGCTCGCGGCGTCATCGGTCTGCGGCGCTTCGCGGCGCAGCTGAAATTCGAGCAGCCAGCGTTTCGCGGGATCGTCGACGGCGGTGCAGTGCATCTCCAGCGTGCCGACTTCCGTGAGCGATGTCGTCAGCTGGACCGGCGTTTCGCGCGCCCGGCCGTCGTTCGCGGCGCGCGGGTCGACGACCGTCGCGATCGGCGGCAGGCGCACGAAATCGCCCGATGCGGCCGCGAGGTCCGCGAGTTCACCCGCCGTGTACGCCGTCTCCGCCACCGACGACGCCAGGTGAAAGCGCACCGGCGCGCCGAGCGTGAGCGCGAAGGTCCGGCCGGCGAGATGGATCGGCTGGCCTTCTTCCGTGCCGCGCGGCAGGACGCAGACGCCGCGCATCGCGTTGGCGTCGTCTTCGAGCAGCAGGAAGAAACTGCGCGCCGAGCCGCCGCCGATCTTCGGCGCATGACCCCCGCGCGCGAGCGCATAAGCGACCGCGCCACGCGCGACCGCGACATCGGGATCGTGGTTCGCGAGCACGTTGACCGGTTCGCCGCGCCAGCCGGAAAGCGTATCGGCGATGCGGCGCGCGAGCGGACCGGCCCGAAACACGCCTCCGTTCAGCAGCAAGGTATCGGGAACGGCGAGCGTTTCGGCGGGGACGCCGAGCGCCTTGCGCGCCTCGCCCGCGTGCTGGCCGAGAAAGGCCGCGATATGCCGCGTGATGGCCGGATCGCTCGCATACGGCAACCCGAACTCGACGATGCCGCCGCGTGAGCGGCCGGGACGATCGTCCACGGACACCTTCGGAAAAAAGCCTTCGACGATGATCTGCTCGATCTCGTCGCGCGTGATATCCGTCGAACGCGCGCCGCCGATGAGTTTCGCGCCCGCGCCGAGCAGCGTGATCGACGCGGAATCAGGCGCTTCGTCGCCGAGCAACTGCTCCTTCGCGGCGCGGCAGCGTTCGACGAGTTGCGAGAGACGCGCGGCGGACAGGCGCGCGTCGCTGCCCGCGAGACGCCGCTCGGCGAGATGCGCGAGGGCGAGATCCATGTTGTCGCCGCCGAGCATCAGATGGTTGCCCACGCCGATGCGCGTGAGCACCGGCTCGCCGTTTTCCATCGCGACCTGAATGAGCGTGAGGTCGGTCGTGCCGCCGCCGACATCCACGATCATCACGAGCCGCGTGGCGGCGAGTTCGCCGGCGAGCGTCTCGCGATGATGAAACAGCCAGTCGTAGAACGCCGCCTGCGGCTCTTCCAGCAGCCGCAGCGTCTCCAATCCCGCCATGCGCGCCGCTTCGAGCGTGAGGGCGCGCGCGCCTTCATCGAACGAGGCGGGCACCGTCAGCACGACGTCTTGCGCGTCGAGCGGCGCATCCGGAAAGCGCTCGTTCCACGCCGCATGCACGTGCGCCAGATAGCTCGCGCTTGCAATGACGGGCGAGATTTTTTCGACGTCGTCGCCCGCGCCCCACGGGAGAATCGGCGCGAGGCGGTCGACCGCTGCGTGGGACAACCAGCTCTTCGCGCTCGACACGAGCCGTCCGGGCACCTGCGCGCCGAGCGTCCTCGCGAATCTGCCGATCACGGCGGGCGCTTCCATCTCGCCCCACGGCAGTTGCAGATCCTCGGACTTGAGCTCGCCCGGCGCATAGTGATAGCGCAATGACGGCAGAAGCGGTTGCGCGGCCACTTCGCCGGGACCGACGAGCTGCTCGATCTCGAACACGCGGATATCGTTCGATCCGGCCGGCGCATAGGCGACGACGGTATTGCTCGTGCCCAGATCGATGCCGACGCTGTACCGCGCGCCCGAGGCCTTTTTCTTGCGCGGGGACACTTACAGGCCCATGCCCTGATCCGCGCGCATGTCGCCACTCAGGCCGCCGCGCACATCGAACTCGACCTTCCAGCGCTCGGACGAACCGCGCGGAATCGCTTCGAGTTCGAGCGTGCCCGCTTCGGTCACGCGCGCATGCAGCTTGACCGGCACGACTTCGCCGGGCGTGCGGCCTTCGGGCGGCAACGACGCCTCGATCTCCTCGAGCTCCTGCAACTCGTCCGGTTGCCAGTATTCGAGCAGCGTGCCGACCTGATCCTGCCGGCGGACCGACGAGCCGAAAAAGCGGAAATGCACCGGCTCTCCGACGACGAGCCCGAACTCCTGCGCGGGCAACTCGGCGTCGGTGCCTTCCTCCATGCCGAACGGCGCGACACACAGCGCCTGCACGGGCGGCTCCAGCCCGGGCACGGCCGGCATCGCCGATTCGACCGCGACGTAGTACGCGCGCGCCGTGCCGCCACGGATGCGCACGCCCTTGCCGCGCCGCACGTAGCCGTAATAGGCCGCGCCGCGCGCGACCGCGAGATCGAGGTCCGCGCCTTCGAGCAGACGCGCGGGCGGCGCGCTTTCGGCGGCGAGCCAGGCATTGAGCGTCGTCATCACGCGCTCGACGAGCAGCGGCGACTTGAACACGCCGCCGTTGAAGAGCACGACGCTCGGATGCAGCAGCGTCGCGCCTTGCGGTGCCTGATGCCGGAGGCCTTCGACTTCGGCCAGCGCGTTGACCTGACGGCCGAGGAACGCGGCGAGATGGCGCGTGACGGCGGCGTCCTGCGCGTAAGGCAGACCGAGTTGCGTGAGACCGACGCGCGCGCGCGACACGGGCCGCGCGGATGCGTCGACTTGCGGGAAAAAGCCTTCGAGCAGGATCTGCGTGAGTTCCGCGCGCGTGAGTTCGGTGCGCAGCGATCCGCCGATCAGCTTCGAGCCGCGGCTCGGCACGACGAGCGGCACAGCTTCGACCGTCGGATCGGAAAGCAGCGTTTCCTTCGCCGAGCGGCATGCGTAGGTGAGGGCGCGCAACTGCCACGGATCGGGCTGCGTGCCGAGCGCTGCGAGCTTGCGCGCGACCGTGTGCGCGAGCGCGAGGTCCATGTTGTCGCCGCCGAGCAGGATATGTTCGCCGACCGCGACGCGATGCAGTTCGAGATTCCCTTCGCGCTCGACGACTGCGATCAGCGAGAGGTCGGTCGTGCCGCCGCCGACATCGACGACGAGAATCACATCGCCCACCTTGACCTGCTTGCGCCAGCCGCCGGCCGACTTCTGGATCCAGCTATAGAGCGCGGCTTGCGGCTCTTCGAGCAGCGTCATGCGCGAATAGCCGGCGGCCGCGGCGGCTTCGGCGGTGAGTTCGCGGGCGGCGGGATCGAAGGACGCGGGAATTGTCACGGTGACGTCCTGCCGGTCGAACGGCGCGTCCGGATGCGCGTGATTCCACGCCTCGCGCAAGTGCGTCAGATAGCGCACCGAGCTTTCCATCGGCGATACGCGCTCGACTTCCTCGGGTGCATCGGACGGCAGGATAGCCGCGCGGCGATCGACGCCCGGATGGCACAGCCAGCTTTTCGCGCTGGAGACGAGGCGGATCGGCGTGCCCGCGCCGCGGCTCCTCGCCAGTTCGCCGACGATGAACGTGCGCTCCTGCGTCCACGGCAGCGTGAGATCGCCGGGCGCGAGCTCGTTTTCGTGCGGCAGATAGAGGAAAGAGGGCAGCAGATCGCGCTCTTCGGCGGCGCCGGGCGCGGTCAGTTGCGAGATCGGCAGCACGCCCTGCGCGGTTTTCTCGCCGTCGCTCGCGCTCATGTCTACATAGGAGAGCGCGCAATGCGTCGTGCCGAGATCGACGCCGATCGAATAGCGCGCCTGATTCTCGTTGCTGTCGATATCGCTCACAGTTCCACCTCCGCCGGCGCGACGATGCTTGCATCATGGGAGGGCGCGAGCTTCGGCAGGCGCGTGTCTTCGACCTTCCAGCCGCGATGGCTCACCTGGCCGTTGAATGGCGCCTTGCCGACGACATTGCCGGTCAGACGCACCGCGGCCGCATCGAACCCTTCCTGCAGCGTGACGCGGCTGCCTTCGGCTTCGGTGCGCACGGGCTTGATCGTGAAGTGCTCGCGCAGCACCGCGCGGCAGCCGTCGTGCACGAGGCGGGCGGCCGCGCCGATATCGGCGTCGCTGTAATTGACGATGTCCTCTTCGACGAAATCGATGAAACGCGCATCGCGTTGCAAAAGGCCGAGCAACTGAAGCGCGGCGACCGGGCTTGCTTCCTTCAGCACGGACGGCGCGGGCTGCGCGGGTGCGGGCGCCGGCGCGGCGGCCACGGGCGCGGCGGCGGGCCTGGGCGCTTCGGCTGCGAAATCGGGCGCTTCGGGCGCTTCGGGCGCTTCGCGCAGGCGCTGCACGCGGCCCGCGAACGCTGCATTGCCCAGAATGCCGAAGAAGGCGCCGAAGGCAATGCCTATCCTGCCGAAAAAGCCTGGATTCATGTCGGTCATGTGATGCTCCTGTAGGCCGCGCGAGGACGACCCTATCCTCGGGCGGCGCGGGTGGCCGGTGTTCGGTGCCGTATCGGCGGGGGTGATGCCGGGATGCTGCCGGTGCGCGCGGCCCTCGGGCCGCGTCGTCCGCGAAAGCGCGGCAAAGCATGAAAAGCGCTTCGGCGTTTATACCGTATCCCGGTATTTTCCATGATGTCGCGCGTCGGCCGGAAAAAAGCGCGGGCGAGGCGCGCGGCGGCGGGCCTCATTCTCGCGATTTGCGCGGTCAAGTCAAGGCGCGGCGCGGGTTTCCGGCGTTTCGGGCGTTTCGGGCGCGATTCAGGCCTTGTAGCCGATCTTGCGCAGCAGGTCCTTGCGCCACTGGACGTCTTCGGCCGTCTCGACGCCGAGGGGCGGCAGCCCATCCACGACGCCGACGATTCCGCGTCCCTGATCCGTCTGAGCGACGAGCACCTGCGTCGGATTGGCGGTCGCGCAGAAGATGCGGCAGACCTCCGGCACGGTCTTCACCGTATTGAGCACGTTGACGGGAAAGAAGCCGTCGCCGAGCACGATGATGAAGCTGTGTCCCGCGCCGATGGTCTGTGCATTGCGCGCGGCCAGCTCGACGAGCTTTTCGTCCGTACCCGACGTGCGCACGAGCCGCTTGCCCGACGCCTCGCAGAACGCGAGCCCGAAGCGAATGCCCGGCACCGCGCCGACGAGCGCCTCGTGCAGATCCTCGACCGTCTTGATGAAATGAGACTGGCCGAGGATGAAGTTGGTGTCCTCGGGCTTGTCGATGGCAATGGCGAGCAGTTCCATGGCGGATCTCCGTTGCGCGCTGGAAATTCCATGGTAGGCGCTTTTCACGCGCGCATTTCGAACCCCGCGAGATACCCCGCCGCGTCGCCGCCGTCCCAAACCCGGCGATCGCAGAGGGTGGCCGCGCGCCGCTCCTCGGGCAGCGCAATCCCCGACGCCCGCGCCGCGTCGCGATAAAGCGCGGTCTGATTGACGCTCGCCGCGACGGCTGCGTCGTCGATATCGGCATCGAGCATGCCCCAGCGCCGATACTGCGTGATGAACCACAGCCCGTCCGATACGCGCGGATAGTTGACCGCGCCGCCATCGAAGAATCGCACCGGCAGCGCGCGCGCATCGCCGCCGTCCGTGGCGACGAGGCGCGGCTCGATCAGCGCGCGCGGCACGCCGAGCAGTTCAGCCGACGCCAGCGCCTGCGCGATCTCCTTACGATGGTCGCTCGAATCGAGCCATGCGCAGGCGTCGAGCATCGTGCGCACGAGCGCGCGCGCCGTCGCCGGGTAGAGCGCCGCGAAATCGCGCCGGCAGGCGAGCACCTTCTCCGGATGATCCGGCCAGATCTCGCTCGTGTACGCGACCGTTTTGCCCGCATTGCGCGCCTCGGCCACCGCGTGCCACGGCTCACCCGCACAGAAGCCGTCGAGCGCGCCTTCGACGAGCGCATCGGCCATGCGCGGCGGCGGAATCACGACGCTCTGGACATCGCGCAAGGGATGCACGCCGTGCGCCGCGAGCCAGTAGTAAAGCCACATCGCGTGCGTGCCGGTCGGAAACGTCTGCGCGATGACGGGCCGCCGCCCGAGCGAGGCCAGCGCGTCCTTCACGCTCGCGCCGTGCTCGATCGCATCGGCGAGCGGACGCGACAGCGTGATCGCCTGGCCGTTGCGGTTGAGGACCATCAGCACCGCCATGTCCGCCCGCGGCCCGCCGATGCCCAGTTGCACGCCGTACACGAGTCCATAGAGCGCATGTGCGGCGTCGATTTCGCCGGATAGCAGCTTGTCGCGCACGGCGGCCCACGAAGGCTGACGGCACAACTCGATCTTGATGCCGTGCCGCGCGCCGAGTTCGCGCAATGCCGCGACGGCGAGCGGCGCGGCATCGGAAAGGGCGACGAAGCCGAGCCGCAGATGCGTGCGTTCGGGCGCGGGAGAAGTCGTGTCGGGGGAGTTCATAGGTGTCGGTGGCGCTAGAACAGGTCGGACAGCGCGAGCAGTTGACGCGCGATCTCCGCGACCTTCACGCCCTGATCCATCGCGCGCTTGCGAAGTGCCGCATAGGCATCGTGTTCGGACATGCCGCGCTTGTCCATCAACAGACGTTTCGCGCGGTCGATGACCTTGCGCTGCTCCAGTTCATCCTCGACTTTGGCGAGACGCTGGCGCAATTGCGCTTCATGCGCGAAGCGCGCGAGTGCGACGTCGATGATCGGTGCGAGCCGCGCGGGCGCGAGCCCTTCGACGGAATACGCGGTGACGCCCGCGCCGACCGCCGCACGAATGAATTGCTGGTCCGCGTCGTTGCTGAACATCAGCACGGGGCGCGGCGCGGCCTTGTTCATCACGGCGAGCTGTTCGAGCGTATCGCGCGAGGGCGATTCGGTGTCGATGATGACGACATCGGGCTTCTGACTCTCGACGGCCTTGTGCAAGGCCGACGGCGCGGCGACTTCGGCGAGCATGTCATAGCCCATGCGGGCGAGTTGCTCGCGCAAATCGCCGATGGGCTTGTCGGTGTCGGTGACGAGAAGAACGCGAAGCATGCGGGACGCGGAGGAGGTCATGCGAAGAACGGCAAAAGCGGCTCATATGACTTTAGCGCGCCGCCTGCCGTTTGAGAACCCGCTTCAGGCTGCATGGGCCAGGCCGTTCGCGCTCGCGGCGTGCGTCGTGAATTCAGCCGCTTCTCCAATCGCACCGCCGATGAGGATCACCGCGGGACTGCCGAGACCGGCCGCCGAGGCTTCTTCTGCGAGACGGCCGAGCGTCGTGACGAGACGCCTTTCCTTCGACGATCCCGCGTTCTGCACGACGGCCGCGGGCGTATTCGAAGGAAGCGCTTCCATCAACGATGCCGTGATGCTCGCGATGCGGCTCATGCCCATATAGATCGCGAGTGTGGTGCCGGTGGCGGCGAGGGCGGCCCAATCCGGCTGACTGTGATCCTGCATGTGCGCGGTGACGAAGGTCACGCCCTGGCAATGATCGCGATGCGTGAGCGAGATGCCGAGTCCCGCCGCCGCCGCGAAGCCCGACGACACACCGTTGACGATATCGACCGGA
This sequence comes from Caballeronia sp. INML3B, assembly GCF_023631305.1. NCBI lineage: Bacteria > Pseudomonadati > Pseudomonadota > Betaproteobacteria > Burkholderiales > Burkholderiaceae > Caballeronia > Caballeronia sp. INML3B. The sequence continues at coordinate 164,918 of NZ_JALQDI010000040.1, forward strand.
ATATGCGCTTCACGCAGCGCCGCGATCTCCTCGCCGGCGCGGCCGAAGAGCAAAGCGTCGCCGCCCTTCACGCGCACCACATGCAATCCCTTCCTCGCATAGCGCTGCATGAGGCGCTGAATGAACGCTTGCGGCGTCGACTTGCAGCCGCCGCGCTTGCCGACGCGAATCACGCGCGCATGCGGCGCGAGCGTGACGATGTCCGCGTTGGCCAGATCGTCGACGAGCAGGATGTCGGCGGCGGCGAGCGCCTTCGCGGCGCGCAGGGTCAGCAGGTCGAGATCGCCGGGACCTGCGCTTAACAGAGTGACTTTGCCTTGGATGGTGCTCATCGTTGCTTACCTGTTCTGCGTACGTGCGTATGTGCGTATGTGGGGCGCATCGGCGCGGCAAACGCCAATAGCGTCCGCTCGTGTCGCTGCACGATGGGGACGCCTTTGTCCTTGCTCTTTTGCTTCGAGATGCCGCGAGCGCCGTTGCCCGCAGTGGTTTTCTCGATGCAATAAGCGGGCCATTGCGCGAAACAAGGACTGGGTCGCGCTCGCCGCACTGTGCTTGTGCGCGCTCGACACACGCGGCACCGCTTCGGCGCGAATGTGCTTCGTTCCAGTGACTGAACGGACGAACCGGTTGGTACAAAATCCGGCGCGAAGAACGAGGTCGATGTTCGCGCGTTCGCACGTCATCAGTGCTGCGTCGCACCATCGCTGTGCCCGCCTGCATCGAAACGCGCCGTGAAGCGCGTGCGCCCCGGCAGTGCATGCGTTGCGCAAAGCCGTATGCAGCAAGCCTCTTCGGCCGATGCGTCGCGCATGGCATAGCCCTTGCCTTATGTCTTGCCATCGGATCAACGGCGATCCGTCCTGAATACAGCGCCCGACAGGTGAAGAACGTGCGGGCATCGGACAACGGCGTCCCCCGCATCGGCTTCCCGGTCGATGCGCGGGACGCCTTTCTTTTTTTGCGGAAAGACGATGGACAAAGCCACCCGGATCGATCTCTTCAGCATGCGCAGCGCGCCGATGCGCGCCTTCCATCTCACGTGGATGGCCTTCTTCGTGTGCTTTTTCGCGTGGTTCGCCTGCGCGCCGCTGATGCCGCTCATCAAGCGCGAGTACGGCCTCACGGCGGATCAGGTCGCGAACATCAACATCGCGGCCGTGGCCGTGACGATTCTGGTGCGCCTCGTCGTCGGGCCGATGTGCGATCGCTTCGGGCCGCGCAAGGTGTATAGCGCGCTGCTGCTCGCGGGTGCGGTGCCGGTGCTCGGCGCGGCGCTGTCCACGGGCTACGACAGCTTCCTGTGGTGCCGTCTTGCGATCGGCGCAATCGGCGCGAGCTTCGTCATCACGCAGTACCACACGTCGGTGATGTTCGCGCCGAACGTCGTCGGCACCGCGAACGCGACCACGGCAGGCTGGGGCAATGCGGGTGCGGGCGCGGCACAGGCGGTCATTCCGCTCTTCGTCGCGGCCGCTATCGCGCTCGGTACGGGTGAAGCATCGGCATGGCGCGTCGCGCTGATCGTGCCGGGCATCGCGATGCCGGTGATGGCCTTCTTCTACTGGCGCTACACGCAGGACTGTCCGCAAGGCGATTTCGCGACGCTGCGCCGTGCGGGCATCGCCATCGACGGCGGCAAGAAGGGCGGCTGGCAGAGCTTCCTCGCCGCCTGCTCGAACTATCGCGTGTGGATGTTGTTCGTGACCTATGGTGCGTGCTTCGGCGTGGAAGTGTTCATCCACAACATGGCGGCGGTGTATTACGTCGATCGCTTCAATCTCACGCTCGGTCAGGCGGGCATGGCGGCGGGCAGCTTCGGCCTGCTCGCGCTCTTCGCCCGCGCGCTCGGCGGCTGGCTCTCCGATAAAGCCGCAGCAAAGAAAGGCCTCGATATCCGCGCGACGCTGCTCTTCGCATTGATCGCGGGCGAAGGCCTCGGTCTCTATGCATTCGCGCATGCGCCGAGCGTCGTGCTCGCGGTCGTTTCGATGCTCGCGTTCGGTCTCTTCACGCACATGGCGTGCGGTGCGACTTACGCGCTCGTGCCCTTCATCGACCGAAAGGCACTCGGCGGCGTGGCCGGCGTCATCGGCGCGGGCGGTAACGTCGGCGCCGTCGCGGCGGGCTTCCTGATGAAGGGGCTCGGCAACGCGCAGGCGACGCTCTCGATGCTCGGCGTGGTCGTCGCGGGCACGGCGTTGTGCGCGCTCGCGGTGCGTTTCTCTCCCGAACACAAGGCACGCGAAGCGGCACTGCGCGAAAGCGCCCTCGCAGCCAACAACGTCATTGCCAACTGAGAGGGCCCGTCATGAAAATCGTCGTCATCGGCCACGGCATGGTCGGCCACAAGTTCCTCGAATGTCTCGCCGATAGCGGCAATGACGCGCTGCACGTGACGGTGCTGTGCGAAGAGCCGCGCGCCGCGTATGACCGCGTGCATCTGACCGAATTTTTCTCGGGCAGGAGCGCGGCTGATCTGTCGCTCGTCGAAGCGGGCTTTTTCGAGCGTTCGGGCTATGCGCTGAAATTGAACGCGCGCGCGGTCGCCATCGATCGCGCGGCGCGCACGGTCACGGCTTCGACCGGCGAAGTGCTGCCGTACGACAAGCTCGTGCTCGCGACCGGCTCATACCCGTTCGTGCCGCCGGTCGAGGGCAAGGACCGCGACGGCTGCTTCGTGTATCGCACGATCGAGGACCTCGAAGCGATGCAGTCGTTCGGCGCGCGCTCGAAGACGGGCACGGTGGTCGGCGGCGGCCTGCTCGGTCTCGAAGCAGCGAAGGCGCTGCGCGACATGGGGCTCGAAACGCACGTGATCGAGTTCGCGCCGCGTTTGATGGCGGTGCAAGTCGACGATGGCGGCGGTCGCGTATTGCGCGCGAAGATCGAGGAGCTCGGCGTCACGGTGCATACGGGCAAGAACACGCTCGCGATCGTCGATGGCGCAGGCGCGGTGAACCGCATGAATTTCGCCGATGACACGCATCTCGACACCGACATGATCGTGTTCTCCGCGGGCATTCGTCCGCGTGACGACATCGCCCGCGCCGCGGGTCTCACGATCGGCCCGCGTGGCGGCATCGTGATCGACGACACCTGCCGCACGAGCGATGCCGATATCTTCGCCATCGGCGAATGCGCGTTGTGGAAAGGCCAGTTGTTCGGCCTCGTCGCGCCCGGGTACGACATGGCGCGCATCGTCGCGAAGCAGATCATCGGCGAGGACGCGGCGTTCGCGGGCGCGGACATGAGCACGAAGCTCAAGCTGATGGGCGTGGATGTGGCGAGCATCGGCGATGCGCACGGCAAGACGGCCGGCTGCCGCACGTATCAGTACAGCGACGAGCGCAAGCAGGTCTACAAGAAGATCGTCGTGTCCGAATGCGGCAAGTTTCTTCTGGGCGGCGTGATGGTCGGCGATGCGGCCGAATACGGCACGCTCCTGCAGATGATGCTGAACAAGATCGAGCTGCCCGAAGCGCCCGAGTTCCTGATCCTCCCGCAAAGCGATGGTAAGGCGAAGCCCGCGCTCGGCGTCGAAGCATTGCCCGATGGCGCGCAGATCTGTTCATGCAACAACGTGAGCAAGGCGGAAATCTGCGCGGCGGTCTGCGCCGGCGCGACGAGCATCGGCGCGATCAAGTCGTCGTGCAAGGCGGGCGCGTCGTGCGGCGGCTGCGTGCCGCTCGTCACGCAGGTAATGAAGTCGGAGATGAAGCGGCAAGGTCTCGCGGTGAACAATCATCTCTGCGAGCACTTTCCGTATTCGCGTCAGGAGCTGTATCACATCGCGCGCGTGGAAGGGCATCGCACGTTCGGCGCGCTGCTCGCGAAACATGGCAAGGGGCGCGGCTGCGATATCTGCAAGCCGGCGGTCGCGAGCATTCTCGCATCGTGCTGGAACGAGTTCGTGCTGAAGAAGGAGCACGCGAGCCTGCAGGACTCGAACGATTACTACCTCGCGAATATTCAACGCGACGGCACGTATAGCGTCGTGCCCCGCATGCCGGGCGGCGAAGTGACGCCCGATGGCCTGATCGCGGTCGGGCAGGTCGCGAAGAAGTACGGCCTTTATACGAAGATCACCGGCGGCCAGCGTGTGGACATGTTCGGCGCGCGTGTCGAGCAGTTGCCGTTCATCTGGGAAGAGCTGATCGCGGCGGGCTTCGAATCGGGTCATGCCTATGGCAAGGCGCTGCGCACGGTGAAGTCGTGCGTCGGCTCGACGTGGTGCCGCTATGGCGTCGGCGATTCGGTCGGTCTCGCGATCGAACTGGAGAACCGGTACAAGGGCCTGCGCACGCCGCACAAGATCAAGTTCGGCGTATCGGGCTGCACGCGCGAATGCGCCGAGGCGCAAGGCAAGGACGTCGGCGTCATCGCGACGGAAAAGGGCTGGAACCTCTACGTCTGTGGCAACGGCGGCATGAAGCCGCGCCACGCCGAACTCATTGCGTCCGATCTCGATCACGACACGCTCGTACGCTATATCGACCGCTTCCTGATGTTCTACGTGCGCACGGCCGATCGCCTGCAGCGCACGAGCGTGTGGCGCGACAACCTCGAAGGCGGCCTCGATTATCTGATCGACGTGGTCATCAACGACAAGCTGTCCATCGCCGCCGAACTCGAAGCGGAGATGCAACTCGTCGTCGATACGTACGAGGACGAGTGGAAGAAGGCCGTCACGGACCCGCATACACGTAAGCGCTTCCGTCACTTCGTCAACAGCGAACAGGGCGATGCGAACGTGACCTTCGTGGAAGAGCGCGGCCAGATTCGCCCCGCGACGCTCGAAGAGCGCAAGTCGAAGCTCGCTGACATTGCTGTCGTAGTCGAAACCGCCTGAACCCTGGAGAAATGATCATGAACGACCGTATCGAACAGGACTGGACCGCCGTGTGTGAACTCGACGACATCGTGCCGGATACCGGCGTCTGCGCGCTCGTGAAGGGCACGCAGGTCGCGGTGTTCCATCTCGCGGGCGAGGACGCGGCCGTCTACGCGATCGACAACTACGATCCGCATTCGCAAGCCGCGGTGCTGTCGCGGGGCATCGTGGGGAGTCTGGGCGAGCGCATCGTCGTCGCATCGCCGATCTACAAGCAGCACTTCGATCTGCGCACCGGCGAATGCCTCGAAGCGCCGGAGCTATCGGTCAGCGCGTATCGCGTGAAGGTCGCGGGCGGCAAGGTGTGGGTCGCGGCATGAAGACCGAATATGCGGTTGCGGGCATGGCGTCGTTGCGCGATACCGCGTCGCGCCAGCGGCTCGTCGTCATCGGCAACGGCATGGCGGGCATGCGCACGGTCGAGGAACTGCTGAAGATCGCGCCCGGGCTGTACGACATCACCGTGTTCGGCGCCGAGCCGTACGGCAATTACAACCGCATTCTGTTGTCGCCGATGCTCGCGGGCGAAAAGACTGTCGATGACATCATCCTCAACACGCGCGAGTGGTACGACGCGAACGGCATCACGCTGCATGCGGGCGATGCGGTCATCGGCATCGATCGGGCGCGGCGCATCGTGCGTTCGCAGAAGGGCGTCGAGGCGCGTTACGACCGCTTGCTGATTGCGACCGGATCGAAGCCTTTCATCATTCCGGTGCCCGGATGCGATCTTCCCGGCGTGATCGCGTTTCGTGACATACACGATGTCGAAACGATGCTGGATGCGGCGCGCGATCATCGTCATGCGGTGGTCATCGGCGGCGGCTTGCTCGGGCTCGAAGCGGCGAACGGTTTGCAACGGCGAGGCATGACCGTGACGGTCGTGCATGCGGGCGAAAGCCTGATGGATCGTCAGCTCGATGCAAGCGCGTCCGCGTTGCTCAGGCGTTCTCTCGAAGCAAAAGGCCTGCGCTTCGTGATGGCCGCTCAGACCACCGAAATCATCGGTGAAAGCCGCGTGCGCGCCGTGCGTTTCGCGGACGGCACGCAGATCGACGCGGACCTCGTCGTGATGACGGCAGGCGTGCGGCCCAACATCGCGCTCGCGCAAGAGGCCGGACTGCATTGCGAGCGTGCGATCGTCGTGGACGACACGCTGCAGACTTTCGACCCGCGCGTGTACGCAGTGGGCGAATGCGTGGAGCATCGCTCGGCGACCTTCGGTCTCGTCGCGCCGATCTGGGATCAGGCGCGCGTGGCGGGCGCGCATCTCGCGGGCGCGGGGCATCGCCGCTATGTGCAGCGCGCGACCGCGACCAAGCTGAAGGTGACGGGCGTCGATCTGTACTCGGCCGGCGATTTCATCGGCGGCGACGACAGCGAGGATCTCGTGCTGCGCGATCCCCGGCGCGGCGTCTACAAGCGTCTCGTGTTGAACGCGGGACGTCTGATCGGCGCGGTGCTGTATGGCGACGTGAAGGACGGCGGCTGGTACTTCGATCTGATTCAGAACCGCACGGACGTATCGCATCTGCGCGGCAGGCTTCTCTTCGGCAAGACCCTTTGCGAAGCGGGCGCATCAGCATAAGCAGGAGAGACCTTGAGCGTGACCAAGCCCATCATCCCGATTCAATCGGCCTCCGTCAAAACCACGTGCCCGTATTGCGGCGTCGGCTGCGGTGTGGAGGCGTCGCCGAAGAGCGCGACCGAAGTAACGATCGCGGGCGACGAAGCGCATCCGTCGAACTTCGGCCGTCTGTGCGTGAAGGGCTCGGCGCTCGGCGACACGATCGGACTCGAAGGGCGCCTGCTCAGCCCGAAGCTGCGCGGCCGGCATACCGGATCGCTCTCCGAGGTGTCGTGGGACGACGCGCTCGGCACGGTTGCGAGCGGCTTTGCGCGCATCATCGAACAGCATGGTCCGGATGCGGTCGCGTTCTATGTATCGGGCCAGTTGCTCACCGAGGATTACTACGTCGCCAACAAGCTGATGAAGGGCTATATCGGCAGCGCGAACATCGACACGAATTCGCGGCTGTGCATGTCGTCGTCGGTAGCGGGGCACAAGCGTGCATTCGGCGAAGACCTCGTGCCCCTGAACTACGAGGACCTCGAACTCGCGGACCTCGTCGTGCTGGTCGGCTCGAACACGGCATGGTGCCATCCGATTCTCTTTCAGCGCATCGTGAAGATGAAGGAGAAACGGCCGGAGATGAAGATCGTCGTGATCGATCCGCGCCATACCGCAACGTGCGAAATGGCCGATCTGCACCTGCCGCTCAAGCCCGGCAGCGACGTTCCGCTCTTCAACGGCCTGCTCGCATTCCTCGCGGAACATGGCGCGACGGATGCGACCTTCGTCGATGCGCATACCCGCGGCTTCGATGCCGCGCTCGCCGCGGCTGGACCTTCCGATCTCGCGCAAACGGCGAAGGACTGCAAGCTCGACCAACACGACCTGATGACGTTTTATCGGCTGTTCGCATGCACGGAACGTGTGGTGACGGTCTATTCGCAGGGCGTGAATCAGTCGAGCGCGGGGACGGATAAAGTCAATGGCATCATCAACTGTCATCTGGCGACGGGACGTATCGGCAAGCCGGGCATGGGGCCGTTTTCTTTCACCGGCCAGCCCAACGCGATGGGCGGCCGCGAAGTCGGCGGCCTCGCGAATACGCTTGCCGCGCACCTCGAGTTCGGCGATCCGCTGCATGGCGAGATCGTGCAGACGTTCTGGAATTCGCCTGTGATCGCGGAGCGCGCCGGATTGAAGGCCGTCGAATTGTTCGATGCAATCGAAGCCGGCCGCGTGAAAGCGGTATGGGTGATGGGCACCAATCCTGTCGTGAGCCTGCCCGACGGCGATCGCGTGAAGCGGGCACTCGAACAGTGCGAGCTCGTGGTGAGCTCGGACATCGTCGAGAAGACGGATACCAACGCGTTCGCCGATGTGCTGCTGCCCGCGCTCGGCTGGGGCGAGAAAGACGGCACCGTGACGAACTCGGAGCGGCGCATCTCGCGTCAACGCGCGTTCATTCCGGCGCCGGGCGAGGCGCGCGCGGACTGGCGAATCATGTGCGACGTCGCGCGTCGCATGGGCTTCGACGGCTTCGACTTCGCGGGGCCGCATGAGATTTTCGACGAGCACGCGCGGCTCTCGGCATATCGCAACGATGCGGCGACGGGCGTGCATCGCGCGTTCGACATCGGCGGTTTGACGGGCCTCGATCGCGCGCAATACGACGCCTTGCAGCCGACGCAATGGCCGCTGCGCTCCGTGGAAGAAGGCAGCGTTACGAGGCTCTTCGAAGATCAGCGCTTCAGTCACGCGGACGGTTGCGCGCGCTTCGTCCCGACGCCGCCGCGCCATCCCGTCAACGCGCCCGACGAAGACTATCCGCTCGTGCTCAACACCGGCCGCGTGCGCGATCAATGGCACACGATGACGCGCACCGGCCGATCCGCGAAGCTCGCGGGACACATCAGCGAATCGTTCATCGACATGCATCCGCAAGACGCGCTCGCATGCGGCGTGCGCGAAGGCGAGCTTGCGCGCGTGTCGAGCCGTTGGGGTTCGATGATCGCGCGCGTGCAACACGGCGGCGGCATGCCGCGCGGCAGCGTGTTCGTGCCGATTCACTGGAACGATCAGGTCGCCTCGGACGCGCGCGTCGGCGCGGTGGTCAATCCCGTCGTCGATCCTGTTTCGGGCGAGCCTGAATTCAAGCACACGCCTGTCGCGATCGAGAAATTTCACGTCACGTGGCACGGCTTTTCGCTCTCGCGCACCGCGCCCGATCTCGACATGGTCACGCACTGGACGCGCGTGCACGGCGCGCGACACGTGCGCTACGAGATGGCGGGCCGCAATCGCTTCGATGCATCGCATGGCGATCATCACGACTGGGCGCGTGCGCTCTTTCATATCGACGATCGACACGCGGACTGGATCGAATACGAGGACAAGAGCGCGGGCGTGTATCGCGCGGCGCATGTGGTGGATGAGCGCATCGAGAGCTGCGTGTTCATCTCCGAACGGCCCGATCTGCCCGCGCGGGAATGGCTCGCGACGCTCTTCGAGAAGGACCGGCTCGACGACGACGACCGCGCGAGCCTCCTGCTCGGCCAGCCTTCGGTCAAGGGCGAGGACACGGGGCCGACCGTGTGCTCGTGCTTCGGCGTCGGACGCAATACCATCTGCAACGCGATCCGCGACAAGGGACTGAAAACCGCCGCGCAGATCACGTCCTGCGTGAAGGCCGGCGGCAACTGCGGGTCGTGTGTGCCGGAGTTGAAGAAACTCATCGTCGAGACAGAGATGGCGCGTCTGAGCGCGGTCTGAGTTGCGCGTGTCCACCTTTCAAAATCGGACGCAGGTCGCCCGCCTTCTGCGTCGGTAACACTCCCACTATGCGGGTGAACCTTTGGAGACCCCCGTAAACAGGGCGTTTCAGGGGTGTGGCCCCGCCGAATGAGCGGTGGCCAACCAAGATTTCTCACGAATTGTTACGACGTGAAATGTAATGTTGGCTCGCCCACGCTTCGTCCGATTCATCTTCCGTACAGTCACATCAAAACGCAGGCAATTGAAAGACCAAAGCCTGCAGACAAACACAAGAAGTGATACGGGGATTGCGATGAAGAAGAACGCAAAACAAATAGACCATGCGGAAGGCCTACGCGCCACGATCCGCTCGACGGCAGCCAAGAGCCCGTCACAACTACACGTTGACCTGTTGCACGAACGGCGGCTTCAGTTGAACGAAGTCCGCAACGTTCGCACCTTGCACCGCTCCTGACCGGTTAGCCCGCGCCCAAAACGCGCCCTGCTTCCCAACGCTCGCTGATTTTCACGCTGGTTCATCGACGTGGAGTTGAAGCGGGCCTTGGAGATAGGAATGCTAAATAAATGATTTCGCTGTGCCAGCTACATACCGGCGTCGATGTAGCTGGAATTGACTGTGCGCCTACACCTGGAGACTTCACCATGCAACGCAAACTGATCGCAGCAGCAGCCGTTCTCTCCCTCGTTTCCGCCGCTGCTTTCGCCACGGGCACCTCGTCCAGCTCGAGCTCGACTTCGGGCGGCAACACCGCGGCAGCCGTGTTCGGCTACGGCTCGTTCACCGCAACCAACGCCGGCATCGCCAACGGTCACGCATCGTCGACGGCCGGCCAGGGCTTCGGCGTGACGGGCAACACGACCAACGCGACGACCGGCCACATCAACACGTCGTCGGTGGGCGGCAAGGGCTTCGGCGGTTCGACGGCAACGGGCACCTCGGGCGCCGACGCTGCTGCGAACGCCTGGAGCAAGCTGGGCGGCGGCTGGCGCTAAGCACGCGGCGACGGAGGGCGGACTTCGCCGCAACGGGGTTCGCTTATCCGCAACCGACGTGACCGTAGTTCGAAGAACAAAAAACAAAATCCAATCTTACTTGTTCGATAAGGAATGCAAATCATGAAACGCACTCTGATCGCTGCCGCACTGCTCTCGTTCGTCTCCGTCGCCGCAATGGCCACGACCACGAACTCCAGCTCCTCCTCGACCTCGGGCGGCTCGACGGCCGCGTCGGTCTCGGGTTTCGGCCATTTCACCGCCAGCAACTACGGCACGGCCAACGGCAACGCGCAATCGATCGCCGGCAACGCGTTCGGCGTGACGGGCAACGCGACCAACGCCACGACGAGCCACACCAACACGTCGAACGTGGGCGGTTTCGGTCACGGCAACGCGCAAGCGGGCGGCACCTCGGGCGCGGACGCAGCGGCCAACGCATGGAGCAAGCTGGGCGGCGGCTGGCGCTAAGCCGGCCTGAGCGCCCCAAGGCAGAGGCGGCGTCATGACGAGCGAGCGCTTGCGGGACTCCGCCTTTGCCGAACCTATAAAAAAACTCTAAGTCGTCCGGGACCGTCATGCGCCGTGGCGTCCCCTTTCTTCCGGAGCACCAAATGAACAAGACCACTTTGCAGTTGGCATGCGCGGTTCTGTTTTGCGCCGCGCAACTGGCCCACGCCGACACCACGGCCAATTCCTCGTCCGGCTCGGTTTCGGGTTCGACGTCCACGGGTATCGGCCAGGGCGGCGGTTCGAGCCTGAACAACATCGGCACGTCGGCGAACTCGACGGCCAACACCAGTTCCAATTCCTCGTCGGTGGGCGGCCTCGGCGTCGCGACGGCCAGCGGTGGCCGTTCGTCGGCACAGGGCGGCTCGTCGAACGTGAACATCTCGCTGTCGATGCCGCAGCTCACGAATTCGGGCACGGATGCGAGCGGCACCGACGCGACCGGCAAGGCGGCGAGCGGCCCCGGTTCGAGCGCGTTCGACACGCGCACGACGGTCGATTACAACCAGAGCTCGTACTCGGTGCGCACGACGCCGTCGATCGCGGCGCCCGCGCTCACGACGACGCTCTCCGACACCTGCATGGGCTCCGCCAGCTTCGGCCTGTCGATCACGGGCTTCGGCGCGACCGGCGGCACGACCCTCGTCGATCAGGCATGCGTACGTCGTCTCGATGCACGCGAATTCCGCGCGATGGGCCTGACCGATGTCGCGCTGGCGCTCCTGTGCCAGAGCGACGCGAACCGCCGCGCAGTCGAAGCGACGGGCCATCTGTGCCCGGGCACAACCACGCCGCTCGCGAAGTCGGGTGCTGACGCCGTGCTGTCGGACGATGAAAAGTATCGCGACCCGCTGGTCCGCGCGCGCCTCGGCTTGCCGGTGACCGCCGCGAACAATCCGGAAGTCAACATGAAGACGCAGGACGACGCGAAGCAGGCTCAGCCGGCGCCCGCGAAGCGGGTCGCGCAGCCCACGCCCGTCGCGGCCCGCGTGTACGATCAGACTGACGGCGCGAACGGCGTCGAAGTCGCGAGCGCGCCGATCGGCGAGAAGATCGAAGTCTCGCTGGTGAAGTGACGAAGCACCAGGTCCAATGGCGGAGTGGCGCCGTTAAACAGAAGAGACGCGCCTGTGACAACAGGCCGTCTCTCCCTTTGAAGGGTTGGCTCTGAAAGACTGGTCCCGGAGAGTCAACCCTCGTTTTCCCGCTGAGGCATGCGATGAAGAGTCACACGAAAATGGCGGCCATCGCGCTCGCGGCGAGTGCGGCAGTCTGGATGATGCCGATGAGCGCGCACGCCGATGCGAACGCCGGCGTGATCTGGGCCGCGAATCCGGTCGGTGTGCAGCCGATGCCCGATGCGCACGCGCTCGCGCTCTTGCCTTCGAGCGGCTATGTGCCCTTGCAGAGCTCGGGCGGAAAGTGCCTGCTCGTCGCGCGGCGCGGCACGCAGATCGTCGCGGTGGAATTGTCGCCGCTCTCGGTCGGCGCGAAAATCGTCGGCTGGAAGCCGCAGGAGATCGACATGAGCACGCTCACGTCGAAGTGGGGCTACCAGCCTCCGAAATCGTCGATCGATACGAAGAGTTTCGGCAATCCCGTCACGAACACGATCGCGGAACAGGGCAAGACCGATACGTCGAAGGGCGGATCGTATGCGCGCGCGAGCAGCTGGAGCAACAACAACGTCGAGGCGCATAGCAGCGCGAGCGCGTCGAGTTCGGGCGAGACCGAAGCTGCCGAGTCCGTGACGGTGAACGGCAAGACGTACCGCAAGTACAGTCATTTCAAGCCGGCGACGGCTGAAGCGCCGGTGGCCGCATCGGACGAATACTTCTGTCAGTGACGCGCGCGCGTCATGTCGTGGCCGACTTGGCTTCGACGACCGGCGGCACGGGCAAGCCCGGATCCTGCGCGGCACGCGCTTCATTGCCGAAGCGCGCGACCGAGAACGAGAACGTGTTGATGCCGTGCTCGCTCGTCGCCGACACCGTGCCGCGATGCATTTCCGCCACCGCCTTCACGATGGCGAGGCCGAGGCCGTGATTTTCACGGCTGTTCGTGCGTGAGCTTTCCGCGCGGTAGAAGCGGTCGAAGAGATGCTCCTTGACATGCGGCTGGATCAGCTCGCCCGGATTGGCCACCGCGATGCGGATGCGTCCATGTTCGCGCGTGATCGAGACGGAAATGGTCGCACCCGGCGCGCAATGCTGGATCGCGTTCATCACGAGATTGGACAGCGCGCGTCCGAACAGAGACGTGTTGACGAAAGCGCGTGCATCGCCGGTTGCGACCGCGCGGACCTGCGCTTCTTCCAGCGGAATTTCCAGAAACTCGAGCGTGCGGTTGACCTCGGCCGCAAGCGACACTTCGACGAGGCCCGTCGCGCGCTCGCCCTGATCGGCGCGCGCCAGGAACAGCATGTCGTTGATGATCGCGCGCACGCGCTCGAACTCTTCAAGATTCGATTGCAGCGTGTGACGCAACTCGTCGATCGAGCGGTCGCGCGTCAGCGCCACTTCGGTCTGACCGATGAGAATGGTGACCGGCGTGCGCAGCTCGTGCGCGACATCCGCGTTGAAGGATTCGAGCCGGCCGTATGCGTGATCGAGCCGTTCCAGCGCGCCGTTGAAGGACTTCGCGAGATCCTCCAGTTCCATCGGCAGCGCGTGCGTGTTGAGGCGTTGCGAGCGATTGTTCGGGCTCAGCTTCGATGCGTCGCGTGTGAGGCGGGCAAGCGGTGCGAGCCCGAGGCGCGCGACCGAATAGCTCAACAGCAGCACCGCGACGGTCGACAACGCCATGAACGCCGCGAGCGCGAGACCGAAGGCGCGCATCGTGTGGACGTTGGGGGAACAGTCGATCGCGACGAAGAGTTGCAAGGGCGGCCTGTCCGCGTTGGGCGGAATCGTCAGCGTGGTCATCAGCATGTCGTAGGCGCGGCCTTCGGGACGGAAGCGCGCATAGCCGCCCATCACACGTTTGATGACGTGGCCCGCGGGCGGCGAGCCGTATTCGAAGCGCGGATCGTTGCTGGAGACGGCGAAGAGCGTGGAGCCATCGCGCGGCGTGATGTCGGCGAGTTTCTCCTTCGCGATCTTCCATTTATCCGGGTTCGATACGTGCGTGACGATGAGCCGCGCAACTTCCGCGCGATTGTCGAGCGAGTCGCGCAGATGCTGCTCCAGTTGCACGCGCAGCACCAGGAAAAGCCCTGAGCCGACGAGCGAAAAAACGAACAACGCGACGAGCGCGAACATCACGGCGAGGCGCCGCGCTATGGAGCGCTGCGTGCGTGGTTCGTCCGGTGCCGATGCCCGCTGCGTATTCATGATGGTCTCGCGTCTTCCCTTGTTTCGCGCGTGTCGCGGGCTTCGCGCACTTCGAGCACGTAGCCCATGCCTCGCACGGTATGCAGCAGTTTCGTGCGGAACGGTCCGTCGAGTTTCGCGCGCAGCCGCTTGATCGCCGTCTCGACGACGTTCGTGTGGCTTTCGAAATCGACTTCCCAGACGAGCTCGGTGATCGCGGTCTTCGAGAGAATGTCGCCGTGGCGGCGTGCGAGCACGGAGAGCAACTGGAACTCCTTTGCGGTGAGATCGAGCCGCACGCCATCGCGTGTCGCACGGCGGCCGATCAGATCGACATACAGATCGCCGACGGAAATGAGCGTCGATTCCTGCGCGCGCGTGCGGCGTGCGAGCGCATGCAAACGTTCGACGAGCTCGAGGAACGAGAACGGCTTCGTCAGATAGTCGTCCGCGCCTTCACGCAACCCGCGCACGCGATCGTTGATGTGATCGCGCGCGGTGAGCATGATGACCGGCGTCGATTTCTGCAGTCGCAGCGCTTTCAATACCGCGAAGCCGTCGCGTCTTGGCAGCATCACGTCGAGCACGATCACGTCGTAGTCGTATTCGATGGCGAGATGCGTGCCTTCCTCGCCATCCATTGCGATATCGACGACCCAGCCTTGCTCGGTCAACCCCGAGCGCAGGTAATCCACCACTTTGTGTTCGTCTTCGACTATCAGGACTTTCATGCCTGGCACCTGTGCGCGTTCAGTGTGTGCTTACCGTGTTGTTCAACTGCTTACTATACGAGTCTCGCGGGCATCCTGCTTACGTTTTCTTCGCATCAGCGCGCGGGCGTCTTGTCCGTGGCGCTTGCCACGTCCTCGTCTTCGTGCGCCGCGTCATTCGCGTTCCACCCGCCGCCCAGTGCCTTCACGAGCGCCACCGACACGGTGCGCTGCTGCCCGTGAATCTGCACATCCTGACGCTCGCTCGTGAGCAATTGCTGCTGCGCGGTGATCACGTCGAGATAAGCGACGAGGCCGCCCGAATAGCGATCGTTCGCGAGGGACAGCAATCGTTGCGCATCGACGACGGCCGCGTGCGATTGCTTCTGCGCGCCGTCCAGCACCGACAATCCGACGATGCCATCCTGCACTTGCTGAAACGCGCCGAGCACGGTCTGCCGATAGTTCGCGACGGCCGCGACATAGCCCTGGTTCGCGAAGTCGACCGCGGCCGAGCGCCGTCCGCCATCGAAGACGACCTGGCTCGCCATCGTGCCGATGGTCCACAGAAGACTCGGCGCGGAAATCAGGCTGGAGAGCGCCGTGCTTTCCCAGCCGATGGTCCCGTTCAACGTGAGGCTCGGGAAGAACGCCGCCTTCGCGACGCCGATCTGCGCATTGGCGGCAGCCATCGCGCGTTCGGCGGAGGCGACGTCGGGCCTGCGCTGCAACACGTCGCTCGGCACGCCGAGCGGAAGGGGCGGAAGCGGCCGCTCGGTCAGCGCGGGCGCGATCGAAAACTGCGGCGCGGGCGTGCCGACGAGCGCGGCGATGGCATGCTCGAATTGCGCGCGCTGATTCAGAAGCAGTTGCGCCTGCACGCGCGTCTGGTCGAGCTGCGCCTGTTGCTGCAAGACGTCAAGGCCGGATACTGCGCCCAGATCGTGTTGCGCTTGCACGTAGTCGAGCGCTTTCTTCTGAAGATCGACGGAGCGGTTCAGCACATCGATTTCGGCGTCGAGCTCGCGCATCGAGAAGTAGTCGCTGGCGAGGTCGGTGGTCAGCACGAGGCGCGCGTTCGCGAGATCGTCGCCCGACTGGTCCGCCGACGCGCGGGCGCCTTCCACCTCGCGCCGAATGCGGCCGAAGAGGTCGATGTCGTAATCGACCGAGGGCGCGAGCTTCAGATCGTTTTGCACGGTGGAGCTGTTCGGCGTCGCGTAGTTGTTGACGGGCCGGTTCCTCGAGATGCGCGAGCGCGACGCGTTCGCGCCGAGATCGATCTCGGGCAGCGCGAGCGCCGACGTCTGCGCAAGCGTCGCGCGTGCCTGGGCGTAGTGCGCGCTCGCGGCGGCGAGTGTCTGGTTTTGGGCGAGCGCCTGCGTTTCGAGGCCGTTCAACGTGACGTCGTCGAATGCCTGCCACCAGTCGAGCGCGAGCGGCGCATGCGAGGGCTCGCCCACGCGCCAGTATGAATCCGTCTTCCATCTCGGCGGCGTGTCGGCGACCGGCCGGCGATAGTCAGGCCCGACGGTGCACGCGGCGAGCATCGAAACGAGCGTGATGCACAGCGCGGCTTTCATGATGCGGCCTTGTTGCCCGAAGCGGGCTGCTGTTGCTTCTGCTGCGGCGCGATCACGACATGATCGCCGTCCGCGACCGAATCGCTCGGGTTGATGATGACCTTGTCCGTCGCCTCGATGCCGCTCTCGATTTCGAGCGATTGCCCGAGATCCTGTGCGATCACGATCTTGTGCAGACGCACGTGCCCATTTGCATCGACGACCGCGAGGCGCGGGCCTTCCGAGCGAAACAGCAGCGCATTGCCCGGCACCAGCAGGCGCGCGTGCGCGGTCGCGGGCAGCGCGACCTGCACATACGCGCCGGGACGCAGACGGCCATCGGGATTCGGCAGCGTCACTTCGATCTGCAGCGAGCGCGTGGGCACGTCGATCGCGCCGGAGATGTGCGTGATCCTGCCGTGAAACTGCTGGCCGGGCAGTTCCGCCTGCGTGACCGTCACGTCCTGTCCGACCGAGACATTCTGCGCATACGCCTGCGGCAACTGCACGAAGACGCGCAACGGATCGGACTGCGCGAGCGCGAAGAGCGCGCGGCTCGTGCCGCTGCCCGCATCGATGAGATCACCGACATCGACGTTGCGTTGCGTGACGACGCCCGCGAACGGCGCGACGATGCGCTTGAACGATTCGAGCTGACGCAGGCGCTTCACGTTTGCATCCGCTGCGGCGAGGTTGGCGACGTCCTGGTTGTAGGTGCTTTGCCGTTCGTCGAGTTCCTGTTGAGACACTGCATCGCGCTGACGCAACTGCTGCCAGCGTTCGAGCGAGCTCTTCGCGAGGCCGAGGCTCGATGCCGTCTGATCGCGTTGCGCGACCGCTTGCGCCAGCTCCTGATCGATCTCGGGCGTGTCGAGATCGGCGAGCAACTGGCCTTGTTTCACGCGCGTGCCGATATCGACATACCAGTGCAGCAGATAACCTGTTGCGCGGGCGTAGATCGGCGATTCCACGAAGCCGCGCAGCGTGCCGGGCAAGGTCGTTTCACCGCCGCCGTCGGTTTGCGTCGGCAACACGACATTCACATACTGCTGTGCGTTCTGTTGCGTGCGCGAGGCAATCGAGCGGCTGTGCAGCACATCGGTGACGACGGTGCGCGCCGCGCCGATCGCGAGCAACGCGAGCACGATGACGAGCGCGATCTTCGCGCGCTTCCATTCGACATGGCGCGGCGGCAGCGCGGGCCCTTCGTTCGGGTCGCGAGCGGGAATCGCAAGCGATGCGTGGTTCTTTTCGGTCATGTTCGTCGGGATGCTGTGATGTCAGTGTTGGCCGCTGCCGTCTTCATGCTGCCCGGGGCCCTTGCGCGCGGCGCGGCGCGCGAGGCGCGCATGGATGCCCGCGAAGACGAGCGGCACGAAAAAGAGTGTGGAAACCGTTGCGAAGAGCAGCCCGCCGATCACGGCGCGGCCGAGCGGCGCGTTCTGCTCCGCGCCTTCGCCGAGACCGAGCGCCATCGGAATCATGCCGATGATCATCGCGAAGGCGGTCATCAGCACGGGGCGTATGCGGCTCGCGCCCGCTTCCAGCGCGGCGGTGAGCGCCGGCATGCCGGCGTTCAGACGCTGACGCGCGAACGAGACCATCAGAATGCTGTTCGCGGTCGCGACGCCCATCGTCATGATCGCGCCGGTGAGCGCCGGCACGCTCAGATGCGTGCCGGTGAGGAAGAGCATCCAGACGATGCCCGCGAGCGCGGCGGGCAACGCACTCACGATGATGAGCGGATCGATCCACGACTGGAAGTTCACGACGATCAGCAGATACACGAGCACGATCGCCATCGCTACGCCCAGCCCGAGACCGAAGAACGACGTGCGCATCGTCTCGACCTGGCCGCGCACGACGATCTGGCTGCCGCGCGGAAGCGTCTTGCGCGCTTCATCGACGAGAGAATTTACCTGGCGCGCGACGCCGCCGAGATCGCGCCCTTCGACGCTCACGAAGAGATCGATCACGGGCCGGATGTTGTAGTGCGTGACCACCGCGAACTGATTCTCCGGCGAGATGCGCACGAGATTGCCGAGCAGTTGCGTCGGGCCGTTGATCGATGCGGACACGGGCGTGCGCAGCAGCTCGTCGATCGACGAGACCTGATACTGGGGCGTCTGCACCGCGAGGTTGTACTCGACGCCATTGCGTGGATTGAACCAGAAGCCGGGCGCCGTCTGCGAGCTTCCCGACAGCGAGACGAGCACGTTCTGCGCGACGTTGCTTGCGGAGAGATTCAGTTGTTGCAGGCGCGTGCGATCCATCTGCAGGTTGATCGCGGGTTCGTCGAGCTTCTGCTGGATGTGCGTGTCGACATTGCCGGGAATCATGCGGACCTGCTTCATCAGCTTGCTTGCGACTTCGAAGTTCGCTTGAGCGTTCTGCCCTTGAATCTGCACGTCGATGGCGGCGGGCAGACCGAAGTTCAGGATCTGCGTCACGATGTCCGCCGGCTGAAAGAAGAACTCGACGCCGGGAAAGCGGCGCGGCAGGAGCGCGCGCAGTTGGTCGATGTATTTCTGCGTCGGCGCGTGATCGGGATTGAGCGCGACCTGGATTTCGCCGTCGAGCGTGCCGATGGTTCCCGCATTGCTGTACGAGAGATTGATGCCGCTATAAGGCAGGCCGAGGTTATCGAGTATCGTGGCGAGTTCGTCCTGGGGCACGATCTGGCGCACGACCTTTTCGACTTCGTCCGCGAGGCGCGCGGTTTCCTCGATGCGCGTGCCGGTCGGCGCGCGCATGTGCATGCGGATATCGCCCGCATCGACGCTCGGGAAGAAGTCCTCGCCGAGCACGAACACGAGCGCCGTCGAGAGCAGGCAAAAGCCGAGAAAGAGCGTGGCGAACAGGCGCCTTTTCACGAGCAGCGTCGACAGAATGACGATGTACGCGCCGCGCATGCGCTCGAAGCCGCGGTCGAAACGACGATGCATGCGCATGAAAAGATTCGGCTTCGCTTTCGCATCGGGCGCGTGGGCGTGTCCCATCAAAAGCATTGCCAGCGTCGGAACCAGCGTGCGCGACAGGATGTACGACGCGATCATCGCGAACACGACGGCTTCCGCGAGCGGCACGAACAGGAACTTGGCGACGCCGGTGAGAAAGAACATCGGCACGAACACGATGCAGATGCACAGCGTCGAAACGAGCGCGGGCACCGCGATTTCACCCGCGCCTTCGAGAATCGCGTCGTGCAGATTCGTGCCCAGATGCAGATGGCGTTCGATGTTCTCGATGGTCACCGTCGCGTCGTCGACGAGAATGCCGACGGCGAGCGCGAGGCCGCCGAGCGTCATGATGTTGATGGTCTGCCCGAGCGCATGCAGCACGATCAGCGACGAAAGAATCGAGAGCGGGATCGAGATCGCGATGATGCAGGTGCTGCGCCAGTTGCCGAGAAAGAGCAGGATCATCGCGGCGGTAAGCGCGGCGGCGATCAGCGCCTCGCGCACCACGCCCTGCACGGCGGCCTTCACGAATACGGACTGATCGAAGAGCGCGCTGATCTTCAGATCCGGCGGCAACGATGCGCGCGCTTGCGGCAAGAGGTCTTGCAGCGTGTTGACGATGGACAGCGTCGACGCGTTGCCGTTTTTCAGCACCGAGATCAGCACGCCGCGATGCCCGTCCTGCCGCACGATATTGGTTTGCGGCGAGAAGCCGTCGCGCACGTGCGCGACTTCGCGCAGATAAGTCGTCGCGCCGTTGAGGGTGCGCACGGGAATGTCGTTCAGGCCCGCGACGGTCGCGGGGGAACCGTTCATGTTGATCGTGTATTCCCTCGGGCCGATCTTCGCGGTGCCGGTCGGCAGGATCAGATTCTGCGCGTTGACGGCCTGCACGACATCGGTCGGCGTCAGGCCCTTGGCGAGCAGTGCGCGCGTGTCGAGATCGACGGAGATGAGACGCGTCTTGCCGCCATACGGATAAGGCACGGCCGCGCCGGGAATCGTCACGAGTTGCGGGCGCAGGAAATTGAGCGCGGTGTCGTTCAGATCCTGCTCGGACTGCTTCGGGCTGGAAAGGCCGAGCTGGATCACCGGAATGCTCGACGCCGAATAGCTGATGACGAGCGGCGGCGTCGCGCCCGGCGGCATCTGCTTCAATTGCGCCTGCTCGACGGCGACGGTCTGGGCGATCGCGGTCTGGATGTTCGCCGTCGGTTGCAGAAAGAGCTTGATGATCGCGATGCCGGGCAGCGATTGCGACTCGATATGCTCGATGTTGTTCACGGTGGTCGTGAGACTGCGCTCGTTGACCGACGCGATGCGATTGGCCATGTCCTGGGAGGACAGACCCGTGTAGTTCCAGATGATGCTGACGACGGGAATATCGATTTCGGGGAGCACGTCCACCGGCGTCGTCACGAGGACGAAGGGCGTCGCCAGCAGAATCATGATGGCCATCACGATGAACGTGTAGGGCCGTTTAAGCGCAACGTTGACTATCCACATTGAGTCGTTCGGAAGATGCTGGGGAAGGGCGCTGCGAAAGAGGCAAGTGCGGCGAGCGAGGCGTGCGGTTCGCCATGCGTGTCGCTATGGTAGTGGCCGGGTGCCAACGACAATATGACTTGAATATGGCGCGTCTGTCAGATTAGGCGAATTGAAAGCAAGCTTGCGAAAGCGCGCGGAAGGGTCGGGCGCCTGCTTGAAAATGATGGGAATAGCGGGGGCTGAGCGCAGGTAACGCTCTATGTCGCGTAGCGAGACGGCGCGGGATCATTCGCGGTCGATGGAAGCCGCGCGTGTCTCTTCTTGATGGGAATGACCGTCCGCTTACTGCGGCGTCTGTCCGAGCGGTGTCGTCGACATCGTGCGTCCTGAAGACGAGCTACCCTCCGTGGATGCGCCATAAGCGCCAAGCGAGCCGACCTTCGCTTCCGCTGCCTGGATGTCGGCCGGATAGAAGGCGTCGCGTTCGGACGGGTTATAGCCGGCTTGCTCGACGCGTTGCAGATCCTCTTTGACCTGTGCGCGTGTCAGGCCGTCGGACTGTGCGAGCGCGGCAAGCGGTGCGGCAGCGAGCGCGACGATGGCGATGCGTGTGACCAGTTTCATGGCGTACTCCTCATGCGAGTGAAGGATGAACGCGGCGTGCGGTTGCGCGATGTGCAGCGTCGGCACGCTTACCACAGCCACCACTGGATTCTATGTGCGTCACGGTGACGACATGCTGGCGAACGAATGGCGTTTTCGTCAGATTGGAGCGCACGCTGCACACGTCTGTGATTGCGTGCAGCCGATGATAGACTCGCCCGCGTGAGGCGGTTTGTAAGCCACTTAGAAGCACATCGTTCGCAGCTTGTCCGCGTACGTGATGTTGTCCCCAATATCGCATCAGGAACCGATAAATTGCCTTTCAATCTGCCGACCACCGCCACCGCGCCGTTTTGTCCATCGGAAGTCAAAGGCTCGGTGGCCGTTTCGCCGGGCGCGCCGCTCTGGAAGAAGCTCTTGCAATTCGCGGGGCCGGGCTTGCTCATCTCCATCGGCTATATGGACCCGGGCAACTGGGCGACGGATATCGAAGCCGGATCGCGTTACGGCTATAGCCTGCTCTTCGTGGTCATGCTGTCGAGCATCGCGGCGATGGTGCTGCAATGTCTCTCGATGCGGCTCGGCATCGTCACGGGAAAAGATCTTGCACAGTTGTCACGCGAGCGCTATGCGAAACCAGTCGCGAATGCGCAATGGATGCTGGCGGAGTTGTCGATCATCGCGTGCGATCTCGCGGAGGTGCTGGGCGGCGCGCTCGCGTTTCATCTGCTGTTCGGGGTTTCGCTGATATGGGGCGTGGTGCTCACCGCGTTCGATACGCTCATCGTGCTCGGCCTGAAGGGCAAGAACTTTCGCGATCTCGAAGCGATCATGCTCGGGCTCATTGCAACGATCGGCGTGGGTTATGTCGTCGAGCTCGTGCTCGTCAAGCCGCACTGGCCATCGGTCGCTGCGGGGCTCGTGCCTTCGATTCACGCGTTGAGCGAGCGCGAGCCGCTCTATCTCGCGATTGGGATTCTCGGTGCGACCGTGATGCCGCATAACCTGTATCTGCATTCGTCGATCGTGCAGACGCGCGTCGTGAATCGCGATGCGAAGAGCCTTGCTTCGGCGATCACGCTGTCGCGGCTCGACACCATCGTGTCGCTCATGCTTGCGCTGCTCATCAATGCGGCGATCCTGATACTCGCGGCATCGGCGTTTCATGCGACCGGGCATACACAAGTCACGGAAATCGAGGATGCGTACAAGTTGCTCGCACCGATCGTCGGAACGGGGCTTGCCGCGATTCTCTTCGCGGTGACGCTGTTTGCTTCGGGACAAAGCTCCACGTTCACCGGGACCATCGCGGGGCAGGTGATCATGGAAGGGTTCCTGCGCCTGAAGATTCCTTGCTATCAGCGAAGGTTCATCACGCGTGCGCTCGCACTTGTGCCGGCGTTGATCGGCGTCTATGTGATGGGCAACGGGGCAGTCGGGAAGCTGCTCGTCGCGAGTCAGGTCGTGCTCAGCCTGCAGTTGCCGTTCGCGCTCTATCCGCTCATCAGGATGACGAGCGATCGAAGCCTGATGGGGACGTTCGCGAACAAGCCGCATATGAAGCTCGTCGCGTGGCTGCTGTTTGCCGTGATCAGTGCGGCGAATCTCTGGCTGGTCGTGCAGACGGCTGCGGAGTGGATCGGCTGAACGAAAAAGCGCCATGCACTCGTCGAGTACATGGCGCTTTGACCGAAGCCTTATTTCACGATCACCGCCGGCGCATTCGACCTCGCTGCCACTGCCGCCGGAATCGCCGCATCGACAGGGCGCGTTTCATCCACCGTAGTGCGTCCGCCATCGCGGAAGAACGCCTGCTCGGCCGCCTTGTTCAGAACGAGAATACTGATGCGCCGATTCGTAGGCTCATCGACGACATCCTTGTTGAGCGGCAGCACGTCGGCCAGCCCGCGCACCTGCAATACCTTGCTTTCCTTCATGCCCCCCGCAACGAGCGCGCGCCTTGCGGCATTGGCGCGCTCGCTCGACAGCTCCCAGTTCGAATAACCGGCCTGACCGCCCGAATAGGCGACCGCATCCGTATGCCCCGCGATCGACACGCGGTTATCGACATCATTCAGCGACGCGCCGATGTTGGTCAGAATCGTCGTCACATAGCCTTCGAGCTTCGAGCTGCCGGAAGCGAACATCGGCCGCTTGAGCGAATCGACGATCTCGATGCGCAATCCCTCGCTCGTGATGGCGATGCGAATCTGATCCTTGAACGCGCGCAACGCGGGCATCTGCTCGATGAGCGCCATCAGCTTCTGCTTGAGCTGCTGCAGCTTCTGCAGGTCGTCCTTCGCGACGGCCGCGCGTGCGATCGATTGCGGCACGGGCTGCGGCTGACTCTTGTTGCCTTCGCCCGGACGCGAGCTCGACAGATCCTTGCCGCCGCCCGTGATGACGCTCGTATGCGCCGAGGCGCCGCCATCGTTGCCGAACAACGCGGAGAGCGGCGTATTGAAGTACTGCTCGATGCCTTCCTTGTCGTACTTCGAGGTCGAGCCGAGCAGCCACATCAGCAGAAAGAACGCCATCATCGCGGTGACGAAGTCGGCGTAGGCGATTTTCCACGCGCCGCCATGATGCCCGTGGCCGTGCGCCTTCTTCTTGCGCTTCACGACGACGGTAGGCGCGAGCACCGATTGCAGCGGATCGCGTGATGGTTTCTCAGCCATGATGTCTATGCCGTGACGTTACGAAGCCGACTTCGGCATCTTGGTTGCGCGCACCGCGTCGTCGAGTTCCTTGAAGCTCGGACGGTCGGCGGTGAAGAGCACCTTGCGGCCGAACTCGACAGCTATCGTCGGCGCATAGCCGTTCATCGATGCGAGCAGCACGGACTTCACGCACTGGAACGGCTTCGCTTCAGCCGCGCCCTTGGCGTTGAGCAGATCCGCGAGCGGGCCGATGAAGCCATAGGCCAGCAGAATGCCGAGGAACGTGCCGACGAGCGCGCCCGCGATCATCTCGCCGAGCACCGCGGGCGCGGCGCCGACCGAGCCCATCGTGTGCACGACGCCCATCACCGCCGCGACGATGCCGAACGCAGGCAGGCCGTCCGCCATCTTCTGGATAGCATTGGCCGCGACCGAGCTTTCCGTGTGATGCGTTTCCAGCTCCTCGTCCATCAGATCCTGCATTTCGAGCGCGTTGACGTTGCCCGCCGACATCATGCGCAGATAGTCGACGATGAAGTCGAGAAGATGATGATCGGCCATCACGTGCTCATACTTCTGAAAGAGCGGGCTGGACTCGGGCGCGTCGACATCGGCTTCGAGCGCCATCATTCCTTCCTTGCGCGCCTTTTGGAGCAGCTCGTAAAGCAGCGCGATCAGGGCGAGGTATTTCTCCTTGGTGTATCCGCCGCCCTTGAAGGCCTTCGGGATGGCTTGCAGGGTCTTCTTGAGCGTGGCCGTCGGATTCGATACGACGAACGCGCCGATGGCCGCGCCGAAAATACACAGCAGCTCGAACGGTTGCACGAGGGCGGCGAGGTGACCGCCCACGCCGATAAAACTCCCGATCACCGAGCCGATGACCAGGACCCATCCGATGATGACAAACATGATTTCTCCGCAGATGTCCGGCGCCGCGGGCCGTGCGTGCCCGGATCGAGGCGCGCACGGCTCGCGACGCATTGTTCGCTTGTTGAGGAGCTTATCGGCTTTTATTAGCAAGACATTAAGGGGAGGCGCGCAATTTCTTCTGCGCAAATGTTTGCGCAGTAAAACTTGCGCTCGTTCGTCTGCGGACAGAAACCGAACATCGCGATTACGCCGCAGGTAATGGATTCGATGCACGCGCTTCGTCTAACATCGGCGACATGAACTCGACCCTCGCACGCGCCGACGTCCAATCGAGCGTCGGCACACTGTTGCGCGAATGGCGGCAGCGCCGACGCATGAGCCAGCTCGATCTCGCGGGCGTCGCCGATGTGTCCACGCGCCATCTGAGCTTCGTCGAATCGGGCCGCTCGCTGCCGAGCCGCGAAATGCTCATGCGCCTCGCCGAGCGACTGGACGTGCCGCTGCGCGCGCGCAACACGCTGCTCGTCGCGGCCGGTTATGCGCCGTTGTATCGCGAGCACGCGCTGGCCGATCCGCAACTCGCCGCCGCGCGGCGCGCGGTCGATCTCGTGTTGAAGGGGCACGAGCCGTATCCGGCGCTCGCCGTCGATCGTCACTGGACGATGGTCGCGGCCAACGCGGCTTTCGCACCGCTCGTCGCATCGGCGCATGCGCAACGGCTCGCGCCGCCGGTGAACGTGCTTCGCCTGTCGATGCATCCGCAAGGCCTTGCCGATGTCATCGACAACTGGCACGAGTGGCGTGCGCATCTGCTTGCCCGGTTGCGCCGGCAGATCGACGTCTCGGGCGATGCGACGCTTGCCGCGCTCTTCGCGGAACTCGAGGCGTATCCCGCGCCTGCCCATGCCGGGCACGCGGCGCGGGCGGAAACCGACCCGGTCGTCGTGCCGTTGCGCATGCGTACGCAATACGGCGTGCTGTCGTTCTTCAGCACGACGACGGTCTTCGGCACGCCGGTCGATATCACGCTGTCCGAGTTGGCGATCGAGGCATTCTTTCCCGCCGACGACGCCACCGCCGCCGTCCTTCGAAAACTCGATGATGCAAGACGCTGAACTTGCGCCGCCGTCCGCATGCTTACAGAATTGAACCTAGTGAACGTGCGCGGATCAATGAAAAGGCAGGCTGCGCGCCGCACGGTGCGCAGCCTGTGTCAGCTTTTGTCCAACCAACGCGGAAGGCAGCGATGATTCAAACATTCGAGCAGGTAATCGGCGGGCAAAAGATGCAGTTCTGCGCGAGCATCGCGGAAGGCGGCGGACCGGCGCGCGTCATCATCAGCCGCGCGGATTCGGCGGAGTCGCTCGTGATCGTCGAAGCTGAAGGCATCATCGGCGCGATCAAGGCGGAAGTCGAAGCGCCCGATACGCTCGTCGCCGATGCCGTGCGCAAGGCGCAGCAGGAAGCGCTGATCGAGCGCGCGCTGGAAACCGGCACCGTGCAGACGACGAGCCTGTAGCGTTTCAGCCCAGTCCACAGAAGAATGCCCGCGCGGCTTTTGCGGCCGCGCGGGCATTGCTTCGTGTGCGCGCCCATTGGCTGTTGAGCGGCTCACATGCGCGGCTCGCCGTTCTTCGGATCGGCGGGCACCATCGGCGTGGCGGAATCGGGTCCATCGGGCATGTCCGGGTCGTCGGGGTTCGGCGGGGCGTCCGGGTCGAGCAGCTTGTCCGGGTCCGGTTCGAGCGGCTCTTCGGGGGAGCGAGGCATCGTCGACATGGTGATCTCCTGAATCTTCCTTCGAGTGATGGATCGGCGCGCGCTCTCGGTTTTTCAGCGTGCTTCGGCCGAAGTTCGCAACGGACGTACCTGCCGCCGCCCGTCCTCATTCCGCCTCTTCGGGAAGCGCACCGCACGCGGGTGTCGCGGCTTCCCGTTTCGCGCTCGCCGGATTGTTCACATGACGCGCGATCAGCGCCGCGCCCAGCAGGAGCGCCACGGAAATCCACGCCGACGAGCGCACCGCATCGACGATATGTTGCGCGTTCGCCGCGCCGTCGCCGTGCGCCGCGAGCGCGCCGAACGCCGCGACGCCGATCGAGCCCGCCGCCTGCCGCGCCGTGTTGAGGACCGCCGACGCCGTGCCGGCGCGCTCGTGGCCGACGGTGCCGAGCAACGCGGTCGTCATCGCCGGGACCGCGAGGCCCATGCCGGACGGAATCAGCAGGAACGGCACGAAGAGCGCGGCCGTGGGCGTCGTCGCATCGACGAAGGCGAGCGCGGCGAAGCCCGCGGCGTCCAGAAGCGCGCCGCCGATCATCGGACCGCGCGAGCCGAAGCGCGCGACCACGGGGCCGCTCGCCAGGTTCGAGATCAGGAAGCCGCCCGTCAGCGGTAGGAACGCGAGACCGGTTTGCAAGGGCGTGTGCCCGAGCACGCGCTGCAAGTACAGGCTCAAAACGAACACCATTCCATAATAGGTAAGATTCACGCCGATACCGAAGACGACGGCCGCGCTGAACGTGCGCTCGGCGAAGAGCGAGAGCGGCAGCATCGGCGCGCGGCTTCTGCGTTCGACCGCGATGAACCCGCCGCCCGCCGCCAGGGCGAGCACGAGTCCGCCGGTCACGAGCGGATGCGCCGCGCCGAGCGGACGCAGTTCGATCACCGCGCCGACGAGCGCCGCAAGCGCGACGATCGCGAGCGCCTGGCCGGGCAGATCGACGCCGCGCGCATGCCAGGCATCTTTCGCGCGCGTCTTCCCGACCCACGCGAGCGTCGCCGCAATGCCCGCCGCGCAGATCGGCAGATTGACCCAGAAGATGCTGCGCCAGCCGAACGCCGCGATCAGCACGCCGCCGACGATCGGGCCCGCCGCGATCGACACCGCGCCCGCCGCCGTCCACAAGCCGACCGCACGCGCGCGCAAGCGCCGGTCATGGCCGCATGCCGCGTTCAGGAGCGCGAGCGAGTTCGGCAGCATGCCCGCCGCGCCGATGCCTTGCAGGGCGCGCGCGGCGATCAGCTCCGTCGCATCGCGCGAAAAGGCGCACGCGAGCGACGCAAGCGCAAAGAGCGCGAGGCCGCCGAGGAACATGCGCCGCGCGCCGAAGCGGTCGCCGAGCGAGACCGCGGAGAGCATGAGCGCGGCAAAGGCGAGCGCGTAGCTGTCGACGGTCCATTGCAGGCTCGCGACACTCGCGCGCAGATCGTGTCCGATGCTCGCGAGCGCGACATTGACGATCGAGACATCGAGCTGAGAGACGACGAAGGCGACGCTGGTCGCCGTGACGACGAGGATCTGTCGCGCGGACAGATGCGTGCCGGATGAGGAAGGGTTCGCGTTCATGCCGTCTATCGTAGGCGCGTCGCGCGTTCGATGTTTCGGCCTCGCCTGAAACGTGAAAGTCGAATGAAAATGGCGCGCCGGGAGAGCGGCGCGCCATTTTTTGCAGCGATGTCAACGCTGAATCAGCGGGCTTCCTTGAAGAAGAGCGTCGTCAGCGCGCCGAGCGCGCACAGTGCGCCGACGTAGAGCGCGGGCGCCATCGGGCTCGATTTCATCATCAGCGAGACGACGATCGGCGTGAGTCCGCCGAACACCGCGTACGCGACGTTGTACGAGAACGAGATGCCCGAGAAGCGCACGGCGGGCGGGAAGGCCTTCACCATCACGAACGGAATCGCGCCGATCACGCCGACGAAAAAGCCCGTGAGCGCGTACCACGGCAGCAGCACGGAGGCATCGACGGCGACCTGCCGGAACATCAGCCAGTACGACACCGCGAGCGCCACGCCGCCGATGAAGATCGTCTTGCCCGCGCCGATGCGGCCCGCGATCGCGCCCGCGATCACGCAGCCGATCGTGAGGCAGAGCGTCGCCGCGCAGTTCGCGACGAGCACCGTCGCCGGCGCGATGTGGAATTGCTTCTGCAGCAAGGTGGGCGTCATCAAAATAACGACGACGATCGCCGCCGAGAGCATCCACGTGAGCAGCATCGAAACGATCACCGCGCGGCCGTGGTCGCGCAGCACCGCCTTGAGCGGAATCTCCGCCGCGAGCGACTTGCGCTTCTGCAACTCGGCGAACACCGGCGTTTCATGCAGCCAGCGGCGCAGATAGACGGAGCACAGGCCGAACAGGCCGCCGAGCAGGAACGGCAGACGCCATGCGAAATCGGCGACTTCGGCAGGCGCGAACGACTTGTTGATCGCCGTGGCGATCAGCGAGCCGAGCAGGATCCCGGCCGTCAGACCGGCCGTAAGCGTGCCGCACGCATAGCCGATATGGCGGCCCGGCACGTGCTCGGAGACGAACACCCACGCGCCCGGCACTTCGCCGCCGACCGCCGCGCCCTGCATCACGCGAAACAGGAGCAGCAGCACGGGCGCCATCAGGCCGATCGACGCGTACGTCGGCAACAGGCCCATCAGGAGCGTCGGCACGGACATCAGCAGCACGGAAAGCGTGAACATGCGCTTGCGGCCGAGCAGATCGCCGAAGTGCGCCATGACGATCCCGCCGAGCGGACGCGCGAGATAACCGGCCGCAAAGATGCCGAAAGTCTGCAACTGACGCAGCCAGTCGGGAATCGACGGCGGAAAGAACAGTTGGCCGATGACCGGCGCGAAGAACACAAAAATGATGAAGTCGTAGAACTCGAGCGCGCCGCCGAGCGCGGCCAGCGTGAGCGTCTTGTAGTCGCCGCGCGTGAGCGCACGGCCGGCCGCGCGAGGGGCGTCGGACAGAGGTGTTGCCTGCATCGGAAAAAGGGACCCGTGAGTGAAAAAGCCACGCATGACGCGCGGTAGGACGAGGCTTCGCCCTGCGGGAGTGACAAACGCGCCGGGTGGACGCGAAGCGAAGGCCGGGGCACGGAACGGCAACGATCCGGGCCGGGCGTCAGCGGGCGCGGAGTCGAAAGCCGCCGCCCGTCATCCGCGCTGCGCGACGCGACGGACAGCCGCGGCGCAGCTTGCTACGCGACGTCTCGGTAAAACGGCGGAAGCGGGAACTTTTGAGCCAGACGCGGCATGTTACAGGATGAAAGCCGGCGAAAAAGGGAAAAGCCGTTCTATTTTCGAGACGGTTGCGCGCACGAGACGAACGGCGACCGAAACGCTGCACAGTCACATGCGTTGACAATTCGGATGAGTCCGATGGGAAAGGGTCGTCCCGCTGCCCAGAATGCGCAGCTTGATTATCCCCGTCTCATCCCGCGACGAGACGCCCGGCGGTCGCCTGCAGTACGGCATCCGCCCCATGTCCCTTGGACTCATCAGGTAAGACACCATGCGCGTCGCCGTTTTGCAAACCGACCCAAGTTATCGAAATCTCATCAGCGATGTCGTCAAACGACTCGGCCATACGTGCGTGACGTTTGGCGACGGCCTCGTGCTGTCGAAAGCGCTGTCCCGCTCGACGGTCGATCTGCTGATTCTCGACTGGAATTCCACGGGCCTCTGCGGGCTCGACCTGCTGAAATCCGTGCGCTCGAGCTTCGGCGAGCGCGTGCCGGTCATGTTCGCGACGCCCGACGGCGCCGAGCACAACGTGGTCTGCGCACTGACCGCAGGCGCGGACGATTACATCGTTTATCCCATCCGGCCGGGCGAGTTCGGTGCGCGCGTCGAAGCGCTGTTGCGCCGTGCGTATCCCGCGACATCGACCGCGTGCCTCGAAGTCGGCCCGTACCGCTTCGACGCCCGCCAGCAAATCGTGACCGTGCGCGGCAAGCCGGTGCAACTGAGCGGCACGCAATTCCGCCTGGCGCAGCTTTTCTTCTCGAATATCGGCCGCGTGCTGTCGCGCGATCATATTTTCGCGATGGTCTGGGGCCGCGAATTCCGCGAAACCACGCGTACCATCGACAGCCACGTTTCGCGCCTGCGCCTCGCGCTCGAAATCGAGCCGGTCAACAACTTCCGTTTGCAGCCGGTGTACAAGAGCGGCTATCGCCTGCTGCATCTCTACGATGAAGGCGAAGATTCGCGCGGCGGCCTGGTCGGTCCCGCCGCTGCGCAGATCGCGGCCTGAAGTCGCCGTCCAAAAAATAATGCCGTCGCGAGGACGGCATTTTCGTTTTTGCTTCGCCTCAAACTGCCGGCAGCGCGGGGCGCGTCTCGACGCCGCGCCGAATCAATGCCTCGATTTCCTTGCGCTCCTCGCCCGCGAGCGGCAGACGCGGGGGGCGCACCGGCTCCGTGCCCAATCCGACGATCGCCTCGGCCAGCTTGATGTTCTGCACGAGCTTGTGCGATACATCGAGCGCGAGCAGCGGCGCGAACCAGCGATAGATCGCGCGCGCTTCCTCGAACCGTCCGGCGCGAATCAGCTTGTAGATCGCCACCGTCTCGCGCGGGAACGCGCACACGAGGCCTGCGACCCAGCCGTGCGCGCCCATCAGCATCGCTTCCATCGCGAGATTATCGACGCCGCAGAAAAGCGCATAACGATCACCCGTTTCGTTGATGAGATCCGTGATTCGGCGCACGTCGCCGCTCGATTCCTTGATCGCCGCAAACTTTTTGTCTTCGGCGAGCTCGGCGAACATCTTCGGGGTGACATCGACACCGTACGCGAGCGGATTGTTGTAGACCATGAGCGGCAACGGGCTCGCGTCGGCGACCATGCGGAAATGATTGAGCGTCTCGCGCCGGTCTGACAGATAGCGCAAGCCCGGCAGCACCATGTAGCCGGCCGCGCCGTGGCGCGCAGCGCGCTCGGCCTGGCGGCAGCCGTCGAGCGTGCTGTTTTCCGCGATCGTCAGCAGCACCGGCACGCGGCCGCGCGCGGCGTCCACGGCGATGTCGAGCACGTCGAGCTTTTCGTCGAGCGATAAGGTCGATGCTTCGCCGAGCGATCCGCACACGATGATGCCGTCCACGCCGGCTTCGATCTGCGCGTCGACATTTTTCGCGGTCAACGCGCGGTCTATGCTGAAATCGGCGTTGAACTTGGTGGTCACGGCGGGCATCACGCCTTCCCAGATATGCGTCACGGCAGCGCTCCGAAAGTGATTGAACGGTACGCAGTGTAAGCACCGAAAAAGCGGGCGTCTTGCGTGTTTCGCGCGCGCCGCGTGCCGATTTCGGCATAGCCGTTTCGCTGCGAAAGTGCGGCGCGGCGGGCGTGCCGACGCGGTATCCGCCTGTGCCGATATCGTCATGAAAACGATCCAGCCGCTTCAAGACGCCGGTCGCGCGCGTTTTTAGGATAGGCGGCATGAAAACCATCGACATCATCGACTCGCATACGGGCGGCGAGCCGACGCGCCTCGTGATCGCGGGCGGCCCGGATCTGGGCGGCGGCTCCCTCGCGCAACGGCTCGACGCGTTCCGCACGCGCTTCGACGACTGGCGGCGCGCCATCGTCACCGAACCACGCGGCTCGGACGTGATGGTGGGTGCGCTCCTGTGCGAGCCCGACGATCCTTCCGCCGCGGCGGGCGTCATCTTCTTCAACAACGTCGGCTATCTCGGCATGTGCGGGCACGGCACGATCGGGCTCGTCGCGTCGCTCGCGCATGCGGGAAAGATAGCGGCGGGGCGGCACCGGATCGATACGCCCGTCGGTCCCGTCGATGCCACGCTCAACGCGAACGGCAGCGTCAGCGTGCGCAACGTGCCGGCGTATCGGCATCGGCGCGCGGTGACGGTCGATGTGCCCGGCCACGGCACGCTCACCGGCGATGTCGCGTGGGGCGGCAACTGGTTCTTTCTCGCCGCGGATCACGGGCGCGAACTCGAGCCCGCGCGCATCGCCGGGCTGACCGCGTTCACCGATGCGATCCGCGATGCCCTGCACGCGCAGGGCATCACGGGTGCGGATGGCGCGTACATCGACCATATCGAGCTTTTCGCGGATTCGCCCGTCGCGGGCGTGGACAGTCGCAATTTCGTGCTGTGTCCGGGCAGCGCTTACGATCGCTCGCCGTGCGGCACCGGCACCAGCGCCAAGCTCGCGTGCCTCGCGGCGGAAGACGCGCTCGCGCCGGGCGAAGTCTGGCGTCAGGAGAGCATTATCGGCAGCGTGTTCGAGGGCAGCTATGCAATCGACGGCGACGCGCTCGTCCCGACGATCACCGGCTACGCGCACATCATGGGCGAAGGGCGTCTCGTCTTCGACGAGCGCGATCCGTTCAAGCTCGGCATCGCATGAAGGCGGACGTCATCGTCGTCGGCGGCGGAATCGTCGGGGCGGCGTGCGCCGCGGAGCTCGCGCTGCGCGGCATGACGGTCGAGGTGCTGGAAGCGCGCGGCATCGGTGGCGGCGCGACGGCGGCGGGCATGGGCCACGTCGTCGTGATGAACGATTCGCACGCCGAGCTCGCATTGGCACGTGCTTCGCGAGAACTGTGGCTCGCACTGGGCGCCGAACTGCGCGGGCGCGAGGCGTTTTCGCGTTGCGGCACGCTCTGGATCGCCGAAGACGACGAAGAGCTCGACGCCGCCCGTTCGATGCGCGATGCCTTCGCGGCGGCGGGCGTGCGTGCGCACATGCTCGATCGCGCCGCGCTGCGCGAGGCGGAGCCGGCGGTGAGCCACGCGATGCAAGGCGGATTGCTGATCGACGACGACGCGATCGTGTACGCGCCCGCCGCGGCGCAATGGCTTCTGACGCGCTCGACGCGCATCCGTGTATCGACCGGCTGCGCGGTTCGTGCCGTCGACGCCGGCGACGCGCATGCCGTCGTCACGCTTGCGAACGGCGACCGGCGCACGGCCTCCCAGGTCGTCATCGCAAACGGGCTGGCGGTGCCGGATCTGATCGGGGACGTGCCGCTCGAAGTGAAGAAAGGGCATTTGCTCGTTACCGATCGCTATCCCGGCACGATCCATCATCAGGTGCTGGAACTCGGCTACATCAAGAGCGCGCATCACGCGCGCGGCACGTCGGTCGCGTTCAATGCGCAGCCGCGTCCGACGGGGCAGGTGCTGATCGGCTCGTCGCGCCAGTTCGGCACGCGCGATCCGGCTGTCGAGATCGACGTGCTCGGCGCCATGCTCGCGCGCGCGACGCGTTATCTGCCAGGCATCGGCGCGCTCAACGCGATCCGCGCATGGACCGGTTTTCGTGCCGCGACGCCCGACGGCCTGCCGCTGATCGGCCCCGCGCGTTTCCCGGGCGACCGGCTGTGGCTCGCGGCGGGTCACGAAGGGCTCGGCGTGACGACGTCGCTCGGTACGGCAAAGCTCATCGCCGCGCAGATGCTCGGCGAGCCGGCTCCGTTCGATATGCCCGACATGCACGCTTTCTCACCGCAACGATTCGCACGGGAGCACGCCGATGGATGAGCGCGTGCGCGTGGTCATCGACGGCGAGCCGCTCACCGTGCCCGCGTTCACGACCGTCGCGGCCGCCGTCGCCATGCGCGGCGTCGGCGGCACGCGGCGCTCCGTCACCGGCGAGCCGCGCGCCGCGCTATGCGGCATGGGCGTGTGTCACGAATGCCGCGTGACGGTCGATGGCCGCGCGCATGTGCTCGGCTGTCAGACGCTGTGTCGTGACGGTCTTTCCATCGAGACGATGCGATGAAGGTCGAACAGGTCGATATCGCGGTCGTCGGCGCGGGGCCGGCGGGTCTGAAGGCGGCGCGCATAGCGGCGCGAGCGGGCGCACGCGTCGCGCTCATCGACGACAATCCGCGCCCCGGCGGTCAGATCTGGCGGCAAGGGCCGACGCTCGCGCCCGCCGCGCAACTTCGCCAGTGGCTCGATGAAACGCGCTCGCTTGAAAACTTCGTCGGCATGAACGGGACGAAGGTCGCCGCCGCGCCCGGCAGCAAACGGCTCTTGCTCGAACGCGACGGCGCGCCGCTCGTGCTCGCGTATTCGAAGCTCATCCTCGCAACGGGCGCGCGCGAGCGGCTGCTGCCCTTCGACGGCTGGACCCTGCCCGGCGTGACGGGCGCGGGCGGCCTGCAGGCGCTCGTGAAGGGTGGAATGCCGGTGCGCGGCGAGCGCATCGTCGTCGCGGGCAGCGGGCCGCTTCTGCTCGCCGCCGCCGATACCGCGCGCCGTCACGGGGCGCAGGTCGTCGCGGTGGTCGAACAGGCGTCACCGGCGCGTGTCGCGCGCTTTGTCGCGTCTCTTGCGCTGACACCGGCAAAGCTGGCTCAGGCCGTCGGGCTCGGGGTCGCGTGCTATCGACCAGGCGGTGTCGTCGTGAGGGCGCATGGAAGCGCGCGCGTGGACGCGGTCACGATTCGCGTGCGCGGGCGCGAAGAAACGCTCGTAGCGGATCGCGTCGCGTGCGGATACGGCCTCGTGCCGAACGTGACGCTGGCGCTCGCGCTCGGCTGCTCGACAGACGAACGCGACGGCGCGATTCACGTCGACGATTTGCAGCGCACGTCGCTGGAAGACGTCTTCGCGGCGGGCGAATGCACGGGCATCGGCGGGATGGAACTGGCGAGCGTCGAAGGCGCGCTCGCGGCGCACGCGGCGCTCGGTATCGCCGCCGATGCGCGTCTCGTGCGCGAGCGCGATCGCTGGCGTGCCTTCGCCCGGCGCGTGGCGCACGCGTTCGAACTCGGCGCCGACGCCCGCGCGATGCCGTCGCCGGACACCGTGTTGTGCCGCTGCGAGGACGTGTCGATCGGCGAAGTCGCCGCGCACGCGAACTGGCGCGAGGCGAAGCTCCAGACACGTTGCGGCATGGGGCCGTGTCAGGGGCGCATTTGCGGCGAGGCGGCTGCTGTCTATTTCGGATGGCCGTGTACGGCGGCGCGCCCGCCATTCGCGCCGGTTCGCATCGATACGCTGATCGCCGCGCGCGAGAGCGCCGAAACGCCCGTTTCATAGTGGGGCCAGCGCGAATTTCGTCCGCGCATGCGCGCTTCTATAATCGGTTGCCTGACCGATCAGGACGCAACCGACCTCCTTACGCATGACGAGCACGACAGGCCTCATGACGAACACCGCGCCGATCGCGCAACCTCCGGCGTCGACGCTCTCGGACATGCTCGCGCATTTCGCGCTGCTCGCGCCGGTGTTCGACGCGATGCCCGACATCGTGTTCTTCGTGAAAGATCGCGAGGCGCGCTACGCGATGGTCAATCGCACGCTCGCGCGCCGCTGCGGCCACAAGGACGACAAATCGGCGCTCCTCGGCAAGACGGCGGAGGACGTGTTCCCGCGGCGCTTCGGACGCATCTACACGGCGCAGGATCAGGCGATCATCGCGCAGGGACATCAGTTGATCGACCAGCTCGAATTGCATCTGTATCCGGGGCGGGAGCCTGGCTGGTGCATGACGTGCAAGCAGCCGCTCCATGACACGCAGGGCAATATCGTCGGGCTCGCGGGAATATCGCGCGACTTGCAGGCCGCCGAAGGCACGCATCCCGCCTACAGCCGGCTTGCGGCGGTCGTGCAGCACATCCAGGAGAACTACGTGCAGCCGCTCAATATGCGGCAGCTCGCGCAGATGGCGAACATGTCGATCGCGCAACTGGAGCGGTATTTTCACAAGGTCTTTCATCTGACGCCGCGTCAGGTGTTGCTGAAGACGCGCCTCGACGCAGCCACTGCGCTGCTCGTCTCGAACGGAAAAGTCACCGATGTCGCCGCGCTATGCGGCTACACCGATCACAGCGCCTTTACGCGCCAGTTCAAGGCGACGGTCGGCATCACGCCGAGCGAATATCGGGCGCTGTTGCAAGCGGGCATGTCAGGGGCGTCGCGCCCCGATTCCGCGCGAGAAGCAAACGTCTGACGGGAAAACAGGGGCACGGCTCGCGCAAAAAATACACGGTCGTGCGTTCCGGTTGCGGTTTCGTGCGGCGCGCCTCGGCCGGAATGCCCGTCCCATGCGGGTTTCCCGGCAGCGAATGCAAGTCGGTCCGCTTTTTGCTCGCTCTGGCTCGCGGCGACCGGGCAAAATCTTCGCGTTGGCGCCGCTCAAAAACCGCGAGGCGTTCCGCACCGGCGCACACGCGACATAAATTACGGTGCGTGCGGAATTCCCGCCGCGTTTTCGTGTCGATCAATGCGCGCAACAGCGTGCGCGGCGGCGAGAGGATGGAGACCCGTCGCGAGAATTCCGTTTTTTGGCAGCAGAAAAGAACATCATGAACGAAGTGGCAAGACTGGGGCATATGCGGATCGTGCTCATCGAGGACGATCCCGAGAGCAGGGCATCACTGCAGATGTTGCTGGAAGAAGAAGGTGCGGACGTAGTCGCGGTGGCCGACGCCGAAGACGGCGCGCAAGCCGCGATCGAGCATCTTCCCGATGCGGTGATCTGCGATCTCGATCTACCCGAGATGGACGGTTTCTATCTCATCCAACGTTTGCGGGATCACGAAATACGCGGCAATCTGCCGCCGTCCGTGGCGATCGCGCTGACGGGACACGGCGGCGACGAATACCGATTACGAAGCATCGGCGAAGGTTTCCAGCATTTCATGACGAAACCCGTGCATCCCGACGAACTCGTCGCGCTGATACAGGACGCAGTTGGCGCGCGCGTGGTGATGTGAGGCGTTCGGGGCCGCCGCTGACGGGCGGCCCGTGTTTCTTACGACCGGTCGCGGTTGCGCGCCCGCGTCGCGCCCGTGATGACGGCGATGCCCAGCATGATGACGGCGACGATCATGATCGTATGCTGCGCGACGTGCATCGCGACGAGCGCCCACGATACCCCTCCGATCAGAATCAGCCAGCCTACCAGGTAGATGATCAACGTCATCGACTTCTCCTTTTTCGTTGTGTGCTAGAAATCGTTGCGTGTCCTTCAAGAAAGGGCCTTATCCTTTCGACGCCGAAGCACGCATAAGTTCACTCATGCAAGGGGCGTACCGCGGGTGGCATCTCGGACATGAGCAAGAGCCAAAGCATGCTGACCGTGCATCGAAGACCAGATGCTTTTGTGTCCCTTGGTGGGCTTCGCTTCTGCGAAATTGATACCTAAGAAAAGATCGACGACGACTGTCTACCTTATCGGCGCGGCGTCCTTCTCAGTCGGTACCATGGCCGCCGCAAGATTCGTCCGCGCGCGCCGTATCAGATCAGAAGCTGCTTGATGCGTCGTTTGATTGAATTCTTCAAACGGCGCATCGACGTCCTATTCGCGTCGGTGCCGTAGGACGCATCAGATATGAACGCGCCGCTCTGATTCAATTCGTAACCGGATCGAACGGTCGACGGTGATGGTGGTTGAAAAGGTACGAAAACCCCCGGCTTGCGCAGAACGAAGTCGAAAGACATTTTCATCGCGTATGTGTCGATGTGCTCGAGCTTCGCGAGTCTTTTCCAGTGCTTTTCGTACATACCCTCGATCAGACTGGGTGTCGGATTCCACTTGTGGCTCAATGGCGCGTGATCGTTGCGCGAGTCCCAGGTATAGCGCCAGTCCGGAACAACGACCCCGACCCCGCCGCCTGGCTTAACCAAGCTCAGCCAGTAGCTGATGATTTCCTCCGGATTCGCCACATGTTCGAGCATGTGGAGGGAGACGATGAAATCGACGGAATCCGGTTTGAACGGGAGATTATCGGGCATTGCCAACACAGCGGAGGCGGTCGATGCCTGGTGAGCACCGCTTGCCTGATCCGATGGGGGCATACGAGCAATATCGATCGGAAGCAAATATGGCGAAATCGTCCTGGCGCCGCAACCTACGTTCAGGCCGTTCAGTTGCTCGATCGTGTAACCGTTTGGCATCGCACGCAGCGCGGCTTCTTCTTCTCTGGCCAGCAATAAGCTGACTTCATCGCCCATATACAGAACGACCGTCTTCGACTTCATAGCGAAGTATTCGCGCTGAACGGTGCTCAGTGGTGAGAGCAGACTGATGTTGTGGGCTCCGTCTATCGGCCCCTCCATCTGCTCGCGGATGGATTCGACGGTTTGATCATCAAGCGGGTGTTGTTTTCTGATGCCTTTCATTGGGGCCCCAGGCTTTCAACTTGGCTATCCGATTCTAACTGAAGGTTTAGCTGCACTCCGCGTAAAGGCCGTCACCTAGCCGGGGATTGTCGCTCCGGGAGATGTTTGCGCCGAGGCGCGCCGTTCTGATATCAGTGCCCGCACGGCGTTCCTAGATGGAACCTCGATATATCGATAGGCGCAATCCGCGATCGCGAGCATCAGCACCGATAGCAGCACCTGCCCCCATATGTGGCTGATGTCCTTGGCGATCATTATCGTGGGTCCGATGAAGTGATCAGCGTAGTACATGATCGGTTGATGCACCATGTAGAGCGCGAAACTGATCTCGCCCAGATGCATCATCGGCCGGTTCGAAAGCATCTTCGACAGCAGCCCGCGCTGGAATGCGAACACGAAAATGATCGCGACCATTGCCGGCTGATAGTAGGCGCTGTTCGCGAGCGTCGGCCACTTGTGCCACGTAGACCGGTACAGCACGACGAGAAACCAGAGCGACGCGATTTCCAGCGCGGTGAACAGCGCGGCATCGAACCACCGATCGCCCATGCCTTGCAGGCGATTGAACAACAGCCCGAGGCTCAGACCGATGATGAAATCAAATATCCGGACGTAGGGCGATACCATCATGAGCCACCAGTCGAACGAAAACGCTTGCATCTTCGTTCGCAGCAACAGCGCGATCAGGAACAGGCAGGCGAATGCCGCGATCCCCGCCAATGCCGCGCGCGTCGCGCTGCGACTCACGCCGAAACGGTTGAAGGCGAACAGCAGGAACGGAAGCGAGATATAGAAGAACAACTCGTCCGAGATCGACCACGACACGCCGTTGTAGGAGAAGATGTTCGCGCCGTCTGGATACCACGCGTGTAGCAGGAACACGTTTGCCAGCGTTTGCCAGTCTGTGTATTGCGTGCCACGAATCCAGATCAGCGGCACGACCGCGGCGA
Organism: Caballeronia sp. INML3B; assembly: GCF_023631305.1. NCBI lineage: Bacteria > Pseudomonadati > Pseudomonadota > Betaproteobacteria > Burkholderiales > Burkholderiaceae > Caballeronia > Caballeronia sp. INML3B. The sequence continues at coordinate 204,667 of NZ_JALQDI010000040.1, forward strand.
ACATAAACAGGTGCAGCGGCCAGATACGGGCGACGCGCAGCGCCCACAATTTCGCGACCGATCCGACCGTCAGGCTTTCGAACTTGTCGGCGTAGTTGTGCGCGAGGATAAAGCCGGAGAGCAGGAAGAAGAACCCTACGGCCAAACCGCCGGTCTCGTACGGGTAGCCGAAGTGAGCAAAAACTACCGCTGCGGCTGCGATGAATCTGAGCGACGTAAGGGGCTTCAGCATGTTTCCTCGGGCAAATTCTTGTAATTTTTCGTCGGACGGATTTTATATGAACCGACTTAAAACCGTGAAAAAACAGCGCCGTAGCAATTGGTCTCGGTGTCGAAGAATGTTGTTTTGTGGCGCAGATGAGACACGCACTCGGCAGTTTTTACGCGTCTGCTTGACCGCGAGTAAGGCCGATTTCGGCGCGCCGTCGATATGCGGCTATGCGCACCGGCATCGCGAAATATAAGGAATGGCCCTGTTGGGAAATCAGGATCGCGGAATTCCGACGCGCTACACTCCCGCCAGACAAGGCCTCCGGTCGAAAGCCAACAAATACCTCATGCTGACCGTCCATCAGCCCGCTCAAAGTCTTAGTCTCGCTTGATAGGCGTCCGATTCCGCGAGTTGTCTCCTAAGTAAATGCTCGACAAATGAGCACGACGGGATGCGGCTGAGAGCAAAGCCAACATCAAAATATTAGGAGCGGGTCAGCCGGATTTAGGGATCGTCAGCCGAACGTGGCTGATTGGAATATCGAGCTTTTTGAAGTAAATGTGCGTCGTCGCTTCCCGCGTATGTCCCGCCGCCACCATCAATTCCTTCGTCTCGTATCCAGCGCGTTTCGCGTCTGTTAGCGCCTTTGCCCGGATGTCCTTAATCGTGTATCGCTTGGCCGCCAGTCCGGCCTTTGTCGCCGCGCGCGTCCAGGCGGCGAGAAGCGCTTCGGGTTTGTAAGGCTCGAATTTGCGGTTGTGAATCACATACGCGTCGCCGATGCGGGGCTGCTGATCGATCTCGCGGATGCGGGCGAGCACGGCGTCGATTTCCGGCGTGATGGCGAAGTCGACGGTGACTCCGCTGCTGTCGGCGGTCTTGCTGGGCAGGAAGTGGATCACTCCCGCCGCGCGGTCAATCTGTGACCACTTCAGCGTGCGAATTTCCGTCGAGCGCTGTGCAGTTAGGTAGCAGAGGTCGACAAAGCACTGCATCATCCGGCCATTGCGGACGAAGGTCCCTTCCTTCGCTCTCGTGTTGCTCTTTTGCTCGAAGTGCGCCAACTGCTTGCGGATCGCCGCGAAGTGCTCATCAGTGATGTACACACCGCGCCGCGGCGGGGTCTTGATCTTGATGTCGCGCACCGGATTGGTTTTCGTGTGCCGCTTTTTCACGCACCAGAAGAAGAACCCAGACAGGAAGGATCGGACGTGGTTCTGCATTGTCAACTTCTCGTCCCAGAACGCAAGGACGTCGCTGATGTCACCGGGCTCGATGTCGGCGACATTCGCATCGCGCAGCGCATTGCGGGCGTAGCGGCCGGTGCGCGCCCACGATTTTTGCGACTTCAGCGTCGGGCCTTTTTCCTCTATGTAGCGATCGATCAACGGACCCGCGTCCCCGGTGCCGGGCGGTGCTTCGTATTTGCGGCGCTCGACGACGAGCCGCGCCAGCATGGTCGTTTCGCCCTCGGCGATCTTGCACAGCCGAACCCATTTGTTCGTGCGTGGAACGACCCAATACCAGCTTGCGCCGTTTGCGTAGACGCGCGCAGGCAAGTTGCAGGGTCTTTGACGACGACGTGCATTCATACGAAGGGCGAGCAGATTTTAGTTTTCCGGGTGGGCGAGCGCTCATTCCCGGCGTCGAGGCCGGCGCGGCGCGCGAGCAGTGATTCGTAAAGCACCCAGGTCATGACTGGAGCGCCGTCGAACGAGCGTGTGATTTCCACGTTGAACATCTTCATGAACCACTCGGCCTGCTTGCTGTAGCGTACGCGTCCGGTGATCCGCTTCAAGTCTTCTGGGGTCATCAGTCTTTCACTCATTTCGGCTCCAGATACTCGCGCGTCACGCGCATGAATTCTTTGATGTGTTGCGCCATACTTTGTCTCTCAACACGTCGGTATTGGTTTTCATGACTTTCGATCTGCAACTGCCTAACATCCCGTTTCCGAATCGCAAGCGCCAGAGCTTCGGGGTGTCTACCGCCTCCGCAATGCTTGAGAAGGCGGTGCGCGACTTCCGCGCTTTTCAAAGTTGTACCGACGTCATACGAAGCGGCGACCATGCGTTCAACGTCTGCCTATCGATCTGGCATCTGCACGACTGGGCGCATGCTGACGCAACAGAAACAGAGCTTGAAATCATTGGCACGTTCCTCGGCCGGCCGGTTCGTAGCAAAACGGAGTTCAGCATCGCGCTGCAGCGGGCGTGTCCACTGCTCAAGATCTGCCGCATCATGGCAACAGCGGGCAAGCACACGAAGGTCGACACCTATCCCGATCCAACAGTGGAGACGATGTTCGACATTTACCAATCGACCGGTCCAGACGAGCGCTTCACAGTTCGGTGGGGAATGACGTTCGATGGCCGGTCATACGACGCAGCAGATGTTTTCGACGAGTGCCTTCTGTTCTGGGGCCGGCTCTTCGCGACACTGAATTGGACCCACAGTGGCGGCTGAGACGGGTGGCTGAGACGGATCATCACGTTGAGACGCATCCGAGATCGTGTGGGGTGGCCAGGCGCGCGCGGGCCGATACGTTGCCTCGGATATACGTGTTTTCTCGTGAGTACTGCTCGGCGCCGTCACGCGTTCTCGAACGGACGTACATCGTCTGCGTCTTCGTCTCGTAGTTGATGCGCCGGGTGATCTCGACGACCCAGATCTTCACGGGCCGGGCCGACCAGTACTCGACGGCGTCGAAGCCGCCGTCGAGCAGAAGCCTGAGTTCTTGCTGAGTCGCTGGTGCGTTCATGCATCCTCCTCGCTGAATAGCCGCGGCTGCACGGCGCCATTCGCATAGACCACATCGAGGATCACGTCGCCGGTCGGCTCGTCGCCTTCCCAGCCTTGCGGCCAAGTCTCGGCGGCGATCAGCTCGCGGATGCGCGCTTCCTCTTCGGCGTCGATGAGATTGATCAGCGGGCGGCCCGTGTCGCGCGCAGCGTGGTTGCACTCGTCCTGAATCGACAAGATTCGGTCGAGGCCCATCAGGCGCGCTTCGAACGTCAGCGGCCCGAGGCGCTGCGGGTTCTTCGCATACGATCCGTCTTTCAGCAGTTCGAGGCCCGGCTTGCGCAGGCGGTGCTGCGGCTCGCGCAGTTCGCGCCACAGCGGCTTGATGCCGCGCAGCGGCGCGAGATACGACCAGTTCGGGCTGCGCAGCACTGTTTCCAGCGCCTTTTCTTCCTGCGCGAGCGGGCAACCGATGCAACCGGTGCGCGCGTTCAGTTCCTCCGCCTCGTCGCCGCCGTATGCGTCCGCGATCGCGCGCGTCGACCAGTCGCCGAACTCTTCCTCCGGCGCCCAATGGCGCAGCCATTCCCAGACGTGGCACACGCGCCAATGGAGCAGCGGCGCGAGCGTCGCGATCCGGCCGCGCAGGCCGCGCGCGTTTGGCAGCACCTGCTGATACCATCCTTGGCCGCACTCGGCGCCGTCCTTGCCGCAGCTCATCTCGATGCGGCGATCACGGATCGCGCTTTCGCCCTGGCGAACGCCGGTGATCATCAGGATGCCGCCGTCGATTCCGTCGAGGCGCTGGCGCAGCGCTTCTTCCATCGGGTCGATCTTGATTTGACGCGTGCACCAGCGCAGCGTGTTGTTATTGGGCGGTGGCACGCCGCGCCCGAGGATGTAGACCATGAAGCGCTTATCCATCGGCGCGTGCACGACTTCGATCGTGATGCCGCGCTCGCGCAGCTCGTCCATGATCCGCTCGGCGGAGATCGCGAGCGGCGAGAGTTCTTGCCGCGTGTCGGCGTAGAACACGGTCAGCGTCTTCGGTCGTGCGATCTTGCGGGTGTCGAGCAGCCAGCAGATCACCGTCAGCGTCGCGGTGCTGTCCTTACCGCCCGACCATGCGATGCCCCAGTGCTCATGATCCGGGCCGTAGGCCTGCATCGACTGGACAGTCATTTCGATCGACTCGGTCATTTCAAGGCGGTGTGCACCGGTGGCGAAGATGTCAATCTGCGCGCTCATGCTACGATGCCGACCGAATAACTTTGGACGTCCGCATGAAACGGTTCTGGGTATTCTTCGAAGCGAGTTGTGCAACACTTGCGCTCTCGCTTGTTGTGCTGTTTTGTGTGTACGCATTTCGGGCCAGTAGCGAAGGTGCTGCCGCGTGGGTTCAGGCTATCGGTTCCGTGGCGGCCATCATGGCTTCCGCTCGGCTGACTCGGTGGCAGATTGCCAAACAGCAAAAGTATGATCAGGACGCTGAGCGTTCGTTGATGAAACGGCGCGTAAAGTTGGTCCGTGAGGTTGGCGAACAAGCCTTCTCGCTGATCAATGAAATTCGCGTCAACATCGAAGCAGGTGACCGCGCCTTTACCGAATATTTCGCGCGACACTTCGATCAAAACCACTTCGAAATTGTCCAGTCCGCGCTCAGTGAAATTGCTCTGTGGGAACTGCCATCCCCCGAGTTGATCCTGCCAGTGATCGTGCTCAGAAATGCTATGGCTCGATCTCTTGAGGCTGCAAGAGAATTGATGGAAAGTCCGAGGTACGCCGGCGCAACTCCGCGGCGTATCAAACAGAACGAGTTTCTTCGAAAGGTCCAAGAGCAGTGGGGATACGCACAGAACGCGATGGAAAACATAGACACGGTTGAGAAGTCGATTTGACGCCCACGCTTGCACCATCGGGCCGCTAAAGAGGATCTGGCGTTCTTTCACGATTGCGGCTCCTGAAGCTTCAGATACTCGGCATAGTCCGGCCAGTACTTCTCGACGCTGTGCGCGTGCTCGCGCGCGGTGCCGGTCCACTCGGTGACGGCTGCCGAGACGCTCGGCCAGTGATCAGGATTTCGGCCGTCAGTGATGGATTGCGCGCGCTGCTTCGCGAGATACGCGCCCCAGTAACCATTGAACGCAGCGGCGACGGTGTCGGCTTCTTCGCGGGACGGCGCGGCGACGATGTCATCTGGGCCTTGGATGTGGAGCATCCACAAGTTTTTTTCGCTCACGCTTGCCTCTTCCTCGGTTTTCGACCTTTAATTGACTTCTGGCTTGCCCCGACGCAAAAGAGCACGGTCGTCGGCGGGCTAGATTGTTCAGACGGTAAATGGCACCAGGCGATCCTCTGTTCTGCGCGATCGAATCCGCCGATCTTGCTTAGCAGGGCTTGAAGAATGATCGAACGTTTTGCGTAAGTTCCTTGCACATTCTGCATAACTAACCTCGGACGTTCCTTTCATGAACGAAAAGCCTCAGCTACCCGTGTTGCGCTTGGAGGGTGATCTCTTCTTCAATCAACGACTTGCAAACAAGACGTATCGAATCCAAGTTACAAGCGACTGCCTCGCTGATATTTCGGTTCTGACGGCTTGTTAGAAGCCGACATTCAAGCTTTACAAGTCAACATCCAATTAATCGTTACAATCGCGTCCCGCAAAATAATGACCGGCAAGAGTTCGCCGATTGAAATTCGGTGCGCCGACTTTAGACGCTTCGCCTCGCTAAGCGCCGATGCTGATGGTCGCGTTCCGTAAAAATCACCAGGCGATCGCACCGCCACTAGGCCGGCAGCCGGATTACGCGCCGGCACGCGGGCTTGTAAGGGGTTACTCGGGCGTGCCGAGCAGAATCTTGGTGGCGGTCTGTTCTTCGATCTGCGCCCAGATGGCGCGGAACGCGACTTCGAGCACCTTGTGCGGGCGGATCAGCTCGTACCAGATCTTCAGCACGCCATCCTTGATGCGGTATTTGATGCGTGCGTCGATCGAATACGGCGCGCCGTTCTCGAACACGGGAATGCTCAGCGTGATCTGCGACGGCATTGCGATCTTGTTGCCGGTGGCGTTCACGTCTTCCTTCCACACGAAGTTCGTGCTGCCGTCCTGCAGGCGGGCTGCCGACACGAAGTTGCCTTCCTTGCTGGCCTCGAAGTTCAGCGCGACGCTGAGCATCGTCGAGCCGTCCGGACTCACGATGTCGGGCAGGTTGTCTTCGATCAGTTCCGCAAGCTCCAACTGGCTCATCGGCTGACGATCCTTGCCCGTCCACGTCTTCCATTCGCGAGAGGCCGGAACCGGAAACTCGACGCGATATGCACGCCAGTTCGCTCCGTCGCTGCCGTTGGCAGCTTGAACGTACGAACGGTGGTCATCGATCACGCCGAGGATGCGCGCCGGGTCGAGCGACGCATAAATCAGGCTCTCCGATCGCTTCTGACGGTTGAAGTACTCGATGAAGCTCGCTGCGTCGCGCAGCTTCACTGTGCCGGTTGCACGCGCCGGGTTCGCGAATACTTCCTCGACTACTTCCCGCCTGAATCCCTCGGGCACGATAACGAACGGCTTGCCGTCAGCGAGCGGGTTCTTTTGCGCGCCTGCGAGCGAGACACCAGCGGCGAGGAGGGCGGCAACGTCTTTTTCGCCATTGAAGTTTTCGAGCATGAGTCTTCCTTGTTGGTTTTAGAGGTGGAGCAGAGAGGGCGACGATTAGCCGAACGAGACGGCGCGGCCGCTGGAATTCGTGTCTGCGAGCGAGATGCCCGGCAGTTCGGTCTGTCGCTCGCTATGGCGCGACAGGTTGTTCTCGACTGTCGGGAAGAAGACTTCAGCGCTCTCCTTCTCGCGCGGCAGGGTGGCGACAACCTTGCCCGTCACCTCGAGCGCGTCTTGCACCTTGGCGAACGGCTTCACTTCGACGGTGATCGTGATCTTTCCGGCCTTGCCGGTGTCGCGCACCATCGCGACCAAGGTGTTCAATTCGTTCGTCGCTTCTTCGACGACTGCTCCGCCGCGTAACTCCATCAGCGTTTGCGTGAAAGCCTTCTTCATCCGATCCTCCGATCGTGTTGTTGAATTCGATGGCCGTCTCTCCGGCCTGTCTCGCCTAGCAGCGGGTGGCGGGCGGCGTTCCCCTGGGGTTTCAATGAGCCGCCGGCCAGCGGATGCGCTTCTTGCGTTGCTCGATCTCGTCGAAGCGACGCTTGGCGCGGAGATCTGCGCCGCGCACTAGCGCGATTGCGGCGACCATCGACACCACAAACAGAAGGACTACTACCTGATAAACGTTCATGGTGAGCCTTTTCGGGATCACGTTACGCGCAGTGAACGACTGCGCAGCGTTCGAAGCGAGCCGCGCGATAATCGAGCTCCGCGCAGACTGCGAGATAAATGCCGGCGACGATCACGCTGATCGCCCAGATCTTCCAGAGCGCCATTGGCTTGATCGGCTTCATGCGAAGACTCCAGCGCGAAGGGCGACGACGAGATACCAGAAGCAACCGACTCCGACGCCGGTCAATCCGGCGATCATCGACGTCTTCAGGATGCCGCTGTAGAGTTGGTCGACGCGCTCCAGCCGCGCGATATGCAGCAGGGCGTTGTCGTTGACTGCGCGGTTCATGCTGCTTGCACTCCCATGAATTCATCGAACTCTGCATCGCTCATGTCGGTGCAGTCGGTCCAGCCGGCGGCGATCAGCGTCGCAACACCGCTTGTGTGATGCCACTCACCCTTCAGGCGTGAAGGGCAAACGAGATATTTGAACCCGAGTTTTGCGAGGGACATTTTTGTCTCCATGTGCTTGGCCACGGCGCTCTCATTGAAAGCGCCTTGGATAAGCTGCTGTGTCGGTTACCACGCCACCGAGCACTGGGCGCCTTTCGGAAGCAGCTCATCTGGCCGCCATTTCCGGTACTTTTACGTTCTGCCGTCCGGGACATGGGCAGGGCGATTTCACGCCTATTCATCATTCGACAGTGGTAAAGAGCATCGCCGCGCGGGCGCCGCGCCGGTCATTCGGCGCATTCGTTAGCGGGAGAGAAGCCCTGAGTACAAGGCACTGTGAGTGACACTCAGTGCCCTGAGATCAGGGCTCCCGGTCTTCCGGGGCGCGGTGTTCAGCGCATGGGTGCAACTATACGTCAATGGATAGGTGATTGCAATACGCAAATGAATAGATTTTTTTCGAGGCATCGCGGCCTTCGGACAGGCTAGACTAATTGGAACCAGGAGGACGTCATGACGCCCGAAGACGTAGTCGCCATCTTTGAGAAGCTGAATCTTGAGGGGAGAGCAGACATTCCGCTGGACGATGCCTGCGCCGGGCTGGCCGGCTGGCTTGCGGGAGCGTGGCCACGACTGGAGGACGAGGACCTGCAGTTGCTGACGGCTGTCGGGGCTGTGCTCTGGCGGGAAGGGTTCGCTCAGCGGCGGCCGCGGCTGTAATCAGCGGGAGACGCCGTGGGCGCGGTCTGGATAGCGTACAGTGGTCGATCCACTAGGGGATCGACATGGCGACAGAAGAAGACGTGATTGCGACTTTCGAGCAGTTCAACGCGGAGGGGCGTGATTACATCACGCTAGACGACGCCTGCACGGGGCTTGCGCGCTGGCTTGCTCTGGCATGGGATCGCTTAGAGCCTGGAGACGCACAGCTGCTAATGACGGTGGGCGCGACGCTTTGGCGAGAGGGTTTCTCGCAGCGGTAGCACGCACACAACAAAAAACCCGCCGAAGCGGGCCGTCTTGCTAGGCGGAGAGGAGAGACTCGGACTCTAGTTCCGATGGCAGGTGAAGAGACCTACTGATATGGTTGGCGAAGCGCAGGACGTCTTGCCGACTTTCCATGCTGATCACGTCATCAGCCGTCCGCTCAACGATACGGAGAGCCGGACGCACCGCCTCGTAATTCGTGGCGGACACTACCGCGATTCGTCGCCCGCTGCTGCCAGTCACGGCGCGAGCCTCGTCTAGAACGACGCTCTTGAATGCTGCTTGATTGCGCTGCCGCTGGGTCAGCTGTTCCACATTTCTGAGGTCCAACGTCTCGATGACGTGCACGGCGCCATTCATAAACGCAAATTCTGCAAAAGTATCCGTTTCGCGAGAGACCGGATAGTCTTCAACGATGCATCGACGGTTCATATCATCGATGTTTGAACCCATGATGTGCCGTCCCTTGAACCAACTTTTCAGCTGCGAGTGCAGGCGCGCGCTATGTACTTGTTTGGTTTTGGTGGCTCGGATGACGCGCTCAGGAAGGTCCACCATACGCCGAAGTAGATCAGAGACAATTTCATCAAACGTCTCATGCTCCGATGTTCGAAAACACCCTTCCTCTTCGTCGGAGACAACGGGCCTCATGCCATGCATGAGCCAAAATTTACGAGCCTCTGGGGGCATCGATTGCAGCGTATCGGAAGCCTGTTCCTGCCACGTCTTCCAGCGTATCGCGGTCAGGTTCGGATCTAGCGCCTTAAGTCGATCCGTGTTGGCGCCGAGATGAACAGTCACCCTGTTGTTGGGGTGCGTTATTGCGACCCCTACATTTATGCGCTCTCCGCGCATCGCGTTCGGGATAACTCGTAGAACGGAGAATCGATACAATGCGTCGTTCATACACACCCCAACGTGGCTTGGAGTCTGTGGCTACGCTCTGACGTGCCCCACCAAGCAACTGACCCGGCTACCTTCGCCGTTACCCAAGCAGGTGGCATCGCGCTAACCCATTGATCATACGTAGCAACGGTAACCGCATTAACGTAGTTGACAGTCTCGTGAGAACGGACATTGTCCCACAACTTCATTGCCTTCATGAAATTGATCGTCTGTGCCGTATTACCTTGCGCTACGATGTCTACGGGTGGTCGTATGGGGAAGCCACCGCAGAACATGCCGCGAGAGAAGTCGATAGCGACCATCGAGTACTGCCGAGTGATGGCGGTTCGTCTTTGCAGGAAGTTGTTCGCGTGCCTGTCATCATTCGCGATGAAGACATCGAGGGTCAAGAGGGCGCTCAGTTCCGAAGAGCATTGCTTCAGGGCGTCCAACTGATCGGCGGGCATCATCGCGGCGAAACCACTGACTCCGCCCTCGAATCGCGAGCCCAACGCGAGCGAGCCGTCTGGCAGTTCGAGCACGGCGGTGGTGGGCACTGCAACTTTGCAAACGGCGGACAGGCAATAGCCAAGGTATTCCGATGCTGGTAGCTCGGAGTTCGAAGGCAAAGCCTCCTTCACAGCGTACTCTTGACCGTCTTCGCCGACTGCAAAGTACCTAAGATCGACCGAGCCGGTGGCATTTGGGATGAGGGTGCGAACGCGCACCGGGAATAAAGGTTGTTGGCTCATTGTCTAAAGCCTAGTTCTCGAGGCGCTCCATTCACCATAACCTGACTGGAGCGCCGCGAACCAGGGTCTTTTTATTGTTTCAACCCCGTGGTGGTCACGCAGGGCGCCAGCTCGACGGCCGGCAGATCGCGCGGACGAAGTGCATCTTCTCAATTTCGTCATCTGACAACGCGACCGGCTTGTGGGCGTCATTCGCCGAGATCAGATGCGTGCGACCTCCGCGTTTGTATAGGAATTCCTTCACCATCACGCGGCCGTCCTTCGACTTCACGAGCACCTCGTCACCCGGCTCGATCGGCTGGTTCGGTTCGATGACAACATATTCGCCAGCCTTGATCCGCGGACGCATCGAGTCACCCTCGCACTTCAGCGCGTAGGCGTTTGGATCCTGCGTCGGGAAGTCGATGTAGCCGTCACCGTGCCCGACCGGATATTCCAGGTCTGCCCAGTGCCCGTTATCGCCTAATTGCGCCCTACCCACCACGGGAATCGCTCTCCACTTCGTTATTGGAATAGGGCGGTACTCATCGGCATATCTGACAGAAATTCCGGGCTCGCCCTTTCCCTTGGTCAGCCACACCGCGTTAACGCCATAGGCGTTTTGCAGGGAGACAGCTTGAGCCAGAGTTATTTCAGGCCCTTCACCGTCAAGCCACTGCGACGCAGTGTCGATGCCCACGCCGGCCACGGATGCAATTTCGGAGCTCGTGAGCCCCTTGTCGTGGAGAGCGGCGCGGAGACGCCGAGTCGAACTGGCTTGTCCATCTTCTGCCGAAGAAATCGTACCTCCTTCAGCGGGCGCTGAAATGGCAATTTCGCCCCGATTAGGTGCTCTGTTCGGCGAATTGGAATTCTCGGCCTCGGTGTCGCTTTCGCGACCAGGCCGATGGTCAGGACTGTCGGGGCCCGGCCCGATGCCGTCAGCAAGCCACGTCGTGTTGCTCGAAAGGGCGATGGCGAGCTTTTGAAGGGTCGGCAGGTCTGGATTTGCCGTAGTTCCTTTCAGGAGCCGATTGATAGTCGGTTGCGGAACCCCCGACGCCCGTGACAAGGCGCTCTGACTAGGAATTCCGCGCAACTTCATCAGTAAGTCGATGCGTTCGGCTATGTTCATGCGCGGAATATACGCGGCCGTATAGGTGACAAGCAACTTTCTATTCATTTGCGCATTGACCGACCTATCCAAGTGCGTATAGAATGGGTCACCATGAAGACGCCCACGCAAATGCTCACCGAGATCAAGGCCGCTACTGGCCTGGGTGAGATCGCCCTCGCGAAGCGGCTGGAGATCTCCCAGCCCACCGTCAATCGGATTCTCAATGGACAGCCCGACTGCAAGGGGAGGACATTTAGATCGATCTCCGACCTGTATGCAAGCGTCGTGAGTCGGCCTGCTCGTTGATTTGAGCCGCCTGTCCTGCATGAGGTTGCGGACGCGCTTCTTAGTAAGTTTCATGCGGTTCTTCTAGGGGTCACGAGACCCCTAAATTTGGCAACAGGGGCAACCAGTAATCCAACTAGTAACACGATTGTATTTTTCTAAGTGGAAAGGAACTGATGCAGACACAACAAACGCCACACAAGGCTGCTGCACAAGCACTCCAGCGCGATGGCGAATCCGGTTCACCGCGCTTTCTGCCTGACGATTTGATTGCTCAATGCGGATCTTTCCGTGATGCCGTGTGGCTCGCCTGGGAAAACAGGTCGATTCGCGGCATGACGAAAAGGACGCTCGCGGAAGTGTGTGGGCTCTACGCCCCTCACGTCACGAACATGGTGAACGCGCAGGCGTACGACTCGAAGGGGAAGAAGCGGGCGGATTTGCCGGCTGCGAAGGTCGACGAATTCGAGCGTGTAGTCGGCAACCGGGCCGTCAGTCAGTGGTTGGCTGATCGGGCTGAGTTGACCATTTTGGAGAGGATGATCGCCAACAAGAGGTGACATGAAAGACGAGGAAGCACTGGCGAAGGTAGACGGGGCCATTAAAGCAGCACAAAACCGAGTCGGAAACGACCAGCAGAAGTTGCGGGACGATTTGAGGCAGCAAAGATCAGCAGATCCGAGCCTGTTCGAAGCATTCAAACAGACAGGTCAGCTGATGCAGCAAACGCAGCAAGGGCATTAAGACGTACCGCGCCGGCCGCAACTCAGCCGGCGCACCAACTGGGAATAAGTCGATACACAAGCAGCTTGATCGTCAGGCTTCTTCTGTTCCGATTTAGTACTACTGACCGGCTTACCGGCGGGAGATCCCATGCAAAACAACTCGAATCCAGTTCTCTTCGTGCCGGAGCTGGCGCCGGAACTGCCGGCCGCGCAGCAGAAGCAGATCCGCGACGCCCTGTGTGCGGTTGCGGCGCGTGGCGAGCGCTTCCCGGGCGAACTCGCCGCGGTCCGCGTCGGTCTTTCGCGCGAATTCGCAACCTTCAGCGCCGACTGCTCGCGGGCGGCCAAGGCTTCGAAGGTGAAGGCATGAGCGCGCGCGATATTCAGCCGTCGCTCGGCGGCGCGGATCTTCTTCACGTGGGCCGCTTCTTCCTCGGTCCGATGACGACCGATCAATCCATCACGCCGGACGTCGCGCCGAAGATCTGCATCGGCTGCGGTGCCAAGCAACGCGCGGACGGTTCGTTGCCGTGCGGCCACGACAACGACCTGTGAGGTCATCCATGAACGAAATGTCGCTCCTCAATTCGCTGACGATGTCGAGTCGGGAGATCGCTGAACTTTGCGGGAAGCGCCACGACAACGTCATGCGCGACATTCGCCTCATGTTGATCGACCTGCACGGCGTCGATGGTGTCCTCAAATTTGAGGATACCCAGATCAACCAGCAGAACGATCAGCGTTACCCGATTTTTCGTTTGCCGAAGCGCGAAACGCTCATCCTCGTCTCTGGCTACAGCGTCGTCATGCGTGCACGAATCATCGACCGTTGGCAGGAACTCGAAGTGCGCGCGGCCCAACCGGTCGTCAATCTCGACGACCCCGCATTCCTGCGCGGCGCGCTGCTGCAGTACACGGAGCGCGTCATCGCGCTCGAGCAGAAAGTTGCTGAGCAAGCGCCGGCCGTCGAATTCGCGCGCGCGATCCGCGACACGAGCGATGCAATCTCCATCGGGCAGATGTCAGCGGTTCTCGGCATCGGCCGGAATCGATTCTTCGCCCGCCTTCGCGCCGACCACATCCTGATGGCGGACAACCTGCCATATCAAATCTACAAGGATCGCGGCTACTTCCGCGTCATCGAAAGCGTTTGGATCGATGACGCGAAGGAGCCGCACCCGACGTTCAAGACGCTTGTAACGGGGCGCGGGCAGGTATTCCTGCAGCGCAAATACGGCGCAGAGGCTGCGTGAGATGGCACTCGCTGACGTCATCCACATGCCCGAGCAGCGCGCCGTCCAGGTAGAGGACGGGTTCACGCGCATCGCTCACGGAATCCTCGAAGCGCTTGCGCTCGCGGACCTTGGCAAGCGCCACTACAAGGTGCTGATGGTCCTGCTGCGCCAGACGTACGGCTACAACAAGAAGGCCGACGAGATCAGCCTGACGCAGTTCCAAGCCAAGACCGGCGTGCTTCCGCAGCATGTCTCCCAAGCCATCGCTGATCTGGTGGAAATGCGCGTCGTGCTGAAGACGCCTGGCAAGCATGCTGCGTGTCTGTCGATTAACAAGTCCTTCGGGCAGTGGTCCGGAAAAGCGAAAGTCGAGGTTGATGCGCTTTGGGGTTCCCAAAACAGGAATAGCAGTATTCCTGAAATGGGAGATGAGGGTTCCCAAAACGGGAATGGTGCTATTCCCGAAACAGGCAATACAAAAGACAACTCCAAAAGAAAAGACCAAAAGACAACTCCAAAAGAAACCCTTTCGCGCTCGCTTCGCGAACGCTTTGAGATTTTCTGGGCGGCATACCCGCGTAAGCGATCGAAGAAAGCCGCAGAGAAGGCCTTTGCCAAGGTCAACCCGGACGAGCAGCTCTTCAACGACCTCATGAAAGGTCTGGAGCGGGCCAAGACTTCGGAACAGTGGCAAACCCCGCAGTACCAGCCGCACGCAGCCACCTGGCTGAACGACGGCGGATGGATGGACGAGTACCAGACCGAGTACAGCGACGCCGAACTTGCCGTGATCCGAGCCTGCAACGAGGCGCTTGGGGAGCGAGTCGGGACCGTCGACGAGTCCGCGTTCGTCGAGGCGCGCGCCGGTGCGATCCGCGCGTTCCTCACGAAGCTCGCGGCAGACCCGGAGGCGTGGAAGCGCTATTTTCCCGCCGTGCGCGACAAGGTCGAACTGCCGCCGCATGCGGGTTTCGACTACCTCATCAGCCCGAAAGGCTACGGCGATGTGCGCGGCCGCATGGCGATCAAGCGCAATCCGGACGGAACGCGTGTGCACGCAGGCGATTGGGACAAGTCCGCAAGCGGCATCAAGGCCAAGGCGAAGGAAATGGGCATCGCATTCGACGACGAAGAGCCGGTACCGGCGATCGCCGTGCGCGTGCGAGCCGCAATTGCAAAGCAGGAGGAACAGTGAAGCGCACCGCAGCCCTCCATTACCCGGAAGGAACGACGCAGGTCGGCACCGCGCGCGCGCGCGAGGACCGCACGGTCGGCCGCAGCTTCGCCGAGCGCGAACTGATGCGCCGCACCGGACAGAAGCCGGCGAGCGAGTTCGACGACATCGCCTCCGGGTACGACCCGTTCGCAACGGCTCCGAAGGTTCCGGTTGCGAAGAAGAAGCCGGCGAAGTACCGCAACGAGAAATGCGAGAGCGGCGGCATCAAGTTCGACAGCGAGCGCGAGATGAAGCGCTGGCACGAGCTCTTGCAGATGCAGGCGCGCGGCGAGATCAGCGAGTTGGAACTGCAAGTGCCATTCGTCCTGGCTGAGCCGGTAGTGATCGCCGGCCGGAAGCGTCCGGCGCTGCGGTACGTGGCGGATTTTGTGTACGAGAAGGGCGGCGAGACGGTCATTGAGGACGTGAAAGGCCGCGTAACTGAGGGATACCGCATCAAGCGCCACCTGATGGCCGCACGCGGTTTGAGGATCGTGGAGATCAAGTAATGGCTGAGATGAAGGAGGCAAGTATGAAAGGAACCCCTTGGACAGATACCGAAATCGCGATGCTGATCGGGATTAAAAAGCGCGGCGCGACGCTGAAAGACAACATGCATCTGCTGCCCGGTCGCTCTTACGGAGCCACCGTGTATAAGGCGCACGGCCTGGACATGCATTCCATCTCGGCTACGCGTCGGATTCAGTTGTTGATGCAGGACGGCAAAGAGCGCACGGCCCGTGAGATTGGCGAGCTGATCGGTCTCGACCGGAAGAGCGTCAATGAATACATGCGCGTCGCTGTCACTCCGGGCGCGAGCCAATGGGCACACGTTGCCCGCGTTGAAGGCCTCCATCGAAAGTCGGTCTATGTATACGGCCCGGGCGAGAACGCCGAACGCCCTGAATCGCTCGAGGAAATGTCGGACAAGCAGCTGGACGCGCTGCACCGCTCGGCTGGCGCATGGTGGCCGTATGGCGATCCGGTCTTGATGTCCGCCATGAGCGCGATGGTCACCGCCGGGAGGGCCGCCCCGTGAAGCTCGGCGAATGGATCATCTCGCGCATCGCGCGCCGTGCGCCGGACGCGGTCATCGGAGGGCACGACGACCCGTATCTGCTCCGCTGGTGGGTCATCCCGCGCAATCGCTTCTTCAACGTCTATCTGCATCACTTCATGCGCAGCGACGACGACCGCGCGCTGCACGATCACCCTTGGTCGAACCTGTCGATCCTGCTGCGAGGCACATACACCGAGCACACGATCGCGCCGGGCGGCATCAACGTGCGTACCGAGCGCACGGCCGGCCAGTGGAAGCTGCGACTGTTCGGCACCTTCGCGCACCGCATCGAGCTCACACACGGCGAGTGCTGGACGATCTTCGTCACCGGGCCGCGCTATCGGCATTGGGGCTTCCACTGCCCGGAGCAGGGCTGGATCCACTGGCAGCAGTTCACGGCACCGGGCGACTCAGGCGCGATTGGCAAGGGATGCGACCAATGAAGCGCAGCAAGCCTCTAGTGAGCAAGACGCCGATGAGGCGCTCGCCGTTCAAGACGGCAGACCGTGCGACGTCGCTGCGCCGCTCGGCGATGAAAACGCGCGTGAAGAAGCCGACGGTCGCCGAGGGCTCGAAGTATCTGGCGGCGTGCCGCGGCGCGCCGTGCTTCCTGAACGTCAAGTGCCCGTGGACAGACTGGGCCGATCCGACTGTCGTCGACTGCCACTCGAATCAATCGAAGCACGGCAAGGCCGGTGCGCTGAAGGCGAAGCACTGGTTCACGGTGCCGGGCTGCGCGGCCTGTCACGAGTGGCTCGATCGCAGCGGCGCGCCGTGGGAACAGAAATGTGCGGCATTCGACGATGCGCTCGCGCGCTGGGAGCCGGTGCGCGCTCGAAAGATGGGTTTGAAGGAGGAAGAAGGTGCGGTGCTTGATTCGAATACCGACGGACACGCGCTGGCGCACGCCGCGCGGCCGAAACGGGAAGCGGTATGCCTTGGAGCCGTTTCAGTTGACGGCAGCACTGGAGACGACGGTCTACAGGGTGGCGCTTCCGAATGTGCAGAACACGACCCGGCCGTTTGTCTGGGTTGATGCGTGGATTCCCGAGGATCGGCGCGCAGGAATACCGATTCTCGACGATGCGTGGGTTGAGCCCGGTGTGTATCGCACGCGTGCGTTCGTAGACGACAACAGCAAGACTCTGGCGCCGTTCCTCGCGAGCGGCTTGGAAGAGATGGACGTGAGAGAGATAACAACATGAACACGCTGCCCGAAAACTTCGATCCGCTGTTCGTCGCGCTCGGTATCCGCCGCCGCGCATGGACTGCTCCAGCGCAACCACAAAAGGTGACGAAATGACGGCCGACGCGCAAGGAATCGTCTTCGTATTCGTATTGGTCGTCGCGTGCGGCATCGTCGCAGCGGCCTATTCTCAGAGCCGGTGGCTGCGATGAGCGCGCACGCATACATCAGCTATTCGGACGTGCCCAACAGCGTGATCGCGTCGAGTCGCCAGCGAGTTCACGAGGAGACGAAGGAAATGCTCATCGCCTTCGACGACTGCCCGCTCACTGGTGTGATCCACGACGACGAGGGCGGCGCGCAGGAGATTGAGTTTCCTTTCCCGCGTGCGCCGGAGATCCGCAACTCGCTCGTTGGCTGGTTCATGAAGTGGAGCATTTCTTTTCAGGTGGTGACGTGAGGCGGTTCGAGTTTCTAGATCCGGCGATCGTGCTGGAGCGCAAACAGGACGGCACGTGTCTAGGGTGCAACCTGCTCGTGCTGTCCCGGTGGGGCGGCACGAAGAAGTACGTATGTAGCAAAGGAAATCAAAAAGCGTCACTCGATTGGGTCGAGATGCGCCGATGCAATAAATACGAGGCGGAGGTTGAATGAAGTTCGAGACGAACGAGGCGCGGTTCGATAACTGGGGCATGACGGTGCGCATGCCCAAGTTCCAATCCGGAGTCTGCGCGCAGTGGGCGCAACTCTATGTCGCATTGCGCGACGCGAAGGAAGCGCCGCACGGTGTGACGCCTGTTGAGAAAGACGGATGGCTCGTTGAGGCCGCTTGGTCGACGATGCCGAACCACGTGCACAAGTGGGTGTTGAAGTACACCTACGTGTGGAGAATGTCGCCGGAGCAAGTGCAGACGCGCATGCGTAAGCAGCACAAGGCAGTATTGCGCGGGCGGCAGTTCGAAATCGTGCTCGCCGAGGCCGAAAATTCGCTCCGGCAGCACATCTCGAAGATCCACGCCCGATCGTTCATGAAGAAGTTGCAAAAGAGCGGTTGTAAACCAGGAGCAACCGTCCTATAATCGCGCCAGATTACCGAATCCGCCTCGCGCGTGAGCTTTCGCTTCCCGACTGGGAGGCGAAGTCGTCGGTAGAGAAAGCCCGCCGCTGAGCGGGCTTTTTGCTTTCTCGAACACGTTCCTGAGTGTCTCCTCGGCGGGGCAACTGCCCTGATTTGACGCCTCGGCTTATGTCGGGGCGTTTTCTTTTCGGAGGTTGCTATGCTGAAGTTCAATCCCGACACCAAAGTCATCTTCGACAACGACGAATCGGCAGTCGCGCCGATCCGCGAGATCACGCGCGACGAGATCCCCGATCTGGTCGCGAACGGAGCGGGCGTTGACCCGAGCGCCAGCGTGGGGGAGCAAACCTCGTCGCCAGCCCAGACGGATGGCGATGCCCAGGCTGCTCAGGACCCGGCTGTGTCTGCGACCGGCTCGGATACGGAGGCTGACGCGGGAAAGCCCGTCGACGAGTCCTCGACCTCGCCCGCAGCATCCAGCGACGAATCCGCCGTCGTGAATAACGCGATCGCTGATCCGGGCGGCGCGGGATCGGCGGATCTCTACCCGGCGCCCGCCGCGCCGAACCTCGATGCGCAAGCGCCGGCAAGCGTGTCATCGGATGCCGTCCCTTTGGACGTTGGTGGCGCCGCTGATGCGGAGGCTGGCAGTGCTGAACCGGGGGAGTCCGACGCGGCGCTTTCTGCTTCCCAGACTGGATCTGGCTCGGATGAGCATCCGCTGACCATCATCGGCGAGATCGAAGCGCTGGTTCGCATGATCGGCAACAGCGCCGTGCACGAGTACCAGCGCCTGATTCAGCGTCTGGCCGATCTCAAGAATCACCCGACCATCAAGGACGGCGAGTAATGCAGAGCCCAATCCGCATCAGCGTTCAGTCTGATCTTGACGCGCTGACGCGGAGGCTCAACGATTTCGAACGCAAGCAACTGCCGTTCGCGTCTGCACAGGCGCTGACGGCAGTCGCTAAACGCGTTCAGGCCGCCGAGAAAGCGGCCCTCCCTCAAGTGTTTGATCGTCCGACGCCCTTCACGGTCAACTCGATTGGCGTGAAGGCCGCACGCAAGAACACGCAGGAGGCGATGGTGTTCGTAAAGGACATCGCCGCCGCATATCTCGCGCCGTACGAGTTTGGCGGCACCCACAAGCTCATCGGCTCGGGCAAGACGTGGCTCAATCCGAAGGACATGGCGTTGCTCAACCAGTACGGCAACTTCAGTCGCACGGCGCTGAAGCGTCTGGAAGGGAGGCCTGACATCTTCGTTGGCTCGATCAAAACGGCGAGCGGCGAATCGATCGGCGGCGTCTGGCAGCGTCCGACGGACGTCAAGGCGATCAAGCGGAGTGGCAAGCGCGGCGTCGCGATGCGCGGCGCGAACAAGACGAGTCACCTGCGGCTGCTGATCCGCTTCGGCGATGCGCAGCCGGTCAAGCAGCATCTCGACTTTGGCAAGCGGGGCCGCGAGGTGGTTGCATCCACGTATCGCGCCGAGTTTGCTGCGGCGCTTGCAAAGGCGCTCTCGACTGCACGGTGATCGACGATGAGGATCTACAAGTGCACGAACTTCACCGGCTTCTATCCGGTGGGTGTTGCGGCAGTCGTCGTCGCTGAATGCGCGTCCGCCGCTGAGCATCTTCTCAACTTGGCGTTGCAGGCTGCCGGGCTGCCCGGTGACGCGCAGATCTGTGAAGAGGACGCGATCGACGCGGCCGTGCCAGGCATCGTGATGCTGAGGAACGGCGACTACTGACCCGCGCGGCGTGCGGGATGGTTGTAAAAGATGCGCGTCAGGAGGGTAGGGAGGGAGGGTTTGGGAGGGGTCATGGGTATGGTTTACAACTGGGTCCCTCTCCGCCCTTCTGCTTCGCGGGCACTGCGCGCGCGCGATCTTTCTATAGCCACAAACTTTTCAAATTTGGGTAACAGGTAACAGATTCGAGCGATGAAACAGAGCGAGTTTGCGGTTCTCCACGGCGTCAGTCGGAAGACGGTCACGAAGTGGAAGGAGCGCGGCTGGCTTGTGTTTGCGGGCGATGAGGTCGACGTCGACGCGTCGAACGCGCTGCTAAAAAAGTACCGTCGTGACGGCACGCCGGCTGTTACCCAAACTGTTACCCAAGCGCCGCAAGGTAACAAACGCAAGACTGTTACCCAAGCGGCGAGCGAGGTAACACTTGGCGCGCGCGAAGACGCATCCGACGCCGCGGACCGGATCCTTTCGGGCAATGTCGAACTGCTCGATTTCGACGATGCGCGGACGTTTAAAGAGAACTATCTCGGGCTGAAGGCTCAGCTCGAATACGATCGCGATTCCGGTCTGGTGATCGACGTCGCCGAAGTTGCGAAAGCCGTCGGCACAGAATACGCCAAGGTCCGAACCCGCCTGCTGTCAATTCCCGCGGAACAGGCTCCGCGTCTCCATCGATGCAAGACGCCTGCCGAGTTGCAGGACATGTTGCAGGAGGTCATCACAGAAGCACTCGAAGAACTCACTCGCGATGGAGCAGGCAACCCTAAATAGCACCAGGCGGTACGCGCGCGGCTATGCGGCGTTGCGCGCGGGGCTCGCGGCGGCGCTTCGCCAGAATCTGACGCCGCCGCCGAAGCTTACGCTTAGCGAATGGGCCGAGCGATATGCGGTTCTGTCACGTGAGACGAGTGCGCAAACCGGCCGCTTCCGGGCGTTCGGTTATCAGAGGGGCATGCTGGATGCAGTAACCGACCCCAGCGTCGAGAAGATCAGCGTCATGAAGTCGGCTCGCGTCGGCTACACGAAACTGATGGATCACGCTGTCGGCTTCTTCATCCACCAGGACCCTTCGCCGATTCTCGTCGTGCAGCCCCGTGTCGAGGATGCGGAGAGCTATTCGAAGACGGAAATCGCGCCGATGCTGCGCGACACGCCGGTGCTCGCGGCGATCGCGGGCGATCAGAAGGCGAAGAACAGCGATCAGACGATTCTCGCGAAGACCTTCCGAAACGGATCGAGCCTGACGCTCGTTGGGGCGAACAGCCCGGCGGGCTTCCGGCGGATCACGTCGCGCGTCGTGATGTTCGACGAGGTTGACGCCTATCCGGTCGACGGCGCGGGCAACGAAGGCGATCAGATTGCGCTCGGCACGAAGCGGTCTGAGACCTTCTGGAATCGCAAGATCGTCCTCGGCTCGACGCCGACTGTGAAAGGCTATAGCCGGATCGAGAAGAGCTTCAACGAGAGCGATCAGCGCTACTTTTTCGTCGCGTGTCCGCATTGCGGCGAGCGGCAGGTGCTCGAATGGGGCAGTCCCGAAACGCCGTACGGCATGAAATGGGACAAGGACGAGCACGGTAACGGCATTCCGGAAAGCGTCTACTACGTCTGCCGGCACAACGGCTGCCTCATCCACGAGGCCGACAAGGCCGACATGGTGACGAACGGCGAGTGGCGTGCGACGAAGCCATTCAAGGGGCATGCCGGCTTTCATATTTGGGCCGGATATAGCCTCTTCCCGAACGCGTGCTGGTCGAACCTCGTTGCCGAATGGCTTCGAGTGAAGGACGACCCGCTCGCGCGGCAGACGTTCATCAACCTCGTGCTCGGCGAGCCGTATGAAGATCGCGGCGACCGCGCGCTGAGCGAGACGCGGCTGGCCGCTCGAACGGAAGTCTGGGATGCGGAGGTGCCTGACGGCGTCGGTCTAATCACGGTCGGCGGCGACGTGCAGGACGACCGCGTCGAGCTCGAAACGATCGGCTGGGGGCACAACGAGGAAAGCTGGTCTATTGATCACGCGGTCATCGAGGGCGATCCTGAGGGCGCGGAGCTGTGGAAGCGCGTCGACGAATATCTGAAACGGGTCTGGCGGCGCGCGGACGGTCGCGGTTTCGCAGTCTCCGCGGCGTGTATCGACTCTGGTGGTCACCATACGCAGAAGGTTTACGAGTTCGCGAAGGCGCGACTCGGGCGCCGCATCTGGGCGATTAAGGGCGAGTCGGCTCGCGGTGGCGCGCGGTCACCTGTCTGGCCGACGAAGCGTCCTTCGTCCCGAACGAAATCAACGTTCCGGCCGGTCATCATCGGCGTGAACGCAGCGAAGGACGTGATTCGCGAGCGGCTGCGGCGCGATCCCGAAGACAACGACGGCGTGCTGACATACCCGGCCGGGTACATGCACTTCCCGACGGACCGCGACATCAATTACTTCGCGCAGCTCATCTCGGAACGCTCGGTGACCAAGTTCGCCAACGGGCAGAAGTTTCGCGTGTGGGAGTTGCCGCCCGGGCGCGCGAACGAAGCACTCGACATTCGGGTGTATGGCTACGCGGCGCTGTGCGGGCTCATGCACATGGGCCTGAAGTTGAACCGGCGCGTCGAAGCGGTGCAGGCGGATCCCAGTGATCTTGTGCCGCCTGCTCCCGAGACGCGGCAGGAGGTCGAGCTCGATGTCGTGAGCGCGGCGCGGCCGGTGCGCCCGGATGGACCGATCATTAAACAGGCGCAGCCTGAAAAACGCTCTCGGATTCGGCGGCTCGCCGGCTGAAGCATAGGAGAACCACTTTGCGATGCTTCGACCCGAGCCGCAGCTTGCTTGCTGGCATGGATCAGACGGCGCTGCGGCAATCACTCGCCAATGCGCAGCAGATCTACCTCCAGTTGTCCACTGGTGCGCAAGGCGAGTCTTACTCGTACACGCAGGGCGACGGCACTAGGTCAGTGACGTACACCCGCGCGAATCTCGCGGAACTCGCTGCGGCGATCCAGTTGATGCAGGCGCAGCTCGGCATCGTCGCCTCGCCTCGCAGAGCAAACCGAATGACCTTCACACGGCGATAACGCATGGAATCGAACGTACAGCTACTTGGTCCGGACGGCAAGCCGCTGCCGGAGCGCAAGAGCCGTGCGCTCGCGCTGAACGGCAGTTATAGCGGGTACGGCAGCACCAGCGCATTCGACGCGGCGGACATGTCCAGTCAGCACATGCGGGACTGGAACCCGGTGCTCTGGTCTCCCGATGGCGAGCTCAACCCGTATCGCGACCGCATCGTTTCCCGCGTGCGCGACCTGGTGCGCAACGACGGGTGGGCGTCGGCGGCTGTCACGCGCACCCTCGACAACGTCATCGGAGCGGACTTCCGGCCGATCTCGAAGCCGGATTACCGCGCGCTCGCAGCGATGACCGGCAATAAGAAGTTCGATCACGTCTGGGCAGATGAGTTTGGGCGCGCGCTCGAAGCGGGTTGGCGCACATGGTCGGAAGATCCTGCGCACTTCTGCGACGCGCAGCGCAAGCTGACGATTCCGCAGATGATGCGCCTGGCGTTCCGCCACAAGATCGTCGACGGAGACGCGCTCGCCATCCTCCAGTGGATGCCCGAGCGCCTGCCGCGCGGCGCGCGCTACGCGACCGTGCTGCAACTGATCGACCCTGACCGTCTGTCGAACCCGCAACAAAATTTCGACCGCCAGACGATGCGCGGCGGCGTTGAGGTGGACGAATACGGAGCGCCGGTTGCGTACCACATCCGTAAGGCGCATCAAGGCGACTGGTTCAGCGGCGGAAAGCAGGTGACGTGGGAGCGGATCGCAGCCGAAACAGATTGGGGACGGCCGATCGTTGTCCACGACTACGACTTCGACCGCGCGTCGCAGCATCGCGGCGGCGCGGGCATCCTGACGCCTGTGCTGCAGAGGTTGAAGATGTTGATCAAGTACGACGGCACCGAACTCGACGCGGCGATCATCAATGCGATCTTTGGCGCTTACGTCACGAGCCCTTTCGATAAGCAGCTCGTGACGGAGGCGCTTGGCGACGGCGAAGACGCCGAGGCATACAACGGGTATCAGGACGCGCGCGCGGATTTTCACGACAAGACGGATCTCCGTCTCGGCGGCGCGCGGTTGCCGATCCTGTTTCCCGGCGAACAGATCAACACCGTGTCCGCTACACGGCCGGCGGGCAACTTCGCCGAGTTCGAGAACGCCATGCTGCGCAACGTCGCGGCGGGCACCGGCATGTCTGCGCAGCAAATCACGCAGAACTGGGCGGACGTCAACTACTCGTCGTATCGCGCTGCGGCGCTTGAAGCGTGGAAGACGTTCGATCGCCGTCGCAGCGACTTCGGTCGCGGATTCGGCCAGCCCATTCTGTGTGCGATGGTCGAGGAAATGATGGACATCGGCGAGCTTCCGCTTCCGGCGGAAGCACCCGAGTTCGCGATGGCGCGCGCGGCCTATACGCGTGCGTGGTGGATCGGTCCGGGACGCGGATATGTTGATCCGCTGAAAGAACGCCAGGGGGCGGCGCTCGGCATCGAGTCGGGTCTATCGACGCTCGAAGACGAATCGGCGCAACTGTCGGGCAACGATTGGCGCGACAACATCGATCAGCGCGCGATCGAGATCCAGTATTTCAAGGATCGCGGCATTCCTCTTCCTTCGACGCTGAAAGACGACGCGACGGCGGACGAGGCCACACAGGAACCCAAGGCTCAATGAACAACGTTCTCCCACGACTGGCGACGCGGATGTTCAACACGCCCGTCGCCATTCATCCGCGCAAGGCGGAGATCGTGGTGGCGGCGCTCGCGGATCGGCTTGGCATTGGCGGCATGGTGAGGCTGGACGGGACCGGCATCGTTCCGATGGCGATGGAAGATGACGAGTATGGCTTCGCGGAACCGGGGCGCACGCCGCGCGCCGGCTACGACAACGTCGGCGGCGTTGCGGTCATCGAGGTTCAGGGCACGCTGGTTCAGAAGCTCGGTTCCTTGCGTCCGTACAGCGGCATGTCGGGATACGACGGGATTCGCCAAAACTTGCTGATGGCGCTCGACGATCCCGACGTCAGTGCGATTGCGCTCGACATCGACTCACCCGGCGGAGAGGTGGCCGGATGCTTCGATTTGGTCGACATGATTCACGGCGCGCGCGGCGTTAAACCGATCTGGTCGATTCTCAACGAGTCGGCCTATAGCGCTGCGTATGCAATCGCGAGCGCCGCGGATCGCATCATTGTGCCGCGCACGGGCGGCGTCGGAAGCATCGGCGTCATCTGCGCGCATGTGGATCTGTCTGAAGCGCTGTCGAAGGCTGGCATGAAGGTGACATTCATCACCTACGGGGATTACAAAGCCGACGGCCATTCCGAGATCCCGCTTGCGCCCGATGCGCTGGCGCGCTTTCAGGCGGACATCAACACGATGGGCGAACTGTTCGTTGAGACAGTTGCCCGCAACCGGAATATCGCGGCCGCCACGGTGCGCGATACGCAAGCCGCCACATTCATGGGTGACAAGGGTGTCGCCCTTGGATTGGCGGATGAAGTGGCGGCTCCTGATGCCGCGTTTCGAGCCCTGATCCAGTCGATCCGGTCTTAAATTTCTTACTGAAGGGAAGCTATATGAAGCTCTCGAAGATCGCGAGCGCGATGCCGTTCGCCCATTTCCTCGGGCTGCCGAGCGCGTCCGCGGCGTCGCCGAGCGCGGCCGCCCGCGCGGAAGAAGACGAGGATCGCAAGCAGCGCGAGGACGAGTCGGATGACGAGTACGCCAAGCGCATGGAAGAGCAGGACAAAAAGGACGAAGAGGCGCGCAAGGCCGAGCAAGAAGAGAAGGACAAGGAAGCGAAGCGCGCTGAAGAAACGGACGACGACGCTGAAGCCGACGACAAGGAAGACAAGGAAGAAGGCAAGCGCGCCGGTCGTGCAAAGGGCGCCCGCCAACGCGAGCGCGTGCGCTGTGCAGCCATCGTGGCCGAAGGCATGAAGCGAGGCATGGTCAAGCAAGCATGCGCGTTTGCGTTCGACACCAGCATGTCGGCGAGCGAGGCGATCAACGCGCTGTCGTTTGGCCAAGCTGAGCAAGCAGCTGCGTCTCCGTCGGCGCGCAAGCCCTCCCTCGACGAGCGTATGGCACACGCCCGTCCGCGCAACCCCGGCGATTCGGCACCTGCAGCGGCAGAGCCGACGATGGCCGAACGCATCATCGCGGCGGGCAAACTCCGTCGCGGCGAGCTTTAAATCCTCCCCACACCCGGAGAAACCCAGATGGCATTGACTCCTACCACGGTCGGGGAGAACCCCCAAGTCCCGTCGGCATCCGCACAGACGTTCGTTCCCGATCAACTGATCGCCGGTCCGAAGCAGCTGGTCACCCGCAACGTCACGATCACCGGCGGCCCGTTCGTGCGCGGCACGGTGCTCGGCAAGATCACGGCGAGCGGCAAGTTCACCGTCGCGCTGTCGGCGTCGTCCGATGGTAGCCAGACGCCGACGGCGATTCTCGCTGATTACGCCGATGGCAGCGCCGGTGACGTCGTTGCGGGCGTGTATCTCGAAGGCGAGTTCAACGTCAACGCGGTGACGCTCGGCACCGGCATCACGTCGACGGCAGCACAAGACGCGCTGCGCCCGCTCGGCATCCACCTCAAGTCCTCGGTCACGGCTGCTGACCCGAGCTAAACCCTCAATCGAACTGATGTGAAGGCCCCGCCACAGCGCGGGGCTTTTTCATTTGGGCCACACACTCGGAGAGAGCAATGCCCGGAAACTTGATTTACGACACCAACACCCTGGTCGGGGTTGTGCAGAACCTGAAGATGGCGCAGAGCTGGCTGCTTGACCGCTTCTTCCCGAACATGATCCCGGCAGACAGCGAATTCGTGTCGATCGATGTCGACGTTGGCAAGCGTCGCATGTCGCCGTTCTGCTCGCCGCTGGTCGAAGGCAAGCTCGTAGAGAGCCGTCGCTACCAGACGAACACGTTCAAACCGCCCTACATCAAGGACAAGCGCGCGCCGGATCTACGCAAGCCGGTCCGTCGGATGATTGGCGAGCGCATCGGCGGCGAGCTTTCGCCCGAGGTCCGCGAGCAGATGAACCTCGAGTTCGAACTCAACGACCAGATCGATATGCTCACACGCCGCATGGAATGGATGGCGGCGCAGGTGCTGATCACGGGTACGCTCACGGTATCCGGTGAAGGCTTCCCGACGACCGTCATCGACTTCGGTCGCGATGGTTCGCTGACGATCGCGCTCACTGGCGGCGCGCAGTGGACGGCCGCGAACATCACCGCCGGTACGGCAAATCCGACCGGCAACATCGAGACGTGGCAGCAGCAGATCCTGAAGTCGTCGGGCGCAGTCGCAACCGACATCGTCTTCACCCCGAAAGCGTGGAATGGTTTCAAGCTCGACCCGACGCTGAAGGGCGCGATCTACTATCCGGCGTTGGGGCAGAACGGCAACGTCGTGAACGTAGGCGCACAGATTCAACGCGGTGCCGTTTCGAAGGGCGTGTGGGGGCAGTACAACCTCTGGCTGTACAACGACTGGTACGTCGATGACAACAACGTCGAGCAACCGATGCTTCCGGACGGCTCCCTCATCATGACGGGCCCGGATCTCGACGGCACCCGCGCGTTCGGTCAGATCATCGACCCGGCGTTCAACTATGCTTCGCTGCCGTTCGCGCCGAAGACGTGGTTGAAGGACGATCCGGCCCAGCGGTTCCTGATGATGCAATCGGCCCCGATCATCATCCCGAGCCGCGTCAACGCCGCGCTGGCCGCGACCGTCGCGTGAGGTGACTGATGGCTACCAACGAAAAGATGGTTGAAGCCGTCGTCGCGCGCAATCGCACGATCCACGACCAGCTGAAGCCGAACGAAGAGCCGGTCATCAAGACGGCCGGTCAGAAAGTTCGACTGCCGGAGTCGGAGGTGAAGCGCTTGCGTGATCTCGGCTTTCTCGTTCCCGAAAAGGTCGAGGAAGTGAAGCTCGAAGGCGCGCAGATCACCGGCGGCCAGGTGTCGATCAACGAGTCGGAGTGACCGATGGACTGGGATGGCATCGTCGACGGCAAGATCCTCGGTCCTCTGATGGCGCAGTTCGGGACGGCGATCACCTATATGCCGGTCGATGGGGGTTCGTTCCAGATCACTGGCGCTTACGACAAGGCGTTCTTCGGAGTCGATCCGGTCAACGGGTCGACCGTCGTCACGCAGCAGCCTACGGTGGGGATTCAGGTCTCGCAGTTCCCCGTTGAGCCGCAGCAGTACGACACGCTGATGATCAACAAGACGGGCGAGCAGTGGCAGGTACGTGAGGTTCATCTCGACGGCCACGGCGGCGGACGCCTCATGCTCAACGTTCCAGGACAGACCGATGCCTGATCAAACCGGCCGCGCGCAATTGCGCGGCGTTCTGCTCTCGATCTTGCAGACGATTCAGGGCGTGACTGTGTATTCGCCTGGTGACTGGAATGTCGCGACGCCCAAGCTGCCCGCCATCAAGTTGCGGCCGGCGAAGGAGCGGAAGCAGTCCAACGGCCGAAATGGCCCGACGGCGTTCACGACGGTCGCGGCATTCGAGATCAAGGCAGAGGTGTCGGCTGCGTCCGGTCCTGCAGCGCTCATCGCGCTCGAGACGCTCGGCGCGGAGATCGAAGAGGCGGTCTTCAAGAGCATTCCGTTGCGTCGCCTCGCGCAGGACTTCCCTTTCTGCGACACGGAAACGGAAGTGACCGCTGATGGCTCGACGCACGTGGGCGGCCTTTCGATCCTTCTGGGCATCGAGTTCGTCGAGACGTTCTATCCAGACATCAACACGCAGTTGCTCGAGATTGACCTGACGGCCGACCTCACGAACGTCGCCGATCCGAACGGCACTTATCCGAACCCGCCATTCCCCGACGCTGTCACGCCGGCCCCGCGCACGCAGGGCCCGGACGGGCGCGCGGAAGGCGAGGTCAACGTTCAATTTCCTCAATAGGAGCGACGAATGATCGTCAAACCTGCACCGGGCCTCAAAGTGCGGCATCCGGTTACGAAGCAGTTGCTGCCGGACGAAGGCATCGAAGTGCCGGACGGCGACATCTTCTGGACCCGCGTGCTCAATGACGGCGACGTCGTTCTCGCGGACAACGCGGCCCTGCCCGCACCGAAGCAGTCGGGGAGTGACGCAGAATGACCATTCCGTTCAAGCAGATCCCGCAGAACATCCGCACGCCGCTGTTCTTCGCCGAGATCGACAACTCGCACGCGAACTCCGCAGTTGCGAACCAGCGCGCGCTGCTCATCGGCCCGATGACGTCGGCCGGCATCGCGACGCCGAACGTGCCGCTCATCTCGTCGGGCACGGGCGACGCGAACGTCCAGGCTGGCGCGAACAGCGTGCTCGCACTGATGACGGCCGCCTATCGCCAGAACGATCAGTTCGGCGAGCTCTGGTACCTGCCTGTGCAGGACGCGGCGGGCGCGGTGGCGGCGTCCGGTACGATCGCGTTCACTTCGGCGCCGACGGCGAATGGCACGATCTCGCTGTATATCGCCGGTCAGCTTGTCACCGTTCCGGTAACGGCAGGCCAGACGACCGCGCAGATTGCGACCGCTGTCGCTGCGGCGATCAATCTGATTCCGTCGATGCCCGTTACAGCAGCCGTATCGACGAGCACCGTGACGCTGACGGCCGACAACAAGGGCCTGGTCGGTAACGACATCGACGTCCGCTTCAATTACATCGGCACGACGGCTGGCGAGGCGCTCCCGACCGGTCTCGCTGCGACGATCACGGCGATGGCGGGCGGTACGACGAACCCGACGCTCACGACAGCGATCGGCAATCTTCAGGATATGCCGTTCGACTTCATCGCGTGCGCGTTCACCGATACGACGTCGCTCGACGCGCTGAAGGCGTTCCTGAACGACTCGACCGGCCGTTGGAGCTGGCAGCAGCAGGTGTACGGCCACGTGTTTGTCGCATACCGCAGCACGTGGGCCGGTCTCACCACTTTCGGCACCTCGCGCAATAACCAGCACGAGTCGATCATGGGCTTCAACGACTCGCCGACGCCGGCATGGCAATGGGCTGCAGCAATCGCGGCGGTGACCGCGGTTAGCGTACGCGCCGATCCGGGCGTGCCGATGCAGACCGTCGCGCTGACGGGCGTGCTTGCGCCGCCGCTGCAATCGCGCTTCAACCTGAGCCAGCGCAACACGCTGCTTTATGACGGCATCGCAACCTTCACTGTTAGTGACGACGGCACGGTCGCGATCGAGAACCTGATCACGAGCTACCAGACGAACGCGTTCGGGCAGCCGGACAACAGCTATCTCGAAGTCGAGACGATGTTCCTCCTCGCGTACGTGCTGCGTCGCCTGCGCACGCTGGTGACGTCGAAGTATGCGCGCGTGAAGCTGGCGGCGAACGGCACGCGATTCGGACCGGGCGCCGGTATCGTGACGCCGAACATCATCAAGGCTGACCAGATCGCCGAATACCAGGCCATGGAGTACGAAGGCTTCGTGCAGGGAAGCGATAAGTTCGCTCAGTCGATCATCGTCGAGCAAAACGCGCAGAACCCGAATCGTGTCGACGTCCTCTGGCCGGGCACGCTGATCAATCAGTTGCGGATCTTCGCGCTGCTCGCGCAGTTCCGGTTGTCTACCAGCCAGACGTAAGCAGTTCGCCAACGCTGTGAGCCGCCCAAGACAGGGCGGCTTTTTCTTTTGTGGAGAAGCCAACGATGGCGAACAACACGAATTTCATCGCCGGCACCGCGTATATCACGATCGACGGCGTCAACTACCAGCTCGAAGGCGAGTTGCGGTATGACGTCGGCACTGTGACGCGCGAGTCGCTGTCCGGCCAAGACACGGTGCATGGCTTCAGCGAGAAGCCGAAACCGCCGTCAATTTCCGCATCGATTCGTGATTCAGGCGGCGTCAGTCTTGCTGCGATCAACGCGATGCGCAGCAATACGGTCGTCCTCGAGCTTGCGAACGGCAAGACGATCATCGGCCGGACCATGTGGACTGTCGAAGCGCAGGAAGTCGACACGACCGAAGCGAAGTTCACGGTCAAGTGGGAAGGCCTGCAAGGTTCGGTCACGGAGCAGTAATCGATGAGCGACACAAAAACCATCCAGTTGCGCAAGGCGCTGAGCTACGGCAAGGGCGATCAGGCCAAGACAGTCGACTCGATCACGCTGCGGGAGCCGACCGCAGGCGAATACGAGAAGGCGGAAAACGCGGCCGGCGTGTACGGGCTCCAGATCGCTTTGATCGCGCTGCTCAGCGGCGTACCGGTCGACGTGATCGACCAGATGTACACGAGCCAGATCGACGAGGCGGCCGACTTCATCGGTTCTTTCGGCAAGGAAGCGATCAGCGGCATGAAGGCGAGCGCCGACGAATTCGAGCTCGTTCTTCAATCGCCGGTGAAGCTCACGGCCGACGACAGCCCGCTAAATGTCGCTTCGCTCGAGTTGTGCGAGCCGACGAATCAGCAGAAGCGCAAAGCTTCGGCCGCCGGCGGCACGTTCGCGTCGAGTATCGCGCTGATCAGCATCGTGTCCAAGGTGCCGAAGAACGCAGTGCGCGCGCTGACCGCGCGCGACTTCATGGCCGCGTGCGCGTACTTCAACGGTTTTCAGCTTCGGCGGACAGCGGACTCGGACGACTGATTGCCGCCGTGACGGCTGTTCCGGAAGGCTGGGATGACGTCCTCGCGGAGTTGACGCATTTCATGCGGTGGGGGCCGAGGGACGTCGAAAGCATGACGGTTTCCGAGACTTTGCGCTGGCTCGACCAGGCTAAGCGAATGAAACAACAGATTGGAGCAAAGGCATGAACATTGGAGGCGGCGCAGGCGCAGTGCTCGGCACCACCTCGGGCATCTCCAATCTGGCGAGTTCTCTGGCCGCGCGACTTGGCGGCTCGGCGGGATCGTACTTCGATCAGTTGCGGCCCGCGTCATTCCGCGGCGTGCCGTTCGTATCGCTTGGTGGCGAAGGCGGCTTCGGTCGCCGAAACGAGTTGCATGAATATCCGCTGCGCGACACGCCGTGGGTCGAGGATCTCGGGCGCGGCACGCGCCGATTCCGCGTCTTCGGGTTCGTCGTTGGCGACGACGTCATCGCGCAACGCGACCTGCTGATCGCAGCCTGCGAGAAGGAAGGCGCAGGCTCGCTCGTGCACCCGACATATGGTCGGCGCGACGTCAGCCTGATGGATAGCCGCTGGATCGAGCGGTGGGAGAAGGGCCGGTACTTTGAGTTCGAGTTCGAATTTATTGAGGGTGGGCCTCGTGTCTTCCCAGCGACCTCAGTGGCTGGCGGCAGCCTTGTCGAGAGTGCGGCGAGTGGCCTGAATGTCGCGGCCGCTCTCAATTTCGCACGGACGGCGCTGACCGCCATCGCGTACGGCGCGGCGGTGCTTGGGTCGGCGGTGAGCACGGCCGTCGGCTGGTACACGGCTGCGAAGAATTTCGTTGGCGACGCGCGGAACCTGTTCCGGCTTCTGACAAACCTGCCGGGTGACTTTGGCCGATTTGCCGGCAGCGCCACGGTGCCGACGTTCAGCAAGTTTCCGAGCTCGTCCGTCGATACGAGTGGCGCGACCGTCGAAAGCCTCACACAAGCGGCAACTCTTGCGCGCGCGAATCTCGACACAGCGTCCGCGGCGCTCGACTCGGCGGCGAGAAATCTGGACGCGTCGACGATCGACGACTTCACTGCCGCGGTGCAGGGCGTTACGAGTGCGATGCTGGCGGCGACGCCGGATCCCGCTGATTCGATGCGCTTGCTGACGTCGTTGGCGGGCTACGAGCCGAGCGGCGCGACAACGGCATCGACAATCGGCACTGCAATGGCGACGCTGCAATCAGCGTGCTCCGATCTCTTCCGGCGCTCGACCATCGCTTCGATTGCAGTGGCAGCATCGAATTACGAGCCAACGTCGAGTGACGATGCGGCACGCGTGCGCAGTCAAGTGCTCGATCTAATCGACGCTGAGATGACTGTATCGGGCGATCAAGGCGACGATGAGACGTATGAGGCTCTCCGATCCCTGCGCCAAGCTGTTGTGTCAGATCTGAATCAGCGCGGCGCGAGTCTGCCGGCCATGCGGACCTTCGCGTTCGCGACGCCGTTGCCGTCTCTGACGCTCGCGAATCGCATCTATCGCGACGCGTCGCGAGCGGATGAGCTGGTCGCGCAAGCAGATCCGGTGCATCCCGCGTTCTTTCCTACAAGCTTCAAGGCACTGGCTACCTGATTCATGGCAAACAACCTGACGATCGTTATCTCCGCGCTCGACAGGACGGGGGCGGGTTTCGCTTCGGCGAACCGGAACCTTCGTGCCATCGATCAGGCGATGATGCGCACGACGCGCTCTTCGCAGCGCATGACGGCAGTGCAAAGCTTCGTGACCGGAGCGACGCGCGCAAGCGCGCTCAGCGGCGCATTGCTCGCTGGCGTTGTTGGCGCAGCCGCGCTCGTCACGTCGAAGATCCTTTCGATCGAATCGGCATGGGCAAACACCGTGCGCAGCGTCAGCAACAAATCGCTGACCCTCGGTATCGATGCCAAGCAACTGTTCGGCATCCAGAATGCTGCAAAGTCGGTCGGCCTGAGTGCCGAGCAGGCGACGTCTTCGGTCGAGGGCGTGACGCGCGGGTACTACGAGTCGACGCAAGGTCGCGATCCGCAGAAGCGGATGATCTATCAGGCGTACGGCATCAACGGGCTTGACGATCGCGGCCAGTTCAGTTCCGAGCGTCTGCTCGAGCAGATCGCTGCGGCCGGCGAAAGCGTGAACAGCCGGAACGGTCCGCTCGCGCGTCATCGCCTCTTTGAAGCGCTCGACGCCGGTGGCTTGGAAGATCTGCTCAACAAGGGCGCCGGCGGTGTGCGTGACCGCTACGCGCGCGGCGTTGCGCTCGCACCCAGCGAGGACGATATTCGTCACGCGAACGACTACGCCGAGGCGATGTCGAGACTCGACGCGCAGTTCGACAAGACGAAGCAGACGATACTCGGTGGCCTCGCTCCGGCGCTGACGAGCTTTCTGGAGGGCGTCGAGCGCGTCATCGCGCGCGTGAACGGGCAGGACTATGTGCCGACGCGCTGGAACAGCAGCAGCTATGTTCCCGCTTCGTCGCCGGATGCCCCGCCCGCAGCGAATCTCGGCGACCGCGCAATCGATGGGCTTGAGAAGTTCGGCAACTTTTTGCGAGGGAACGGCGCGCTCACGAACGCCCAGGTTGGCGCCGAGCCGAATGCCAACGTTCCGGCCGCCGTCTCGTTCTTCGAGTCGCGCGGTTGGACGCGTGCGCAGGCAATCGGGATCGTCTCGAACCTGCAGCACGAGAGCGGCATCGATCCGGCGGCAAGCGGCGATAACGGCAAGGCGTACGGCATCGCGCAGTGGCATCCCGATCGCCAAGCCGCGTTTCAGCAGTGGGCGGGGAACTGGATCGGCAATTCGACGCTCGAGCAACAACTCGGGTTCGTCGATTATGAACTTCGGCGGGGCGGTGAGCAGCGCGCGGGTGCAGAGTTGGAAATGGCTCGTACGCCCGGTCAGGCGGCCGATGTCGTTTCGCGGCTGTACGAGCGGCCTGCCGCGGCAGCTGCAGAAGCCGCAGCACGTGCTGCGACCGCAAATCGCATCGCCGGCCTCTATTCAGGTGGACAAGGGACGGATGCGGCGCAGCAAGACGCGGCGCCGGCGCGTTCGGACGGCGAGCTTCGCGTGAAGGTAGAACTTGGCAACCTGCCGAAGGGCTCTCGCGCTGAAGTCTCGGGCACGCCGAACGTGAAATCGACGGTGGAGCGCGGCTCGACCGGCTCAACTAGTCAATTCGCACTCGGAGCGACGTACTGATGAATTCGCTCGTTGTGACGCTGCCGGAGTCGAAAATCTCGATCACCGGATGGACGGCTGCGCGCGTGACGCGCTCGATTGAAAGTTGCACGGGATCATTCGTGCTGGAAATGACGGAGCGGTTTCCGGCCGAGGTCGACGAAACATCGCTGATCGGTGGTGCGCCAATTCAGATCGCGATCGATGCAGACAATCTGTTGCTGACGGGGTATGTCGATACAGTCGAATACATCATCACGCCGCACGAGCATATGGTTCGCGCGACGGGGCGTGGACGGTGCCAGGATTTGATCGACTGCAGCGCGCCGGTCTACAGCATTTTGGCGAACAGCCGTATTGATGCCGTCTGTCGCGACCTTGTCAAGAAGTTTGAGATTGAGGTCGTGGTCACGGCGAGTCTCCAGGCGGTGATCGACGACCTGCCGACGATTCCATTTCAGCTTATATCCATCACAGAGACGCCGTGGGAAGTGATAGAACGATGCTGCCGGTATAACGGCGTTCTCGCGTTCGAGCTCGAAGACGGATCGCTGTGTCTTGCGATGGCAGGCGATGACTTAGGCTCGACGGGACTTGAGCTCGGCAAAAACGTCGAATCTGCTGTGTCTGTGAAGAGTTCGCTAGGCAGATTTTCAAGCGTATCCGGCGTGTTGACCAACTACAACAATGCGACGGACATCGGCGTGAATCTGTTGCCGGAATACACAGCGTTCGATCGCGGCGTGAAGCGGTGGCGCACGAAGTACATCGTGTCAGAGCAGCCCGCGTCAGATCGAACATATCTTCAGCGTCGTGTGGATTGGCAAGTCGCACGCGCTTACGGTATGTCCCGTCAGGTTCGAGTGCTGGTCGACAGTTGGCTCGATGCAAGCGGCTCGCCGTGGTACTTGAATTACCAGGTGCCGGTGACGATGCCATTGCTGAAGATTCCAGAGAAGACTCTGCTGCTTATAACTGAGACGACGTTCATTCTTGACGAGCACGGAACACATACCGAGTTGTTGCTCGCGCCGCGGCAGGCATTTCTACCCGAGCCGCTCGTACTGCAACGCATTGATCCGGACATCGCTCCGGAATAGGGATTTCGATGCATGACGCACTGAACTCGCTGGCGCGGCGGATTCGTCTGTTCGTGAGCCGCGCGGTGATCTCGTTCGTCGACGACACGCGAACGGTCCAGTACCTGCAGGCGAGGATCAACGCGCTTGAGACGGTCGGTGACATTCCGCGCTACGTAGAGTACGGGCTGTCATCGAATCCGCCGCTCGGCTCCGAGGCGCTGATCGTTTTCGGAAATGGTGAGCGCACGAACGGCATCGTCATCGCCACGTCGAACGCGAAGTATCGCGTGACGGCGCTGGCGAGCGGCGAGGTCGTGATGCACGACAACACGGGACAGAAGGTCTATCTATCGCAGGCGGGCATGGTGCTCGACGGTGGCGGAAAGCCTGTGACGATCACGAACACGCCAGAGATCGACGCTGATACGCCGTTGCTCAAATGCAAGGGCGACATCATCGACAACTACGAAACGAATACGCGGACGGTCGCGGGCATGCGAGCAGTTGCCAACTTGCATACGCACCAGATCGTCAACGTGCAGACGGGAGGCAGCACGATCAATACGCAGCCGCCGACACAGCCGGAGTAATAGATGTCCGACATCAGCATCGTCTGGGACGCCGCGAACAGTCGCGGCGACTGGTCGTTCGAGCCGTTCGCGGTCGCAGGTCTGCAGGTCAATGTCGCGGGCCCTGTTCCATTCGGCTATGGCGACGGCATGACGACGCAGTTCGGTTTGATGACAACGGCCGGAGCGATCAGCGCGATCCTGTCAGCGCAGATCTTCCGCAACGACTGGCAGGGCAATCAACTGCTGTATGCGACGCCGCGCACGAACGGGCTGGGACAATCCGAGAATCTATCGGCTAGTTGGACGATTACACGCGCATCGCTCACGCAACCAGGGTTGCAAACGCTGCGTGGTTCGCTCGCCTATAAGCTCGTTGAGGATGCGAGCGCAACGACGACGCACTTCATACAGCGCACGTCGACAGGCACATTCAACATCGGCGACATCGCCTGTGTGTCGGCGTTTGTGCACGCTGGCGAGCGCACGCAGCTCAGGCTAGGGACATCGGCGAGCGGCGGCTTCGCTTCGACGTCAATCATCGCCGACTTGAACGCGCAGACGACCACAACGTTTTCCGGATCGCCGTTCGCGTCAGGAGTTGTGGCGCTCTCGGCGGGCTGGTTTCGGGTGTGGTGCGCAGTGCAAGCGACATCGAGCGGCGCGGCCACTGTGCAATGCATTCTCGCCAATGGCGGCACGTCCAGCTATACCGGAGACGGCGCGAGTGGCCTGTATGTCGATGCCGTTCAGAGCGAACTCGTGTCAGCGTCAGCGCCCGGGCCGACGAGCTACATCCCGTGTCCGACGACCGCTGCCGCCACGGTCACGGATTACACGCTGACATCAAGTGGCGCGCTGGCTCTCGCTGTGGCGCCGCTTGCTGGGGCGATGCTTTCGTGGTCCGGCGCATATGTCTCGAATGTGGTCAGTGGCGGCTATCTCGAAACGGGGAACGACCTGCAGACCGCTGTCCTGCTGAGCCTCTTTACCGACCGTGTCGCGAACGCCGACGACGTCATCCCGGACGGCACCGGAGACCCGCGCGGCTGGTGGGGCGACCTCGACGAGGACAGCCCAATCGGCTCGCGGCTCTGGCTGCTCGATCGGTCAAAGCAGACGCAAGAAGTGCTCAACAACGCGCGCGATTACATCGTCGAGGCGTTGCAATGGCTCGTCGATGACGGCGTCGTTGCGAGTATGGATGTTCAGACGGAATGGACGCGCGCCACGTTTCTCGGCGCGCAGATTACGCTCTATCAACCGGCCGGGCCTAGCGTCTCTCTGACGTACGCATGGGCATGGCAACAGCTCACCTGATATGCCATTCCAACGAAAAACGCTTTCCACCTTGATCAACGAGGTGGCGGCCGACATCAATTCGGCCCTGCAGGGTGCCGATGCGCTACTGCGATTCACGGTCCTGAAGGTCGTCGGGAAGATTCAAGCTGGTATGTCGAATCTCCAGATGGCGTATTTGGACTGGATCGCGAAGCAGGCGGTCCCGTTCACGGCCGAAGACGAGTATCTCGAAGGTTGGGCCGCGCTCAAAAAGGTGTATCGAAAGGCTGCGACGCCTGCGCAACTGACAGCGATGTTTTCCGGCGTAACGGGAACAGTGCTCAATGTTGGGACGCAAGTCGTCCGCGGCGATGGCGCGACATATACGACTGCCGCAACTGCGACGGTGGACGGATCGGGCGCCCTATCGGTGACGATCGTTGCGACATCGGCGGGGTCGGCGGGAAACGCAGATGCGGGCACGACCGTAGCGCTCGGCGTCGCGGTGTCGGGATTGCAGTCGTCGGGAACGATCACGGGCACAGTCGCATCCGGCTCAGACGTCGAGGATAACGACGATCTTCGCACCCGAATGCTCGCCGCGTACCAGAACACGCCGCAAGGTGGCGACCTGAACGACTATGTCGGATGGGCGCTCGCCGTGCCCGGCGTCTCGCGTGCATGGTGCGCGCCGAACGGTTTCGGCGCCGGAACTGTTGTGATCTACACGATGTGGGACTCGGCCGAAGCTTCTCACAACGGCTTTCCGCAGGGAACGAACGGCTGCTCGCAGTACGACAAGGGCCCGGGCGGCACGCCGCGTGGCACAGTGGCAACCGGTGATCAACTTGTTGTCGCCGACACCATCGTCAACGAACAGCCGGTCACCGCGCTCGTTTATTCGTGCGCGCCCGTTGCTAACAACCTGACGTTCACTCTGTCGGGGCTGACGGGCACGTCGACCGCGACCCGCGCGGCGATCTCCGCAGCAATCTCCGACGTCCTGTTTCGGAATGGCGATCCTCGTGCGGGCACCATCAATCGATCGGACATCGAATCCGCGATCGCCTCTGTGTCCGGTACGAGCGGCTTCGTCATCACGCTTGTACAGGGCGTCGTTGGTGTGACGACAACGACGTATCCAGGGAACCTCACAAGCGGCTTCGGTCAGTTGCCGGTGCTCGCCGGCGTGAACTACGTTTGAGGCGTCCATGCTTGCACCGAACTTCAAGTCGGCGGATTTTCTCGTCGCGATGCAGGCGTTGTTGCCGCGCGGCCGCGTATGGCCGCGTGATCCGGATAGTGTCCAAGCGAAGGTCCTTTCGGGGCTCGCGCCGTCGTACGAGCGCCAGACCGCCCGCGCAAACTATCTCTTGGTCGACTCGTTCCCCGCGACGACCTATGAACTTCTGCCGGACTGGGAGGCGACGCTTGGTCTTCCGGATCCCTGCGCGGGCGTCGCGCCAACGGTTCCGGCGCGGCGCGCGCAGGTTGTCGCGCGGCTGAGCAACCTCGGCGGCGCCTCAACTCCATATCTGATCGGTTTCGCGGCGAGCCTCGGCTACACCGTGACGATCACGCAGTACACGCAGGCGCGCGCGGGCATGCTGCGAGCCGGCCAGCCGTGCTGGGGATACGACTGGAATTTCGCCTGGAAGATCACAGCGCCGATCAACACGGTCGTGCGCGCTGTCGCGGGCGCAATGGCCGCTGGCGATCCACTGTCATCGTGGGGCAACAAAGTCCTTGAATGTGAATTCCGCGCGTTAATGCCTGCCCACACCGTTCCAATTTTTGCATACGCATAAGAGGCCAATCACATGTATCGAATCGACGACCCGACGGCAGCGAATTCGCTTCCTACGCCGGAATCTGCCGGTACGGAGGGGTATTTCACCGAGGGAAATCCGACGTCTGGCACGCCCGCGACGAACGTCCGCGGATCGTGGTTGAACATGATTCAGGAGGAACTTCGAGCGGTGGTCGTTGCCGGTGGGCTTACGCCAAGCAAGACCATCTACACGCAGGTTCGCGATGCGATTAAGGCGATGGTCGGATCTGGGCGATTGCTGCGCGTCACTGTTTTTTCAACGCCGGGCACGTCGACGTTCACCCCTGGGGTTGGTACCAACGCTGTCAGGGTGCGTGTGCAAGCGGCAGGCGGAGGTGGTGGTGGCGCACCCGCGACGACATCGGGTCAGGTATCGATAGGCGCGGGAGGAGGGGCGGGCTCCTATGGTGAAGGATATTTCACGAGCGGCTTCAGCGGCGTCACTGTAACCGTGGGCGCTAAAGGCACTGGCGGAACCGGTGCTGCTGGATCTAATGGCGGAGCGAGCTCGTTCGGCGCCCTAGTATCCACCAACGGAGGAGCCGGCGGTGCGATCGGGGGACCTTCTGCGCCACCGTTCTCATCTATCAGCACGAGCGGAGCTAGTCCGGGCAGCGGCGGCTATCTCAATGTCGCCGGCGGCCCAGCCGGGACGGCGTTCGCCATCAGCACTTCGGGCTTCAACGGTAGCCAGGGTGGGAACTCCACGCTAAGCGGCGGTGCTGGAGCGGTGGCAAACGGATCGGCTGGGTCGACTGCGGCTGGTTTCGGCGGTGGTGGTGGCGGTACCGGGACAAGTGGCGTCTCGTCTTCCCTAAAAGGCGGAGACGGTGCTCAAGGAATTGTTATCGTCGAGGAATTCGCATAATGAAGACATACGCACAAGTGATCGATGGGCGTGTTCAGGAGGTTATTCCACCGGAAACATATGAGGCACCCGATCCGGCGCTCCAAGGGCAGATCGATCCCGACCTTTGGCTGACGATAGCGACGCGTGCCGGCAGCGAGATTCCGCTCGAGGCTCGGTTCACGCCCGAGTTTTGCGCGAGCTGCGTGGACATCACTGATCTCACTCCGCCGCCTGCGGCCGGTTGGCTCTACGACGGTAGCTCGTTTTCGCCGTATGTGCCGCCCGTTCCGACACCCGCTGAGATCCTCGCCACGAACACAACAGTGCGCGACGCATTGCTAGCGAATGCCGCGCTCGTGATCGCTCCGCTGCAGGATGCAGTCGATCTTGAGGTGGCGACCGACGCAGAGACGGCACTTCTTAGGCAATGGAAGCAATATCGAGTTGCTGTGAATCGACTCGACCTGACAGCACAAAATGTAGCTTGGCCTACGACTCCGGCCTAACGTTGCGGGATCGCGGCGACGGGTGTTCTATTGTCCTTCGCCCCACGATCCGCTTCGCCCATGCCCTGCACGGTGTTTCCACATAGCGATACAGCATGTCGCTGAAGGCGATGATGATGAGAGTCAGACCAGCTTGCGCCATGATCTGCCACACGTGGGGGGAATAGCCGTAAAACGTATGATTCATGAAGCGGTCGGCCCAATCGAGGACGACCGCGTGAATCATATAAATCGAGAAGCTAATTTCGCCTAGGTGAAGCAGAGGCTTGGCTGACAGCACCTTCGACAAAGCACCCCGCTGATGAGCAAAGACGATGATGATTAAGCCCATTGAAGGTGCAAATACACCCCCGTCCTGAATCGCGGTGGGGAGAGGAGCGATGATCTTGTTGGAGACAACAAGCAAAAGAAGAGACACAATTTCAAGAGATGTCCATAAAACTTTATTGGGCGAACTCTCTGCCTTTTGCAGTTCGAACCATAGGAACAGTTTCGCCAGCAACACACCTTGAACGAATCCAAGGACCCGTACATAAGGGCTGATATATAGCAACCACCAGCCAAAAGAATAGGCCTGCGTTTTTCCTATGAACGGCACCGATATCGCGAGGCGAAGTGCAGACACTGCCAACCAGCACGCGATCAGGGCCACGCTGGATCGCGAAATCCGCAGTCGGTGGATTGCAAATACGATGAACGGGAACGCAGCATAGAAGAACAGTTCGTCTGCGACCGACCATGATGGCCCGTTCAGAGCAAATACCTTCTCCCCTATGGGAGCATAGGACTGCATCGCGAGGACAGAAGCTGTAACGTGTGCCGCACCATAAGGCCATTCGCTTCCGATCCACAGTATGGCAGCGAGCGCTGCGGTCAGTAGATAGATTGGGTAAAGGCGTGCGACACGTAAGACAAAGAAACGCTCGATGTCCCGTCCGTTTAGGTTTGCGAAAGTATTCGAGTATCCATACGTCAGGATAAAGCCGGAAAGAATAAAGAAGAACTCAACCGCTGTGGATCCGCCGCCCTTCATCAAGTGCATGTGCTGCAAAACAACTGCGATCGCTGCGAAAAATCGCAACGATGTCAGCGGTAATAGTTGAGGGCTCATTCGGGCATTTCCGGCGGCGTTGTAGTTTAAGTCGTTCTGCCTAATCACATCCCGGCACGAGCAGAAGATCGGGTCGGTGGGGCCTCACACTAGGGCCGCGCGCGATTTTACCATTCCACAAATTTCAGTTTGCGCGCATCAAATTATCGCTGGCCACTCTCGCGGGTGGCTTTTTTATGCCCGGGTGCCCGGCCAATGTACGAGGGAAAGCCAGATGTCGGAGTTCTGGAACGAGGGCGTCAAGTCGATTGTGACTGCTCTCGGGAGCGTGGGCACGTTCTGGGTCGGCGGCCGCATGTGGCGACAGATCGATCGCAGACGGCAAGCCGAGAGCGAAGGCGAGGCCAATATCGTCAAGGCCGACTCCGCTGCGCAGGTTGAGGCGATCGCTCGTTTTGAGCGACTCGCGACGTTGGCCGAAGAGCGAGCCGGGCGTGCAGAGGCGCGCGAGCTGCTCGCGGTGCAACGGGCGGACCGTGCTGAAGAATTGATGCGCTCTGCGGAACAGCGCGCCGATGCTGCAGACCGCCGCGCGCAGCGCGCGGAGGCGGAGGTGCTTGAACTGAAAACCAGAATCGAACGCCTTGAAAGGGCGATCGAGAACCGGAGGGAGTCAGATGTCTCGCGTTCGTGACTGGCGGTGGTGGGTGATGGGCGCATGTCTTCTTGGCGGCTTGGCGGGCGTCGCAGCGGTCGGCTTCTTTATCGGGCAGTGGGGGATGTCGGTGGAGCGTGCGAATTGGACGAAGGAGCGCGCGGCTTACATCAAACGGTTCCCTGAGGTGCGCGCTGAGACGCGAAACGCATGCGTCGCCGAATACGAGAGCAAGGTGCAGCAACTGCAGCAGCAGAACCAGCAGAACATCCAGGCCATGTCGGATCTCCGGTCGCTAATCACCGATACGCACGATGTCGCGCAGTACACCCTGCGCTTTCTGGGCGACCGCGCGAAGCTGACGGATGCGCGGCAGGCTGCTCTGATCAAACAGACTCGTCAAGCCGCTGCAGCCGCGACGGTAGCAGCTCAGAAGACAGAAGCCGTTGAGCAAAAGGTTGCAGTCGCGGCGACGAAGGCTGACGAAGCGGCAAACACCGCGAAGGCAGTCGACAAGAAGTTAGAGACGGCCACGCATCCTTCTCTGCCTGCGCAGCCTTGGGCGGGAAGTCGGCGATAAGCCAACACACGCTTTCACATCCGAACCCGGCCGCGCGCCGGGTTTTTCTTTTCAGAGGCCCTATGAACCTCAAGCTTCGCCTGGTCGATGACGCGGCCAAGGTGCACACGTACTCGTCGACGATCATCGCGGCCGGGCTCGGCGCGATCTCCGCGGCCTCTCCATTCATCGAAGCGGCATGGACCGGTATGCCAGACGAGGTGAAGTCGCTCCTGCCTGACAGTTGGCGGCTCGCAATCGCGATCACGGTCGCCTGCCTCGCAATCATCGCCGCGCGCTATACGACAACGGCTCCGAAAAAGACTTCGACTGAGGCGGCCGATGGCAACGCAAGCGCAGCAGCCGAGTAAGCGGCCGGGCAAGAAGACACTGGCCGCGACCGTTGGCGCGGCCGCTGCCGCGGCGCTCGTCGCGCTCACAGCTTCTCAAGAGGGCGTGTCGCTCAAGCCATACAACGATCGGCTCGCGAACAACATCCAGACCGTCTGCTTCGGCGAGACGAATGTGGAAATGCGCGCGTACACGCTGCCCGAGTGCAAGTCGATGCTCGGCGACAGCCTCGCGGACTATGCGTCCGCCGTGCGCGACATCACGCCGGGCTTCGACTCGCTGACCGACGGGCAGAAGGTTGCCGTCGTGGATCTCGCCTACAACATCGGCGTGCCGAATTACAAGGGATCGACGCTGCGCAAGCGCTACATCGCACGCGATTTCCCTGGCGCATGCGGCGAGTTCATCAAGTGGCGCTTCGTCGCCGGGAAGGATTGCGCGATCGCATCGCATCGTTGCGGCGGAATCGTGACGCGTCGCCAGCTCGAGGCGCAAGCCTGCCGAGGGAACTGACATGTCTCCATACCTCATCACAGGAATCATCGCGGGCACTCTTGGCATAGCGCTCGGCGGCGTTGCAGTTCACACCGTCGACGCCACGAGGATCGCAGCCGAGCAGACCGCTCGCGCGCACGACAACGAGATCAGCGCGCAGAAGCTTCAGGCGGTATCCGACGCGGCCGCCAGCGCGGCGCGCGCGGCGATCGCCAAACAGAACGACGCGGCGACGCTGATCGCGGCGCTCGACACGCAACTCAATAAGGAGAAGGCCTCCCATGATGCCGACAACGCGAAGAATCGCGCTGCTATCGCTGATGGCGCTCGCCGGCTGCGCGTCGCAGTCACCACCTACACCCCCGCAGGCGGTGGCAACGCCGCGGATCCAGGCACAAGCGCCGGCGGCGTGGGCGATGGTGCCGGTGGCACAGCCGAGCTATCACCTGCGTTTGGATCAGCTCTTTTCGGGATCGTCGATGATGCCGACGGCGACGCCCGCGCAAAAG
Source organism: Caballeronia sp. INML3B (assembly GCF_023631305.1). Taxonomy (NCBI): domain Bacteria; kingdom Pseudomonadati; phylum Pseudomonadota; class Betaproteobacteria; order Burkholderiales; family Burkholderiaceae; genus Caballeronia; species Caballeronia sp. INML3B. Next base: position 249,221 of record NZ_JALQDI010000040.1, read on the forward strand.
CCGAATACCTCCAGCACTACGTCTGCATCCTCCAGCAGCAAGGAGTGATCGCGGGCACTTGCAGCTTCACGACCACAGCGAAGGAATGACGGCATGTCATCGAATTGAGGCTCAGCGCGGCGTTCAAATTAGCGGCAAATGCGATGGCGCAGAATGGTTCAGGCGTCTTTCGTTGGGCTGTTGATCGACGTAACGATAATTGATGTTGGTGAAGTGAGGGCTGGTCGCGCGCGTAGCGCTTTGCTCGCTAGCCTATGACCAAGTCTATTAGCTGGCGTTTCTAAAATCAGCCAACTCAGTTCCGCGCAGATGACCGTAGCTAAAGTTAGCAGCATCCAAAGCGGCATGACGTCGAGCATCTTGTACGGCAGGCCGCCATCGAATTCACGTGCGTTCGCCCACAAAAGCCACATGACCGGGTGCCAGACGTATATACCGAAGCTGACCTTGCCGAGGTGCCGGAAGAATCGATTTTGGAGAACTCGTACAAACCAACTTCCGGGAAGCATCGCTGCACCGAGAATGCCTGAAAAAAAGATGTTTCCAACGGTCATTTGAGCCACCGCGGGCTTTAGCGCGAACCATGCAATGCCCACAGACTGACCTATGAAGAGAATGCCACCCGTTGCAATCATGATGCGGATGTATCTCATGAACCATTTAGTATCGCTCAGGCAAAAAACCACAGATCCCCAGAGAAAGGCATCTGCGCGGGTAGACAGTAAGAATCGTGGATCGACAAATTTTCCGTAGTGCCCAACGGCTACTTGCAGCAGCAGAGTAAAAGACAACGCGACGACGAGCGCACGTATAAGGTTACGTCTAAATACCCATACGAAAGCTGGAAAGATTAGGTAGAACTGCATCTCGACAGCTAGCGACCAGTAGTGTCCAAGATACGGAAACCATAGGCCGGTTCTAACCGTGTAAAAATTTGAAATGAATAGCAGATTGTCCCGATAGAAGCCAGGCGGAAGAGGTTCGACCGAGAGTATCCCCACGATTGCAATAACAGCGTATGCGAGCGGCACGATTCGAAAGCATCGGGCCAACAAAAACGCCCCGAAACCGCTCCCAAACGAGTTCGCGACAAAATATTTCTCTTTCAACGACTTTGTGATAAGAAAACCACTAAGGACGAAGAATAAGTGCACGCCGATGATGGCCCAATCAACACCGATCTTGCGGAGGACAGAATCGGCGTTCGCATAGTGAGTGACGACCACGCAACCTACGGCGAGTGCACGTAGACCATCAAAAGCTTCGATATGTTGGCGCGAAGACATTTTGGTTTAGGTGCCTATGCGAAGCACCTTCCGAGAAGTTACTGAAATCCAGACCCGGCGACTGTTCCAGTTTAATGTCGGAATCCGATCCGGTTGAATATGACGGGCCAACCGACGCGGAATCTATGCTACGTGCTTGTTCTTAGCGGCGATTTGGCGAGCGGAAGACCAAGAAGCCTTCGGGCTTCGTCCTTCACATCATCTGAACAGAACAGACCCAAATCATCGATCTCAAGAAGACGGTAGAGGAAAGCCTTCAACTCAAAGAGAGTTGGTTCTCCGCTACGCATGTTGAGTGATTGTTCGTTATCTCGTGCGGACACTTTCGATGCCTTTCTTGTTGAGTTTGGTAGGGTAATGAAAATTGGGTGAGATGCCTGGCGGAAAGTGCGGCAGAAGTCCCTCGACGGCATTCTGCTGCCCAAGCGACCCACTGTCCTTCACTCGGATGAGGTGGACGGTATCGCTTACCACCAAGTGCGGTACGCCGTCCCAGACAGTTTCGACGTTCCACGACCAGTCCTCGATCCCAAAGCCCGTGTTCTTGTCGATGGCCTTATAGGGATACTTCAGATGCGTTGCCTTGGATGCAAAGACATTCGCGGACCAGAGGTTCTCTAACAGTAGCGAGTTCCTGTCAAAGCCCGGGTCAGTACTTGCCCGATGGAAGAAGTGGAATGACTGGGACGCCGGGTTTTGATTTTCTGTGACTGAGTGGCGGTCGTAATCGCTCGCGTAGAAGTAATACAGGGATTCCGGATGCCATATTGCTGATTCCGGCGCGCCGACTTCGGTCGCTGCCCGATGGGCGCGAATCAACCATTCGTCGCCCCACAGGTCGTCGCCATCGAGGAAGGCAAGGAATTGACCGGAGGCAGATTTGACCCCAGCATTCCGAGATAGGCCAAGATCACCGCAGGCAACCTGCTCAATGTCATCGAGCCAAGCACCTGCCTGATGTACAAGCTTGTGCGTGGCGTCATCTGGCTTGTCCATGATGGCGCGGGCCTCGACGCGTAATCCATCGTCGCGCGCCCGCTCGACGAGCGTTCTCATACTGGACAAAGCCGGTAGAGCGTAGGCACCCTCGCGGTGAAACACAACGCTGACAGTTATATCGATCACTGCACATCTCCGAAAATCCGTTTTACCGCGGCGGCATATGCGTCAGGCGAGTGTTTAGAAAGTGCTTGCTCGCGAGCTAGCAAAATCATCTTCGCAACTTCTGCGGGAGCAGTTGAAGACAGCTCCTCTAGGCTCTCGGAGAAGCGCGATGCGGTCTCGGAGTCCGTCACTCCATGCGGCACGAAAAATACTGCATCTTCAGAGAAGGTGTCTTTCAAGCCGCCCACGTCCGCCAACACCATTGGCAGCGCATGTTGACTGATCTCCAATACAACGTTCGGCATGCCCTCAAAACGGCTCGTGAAAACGAAACCGTCATAAGCGGAAAGGTCGACGCTGTTCATATCGGCGATGACCCCTTGATACTTGACGTTCGGCAGGCGCAGCCCTTGTTCCTCGAGGGGATCCTGAATCGGGCCGAAGATATGGAATTTGTCGTCGGGGCGTCGGGATGCCAACTCGCCGAGGATTGTCGTTCCCTTGAACGGTTCGACCCTCGAAATCCAAGCCCATTTTCGAGTACGAAAGGAGTGAGCATACCGCTTCAGGCGTCCATCGAGTCGTCTGCGAAAAACGTCTTCTTCGGCCGGAACGATCTGCGCGGAAAGCGCGATCACACCGTGATCGGACAGAGGTCCCCACATGTCGACAAGAAGCTTGGCCATTGGTTTGTTGTCCGTCAGCGCAGTCGAGAACGCCATCGTTCGATATGGATAGCGAGCACCGTACGGAGCACCCAAGCCGTTGAGGCCATGACTGAAGAAAGTGCAGAAGATCTTGGTGTTGGCCGACATTCCTCTGCCGTACCGGGCAACAGCGTCTAGGCCGACTCGCGAGTTGTTGACGATCAGCGTCTCAGGCCGAATGCTGTTTAGGAAGCGTGCGAACACGTTCACGTTCCCATGGCCTGGCCCGCTGATTTCTGGCCAATGGAGCACCTGCACATCCAGGAGAGGTGCGAGAATCTCGAGCTCCTCCCAGCCGTCAGACTCCTCTTGAGTCTGATCCGTTACAAGCACGAGCACGCGCTTGCCGAACTGCTTCGAGAGTACTCCGACGAGATCTGCAACGTACTTCTCCGCACCGCCGGCGAGGAGGAACGGTGTGCACACCACGACGTCAGGGCGAGCCCCGACCGCTTGATAGACACTACTGGGTGACACCCCGGCGCGGGCCATGATGTCCGGCGCGTCGAATTCGCGTATCGATGCGATGCAAAGCGCTCCCGGCGCCAATACAGCACTGTCGAACTGAGCTTGTTGCATGATTTGCTTGACAGCGGATGGTCCGAGGCATTTCGCCCTGAAAGCCACGGTGACACCGCGCCATACAAACTTTTTCCAGAAATCATCAAGGACACGTGTCGCCGCATCGCCGATCATGACGCCGACGTAAGGCGAAAACACTCTGCCTTCGAGAACCCCGTGGTCGAGCCAATGCTCTGTAGGGTCCTCGCCGGATCTTTCAATGTCCGGATATGTTCTGAGGTAATTTTCTCGATCGAAATGCTTATCGACGAAATCAAGAAAATCGAGATCGTGAGCGTTCGTCGCCAATCGGGCCGTTGATGCGGTAAAGCGAGCGCCGGCACGCGCGCTGGATAAGTGCCGCGTCTCGGTGACAACGATGGTCTTGTTCTTCCAAACAAAGGACCGTCGGTGAGGGGACGCGGTTAAAGTGTCACCAGGCCGATCGAAAACCTGAACATAGAGGTGGGAAGCCAGTTTGCGTCCTTCCCAGACTCCATGCTTCAACCAGTGGTATATCGGGTCTGCTCCTGCGGTCGCGACGTCCGGATTTGTGCGTCGGTATTCCGCCTCATCCAGCGTGGAAGCAACGAAAGCGACAAAGGCCTCTTCTTGAGGCGAGGCGACGAAAGACCGCTTCAACCGCGTCGTCGTTGCGCCCGTCCCCAGTAATCCCGAAAAAAGTCGCTTAATTTTGCGCTTTGGAACAAATGTTGAAACACCCATGTTTTTCTCGCTACAGCTCAACTTGGTGCACCGGTGCACCAGACCGCGCGCAGTGTAACAAATTACTTAATATTTTTCATTGTTACCGTCGGTGAAATGGAACACGAAAAAGTCGGTATTTTTTTCGCTTTGTAATCTTGGAGAAGGAGACGGCGACCTTCGTATCCGCGCAGCCTATCGTGAACTTACACGCCTATCGTTGCTCACCGGTGGACATGATCGGCGGTAGCCGCGGGAAATACACGTCGCACCGCTCGTGATGAGCGGTGGCGCTCCGCCGAGGACAATCTGCCAGTTCGGCGCCGAGGTCTGTCATCGGGAAGTCCTCTCCGAGCCGCGCAACTAGCTTGGCGACTCGATACCGGCCTTTGCGGTCGCATCGAGAGCACGCGATGTCGATGTGGCTCACGCGGGCGGCGAGCTCGCCCAGCAGAATGCTTCCGTTCTTACCCATCGCAAGCCGGGACCTGATCTTCTGCAGCCGCGATCCATTGCGGTTGCTCGTATTCGTCGTCGTAGTCGTTGACGATGCAATCGCAGTCTCGGCACATCCACCGATCAGGCCTATCGCCGACCGCAGGCTGAAATCCGTCGCGCGCGAGCCGCCTCGCGCAGACCGGGCACCACATCGTCGTCATTCTGTCTCGTTTTCCGCCGCGCATTGTTGCACGCTCGACACTGTATGGATGAACAGTATATGTCGAGATGCGCTCAGCGCGACCCAGAATATTAGGAAAGGCCGTCTAGAAATATTAGGAGCCGGATTTTCATGACGTGCGACACTCCTGCTGTGCAAGGCTTTCCGGGCTGAAAACAGCCTCTCGTCATGCTGACCGTCCATCATCTCAACAATTCCCGCTCGCAGCGCGTGCTGTGGATGCTGGAAGAACTCGGCGTCGAATATGAACTGAAGCGCTATCAGCGCGACCCGCGGACGATGCTCGCGCCGCCCGAATTGCGCGCGGTGCATCCGCTCGGCAAATCGCCGGTCGTGACCGTCGACGGCATGACGCTCGCCGAATCGGGGGCGATCATCGAATATCTCGTCGACCGCTACGGCAAGGGCCGTTTCTCGCCGCCGCCCGGCACGTCGCCCGAACGCGTGCGCTACAACTACTGGATGCATTACGCGGAAGGCTCGGCAATGCCGCCGCTCTTGCTCAAACTCGTCGCGCGGCGGCTGGAGAGCGCGAAGATGCCGTTTTTCGCGAAGCCGATCGCGCGGCGCATCGCGCAGACGATGCAAAGCAGTTTCATCGATCCGCAACTGCGCTTGCACTTCGGCTATATCGACGCCCAGCTCGCGAAGTCGCCGTGGTTCGCGGGCGAGACATTCACCGCCGCCGACGTGCAGATGAGCTTCCCGCTCGAAGCCGGCAGTGCCCGTGCCGGCGCGAAGTCGATGCCGCATATCCGCGCGTTTCTCGAACGCATCCACGCGCGGCCGGCATACCAGCGCGCGCTCGCGCGAGGCGGCCGATACGATTACGCCAGTTAGCCGTTCGGCCGACTGCCGGCATGCGAGAGGCGTTGCGTACAATGAGTCGCACGCAACCACTCAGCCCAAAGGCGACGCATGGCCCGTATCGTTCCCGATGACTGGAAGAATCTCGAAGCGACCGGCGCGGCGGCGCGCGAGCTCGAAACGCTCGCGCTGCTCGAAAAATTGCCCGACGACTACACGGTGTATCACGGCGTTCACTGGACGCGCGTCAACGAAGGCTTCTCCGTGTTTGGCGAAGCGGATTTCGTCGTCGTTGCGCCGTCGGGGCGTGTATTGATGATCGAACAGAAGGCGGGCTTTCTGCGCGAAACCGGGCAGGGTCTCGTGAAGGTCTATCTGCAGAAGGAACGCAACGTCGCCATTCAGCTCGCGCGCACGCTGGAGAACCTGCACCGGCGCTTCACCGCGGCGTTCGGCGCGGGCACGTACCGGATCGAGGAATTGCTGTATTGCCCCGACTACACCGTGAAGAACGCGGCGATTGCGGGCGTCGCGCCCGCGCGCATCGTCGATGCGAGCCGCAAGTCGCAGCTTGCGCGCGTCGTGCTGGACATTCTGCCGCCCGATGAGCCCCGCTTCGAATCGGCGGCGCGCATCCATCATTTTCTCGCCGATGAACTCTCGCTCACGCCCGACACCAATGCGCTCGTCGGCGCGGCAAACACGCTCGTCACGCGGCTGTCGGGCGGGCTCGCGACCTGGGCGCGCCGGCTGGAATTCGAACCATTTCGCCTGCGCGTGATCGCGACCGCCGGCGCGGGCAAGACGCAGCTCGCCGTGCGCGTGATGCGCGACGCGCTCGCGCAAGGCAAGAGCGTGCTCTACGTATGCTTCAACCGGCCGCTCGCCGATCATATCCGCGCCATTGCGCCGAAAGAGGCGAAGATTGCGAACTACCATCAGTTGAGCGCGGCCGTCGCCCGTGACGCCGGCAGCCCGCCCGATTTCAGCCAGCCGAACGTTTTCGCGACGCTCGAAGAACGCTTCGCCGCCGTGCCGGTGCCTGAACAGTGGAAGACGGACGTCCTGATCGTCGATGAAGGCCAGGACTTTCAGGCGGCCTGGGTCGAAGCGCTCGAGCGCCTGCTCAATCCGGACGGCGCGTGGTGGTGGCTCGAAGATCCGATGCAGAACCTCTATCTGCGCGAGCCGGTGCCGCTGCCGGGCTGGACCATCCTGCGCGAGACCACCAACTACCGCAGTCCGCGCGACCTGCTCGGCTTCATCCGCAAGATCGTCGGGCCGGATGTGCGGCTCGACGCGGGCAGTCCCTTCGACGGCTCGGACGTGAGCGTATCGACCTACGAGGACGGGCATCCCGAGGAAATCATCGAGGCGACCAAGCGGGCGATCACGCATGCGCTCTCGCTCGGCTTTCGCAAGCAGGACATCGCGGTGCTGTCGTTTCGGGGCCGCGAGGGCTCGGCGCTCACCGCCGTCGATCAGCTCGGCCCGCACCGGCTGCGCGCGTTCACCGGCACGTATGACCTGTTCGGCAACCCGGAGTATCGCGAGGGCGATGTGCTGCTGGAATCGATCTATCGCTTCAAGGGGCAATCCGCGCCGTGCGTGATCCTCACGGAAGTCGATTTCGAGGCGCTCGACGAGCAGGCCGCGCGCAAGATCTTCGTCGGAGCGACACGCGCGACGATGAAGCTGATCGTGGTCGCATCCGAACGCGCGGCCCGGGCCATCGACGCGCTGCAGTAGCGCATGGCCGTTCCCGGCACAGAACCGTCCCTGGGCGCGCCCGCCGCGCGTCCGTGGTTCCGCCGTCTCTGGTATGCGGCGCTGATCGCGCTCGCGGTCGCGCCGCCGATCGGCGCGGTCGGCTACATGCTCTATTCGGGCCTGCTCGCGCGCGAGACGCACAGGCTCGTTGTGCCCTACGACGTGTACTGGGACGCCGCGCAGTTCCAGCTCGCCTATGAGCGCTTCGAGAATCATGTATTGCTGTACCGCAACGGCATCGACGAGGATGCGAACGCCGTGCGCGCGAGCTATCGGCTGCTGCGCGCGCGGCTCAAACAGGTGTCGGAATCGGCGGGACTGTCGGATGGACACGAAGCGCTGCTGAACCGGCAGCGCGAAATCCAGCGGCAATTGCAGACCGCGCTCGATTCGATCCAACTGGACGTCGAAGGGCTACAGGCCGAGCGTCAGCACACCTTGCGCGTGATCGGCGTGCTGCGTCAGAACGCGCCGGCCGTCGCGGAACTGGCGAGCGGACGGCGGCTCATGGACGTGGCCGAGCGCGAGGCGATCGTGCGCGACTTCGAGGCGAAGCGCCGCTATCTCATCTACGGCGGCATCCTCTTGGGTCTGCTGTCGGCGGCGGCGACGGCGTTGCTGCTGATGAACGGGTATCGGCGCACGCGTCTCATCGAGCAGCAGCGCGCGGCGCTCGCGGCCGAGCATCAGGCGACCCGCGCGGCGCGCGAGGCCGGCGTCGCCAAGGACACGTTCCTCGGCATGATCAGCCACGAGTTGCGCACGCCGCTGCACGCGATCGTATCTTCGGTCGAATTGCTCGGGCTCAATGCGCGCGGCGATGCCGACCGCAGAATCATGCAGCGCCTGGAAACAGGGGCGCGCCAACTCGAAGCGCAGATGCGCGATCTGACCGACTACGCGCGTCTCGGCGCAGGCAAGCTCGAATTGCGCATGACGGTCTTCGATCCGGTGGAACTGCTCGATTCGATCGTCGATGCGAACACGCCCGCCGCGACCGCGAAAGGGCTGGAATTGCGCGGCGACTACGCGGGCGAGCGCCGGCCAATCGAATCCGACCCGCATCGCGTGCGGCAGATCGTGACGAATCTCGTGACCAACGCGATCAAATACACCGAAGTCGGGTCCATCGACGTGCATTTTGCGCGCACGGAGGAGCGCCTCGACATTTCGGTGATCGACACGGGCCCCGGCATATCGCGCGAGCAGTTGCCGCTTATTTTTCAGGAGTTCACGCAGCTCGATTCATCGAGCACGCGGCGTTTCGACGGCGCCGGAATGGGTCTCGCGGTGGTGCGCGGACTCGTCGACCTGCTCGGCGGGAGGATCGAGGTGTCGAGCGAAGTGGGACAGGGCGCCGCGTTTCGCGTGAGCCTGCCGGCGGTGTCGGCGGACCGGCTGCCCGGAGGCGAGCCGGAAGCCGACGCGCCCGAGTTGCGCAAATCGCGTGTGCTCGTGATCGACGACCACGAGTCGATCCGCGACTCGCTGCTCGAGATGCTCACGCACCTGGGTTATTCCGCAGTCGCCTTGCCCGATGTGGATAGCGCGCTCGCGTGGCTGCGCGAGAACGACGCCGACGTGATCCTCGCGGACTTGCATATGCCCGGCAAGGACGGCTACTCGTTCGCCAACGAATACCGCGCGCGCAGTGCGCCGGGAGCGAGCGTGCCGATCATCGCGGTGAGCGCCTACGCGCCGGAACTGGTGGACCCGAGCGCGGCGGTGCTGTTCTTCGACTACTTGCTCAAGCCCGTGCGCTATGAGGTGCTGAAGGGCGCGGTGCACCGCGCGGTGACCGTGCGCAGGCGCGTCGCGTAGGGTTCGCCGCTAGCTGCGCATCAGGCGCTTGGAAAGGTCCGCGACGAGAATGCCAAGGCGCGCGGGCTTCTCGAAACACGTCACGTTGTAGTCGCGGATGACCTGGCTGATCTCCGATTCGCTCGCCTTGCCCGTTGTGAGCTCGCCCGTGAGCACGAAGACCGGCGCGTCCGGGTTGTCCGACGCGCGCACCGCGCGGATCGCGTCCGCCGACGTATGCATGCCGAACAGCCAGTCCATTACCACGGCATCGAACACCTGCGTCTGCAGTGCTTCGAGGAAGGCGTCGAGGCCGTAGAAGGCCATCGCCGTGAAGCCGGTGGCTTCGAGATAGTCGTGCAGGTTGTCGGCGGAAGCGTGGTCGTCGTCCACCACGGCGATGATGGGCTTGTCGGTGTCCGGCCGGCGCGGCTGGATCTCGATTTTGTGAACGTCGCAGGCTTCCTGAAGCAGCACGCCTTCATGCTTCGAGACGATCCAGCGATTGTTGAGCTTTTGCGCGATGAAATCCGGACGGCTGCCTGCTTCCAGCGCACTGCCGACCCACGCCATGCAAGGAATCTCCACCGAACCGAGCTTGAAGACGGCGTCGTGCGCGGTGCCCTCGGTTTCGTCGGGGCGCGTATTGATCGAATCGAAGAGCTTGAGCGCGGGCTCGTCGAACGCATCGGCGACGCGGCGAATCTGCGCGAGCGTCCACGGACTGTTGCCGCGCAGCTTGCGATGGCCCTGCGAAAAGCTCAGGTCGAGAATGCGGCACAGCTCGGCAGTCTGCTGCCGCTTTCCGATGCCATGACGGCCCATCAGCTCGCGCACGCGCTCCGCGACGGCGAGGGATTCCGAAGAAGACGTTTCAGTGACCATACAGCCAGTCGGATACGTGAGAGTGGGAATCTACGGGGCGTGTTCGGCGCGGAACGGACGGACCATGCGCAGTGATTCGATATTGTAAATGGCATGGGTCCGTGCACTCAAAATGCGTCGGCAGAAGGCTCGCCGCGGGCCCGCTCGCACCGGGCCGCGAACGGTCCTTCCGTTACGCCAGCGCCGATGCGCGTTCGTGCGCCGGTTTGGGCGCGACGGGGATCTCGTCGAGCAGCGTCGAAAGCTGATTTCGGGCGTCCCGTCCGCTGAATTCACGCAGCGTCGCGAGCAAGGTGCGCCACGGCGCGGGCCACCGCGTTTCGCGCACGCAGTGGCCGTTGACATCGGTGATGCGCAGAAGGGTGCTGTCGGGAAAGTAGGTGAGTGTGACGGGCGTTCCGTCGAGTACGCAGGTTGCAGTGCAGGCTTTCGGTGTGAACATACTTTTTTGAGTTGAATGAGCGTCACGATTGGACGGTCGAGGGCTTTAGCAACGATCGTTCCCGGTGTTGCCCGCGCTGCGTGCGAACGGTGTCCATCGGCGAAATCCTGCATGAAAGTTCGCGATTGTTGAACGGAGTATTGCCGATTTTCGCGACAATTAGCGGCTTTGCCGGCGATACACTGCGAAGAATCGTTGAATGGAGCTAATTGTGTTGATTGCTGCTTTTCTGATTTGTCCGGTTGGCGTCGCGGCGCTTTTTGCATTCGCTCTTTTTGCGGACAGACATTTCAAAGACTCGCTTCCTGTTTCGCGCGGCCATGTGCCCCCGGCGCAGACCGTCCGCTCGCAACGCGACACGACATCCGGCGTGCTGCGGCGGTAAGCGATCCGCTTTTGTTATCGAACGATCGCCCTTTCGAATTGTTGCGCTATTGGCGCGGGACTATAGTGCCTCGACGGCATGACAACCATAGCGACAACAACGAAAGGAGACGAACCATGAACCGTATCGACCTGGCCGACCGCGTCGTGATCATCACCGGCGGGGCGCGGGGCATTGGCCTCGCGGTGGCGGAGCGGGCGCTCGAATCGGGCGCCGATGTGTCGCTGTGGGACGTCGACGGCGAGCGCCTCGCGCGCACGAGCGCGGAACTCTCGGCGAAGTACAAGGAGCGCAAGGTCAGCGACGCCGTCGTCGAACTGACCGACGAATCGTCCGTCGACGCCGCCGCGAACAAGACGCTGGCCATGCACGGCAGGATCGACGTGCTCGTGAACAATGCGGGCATCACCGGCGGCAACGGCACGACCTGGGAACTCGCGCCCGACGTGTGGCGCCGCGTGATCGACGTCAATCTGATCGGCCCGTATCTGACCTGTCGCGCCGTCGTGCCGCACATGCTGAAAGCGGGCTACGGGCGCATCGTCAATATCGCGTCGATCGCCGGTAAGGAAGGCAATCCGAATGCGTCGCACTACAGCGCGTCGAAGGCCGGGCTGATCGGCCTTACGAAATCGCTCGGCAAGGAGCTGGCGGGGAAGAACATCCTCGTGAACGCCGTGACGCCCGCCGCGGCCAAAACCGAAATTTTCGATTCGATGTCGCAGCAGCACATCGACTACATGCTCTCCAAGATCCCGATGAACCGCTTCCTGTTGCCGCAGGAAGCCGCGTCGCTGATTCTTTGGCTCTCCTCCGAGGACTGCGCGTTCAGCACCGGCGCGGTGTTCGACCTGTCGGGCGGACGCGCGACGTACTGATTGCGTCTTCGGGAGAATCGCGATGAATCACTCCGCCCAAGCGGAAGGCGCCGTCACGTCCCGCGTGATGCGCAGGCTCTTGCCGTTTCTGCTCCTCATGTACGTGCTCGCGTTTCTGGACCGCGCGAACATCGGCTTCGCGCAAAAGGCGCTGCAGCAGGACACCGGTTTGACGAATGCCGCGTTCGCGTTCGGCGCGGGCGTGTTCTTCGTCGGCTACGCGATGTTCGAGGTGCCGAGCAATCTGCTGTTGCATCGCGTCGGCGCGAAGCTGTGGATGTGCCGCATCATGGTGACGTGGGGCCTCGTCTCGGCTGCGATGGCCTTCGCGCATGACGCCACCACGTTCTACGCCTTGCGCTTTCTGCTCGGCGTGGCGGAGGCGGGCTTCTTTCCGGGCATCGTCTATTACCTGACGCGCTGGTTTGCGCAATCGTCGCGGGCGCGTGCGCTCGGCGTGTTTTATTTCGGCGCGCCGCTCGCGTTCATCTTCGGCGCGCCGCTGTCGGGCCTGCTGCTCGATCTGCACGGTGCGTTCGGTTTCAAGGGCTGGCAATGGCTCTTTCTCGTCGAAGGGCTGCTTGCGTCGATCGTCGGCGTATGCGCGTTCTGGTATCTCGACGACGATCCCGCGCAAGCCCGATGGCTCACCCAGGACCAGCGCGCGCTGCTCGTCGGCCGCCTCGACGAAGATGCGCGCATCGCCTCGTCGCACGGTCCGCGCAGCGTGCTCGCGTCGCTCGTCGATCCGCGCGTGCTCGTGCTGTGCTGTGTGTATTTCCTGATTCAGGCTGCGGTATATGGCGTCGTCTTCTATTTGCCGCAACAGGTGTCGGCGCTGCTGGGCACCAAGGTGGGCTTTCGCGTCGGGCTCGTGACGGCGCTGCCGTGGATCGCCGCCGTGATCGTCACGTGGATCGTGCCGCGCTACGCCGATCGCACCGGAAGGCATCGTCCGTGCGCGGTGGCGCTGCTTGCGATGTCGGGCATTGCGATCGGCGTGTCGGGCGTTGCGTCCTCGCCCGTCGTCTCGATCATCGCGCTGTGCTGCGCGGCGAGCGGCTTCATCGCCGCACAGCCGCTCTTCTGGACCTTTCCGACGCGCTATCTCACGGGCGCGGCCGCCGCGGCCGGTATCGCACTCATCAATTCGCTCGGCGGACTCGGCGGCTTCTTCGCACCGATGGCCCGCACCGCCGCCGAAGCCGCGTTCCATTCGACGAGCGCCGGCCTCATGGTGCTCGCGGGCGCGAGCGTGCTCGCGGCGCTCATCATCGTCGCGCTGGTGCGCGTGCCGGGGCGCATCGAACACGCGCACATCGCCGACGCCGCGAACGCGTCCTGAACCACGAAACCACACGTACGGAGCCTCATCATGTCCATGCCCACGATCGCCCAAGTGCGCGCCTTCACCGTTCGCGGCGGCGGTGCCGATTATCACGACCAGGGCGCCGATCACTGGATCGACGATCACATCGCCACGCCGATGGCCCGCTATCCCGAGTACCGCAAGAGCCGTCAGTCGTTCGGGCTGAACGTGCTGGGCTCGCTCGTCGTCGAGATCGAGGCGAGCGACGGCACCGTCGGCTTTGCGGTGACGACGGGCGGCGAAATCGGCGCGTTCATCGTCGAGAAGCATCTGGCGCGCTTTCTCGAAGGGCAGCGCGTAACCGACATCGAAAAGATGTGGGATCAGATGTACAACGCGACGCTCTACTACGGCCGCAAGGGCATCGTGCTCAACGCGATCTCGGGCGTCGATCTCGCGCTGTGGGATCTGCTCGCGAAAGTGCGCAAGGAGCCGGTGTTTCAATTGCTCGGCGGTCCGGTGCGCGACGAGCTGCAGTTCTACGCGACCGGCGCGCGCCCCGATCTCGCCAGGCAGATGGGCTTCATCGGCGGCAAGATGCCCTTGCAGCACGGCCCGGCGGAAGGCGAGGAAGGGCTCGCGAAAAATATCGCGAAGCTCGCGGACATGCGCGCGAAAGTCGGCGACGATTTCTGGCTCATGTTCGATTGCTGGATGAGCCTCGACCTCAACTACGCGAAGCGTCTCGCGAATGCGGCGCGCGAGCACGGCCTGAAGTGGATCGAGGAAGCGCTGCCGCCCGACGACTACTGGGGCTATGCCGAACTGCGCCGTTCGGTGCCGCGCGGCATGATGGTCACGACCGGCGAGCACGAAGCGACGCGCTGGGGCTTTCGCATGCTGTTCGAGATGGGCTGCGCGGATCTGGTTCAGCCGGATGTCGGCTGGTGCGGCGGCATCACCGAGCTCATCAAGATTTCGGCGCTTGCGGATGCGCACAACGTGCTCGTCGTGCCCCACGGTTCGTCGGTGTACAGCTATCACTTCGTCGTGACGCGGCATAACTCGCCGTTCGCCGAGTTCCTGATGATGGCGCCCAAAGCCGATCAGGTCGTGCCGATGTTCACACCCTTGCTGCTCGACGAACCCGTGCCGGTGAACGGCCGCATGAAGGTGCCGGAGACGCCGGGCTTCGGCGTGCGGCTGAATCCGGAATGCAAGCTCGAAAGACCCTATACGCACTGACCACACTGAAAGAGGCCTCTCATGCTGCTGGAAAACAAGGTCGTCGTGGTGACGGGCGGGTCTCGCGGCATCGGCCGGGCGATCGCGCTCGCGAGCGCGCGCGAAGGCGCCGATGTCGCGATCAACTACTGGGGCGACAACGACAGGTCTTACGGCAAGGCATCGGCGGTGGAGTCGATCGTCCGCGAGATCGAGGCGTTGGGGCGGCGCGCGATCGCCGTCGAAGGCAACGTCGCCGAGCGGGATACGGGCATCGAGTTGATCGCCCGCACGGTCGATGCCTTCGGCCATGTCGACGTGCTGTCGAGCAACGCCGGCATCTGTCCGTTCCACGCGTTTCTCGACATGCCCGCTTCTGTCTACGAATCCACCGTCGCGGTGAACCTGAACGGCGCGTTCTACGTGACCCAGGCCGCGGCGAACCAGATGAAGACGCAGGGCACGGGCGGCGCCATCGTTGCGACGAGTTCGATCAGCGCGCTCGTCGGCGGCGGCATGCAGACGCACTACACACCGACCAAGGCGGGTGTTCACTCGCTGATGCAATCCTGCGCGATCGCGCTCGGGCCGTATGGCATCCGCTGCAACTCGGTGATGCCGGGCACCATCGCGACGGACCTGAACGCCGATGACCTTTCGGATAGGGACAAACGCGCGTATATGGAAAAGCGCATTCCGTTAGGCCGCCTCGGCGAACCCGACGATGTCGCGCAATGCGTCGTCTTCCTCGCCTCAGACCGCGCGCGCTATGTGACTGGCGCGTCCCTCCTCGTGGATGGCGGTCTGTTCGTCAATCTTCAGTGAGGCGACACCGCCGAATACTTGCGCAACAGCGCGATGAAGTACTCGGCGGGCTCGCTCAAGGTCTCGAACTTGCGTCGCAGCAGCCCGAACCCAGACAGGCTCTTGCCGATCTCGATCGGCAACTCGATCAGCAATTGCGCCCGCAAATAATCCCGCACGACGGATTCCGGCAGCATCGCGACGGCTTCGCTGTTTTGCAGCAATTGCAGCGTGGCGAAGATGGACGCGCATTCGACGATGTCGGCCGGCGTCGACAGCCCGGCGCGCGCGAGTTCGTCTTCGAAGAGGCCGCGCGCGGGACTCGTGATCGGCTGCAAAATCCACGGCCAGCCGACGAGTGCGGCGAGTACGAGTCCGGTCTTCCCGGCAAGCGGATGCCCCGCGCGCACGACGAGGCGCATCGCCTCGCGCGCGAGCGGTTCGAAGTCGAAATCGTTGTGCTGCAAAGGCGTCGTCAGACGGCCGAGCGCGAGATCCACTTCGCGGCGATGCAGCAATTGCACGACCTGATCGCTCGTCTCACCGAGGATGCGCACGTTCAGAAGCGGCCGCTCCGACTTCAGTTCGGTGACGGCCATCGCGAGCACATCGGGCGCGGCGCCCATGATCGCGCCGACCGTGAGCTGACCGTGACCGCCACGGCGCTTGGCGTCGAGATCGTCGGCGAAGCGGGTCAGGTCCGCCAGCGAGCGGCGCGCATAGGCGAGCGCGGCGGTGCCGAGCGGCGTCGGCTGCATGCCGCGCGCATTGCGCTCGAAGAGCAGAAACCCGAATGCTTCCTCGATATCCGCAAGCATGCGGCTGGCGCTCGGCTGCGCGACGTTGATCGTCTCGGCGGCCTGATGCAGATTGCGCGCGTCGTCGAGCGCGACCAGCAGCGCGAGATGCTTGAACTTCAGCCGATTGACCAGCGCATTCGGCGACACACTTTGGGACACGTTCTGAATCATTCGACAGCCCGCTTTGAGCCGCGCGAAGATGCGGCGCAGCGATACGTTTTTGCGATCGGCCAATCCTGCAATCGGATTGTCGTGTTATCGGTCGGCGAATTATAGTCGCAGCACAACGAGTCTCGACCACAGGGATTCACCAATCAAAAGAAGGCGGGCCGCCATGGAGACAGTGGCATTTCGCATGACCTTGAAGCCGGGCATGCGCGAGGAATACGAGAAGCGCCATCGCGAGATCTGGCCGGAACTGGCCGATGCGCTGCGCGAGGCGGGCATCCGCGATTACCGGATCTTTCTCGACGAATCGACCGGGCATCTCTTCGCCATTCATCAGCGCACGGATACGCATACGACGAACGCATTGCCGACGCTGCCCATCATGCGCAAGTGGTGGGACACCATGGCCGAGTTGATGGAGACGCACGCGGACAACGCTCCCGTGACGGTGCCGCTCGTGCCCGTCTTTCATCTTCCCTGAAACCTTCGCCGCTTTCGCGAGGAGCGCAACCATGCAGGTCGTCGATCCGCATATTCACCTGTGGGATCTGTCCACGCATCATTACCCCTGGCTCGCGAATCCGCAGACGTCGTTCGTCGGCGATGCGCGCGATCTGCAGCACGACTATCTGCTGGCGGATCTGCTGCGCGACGCGGAAGACATCGAGGTGTTGAAGCTCGTGCACGTCGATGCGAATCACGATCCCGCCGATCCCGTCGAGGAAACGCGCTGGCTGCAATCGGTAGCGGACAAGGACGGCATGCCGAATGGCATCGTCGCAGGCGCGGATTTGTCGGCGGAGAACGCCGAGCAAGTGCTCGAAGCACATGCGGCATTCGCCAATACGCGCGGCATCCGCCAGATTCTCAACGTGCATCGCAACAAGCTGTACGACTACGTCGGGCGTCATTACATGCGCGAGCCGCAGTGGCGCAGGCACTTCGCGTTGCTGAGGCGCTTCGGCATGTCGTTCGACCTGCAGCTTTATCCATCGCAGATGGAAGAGGCCGCGCAACTCGCGCGCGAGCATGCGGACACGCAATTCATCGTCAATCATGCGGGCATGTTCGTGGACCGCGACTCGACGCCGGGGTATCGCGCGTGGCGCGAAGGGATGCGCATGCTGGCTGCGTGCCCGAACGTCGCGGTGAAGCTGAGCGGCTTCGCGATGTTCGATCATGACTGGACCATCGAGAGCCTGCGTCCTTACGTGCACGAAACCATCGACACGTTCGGCAGTGACCGCGCGATGTTCGCCTCGAACTTTCCGGTGGACCGGTTGTTCGGCACGTATACGGCGTTGTGGAACGCGTATGCGCGCATCGTCGGCGATGCGAGCGACAGCGAAAAGCAGGCGCTCTTCGTTGGCAACGCGCAACGCATTTATCGCATCTGAGAGGTGAACACATGACGATGCCACGTCTTGAACTGAGACATGCGAGCAAGTCGTTCGGCCGGGTGCGCGCGCTCGGCGACGGCAGCCTGCAACTCTTTCCCGGCGAAGTGCACGCGTTGCTCGGCGAGAACGGCGCGGGAAAATCGACGCTCGTGAAGCTGCTCGCGGGCGTCTATCAGCCCGATGCGGGCGAGTTGCTCGTCGAAGGCGTCGCGCGCCGCTTCGCCAGTCCGGCCGAGGCGCGCGATGCGGGCATCGCCGTGATCTATCAGGAGCCGACGCTTTTCGCGGACCTCTCGATCGCCGAGAACATTTACATGGGCAGGCAGCCGCGCGATCGCTTCGGGCGCATTCGCTACGACGAGATGCATCGCGAAGTCGATGCGCTGCTGTCGTCGCTCGGCGTGAATCTGCGCGCGCAACGCCTCGTGCGCGGGTTGTCGATCGCGGACCAGCAGGTCGTCGAGATCGCGAAGGCTTTGTCGCTCGACGCGAACGTGCTCATCATGGACGAGCCGACCGCCGCGCTCTCGCTGCCCGAAGTGGAACGGCTTTTCGCGATCGTGCGCGCATTGCGCGAGCGCGACGTGGCGATTCTTTTCATCACGCATCGTCTCGATGAAGTGTTCGCGCTGACGCAACGCATGACGATCATGCGCGACGGCATGAAGGTGCATGACGCGCTCACGCAGGACATGAGCATCGATGCGATCGTGAGCAGGATGGTCGGCCGCGATCTCGACACGTTCTATCCGAAAGCCGATGTCGCGCCCGGCGACGTGCGTCTCTCGGTGCGCAATCTCACGCGGGAAGGCGTGTTCAAGAACGTGTCCTTCGACGTGCGCGCGGGCGAGATCGTCGCGCTGGCGGGACTCGTCGGCGCGGGACGCAGCGAAGTCGCGCGTGCGATCTTCGGCATCGATCCGGTCGATGGCGGCGAAGTGAAGATCGCGGGCAAAAAGCTCGCGCTGGGACATCCGGCGACGGCCGTGCGCGCGGGACTCGCGCTCGTCCCGGAGGATCGTCGCGCACAAGGGCTCGCGCTGGAACTGAGCATCGCGCGCAACGCATCGCTTACCGTGCTCGGACGTCTGATGCGTCACGGACTCATCACGGCGAAGAGCGAATCGACGCTCGCGGCGGACTGGGGCAAGCGGCTTCGTCTCAAGGCGAGCGATCTCGAAGCGCCCGTCGGCACGCTGTCGGGCGGCAATCAGCAGAAAGTCGTGCTCGGCAAATGGCTCGCGACGATCCCGAAGGTGCTGATCATCGACGAGCCGACGCGCGGCATCGACGTGGGCGCGAAGGCGGAGGTGTATCGCACGCTCGCGGAACTCGTGAAGGAGGGCATGGCCGTGCTGATGATATCGAGCGAACTGCCTGAAGTGCTCGGCATGGCCGATCGCGTGCTCGTGATGCACGAAGGCCGCATCAGCGCGGATATTGCTCGCGCCGATGCGAACGAAGAACGCGTGATGAGCGCAGCGCTTGGCGCCACGCCGGACTCTCTGGGACGCGCAGCATGATGACACGACACTCTCCGACGCTACCCGCGATGCCGCCGTCCGACACGAAGCGCGAAAGCCTCGCGGTCTCGATCGCAAAGAGCCGCGAATTGACGCTCTTCATCGTGCTGCTCGTATTGATCGGCGCGACGGCCGCGGTCAAGCCCGACTTCCTCAATCTGCAGAATCTGCGCGACGTGCTGCTCAACGTGTCGATCATCGGCTTGCTTACGGCAGGCATGACGATCGTGATGCTGATGCGGCATATCGATCTGTCCGTTGCGTCGGTGGTCGGCGTGTCGGCCTATGCGGTCGGCAGCCTCTTCGTGGTGTTCCCGCACATGCCGGTGATCGTCGCGATGCTCGCGGGCATCGGCATCGGGCTTGCGATCGGCGCGGTCAACGGCGCGCTCGTCACGTTCGGACGCGTGCCATCGCTCGTCGCGACGCTTTCCACGCTCTATATCGTGCGCGGCGCGGATTACGCGTGGGTCCACGGCGGCCAGATCAACGCGACGAGCCTGCCCGATGCGTTCGCGTCCATCGCGACAGGCGCGCTCTTCGGCGTGCCGAATCTCGTGCTGATCGCGCTGGTCGTGCTGATCGCGTTGTCGGTGTATCTGAAGCAATATCGCGGCGGGCGCGAGCACTATGCGATCGGCTCGAACCCCGAAGCCGCGCGGCTCGCGGGCATACGCGTGGACCGGCGCGTGATGATCGGCTTCCTGCTCTCCGGCGCCATTGCCGGTCTCGCTGGCGTGCTGTGGCTCGCGCGCTTCGGCACCGTCGATGCCAGCACGGCGAAGGGCATCGAGCTGCAGGTGGTCGCGGCGGCCGTGGTGGGCAGCGTCGCGATCACGGGCGGCGTCGGGACGATCGCGGGCGCCACGCTCGGCGCGCTCGTGCTCGGCGTCATCAATATCGCACTGGTGGTGTTGCGCGTGTCGCCGTTCTGGCAGCAGGCGATTCAAGGCGCGCTGATCGTTGCGGCGATCGCGCTCGATACATTGCTCGCGCGCTCGGTCGCGCGCCGCATGATGAGGAAACGCGATCATGGCTAAACCCGATTCCGCGCTGTCCACGACGCGCCGCCGCCACCTGCAATGGGAAGCGATGCTCGCGATCGTGCTCGTCGTTTCGCTCGTCGCGGGGCGTGTGCTGTCGCCGCTCTTTTTGTCCGGGGCGAATATCTCGAACATGCTCGCGGACTTCACCGAGATCGCGCTGATCGCGCTGCCGATGACGCTCATCATCGTTGCGGCGGAAATCGATCTGTCGGTGGCGTCGGTGCTGGGCGCATCCAGCGCGCTCATGGGCGTGCTATGGCACATGGGTTTGCCGATGCCGCTCGTCATCGTCCTCGTGCTGATGTTCGGCACGCTCGCGGGCTTGTTCAACGGCCTCGTGATCGTGCGCTTCGGTCTGCCGTCGCTCGCTGTGACGATCGGCACGCTCGCATTGTTTCGCGGTCTCGCATACGTGCTGCTCGGCGATCAGGCCATCGCGGATTTTCCCGCGTCGTACACGGCGTTCGGTATCGACACGGTCGGCAATACCTTTCTGCCGATGCCGTTTGTCCTGGTTATCGCGGGCGCAGTCGTCTTCACGGTAGTGCTGCAGGCGACACCTTTCGGCCGGAGCCTATTTGCGATCGGCGCGAATCCGACGGCCGCGCAGTTCTCGGGTATCGATGTCGCGAAGACGAAGCTCAGGCTCTTCATGATGTCGGGCGCGATGGCGGCGCTCGCGGGCATCGTCTATACGTTGCGCTTCACGAGCGCCCGCGGCGACAACGGCGAGGGCTTCGAGCTTTCCGTGATCGCGGCGGTGCTGTTCGGCGGCGTGAGCATTTTCGGCGGACGCGGCTCGATGATCGGCGTGCTGCTGTCGCTCGTGATCATCGGCGTGTTGCGCAATGCGCTGACGCTCGCGGATGTATCGAGCGAAACGCTGACGATCGTGACGGGCGCGCTGTTGCTCTCGTCGGTGTTGATACCGAATCTCGTCGCGCGCTGGCGGGCCGCGCGCGAAAAGCGTCTGATGGCGCAGGCGCTTTGATCAGTGTGATGTCCGTTGCGGGTATCCGTTGCAAACCAGCGCAGTCATGCGCAATGACAGGAGACTTTACGACATGAAAAAGCCCATTCGATTCCCGCGCGGCCCGGCGCTGGCGGCGGCCTTGCTGGCCGCGACCGTCGCGCTGACGGCGAGCGCCGCCGATATCAAGAGCGGTTTGAAGATCGCCTTTTTGCCGAAGCAGATCAACAATCCGTACGAAGTGATCGCCGACGACGGCGGCATGGCCGCGATCAAGGAGATGAAGGGCGAGGGCAAGGTGGTCGGGCCGTCGGATGCGGGCGCTTCATCGCAGGTGAGCTATATCAACACGCTCATCACGCAGCGGCAAAATGCGATCGTGATCGCGGCAAACGATGCGAACGCGGTCGTGCCGTATCTGAAGAAAGCGATGTCGCAGGGCATCAAGGTCGTGACGTTCGATTCCGATACTGCGCCCGATGGCCGGCAGGTCTTCGTGAATCAGGCCGATTCGGAAGCGATCGGGCGCGGGCAGATTCAGTTGCTGTCGAAGCTGATCGGCGGCGAGGGCGAGTTCGCGATTCTCTCGGCGACGCCGAACGCCACGAATCAGAACACCTGGATCAAATGGATGCAGGAGGAGCTCAAGAAGCCCGAATATTCGAAGATGAAGCTCGTGAAGATCGCCTATGGTAACGACGACGATCAGAAGTCGTTCGTCGAAACGCAGGGCTTGTTGCAGGCGTATCCGAATCTGAAGGGCATCGTCGCGCCGACATCGGTGGGGATCGCGGCGGCGGCGCGCTATATCTCGAGTTCGCCGGCAAAGGGCAAGGTCGTCGTGACGGGGCTCGGCACGCCCAATCAGATGCGCGCGTTCGTGAAGAACGGCACGGTCAAGGCGTTCCAGTTGTGGGATCCGGGCCAGTTGGGTTATCTCGCGGCATTCGCGGCGGCGAATCTCGCATCGGGGACGATCACCGGCAAGGAAGGCGATTCGTTCGATGCCGGCAAGCTCGGCAAGCGGACGGTGGGCAAGAGCGGCGAAGTGATCCTCGGGCCGCCGACTACGTTCGATGCGGCGAATATCGATAACTTCAATTTTTGAGGACGCGGGGTCGCTGCGGACCTGAGAGAAACGAAACGCCCTTCGGGGCGTTTCGTTTTTCAGCGGGTGCCGTGTTGTCGATGCGTGCCGCAAATGCCTTTTCGATCAGCGAGTTGGGTCGATGCTCCCAGGGCTATCCACAGGGCTCTCCACAAAAACTGTGGATAGATTTGCGATGTGGTGCATCAACCCCGCGCCTCGAATTTGCCCCGCTTCGAAAACCGGGGACAACCGCACACAGTCATTTGATCGCCTGCCCGGCTCTCAGCACCTGCACCGCCGTCGCCGATTCGAACTGCGCGTGGACCGTATCGCCTGCCTTCAGCCCCGCAAGCGACACGTCCGGCGCGACTTCGAGCGTCACCGTCCGGCTCGGCCCGCGCAAGGTCACGCGCCGGTTCTTCGCATCGACCCGCTCGATCGTCCCGATCACCTCGACGATGCGCGCCTGCGCCATCACGCCGCCCGACGCCGGGATCGCCGCTTCAGTGTCGATGCGCTGACGTATCCCGTCGGACTTCATCTTCGTCGCGCGCACGAGCAGTGCGCTGCGATATTCGATGTTGACGATATCGCCCAACTGAAGCTTCTTGACATTGCCGATCTCGGGATTCACCGCCACTTCCACGACACGGCCGGCCGGACCCTGCAGCGACACGCTGTTAGTCACGGGATCGATGCCGACCACGCGTGCCTGCACTTGCGCGATTGCTGCCGCACCGCGCGCGGTCGGCGCCGACGCCGCATCCTGAGCCGATGCATTGCCGATCGCCGTGAAGGCGAGAGCCGCACAGGTCGCGAGAAGCGTGACGGAGCGATGCGGCCATTGAGTTGACGAACGAATCATGGGTTGCCTCCTTGTTTTCAGATAGCGCTTCATTCACTGTCACAAACGACGCCCTCATCGGCGCGACTTCGACAACAAGTGCCCCAGCCCGAGATTGGTGGCGATCTGCCAGATATAGACGCGCGAGTAGCGCACGCCATAGCGCCGCTCGATCACTTCGCGCAGACGGGCATTGGTCCAGGTATCGCTCCCGAAGCCATGCTCTCTGGCCGACCCTTGCAGCGCGGCGGCGATCCAGTCGAGCGCCTCGCGATCGAGCACCGACGCGCGCCCGCCGACGCCCATCTTCGCGAGCGCGTCGAGACCGCCCTCGGTGACGATGGCCTTGTAGCGCCGCACTGTCTGCACGGAAAGATGCAGTTGCTCGGCCACCGCCTCGACCGACGCGCCATCGAGCAGCATGCGTCCCGCCGTCATGCGTCGCACGACGCTCGGCAGTGTGTCGGGACGGGAGAGCATGGCGTGCGCCGCTCGATCGTTCGGATTACGTGCGATCGTTCGTGACGTCAGGCACGGCCGCGAGAAGCGGAGCCGGCCCTGATGCTCGTCCTTGTGCCCGTCGATGCGCGCGAGCGATGGATGCAACGTTGCGGCGTCCGTATGCGTTCATGCTTGCCCCCTTGTCGAATGGAGACGGCGGGACTTGATCGGGCGTGCTTGACGTCGGCCGATGTGCGGCTCGCATAGCCGGGCCGACTTACAGAGAAGTACCAATAAACGTTTTCAGGCTCGACGGGCAACCATCGGCGAAAATTTTTTCGGCTTGATAAATTTCGGCGAATTGCCTATGAACGCTGCCGATGAGCAGCGGATGCGCGATCGGCGACGCAAGGCGCGACGCGGCGTGCAATGCCGCGCGCGTCCGTTTCAACGCGTGTGTTCGGTGGCATTCAGACGAACGACATGCCATTCATACGCCGCACGTGCGTCATGCGCCGTGCGCCGTGGAACGGACGTATCCAGGTGATCGACGACGTGTCAAACGCGATAGAACTCGATGTCCTGGCCGGCGTGAACCGCGCGCTTGAGCCACTCGGGCATATCGCCGAGGCCGTCCCACGTATCGCCATTTGCGTTTCGGAATATCGGTGCGGCGCCATCCCCGGAGTGCGGAAACAAAGGCAATTGCGGCATCGGCCGTTTTGCCTTGGACGCGCCATGAGCCCCGTTGGTCTTGGTGAAGGAGGGCGGTGGTGTTACCACCGGCGCTTCGGCCAGTGCTTCAGCCAACGCGGTCTCGGTAATGCCGAACTCAGCCATTCGGCTGCGCAAATACGCAATGATGCTGTCTCGCTTTCTTTCGTCCACGGCTTTCCTGATTCAGCTTTTGATTTTCAGAAGACGAGCCGAAACCCCGCGCGGACCGGGGCGGCTCGATGACTCGAATATAAGTGTTTTATGAAGCGTGACGCAGTGCCTGGCTCGCGTCAATTAGTGTATTTACCGCACGTCTATTAATTCGCCCGGTGACCTGGCCTTTAATACGGGCATTGCCCGAATGCGAACGTTGGCCCGCCCCGCGCATCGCCGTGACGGACGCGCGAAACATATGCGCGCGGAAAGTCACGTCGGGGAGCCACGAACCGATGGCGAGGCCCGCACCGCCATGAAGCATGGCGTTCGAACCTCGCTTAACCCTATTGTATGCTGCTTGTGGCAACTATTAAAACGTTTTAACGACTGTGTTGTTCCCCCGGTAATTCGGCACCATGCGCGCGAATGGCGGCAATCAGTTCCGCGGGTGTTATTTCATAACGCACTTCGCGGTGAATGCCGGGTTTGCGCTCGTCGATTTCAATCAGCAGTACGGCTTTGCCGTCCGCGGCGGGTTCGAGGCGCAGCGAACGCACTTCCTGTCCGCTGGCATCGTCGTATTCCGTCAGGAGCGTCATGGCGCCGGTGGCGGCGCTTCTCGGCATTGACATTCTTCCTCCCGTCTTGCGACGTCATTGTTGTTGTTTCACCGCGCCATCCACCGGCGTGCACGAAATTCGGGCGCGCTGCATTGGGATTCAGATTGGCGAATGAGGCGGACGCGAAAGGCGGCGCGGCCAGCGCCACCCTCCGGTATCTCATTATTGCCTGTCAAAAGTGCGCGCGTCCAGCGTGAGGCGCGCGGGAAACTTGTGGCCCTTTTTTTTGTGCGGCGTCGTTTGGGCTCACGCGCCCTGGCCGATCGCGTCCCGCGCCTGGCTCGCGAGCTCGAAGGAACGCAGGCGTGCCTGTTGATCGAAAATCTGCGCGGTGATGATCAGCTCGTCCGCCTGCGTCTGGTCGATCACCGAGCGCAGGCCGGCTTCCACATCGGCCGGAGCGCCCACTACCGAGCACGCCAGCGAGTGTTCGACGCCCGCGCGCTCGGCGTCGCTCCATGCGATCGATTCGACCGGTGGCGGCAACTGGCCGGGCGTGCCGCGACGCAGATTGATGAATTGCTGTTGCAGCGACGTGAAGTGGAAGCGCGCTTCCTCGGCGGTATCGGCGGCGAAGACGTTGACGCCGACCATCACATAGGGCTTTTGCAGGGACGCGGACGGGCGGAACTGCTTGCGATAAACCTCCAGCGCGGTCAGCAGATAATCCGGTGCGAAATGTGACGCGAACGCAAACGGCAGCCCCAGCGCGGCCGCGAGCTGCGCCGAAAAGAGGGATGAGCCGAGCAGCCAGATCGGCACATGCAGCCCGGCGCCGGGCACGGCGCGCACGCGCTGGCCTTCGACCGGATCGGCGAAATAGCGTTGCAACTCGACGACATCATCCGGGAACGACTCGGCGCTGCCGTGCAGATCGCGGCGCAGCGCACGCGCGGTGGTCTGGTCGGTGCCGGGCGCGCGCCCGAGCCCGAGGTCGATGCGCCCCGGAAACAGCGACGCGAGCGTGCCGAACTGCTCGGCAATCACGAGCGGCGCGTGATTCGGCAGCATGATGCCGCCCGAGCCGACGCGAATCGTCGTCGTGCCCGCCGCGATATGGCCGATCACGACAGCAGTCGCCGCGCTGGCGATGCCCGTCATGTTGTGGTGCTCCGCGAGCCAGTAGCGCAGATAGCCCCAGCGCTCGGCGTGCCGGGCGAGATCCAGCGAATGGGCGAAGGCGTCGGCCGGCGTCGAGCCGAGCGGAACCGGAGAAAGGTCGAGTAGCGAGAAGGGGATCATTGCGGCGTTCCGAAAGCGCGGCGGATCGCGATGCGACCGCACCGCGGCGCATGCCACGCGCTGAAAGAATTGATTGTGCCGAAACTGGGAGAATCCTGCCGGATCGGGCGGGCGCGGCTCGGTCAGGCGAGTCGCGGATAGCCGCGGCCGATGGCGTCGCGTTCGTAGTCGAGAATCGGCGCGTAGTCGGCCTGTGTGCGCCGTACGACGCCTCTGAGCCTCAGCCGGGCGGCGAGCGCGGGATCGTGATCGAGCGCGCCGGCGAGTGCCTGCAAAATTGTGTCGATTGCGTCCTGCGGCACGCGCATCGACGCGATGAAAGGCAGCGCGGCCGCGCTCGCCGTCATGCCGAGCGCGCGCACGCCGTCCGTCAGTTCCGGCAGGTGCGCCTGCGCGAACGCGAACGTGACGCAGTCGATCGCGGCGACATCCGCGCGCCCCTCGGCGAGCGCACGCAGCGAGGCGAGATGCGCGCCGGTCTTCGTCACCGAGGCGAAGAACCGTCCGTCGTGCGCGAAAGGGGCGACTGCGTGGCGGAAGAGATTCATGCCGCTGTTGGAATCATCGTCGTTATAGGCGGCGCGCAGGCCGCGGCAACGTTCGATCGTCTGCGCGCCGACATGCCCGCCGGCGACGAGCACGCTGCGATAGGTGCCGCTTTCGCAGCCGGGCACATCGAAATCGGGCGCGCCGATGAGCCGCACGCGATCGGCTAACGCATGCACGAGCGGATAGCCGCAGGTCTGCGAGAACAGCACATCGCCGCGCAGCCAGAAGGCGGTGAGATCCCTATCGGGATCGACAATGTCGAGCGTATCGCCGCGCGCGCTCAGCCAGTCCGCGAGATGCTCACGCACATGCGCGAGCAGCGTGCGCCAGTCCGCGGCGAGCGCGGGCGTCACGTTGTACATCGGCAGGGCGGCGAGCCAGTGCATCGGGAACGGGTAACGAATGACGATGACGGATCGTACAGCGCGGCGCGTCAGCTCGCGAGGCTGGCCGTATCGCCGCTGCGCGCGCTCGGGCGTCGGCCGCTCGGCGACTCGGCAACGGCGAACGGATGCACCGGTTCGGCCGCCTGCGCGAACGCATGGCGAATCGCCCATTCGCCGTATCCCCGCACGACGAACCCGCCGTTGCTCGCGCGATAGCCGTCGCGCCGGCGGGCATACACCTGGCCGAGCGCGAACCACGGCACGCCGGGCAGGTCGTGATGGACGGCGTGATAGTTGTTGTTGAGAAAGAGCAGACGCCACGGCCACGCGGCTTCGTTCACGACCGTACGTTCGCTTTCCTTCTCCGCCGCACGATGCTCCTGAAACGAGCGCACCGAAGCGAGCGCGAGCGACGCATAGCCGACGCCGAACACGAATGCGCGCCACGGAATGCCGCATCGCGTTTCGAGCCAGCTCGCGAGCAGCACGAGCGACGCGAGATGCGCCGCCCAGCTCGCGACGATCCGCCAGCGCCGCTCGACGACGGCCTGCGCCGCCTCGCGCCACGATGCCGCGATCGAGAACCACGGTCCGATCAGCATGCGGCCCGCGAAGGTGTTGCGCGCGGCGAGGGCGGCGCGCAAGACGGGGCCGGCGCTCGCCCATTGCGCCGGCGTCACGTAAAAGCTTTCGGGGTCGCGGCCGGGTTCGGTCAGATGCGCGTCGTCGTGATGACGCAGATGCGATTCCCGGTAGACCTCGTAGGGAAACCACACCGCGAGCGGGGCGATGCCGAAGAGCATGTTGAGAAGCGGCCAGCGCGTTGGATGCCCGTGCATCAGCTCGTGCTGCAGCGACATATACCAGCACGACAGCGCCGCGAGCAGCGCGATGGACGGCACGAGGCCGATCGTGCGGGCGTTGAGCGCGACGCCGAACCAGCCGCCGTAGATCGCGACGATCACCGCCCACGTCGGCCATTCGCTGCGCCAGCGCCAGCTTTCGCGTTGGTTCTGGAGTTCCTGGCGCTGGGCGTCGTCGAGATAGCGGGGCATGGCGGACTTCGATAAAGACGAAGGGCCATGCTAGCGGCGCCGCTTGCCCGTCCCAACCAAGGAATTCGGCTAAGGATTGCGCGATCGGCGCAATAAGCATTCGTCGATGCGGCCGATTTTTGGCCACGCATTCGCCCACGGTATCCTTGATTACTTCAATACCGCATGCGCGCGCCTATGACCGAATCGTTCGAGCCCGCTTCCGCGTCGCATCCGACGCATCGAAAATCGCCGCGCAAATCCGCGCGTCTCATCGCCGGCCTGATCGCCTTCAACGTGTTCGCGTGGCTCTGGGCGCTCGCCGCGTTCCGCCACTATCCGCTGTTGCTCGGCACATCGCTGCTCGCGTATTCGCTCGGGCTGCGTCATGCGGTCGACGCCGACCATATCGCCGCGATCGACAACGTCACCCGCAAGCTGATGCA
The DNA here is from genome assembly GCF_023631305.1 of Caballeronia sp. INML3B. Lineage (NCBI taxonomy): Bacteria > Pseudomonadati > Pseudomonadota > Betaproteobacteria > Burkholderiales > Burkholderiaceae > Caballeronia > Caballeronia sp. INML3B. The sequence goes on from NZ_JALQDI010000040.1 coordinate 277,999, forward strand.
GGAAGGCAAGCGGCCGCTCTTCGCCGGATTCTTTTTTTCGCTCGGACATTCGACGATCGTCGTCGCGGCCACCGCGCTGATCGCCGCGACCGCGATGGCCGTGCAGGGCCGCTTCACCGAGTTTCGCGAGATCGGCGGGATCATCGGCACGTCGGTGTCGTCGCTATTCCTGTTCGCCATCGCTGCGATGAACCTCTTCGTGCTGCGCGGCGTGTGGCGCGCATTCAGACGCGTGCGGCGCGGCGAGTCCTGCCGCGACGAAGACATCGACATGCTCGCGGTCGGCGGCGGACCGCTCGCGCGCATCGCGCGGCCGCTCTTCAGGCTGATCGGCAAGAGCTGGCACATGTATCCGCTCGGCTTTCTGTTCGGGCTCGGCTTCGACACGGCCACCGAAATTGGTCTAATGGGCATCGCGGCCGCCGAAGCCGCGCGCGGCATGCCGGTCTGGTCGATTCTCGTGTTTCCGGTGCTCTTCACGGCCGGCATGTCGCTCATCGATACCGCGGACAGCCTCCTGATGACGGGCGCCTACGGCTGGGCGTTCACGAAACCGATCCGCAAGCTCTACTACAACCTCACCGTCACGCTCGTGTCGGTGCTGATCGCGTTGCTCGTCGGCGGCATCGAGGCGCTCGGGCTGATCGCGGACCGGCTGCAACTGAAGGGCGGACTGTGGGACATGGGCGCGTCGCTGTCCGAGCACTTCGGGATGCTCGGCTATGGAATCGTTGCGATCTTCGCCGCGTGCTGGCTGGTTTCCGCGCTCATTTACAAGTGGCGCGGCTATGACTCGATCGACCGCACCATCGCCCGCTAGCGTCATGGGCATCGTTCGTGCTTCGTCAATGCCTCAGCCGCTCATCCACTCTCCGTATCGAGCGGCGTTCAGGGAGAACGAACATGAACGAGCCGCAAGCCGGCGACTCCGCCAAGGGGAATTCCGCTGGAGCGGACTCGCCGCACCTCGATAGCGCCGAACAGGAACAGGCCGCCGAACACTCGGCGCCGCATCCGCTCGTCATCCATGAGATCGTGCGCGAGGAAGGCGAAGTCGCGATGGAGCGCACGTTCGCCGCGCTGATGTGGTCGGCGCTCGCCGCCGGCCTCTCGATGGGCTTCTCCTTTCTCGTCCAGTCGATCCTCGAAGGCGCGCTGCCGGACACGGCATGGCGCGGCCTCATCTCGAGCTTCGGCTATACGATCGGCTTCGTCTTCGTCATCCTCGGACGTCAGCAGCTCTTTACCGAAAGCACGCTCACGGCGGTGCTGCCCGTGCTCACGCGGCGCGATCTCGTGACCTTGTTCAAGACGCTGCGTCTCTGGGCGATCGTGCTCTTCTTCAACCTCGTCGGCACGGCGATCTTCGCCGCCATCCTGCAGATTCGCGGCGTATTCGCGCCAGAAGTGATCGATGCGCTCGCCAAGGTCGCGATGACGCCGCTTTCCGCCGAGTTCGGCGTGACCGTCGTGCGCGGCGTGTTCTCCGGCTGGCTGATCGCGCTCATGGTTTGGCTCCTGCCGAGCGCGCGCTCGGGGCGTCTCCTGACCATCCTGCTCGTGACGTACACGGTCGCGGTGAGCAAGCTCACGCACGTCATCGCGGGATCGGTCGAAGCGGCGTACGCGGTGATGATCGGCGCGGCCAGCATCCCCGACTACTTTTTCGTGTTTCTCGTGCCGACGTTCATCGGCAACGTGATCGGCGGCGTGTCGCTCGTCGCGATCATCAATCATGCGGCGATCGCGCCGGAAATCTGAGTGCCGCGAGCACGCCGCGATCGAAGACGATCGCCCTTACTTGTTGCTGCCCGCGCCCGTGCCGTACAGGCCGTTATTGAAGCCGCCGCTGCCCTCGGACTTGCGATCCTTGCCCGCGGTCGCGGCGCGGCCCTTGGCGGCATCCTTCGACTGCGGTTTCTGCGATTCATGCATGGCGGTGCCCGACGGAGCGGCGCTCGATGTCGAATCGGACTGACGATTGTCCTGATTGCCGGCGCCGCCGCCGTTCGTGATCTGCGCGACCCCGTACGTGCTGAACGCTGCCATGAGACTGGCGAGGACGGCATTCGCGAGCAGCGGACCGGGCCGGCGCGAGGCGCGCGCGTGGTCGTGACGAACTGTGGACATGACAACTCCCGGCATGATCGAAGGACTTGCTATCGAGCATGAACGGTGCCCGGCGGCGGCCGGACGCGTCCGCAATGCATCGGAGTCGAAAGTTCGAGCACCGCTGCACGCCCGGCTCGTCACGAAACGCGGGCGTGAACGACGGAATCGCGCCGCGGCGCGAGCGGCGAAAGCGGTTGTCAGGCCGCTTTCGCCCAAAGCCTGTTGGTCGACTTCCTGCGGCTGCCGGAGCCGTCGCGGGGGCCGTTGTCTACCGTGTCGAGCGCGATGCGCAGCGCCTCGATGCGCTGTTTCTGCGCGGGCACGAGCGCGTAACCCTTCATCACCGCGGTAAGACGCTCGCGCCAGTACTCGACGTTGAGCGTGCCGGAAGATTGTTTGTGCATGGTGCGGAGTTGCGCGAGCGCGCGCTCGATGTGTTGAAGCTCGACGTCCGCCATCGCCGAGGGCAAAAGGCTGCCCTTGGTCTCGCTTTTCTTCTTCATTTTTCTGGTCTTCCTCTCGGCCATACGGCGCGTGGTCCCGACATCGGACACGCGCACCGTCCAGGCACCCCGTTCACCCGCGCATTTTTTTGTAGCGTTGCGGGCGGCCCTTGCTCTTTTCTTCGGTAGACCGATCGTTACCCGTCTCAGCGAGTTCGATCGTTAGCAAAAATGTACGCAACGCAAGCCTGCAGGCTCCGTCTGTCATCGCACATTCATGTGAGGAAGCGGGGATTTCGATGTTGCGCCGCGCCAGGGCGGCGCGGATCGATCGGGACGACGAGACAACGACCCTTATTCGGCGCCTTCGGCGGGCGCTTTCGCCGTGCGCTTTCCGCTGCGGCCGATCTGCTCTTCCATCGCGAGATCGAGCTTGCTCACCTTGCGCGGCTTGCCTGGCTCGCGCGCATTGACGAACGCGACGAACTCGTCCATCGGCATGGGATCGGAGAGCTTTTTCGAGCCTTCGGCCGAGCGCTCGGCGAGATAGAAGAGCCCGCCCGGCATCGAGATGGCCGCGTAGTTCGCGTTGCCGCTGCGTGTCTTGAGCCGTTCCACGGCCCCGATGGCTTTGGTCGAGCGCATGATGTGCCTGCTTATTTCTGGGGTTCGTCGTGGGCGGTCGCGTCGGCCGGCGCGCATTTCTTGCCCGCGCCCTCGATCCACAGATTCGACGGATGACGCTGCCCCGGATAGAAGCGATACGTGGTCTCGCCGTTGTCGTAACGGACCTTGATCACGTTCGAATCGCCGAATTCGAGCATCACGCCTTGCGGAATGGCCGTCTTCTGGAATTTGGCGTCGTGCTTCTTCGCCTCGTCGGCGATGCACTGGACGATGCCGTTCACCTTGTTGTCAGTCGATGACTTCTCGACTTCGGGTTGTCCCGCGTCTTCGTTATGAAACTGTGCGCAAGCGGCGAAAAGCACAGGCAACGCGAGCGCCGCGGCGAGTTTTTTCATGGTCTTTCCCGTTTGATCTCTTGGTGCCGGACACGACATTAGAGCATAAGCCCTTTACAGTCCGGGCAGGTTCGCGGGGGTGCGCCTGACCGGTGCAGCAAGGCCCGCGCCCGCCTGCGCGGCGGCTCAGGCGTCGGGCGGAACGCCGAGCAGCGGCAGCGTCCCGCCGACGATGCCGGAGAACACCGGCCCCGCCACCGTGCCGCCGTAGTAGGTGCCGCCCGTGGGCTCGTCGATCATCACCGCGACGATCACGCGCGGATCGCTCATCGGCGCAATGCCCACGAACGACGCCCGGTACTTGTTCGCCGCGTACGAACGCCCGACCTGCTTGCGCGCCGTGCCGGTCTTGCCGCCGACGCGATAGCCCTCGACCGCCGCGGCGCGCCCCGTGCCGTGGTCGCCGATCGCCATTTCGAGCATGTTGCGCACGGCCTTCGCGGTCGCGGGCTTCGTCACCTGCATGGCGTCGCCGCGTGATTCGCCCTGAATCAGCGTGGCCGGATGAAAGCGTCCGTCGCCGGCATAGGCGGTATAGATTTGCGCGATCTGCAGGAGCGAGAGCGAGAGGCCGTAGCCATAGGCCATCGTCGCCTGCTCGATCGGCTTCCAGCGCTCGGGCGAGCGCAGGCGGCCGGTCGCCGCGCCGGGAAATGTCAGCTCGGGCGCGCGGCCGATGCCGTATTCGCGGTACTTGTCCCAGATCGTCTGCGCGGGAAGTTGCAGCGCGAGCTTCGTAAGCGCGACGTTGCTGGACATCTGCACCGCCTCGGCCACGGTGATGACGCCGTGGTTCGATGTGTCGTGGATCACGTTCGGGCCAAGCTTGAACGTGCCTGGCGCCGTGTCGATGCGCGTGTCCGGGCGTACCTTCCCCAGATCGATCGACAATGCGGCGACGAGCGGCTTGATCGTCGAGCCGGGCTCGAAGGTGTCGGTGAGCGCGCGGTTGCGCAACTGCTCGCCGGTGAGACGCGAGCGATCATTCGGATCGAAGCTCGGGTAGTTGGCGAGCGCGAGCACCTCGCCGTTCTTCGCGTCGAGCACGACGACGCTGCCCGCGCGGGCCTTGTGCTTCACGATCGCCGACTTCAGTTGCGAATGCGCGAGCTGCTGGATGCGCCGGTCGATCGTCAGTTGAATGGTCTCGCCGTTCTGCGGCATGGCCGGCTCGCCGATTTGCGAGACCACGCGTCCGAGGCGGTCGCGAATCACCTCGCGCTGGCCCGCTTCGCCCGTCAGGCGAGTATCCGCGGCGAGCTCGACGCCTTCCTGGCCGTGATCCTCGTTATTGGTGAAGCCGACGACGTGCGCCGCCGATTCGCCTTCGGGATAGAAGCGCTTCGTGTCCGGCACGAGCGTGATGCCCGCGCGTCCGATCGTCGCGATCCGCTCGGCGGTCTCGGCTTCGACCTGACGCTTGAGCAGGACGAACGCGCGGTTCGCGTCGATGCGCCGCTGCAAGTCCTTCGGCGGCATGTCGAGCAGGCGCGCGATCTCGTTGCCGTGGTCGCCGTCGAACAACTTGGGCGTCGCCCAGACTTCGTAGGTGGCGAGGCTCACGGCGAGCATCGCCCCGTTCCGATCGACGATGCGCCCGCGCGTCGCCGAAAGCGCCAGCGTGCGCTGGTAGCGCTTCTGGCCTTCGCCGAGATAAAACTTGTGGTCGATGACCTGCACCCACAGCGCGCGCCCGGCGAGCGACAGGAAGGCCGCGGTCATGCCGATCACGACGAGGCGCGAGCGCCATTCGGGCAGCCGGTTCGCGAGCACCGTGCTGCGGTGATGCGTCTGGAAATCGCTGCCGCCGCGCGTCTTGTTCTTGAACATCGTTGTCTTGTGATTAAGCTTGGTTGTGCCGGCCGCAGTGTCCGCGTTTCAGGGCAGACGGGCGAGCGCGGCGTCGAGACCGGCGCTATCCGGCAGACGAATGCCGATCTCGTTTTCGAGCGTACGGCGCAGGTCGGCGACGTTGCCGAGCGCGCGATGATCGCTGCCTTCGCGTTCGTCGTGCACCGAGAGGCGCCGGTTGAGCAGACCGAAGCGCTTGCCCGGCGCGAGACGCGCGGCCAGCAGGTTGTGCAGGAAGATCGACTGCGGGTAAGTGGACACGAAATGGTTGGCCATCTCGTAGTCGACGTCATACTGCGGGTCGAGGTCGAAGCGATAGACGCGCGTCCATGAACCGTTGACGAGCGCCTGCAGAACGAACCCTGAAGGCTCGCCGCCGGCGTCGTCGAGGCGGAAAGCGCCGTGCGGCGTGATCTGCTCGAGGCCCGTCTGGAGTGCGAGCGGTGCGGACAGCGTCATGCCGCCGAAACCGACATCGGTGACGAAGGTGCCTTCGTCGAGATCGACGAGCAGGAGCATGTGCGTGCGCGCCGGCATTTCCGGCGTCTCCCGGCCCCATAGGACGCGGGCCGCGAAGCTGCGGACGCGAAAACCCAGCGTCTGCAGTACGCTGCGAAACAGCAGATTATGCTCGTAGCAGTAACCGCCGCGCCGACTTGCGACGAGTTTGCGCTGGATCGATTCGAGATCGAGCCTGACCGGGCGTCCGATCAGCACGTCGAGGTTTTCGAAAGGAATGGTCTGCGGATGAAGCAGATGCAGCGTGCGCAGCGTGTCGAGCGTCGGCGCCGGCCGTGCGGGTCCGGAAAAGCCGATGCGCTCGAAGTACGCGGCAAGGTCGATTGAATTGTCGTGTGCGTTCATGGGAGTCCAGGCCTCGAGTCGGCTTCGATGTCGCAAGGTCCGCCAGCGCGGGCGCCGAGCGCGCATATTTTACGACACGAAAGCTCATAAATTACAAAAAGCATACGGTTTCGGCGCGCGGGCTTGCGGCGCGACATCGAAATGAACTGTGCCGCATCGATGAAGGTCTTTCCAGGTTCACGCGCAACTGACAAGGGGCGATACGCCATGCCGAAGGAATCGAACGAAGCGAATCAATCGAACGAAGCGAATCCCGCGAACCCGGCGAGCGCGACATGCGCCGGCAAGCAACCTGCGCCGCCATGCACGCTCGTGATTTTCGGAGCCGGCGGCGATCTCACCAAGCGGCTCCTGATGCCGTCGCTCTACAACCTGTCTGCCGACAAGTTACTCGACGACGGCATGGAGATCATCGGGGTGAACCACGGCGAGCGCGAGACGTCCGAATGGCGCGACGAGCTCACGCAGTCGCTGCGCGCCTTCGCCGCCGACAAGGCCGCCACCTTCCACACGTCGCAGTTGAACGAAGCGGCGTGGAACTGGGTCGTCGGACGGCTCGAGTACTTTCCGGGCGAATTCGAGGAAGACGAAACCTTCGCGCGGCTCAAGGCGCGGCTCGCGAAAGCGAAGGCGGGCAACGTCGTGTTCTATCTCGCGGTGGGGGCGCGATTTTTTCAGCCGATCATCGAGCATCTCGGCGCGGCCGGCCTGCTCGAAGAGAAGGATGGCAACTTCAGGCGGCTCGTCATCGAGAAGCCGTTCGGGACCGATCTGGCGTCGGCACGGGCGCTCAACGCCTGCATCCTCAACTATGCGGGCGAGTCGCAGGTGTATCGCATCGACCATTTTCTCGGCAAGGACACGGTGCAGAGCATCCTCGCCGTGCGCTTCGCCAACGCGATGTTCGAACCTGTCTGGCGGCGCGAATACATCGATAACGTGCAGATCACGGCGGCGGAGACGATCGGCGTGGAAGGGCGCGGCAAGTTCTACGAGCAGACGGGCGCGTTTCGCGACATGCTGCCGAACCATCTTTTCCAGTTGCTCGGCATGGTGGCGATGGAGCCGCCCAATTCCTTCGATGCCGAATCCGTGCGTGACCGCAAAGCCGAAGTCTTCGATGCGCTCCGTCCACTCACGGCGAACGATGTCGTGCTCGGCCAGTATGAAGCCGGACCCGCCGGGCCGGGCTACAGGGAAGAGGCGGGCGTCGCGAAGGACAGCCGCACGGAGACCTATGCGGCGGCGCGCGTGTATGTCGAGAACTGGCGCTGGGCGGGCGTGCCGTTCTATCTGCGCACCGGCAAGCGGCTGACCGAGCGGCGCACGGAGATCTCGGTGCAACTGAAAGCCGTGCCGTTCCTGCTGTTTCGCGACACGCCCGTCGATGCGCTCACGCCGAACGTCTTCACGCTGCGCATCGACCCGGCGCACGGCACGACGTTCGACTTCAACGTGAAGGTGCCGGGGCCGGTGATGCAGATCGGCAAGGTGCGCTCGGCCTTCAACTACGCCGATTTCTTCGCGGAGCGGGCGAACGTCGGCTACGAGACGCTGCTCTACGACTGCATGCTCGGCGACGCAACGCTTTTTCAGCGCGCGGACAGCATCGAGACGGCGTGGGCGGCGGTGGATCGCGTGCTGCATCCGGAGAGCCCGCTTGCCGTACACGGTTATGCGGCGGGCAGCGCGGGGCCGGCGGAGTCGGATCAACTGCTGGCGCAGGACGGCCGCACCTGGCGCGCGCTGACCGATACGCGCAAGAAGGACTGAACTCATCCAACCGGAACGCAACCACAAGGACAACGAGCGTGAGCACAGAGTCGAAAACCAAACAGAAAACGCATGTCTCGGCGGACAAACTCGCGATCAAGGCCGAACGCATCCTCGCGATCGATATCGGCGGGACCGGGTTGAAGGCGGCTGTCATCTCCGAGGATGGCGAGATGAAGAGCGACCGCATGCGCGTGGCGACGCCGCATCCGGCGAAGCCCGACGTGGTCGTCGAAATGCTCATCGAACTGGTCACGCCGATCGTCGCGGAGCCGCCGACGCATATTTCCATCGGCTTTCCGGGCGTCGTGCGCGAAAACGTCGTGCTGACCGCGCCCAATCTCGGCACGCCGGCCTGGCGTGGCGTGCCGCTCGCGCAACTGATTTCCGAGCGCTTGGGCGGCATGCCGGCGCGCATGATCAACGATGCCGAGATGCAGGGGCTCGCGGCGATCGAAGGGCGCGGCATCGAGATGGTGTTGACGCTCGGCACTGGCGCGGGCACCGCGCTCTTTCGCGATGGCGAGCTGATGCCGCATCTCGAGCTCGCGCATCATCCGGTCGCGAAGGACAAGACCTACGACGAGTACATCGGCAACGCGGCGCGCGAGAAGGCGGGCAAGAAACGCTGGAGCCGGCGCGTGGAGAAGATCATCGGCATTCTTGCGACGCTCGTGAACTACGACAAGCTCTGGATCGGCGGCGGCAATGCGGCGCACGTCAGGTTCAAGCTGCCGGAAAACGTGGCGATCGTGTCGAACGCGGCGGGCATCGAAGGCGGCGCGCGGCTGTGGCATCCGCGCTCGGTGCGCGAGACGCGGCAGTTGCCGCACTTCAATCAGCATGAAGGGGCGCACTAATGAACGCTCGAGGCAAATACGGCCTGCACAGCGCGACGGGCGACGGCACCGCGGCCTTCGATACGCTCGCTCGCGCGGAGCTCGTCGTCACCGATTGCGACGGCACGCTGCTCTACACCGACAAGGCGCTCGGCCAGCCCGCCAAGGACGCGGTGCGCCGCCTGCGCGACGCCGGCGTGCGCTTCACGGTGGCCAGCAGCCGGCCGGGCAAAGGCATGCGGCATATCGTGGAGGCGCTCACGGTCGACATGCCTTATGCGTCGTACAACGGCGGCAGTCTGGTCCGGCCGGGCACGTGGGAAGTGCTGTCGTCGCACAAACTGCCGCGAGATGTCGTGCAGACCGCGCTGGAGGCGCTCGCCGCCGCGAATGTCGACGCGTGGGTGTTCATCGACGATGCGTGGTATCTGACGAATCCCGAAGGCACGTATGTGCCGCTCGAAACGCGCACGGTCGGCTACGAGGGCGTGCTTGTCACGCGCTTCGACGATGTCGATCTCGATGCGGTCGACAAGATCGTCGGCTCGACGGCCGATACTGCGCTGCTCGCGCGTGTGGAAAGCGGTCTGCAGCAGCAGCTCGAAGGCCGTGGTCATGCCGCGCGCTCTCAGACCTACTATCTCGACATCACGAGCCTGGAGGCGAACAAGGGCACCGCGGTGCGCGAGCTCGCGCGGTTCGCCGGCGTGCCGCTCGAGCGCGTGGCCGTGCTCGGCGACATGGGCAACGACGTGGCGATGTTCGAGATTGCGGGGGTATCGATCGCGATGGGGCAGGCATCCGACGCCGTGCAGCGTCAGGCGAGCCTGGTCTCGAAGAGCAACGACGAGGACGGCTTCGCGATCGGCATCGGCGCGCTGCTGGCGGCGCGGGGTGCGGCTTGACGTATGGCGGGAAAGGGCATCGACGCGTCGCGCAGCCGGAACGGCCAGGCGCGGGGCATGCGGCCGCGTCGAAGTACAGGATGATCCGCGAGTCGATTCAGGAGCGTGCGCTGCGGATCAGGCCCACGCCGGTTGCGGATGAATCAGATAAGACAGTGAGGCATCAACGACGGCGCATCGGTGCACGCTGGCCGCCGCCGCTTGCGCGCTCGTCCTTGTGACGGAAGTTGATGCGGCCCTTCGTCAGGTCATACACCGACAGTTCCAGCGTCACGCGGTCGCCGGCCAGAATGCGGATGTGGTTCTTGCGCATGCGGCCCGAGGCGTACGCGCCCACGACGACGCCGTTGTCCAGCGTCACGCGATAGCGGCTGTCGGGAAGCACTTCGTCAACGATGCCGTCGAGTTCGATGAGTTCTTCTTTCGCCATATGGGGCTCCTGTGGTCAATAGTAGTGGGTGCTGCCGCGCATCCTGCGAGACGCGCAATCAACGCCGATGAAGTGTCGAGCGCCGCTGCCCTCAGGCGGCGTCGCTACGAAACGTGAGAGGCGATGCAAAGCGTGGCCTGGCACGCCCGGCACGATCAAACGTGCGATCGGAGCGCGCCGCGTCTCTATTCAGGCTCATTGTGAGCTTGACGGCATAGGCCGGAGGACAAGCGAACCGCAGATGCGGCGCGCCGTGGCCGGCATGACCGGGACGGCGACATCGGCAAAAAAGCAAGGCCGACGTGCGGTTTGAAACGAAAAGCGATGAAAATGCGACGTGCGTTCACGTCATGTGCGGTCGATGGGCCGGTTTGCAAGGCCACACCGCATTCTCCCGCAAATCGCTTGATTAGACAACGAAATTCGACCGAAGGTTCCTGAAAGACACTTCTTACAGCCAGCCGGCCTTCTTGAACCGCCAGTAGAGCACGACATCGACGATCAGCATAACGGCGAGACACGTCGGATAACCGTAGACCCAATCGAGTTCCGGAATCGACTTGAAGTTCATGCCGTAGATGCCGGCGATCATCGTCGGCACCGCAAAGAGCGCCGCGAACGAGCCGAGGCGCTTGGTCACTTCGCTTTCCGCGAGCGCGATCAGGCCGAGATTCACCTGAATCGCCGTGACGATCATTTCACGACGCCCCTCAATCGTCTTCACGATGCGCAGCAAGTGGTCGTACACATCGCGGAAGTATTCCTGCATGCCTGAACAGACGCCCGGCGAGCGCCCGCCATACAGTTTGCTGACGGCTTCGAGCAGCGGCGCGGTGTGGTGCTGGAGGATCGTCATGCGGCGCTTCAACGAGTAGAGATCTTCGATGATCTCGCGGGATTCCACCGAACCTTTCTGCTCGAAGATGCGCTCTTCAACTTCGTCGACTTCCGCGCCGAGCGTCTCCAGCACGGGAAAGTATCGGTCAACGACGGCATCGAGCAGCGCGTACATCACGAAGGCCGGACCATGCTTGAGCAGATGCGGCTCGCGCTCGCAGCGCTTCCGAACTTCCTGAAAACCTTGCGTCGTGCGATTGCGCACCGAGAGCACGTAGTTCTTGCCGACGAACACGTTCATCTCGCCGACGAGCACTTCGCCTTCTTCATCGAACTCGACTGTGTGGAATACCGCGAACAGCGAATCGCCGTATTCCTCGATCTTCGGCCGTTGATGCCCGTGCTGCGCATCTTCAACCGCCAGTTCATGCAGGCCGAACTGATGCGTCATGTGCGCGAGCTCGCCGGGACCGGGTTCCTTCAATGCAACCCAAATGAAAGAGTCGGGCAGATCGCGGTATGCATTGATATCGTCGATATGCACATCCGCGAGTTTTCGGCCGTTTTGATAAGCCGCGCAATTGACCAGCATGGGGCGCCCTTATAGTTATTCCGATATCACCGGCCACGCGTCGATGGGCGCTCGAAGTCGCGTGATTCGCGTGGGCGCGAGCGCGTGGCCTTCATCCACCGAATCTTAGCCGGATAGGTGCGCCGTTGCCAACGAGCGCCGGTCGGGCGGCGCCCTTGCCGGCAGTCAGTTCGTCGCGAGGTCGATGCTGTATCCGGGCGGCGCCGGCAGCGTCGGAACATGCGCGGACTGCGAATCGAACTTGGTGAGCTTGCCTTCGACAGTCGCGCCGATATCCATGCGCAACTGCTGATAGTAGATGTTGCCCAGCACCCGCGCATTCGACTGAAGTTCGACGAAATGCGCAACGGTGACATCGCCCGTCACGCAGCCGTTGATGATGACGTCGTAGGCGCTCACATTGCCGCGAATCGCACCCTGGTCGCTCACGACGAGCAGCGTTTCTTCGCCCGGACGGCCGCTCACATTGCCTGTCACCTGGCCGTCCATGCGCAGGCCCTCGCTGAACTCGAGATCGCCCGAGATATGAACGTTGTGCGCGACGAGCGTCGCGAGCTTGGCCATCTTGATTCCGTTGGAATCCTTCTTCGATGAAAACATGTCGAGTCCTTGCGATGCGGTAAGGGGTTGCACGAAGCGAGCGCGTGGAGCGTGGCGCTCAATCGGGTTTGTGCTGTTTCCTGAGGAAAGCGAGGTCGGTTTGCAGCCGCTGAATCTCGGCCGTGCCGTCCTTCACGCGCTGCTCCAGCGCCGTGCGGCTCGCCGCTTCCTGTTCGAGCGCGAGTTGCGCGTGCACGAGCTGATCGCGCAGCGTCTGCTCGGAAGCGGGCGGCGCGCAGAGCGCGTCCAGCTTGTGGGCGTCCTCGTTCGAGCGTTTGAGCGCGAAGCCCGCGGCAGCCAGCGCCGCGATCGCGCACACGGCCGCGATCAGGCCGAGCCAGATGCCCGCGCCACGCTTGGGCGTAAGCGAATAGGACTGGCGAGTCAGTTGCAGCGACAGCCGCTTCGAATCAACTTTGCGCATTCGGCTTGCGCTTGAAGAGCGCGAGGTAGGGAGAAGGATTGATCTGCGCGCCGTCGAGGATCACTTCGAAATGCAGATGCGGGCCCGTGGAGCGTCCGGTCGAGCCGATTTCCGCGATCTCCTGCCCGGGCATCACGTAGTCGCCGGTTTTCACGAGGAGGCGCGACGCATGTCCGTAACGCGTCACCATGCCGTCGCCGTGGCGGATATCGACCGCGTTGCCATAGCCATTGCGCTCTCCAGCCTGCACGACGCGTCCGCCCGCGCTCGCGAGGATGGGCGTGCCGCTCGGGGCCACGAGATCGAGCCCGGGATGAAAGCTCAGGTGCCCGGTGAACGGATCCAGACGATTGCCGTAAGGCGAGCCATTGCGCGTGCCAGGCGCCGGATCGCGGCCGGGAAACGCCATGTACGCGGCATAGCGCGCGAGCGTCTGCGTTTCGAGTTGCGAGACTTCGTCGTTCAAACAATCGATGATGCGCTGCGTGCTCTTCAGGCGCTGCCGCGGCGCGCCGGACCCCGCGCGGCCGGTATCGCACAGGCGCGGCGGCAGCGCCGGCCCACCAGCGCCGTCGAGCGACGAGGCCGGTTCCTCGCTGTCGGGCAGCGGCGGGACCTCGTGCACGCCGGAGGTATTGCTTGCGCCGTGCGCAGCCTTCAGACGCATGTCGAAATCGTGAAGCTCGTTTACTTGCGCGGACAGCCCTTCGACGCGCGGCGCGAGCTCGATCAGCGCGGCATTGAGGCGGCCGAGCGCTTCGATCTCATAGGAGCGGCGCGACATCAGCGCCTGCTCCTCGCCGAGATGGCTGCGGGCGAACATCGTGCCGATCGCGATGCCGAGCGCCAGCGCGGCGATCAGAAGCGTGATGGCGCCGATGATGGCGATGGCGCGCGCCGTGCGCGCCTCGACGAAGCGGATGCGCTGGCGGGACATGGTCCGCCGCGACCAGATGACGAAAGCCATCAGCGCGCGAGGCGGCCCGTACGGCCGGCGGGAGAAAGACTAAGAAAAATCACGGGGATGGAGTGCGCCGCGCTCTCCACGGCAAAACGAAAAGACCGGCGGCGATTATGCCCGACCCTGTGCCCCAGGTGACGTTTCAACAGGATATCGAATCAAAATTACACGAATTCCTTTTGCCAAATTTTGTGATGTTCGGAGGGCGTCGGCGCTTACCACGTTTGATCCGTATGGCCGTCAAAAAGCGTGTTTGATCAGGATGACTTGACGTCCACCCAAGCCATCTGCGTGCCGTCGCCCATCAGGAATGCGCGATTTGCCTCGGCCGCCGCGCGCAGGTAATCCCAGACGGCCGTGATGCGCTTGAGCTTGCGCAGGTCTTCGCGGCAGGACAGATAGAAGGCGCGCGTCACGACGATGTCGTCCGGCAGCACCGGGACGAAGCGCGGATCGGGCGAGGTCATGAAGCACGGCAGGATCGCGAGCGCGCGGCCCTGCAGCGCGGCGAAACATTGGGCGATCGCGCTCGTGCTGCGCCAGCGCGACACCGCGCCCGGCACCGCGCGCTCGAGATACAGCAGTTCGTAGCTGAACGCGAGATCGTCGATATAACTCGCGAAGCGATGATGACGCAGATCGTCGCTCGTGCGGATCGGCTCGTGCGCGTCCAGATACTCGGCGGTCGCGTATAGCTTGAGGCGGTATTCGCAGAGCTTCGTATAGACGTACTGGCCCTGCTCGGGCCGTTCGAGCGTCACGGCGATATCCGCTTCGCGCTTGGAGAGGCTCACGAAATGCGGCACCGGCAAGAGATCGATGGAAATGTTCGGATGCGCGTCCTGAAAGCGCGCGAGCTGCGGCGCGAGAAAAAAGCAGCCGAAACCTTCGGTCGAGCCGACGCGCACATGCCCCGACAGCGCGTGACCCGTATTGGCGATCTGCTCGGTGGCGGACTGCACCGTCGTCTCGATCGAGTCGACGAAGCCGAGCAGCCGCTGGCCCTCGGCCGTCAGAATGAATCCGCCGCTACGCGACTTGTCGAACAGGAGCGTGCCGAGCGCGTCTTCGAGCGCACGCACGCGCCGCGCGACCGTCGTGTAATCGACGCCCAGGCGCTTTGCCGCGCCGCTCGCGCGCTGCGTGCGGGCAACTTCGAGGAAGAAGCGCAGATCGTCCCAGTTGAGCCGGGAGAGGTCGAACTTGGCGGTTTGCATGGCGTCTTTTTGCATATCGATCGGGTGTTTTTATGGTGCCATGATGGACTTTTGCATAACTATACTCAAGGAAACGAGCGTGCAGCAGTGCAGGCCGATTTCTCATAAACGGAGACGACATGCCTATCCCCTCGGCGCCGCAACGGCGTCCCGTCCCCGCGTCTTCGTCCGTCATCCCAACCCGCGTTTGCAACTTTCCAGACAAGGAGTGACTCGTGAATATCGCTGCTGAACATCCGGCGCAGAAGGCGTCCGTCCGTACGGCCAAGCTGCTGATCGACGGCCAGTTCGTCGATTCGAAGACGACGGAATGGCGGGACATCGTCAATCCCGCGACGCAGGACGTGGTGGGCCGCGTGCCCTTCGCGACGATGGACGAAGTGAATGCCGCCGTAGCCGCCGCGCAGAAGGCGTTTCAGACCTGGCGTACGACGCCGCTCGGCGTGCGCATGCGTCTCATGCTGAAGTTTCAGGATCTCGTGCGTCAGAACCAGAAGCGCATTGCGCAGACGCTTACGGCCGAGCAGGGCAAGACGCTGGCCGATGCCGAGGGCGACATCTTCCGCGGCCTCGAAGTCGTCGAACATGCGTGCTCGATCAGCACTTTGCAGCAAGGCGAATTCTCCGAGAACGTCGCGGGCGGCGTCGATACATATACGCTGCGCCAGCCGATCGGCGTCTGCGCGGGCATTACGCCCTTCAACTTCCCCGCGATGATCCCCCTGTGGATGTTCCCGATGGCGATCGTCTGCGGCAACACCTTCGTGCTGAAGCCGTCGGAACAGGATCCGCTTTCGACGATGGAGCTCGTCGAGCTCGCGATCGAAGCCGGCGTGCCGCCGGGCGTGCTCAACGTCGTGCATGGCGGCAAGGAAGTCGTGGATGCGATCTGCACGCATCCCGACATCAAGGCGATCTCGTTCGTCGGTTCGACGGCCGTGGGCACGCATGTGTATAACCTCGCGAGTCAGCACGGCAAGCGCGTCCAGTCGATGATGGGCGCGAAGAATCACGCCGTCGTGCTGCCCGACGCGAACAAGGAGCAGACGCTCAACGCGCTCGCTGGCGCGGGTTTCGGCGCGGCGGGGCAGCGCTGCATGGCGACGTCGGTGGCGGTGTTCGTCGGAGCGTCGAAGGACTGGGTGCCGGAGCTCGTCGAACGCGCGAAGACGCTCAAGGTCAATGCGGGCATCGAACCGAACACGGACGTCGGCCCGGTCGTCTCGAAGGCGGCGAAGGAGCGCGTTCTCGGGCTGATCGGCAAGGGCGTCGAGGAGGGTGCGACGCTCGCGCTCGATGGCCGCGGCATCGACGTGAAGGGCTACGAGAACGGCAACTTCATCGGGCCGACGATTTTCACGAACGTCGATACCGGCATGTCGATCTACAAGACCGAGATCTTCGGCCCGGTGCTGTGCGTGGTCGAGGCCGACACGCTCGATGACGCGATCGCGCTCGTCAATCGCAATCCGATGGGCAACGGCGTCGGGCTCTTCACGCAGAGCGGCGCTGCGGCACGCAAGTTTCAGAGCGAGATCGACATCGGCCAGGTGGGCATCAATATTCCGATTCCGGTGCCGGTCCCGGCGTTCAGCTTCACCGGCTCGCGCGGCTCGAAGCTGGGCGATCTCGGTCCGTACGGCAAGCAGGTCGTGCAGTTCTACACGCAGACGAAGACCGTCACCGCGCGCTGGTTCGACGACGCCACGGTGAACGACGGCGTCAACACGACCATCTCGCTGCGATAAAAGGAGACGGCGATGAAGACAGGTTTTATCGGCCTGGGGCACATGGGTGGCCCGATGGCCGCCAATCTTCTGAAAGCCGGGCACGCGGTGACGGCGTTCGATCTCGTGCCCGCGGCGCTGGACGCGGCGAAGGCGGTGGGCGCAACGCTGGCCGCATCGCCGCGCGCGGCGGCCGAGGGCGCGGAAGTCGTCATCACGATGCTTCCCGCAGCGCAGCATGTGAAGGCGGTGTACTTGAGCGGCGACGGCGTGCTTGCCGGTGTCGCGAGGGGCGTGCCGCTCGTCGACAGCAGCACGATCGATCCGGCCACCGCCAGACTCATCGGTGAAGCGGCGGCGAAGCAGGGCAATCCGTTCGCGGATGCGCCCGTTTCCGGGGGCGTCGTCGGGGCACAGGCGGGGACGCTGACATTCATGGTCGGCGCCGACGAGGCCCTCTTCGAAACGCTTCGTCCCGTCCTTTCCGGCATGGGCAAAAACATGGTGCGTTGCGGCGAAACTGGCACCGGCCAGATCGCGAAGATCTGCAACAACCTGCTGCTCGGGATTTCCATGATCGGCGTCGCGGAGGCGATGAAGCTCGGCGAAACGCTCGGAATCGATCCGACGAAACTCGCGAGCATCGTCAACACATCGACCGGACGTTGCTGGAGTTCGGATACGTGTAATCCCTATCCGGGCATCGTCGAAACGGCGCCCGCGTCGCGCGGGTATTCGGGCGGCTTCGGCGCGGATCTGATGTTGAAGGACCTCGGGCTTGCCGTCGATGCGGCGCGCGCTGCAAGGCAGCCGGTATTCATGGGCGCCCTGGCACAACAGTTGTATCAGTCTATGAGCCAGCAGGGATTAGGCGGACTCGATTTTTCGGGCATCATCAAGCTATACGCCAAGCAACAAAGCGGCCAGTAAGGAATTCAACCAAGTACGAATTCGGCACGCACGCACGTGCCGAATTCGCAGGCTATATAACTGCGTTGTTCAGTTGCACTGCACAATGCGTCGCGTAGCGCCTTACTGGGTGCGATCATCGGGAATACGATGATTCGCTTTCCCGAAAATTGTCCTATTCTGAAAGCACGACGCCCGTCTGCCGTTCGGTTTGAACGCTCCGGTTGCGCCACGGTGCAGGTAGAACGCCCGTCGTTTTCGGGCAATCAGATGAGGAGTACGCGATGCAAGTAACACGTCACTTAAATATGGAATTGCGGCACGCCACGGTGCCGACTTATGTAGCCAGCTATTTCTTCCCGTTGCTGCTATTGGCATACGAAGCTTGGCGAGTGGGGTCTTGGGTGGCGGTGAACGGCTTCAACTTCATGAACTTCAGCTCGATGGGTTACGAGTTCGCGTTGATGATCGCCGTGTTCTGCATGCAGGTTATCGTGGAAATCGCGTTCCTCGCGGGCGCTGTTCTGACGAGGCACAAGGACGTCGGCCACCGGCTGGCGAATCTGTCGCTGGGTCTGTTCTGCTCGCTGGTGGTGCTGGGCTTCGACCTTGCGCTGCAATACGGTCTGAGCGGGAGCTGAACGGTAACGGTTCTCACGCCTGATTCGGAAGACGAAACGCCGGCTGCAAGCAGCCGGCGTTTTATTTTTTGTGCTGCTACTCGCGGATGATCAGCAACCCGCCGCGCCCGGTAGCGCGGGCGGCGTCTCCGAACGCTCTTCATGGCATTTTCGGTTGGCATCTTTCAGCGCGCTGCGCAGGCCTTCTTCTACCACCGGGTGATAGAACGGCAGCGTGAGTGCCTCATCCAGCGTCAGTTCCAGTTGCAGTGCCCAGGCGAGAAGATGCCCCAGATGCTCCATCGCCGGTCCACAGCCTTGCGCGCCGCGCAGCTTGCCGGTCTTCGCATCGGCGTAGACGTGAAGAAGGCCGCGATTCTGCCGCATCACGCGGCTTCTGCCCTGGCTCTCGAACGATGCCTCGCCCGTCACCGTCATCTGCCTGTCGAGCGCCTCATAAGATGCCCCGACGATCGCGACCTGCGGCTCGCTGAACACGATCGAGAAGGGCACCTTGCGCTTGATCGCCTGCACGTCGGGATAGCGCGCGGCGTTGTCTCCGGCGAGCTTGCCTTCGTCGGCGGCGTCGTGGAGCCAGGGGCGCACGCCGTCGCAATCTCCCGCGATGAAGATGGAGCTCGTGCCGCATCGCATCGTGGTTTCGTCGAATAGCGGCACGCCTTTGTCATTCAGTTCGATGCCCGCGTTTTCGAGCGCGAGCGGCTTGAGATTCGGCTTACGGCCCGTCGCGGCGAGCACCAGATCGACGCGCTCGACATGTTCCTCTCCGTCGGGCGACGTGAAGCGCAGCGTCGGCACGCCGTCTTCGAGCGACATCTTGTCGAGCTTCGCGTCGGGATCGAAATAGAACTCGTCGGCGAGCGCGGCGGCGAGCGCATCGCGCACGGGCTTGTCGGTGAGCGCCGCGACGCCGCCGCCCTTGCCGAACATGAAGATGTCGACATCGAGGCGGGCGAGCGCCTGTCCCAGTTCCAGCGCGATCGGTCCCGCGCCGAACACCGCGATGCGTTTCGGCAGCGTACGCAGCTCGAAGAGATCGTCGCTCGTGATGAGCCTGTCTCCGAACACCTTCAACTCGTCGGGCACGCTCGGCGCCGCGCCCGTCGCGATGACGATGCTTTTTGCTTCGACGCGTACGCGGTCGCCGACGACGAGCCGTGTCGGCGCTTCGAAGCGGGCCCCGCCGCGCAGCAGGATGCCGTCGGGCAGCGCGTCGACTTCCTCGAGCACGCTCTTGACGAAGTCATCGCGCTCGCGCCGCACGTAGTCGAGCACGTGCGCGTAGTCCGGTTCGAGCGCGTGCGTGCCTTCGATGCCGCGGGCGGCCAGCGAATGGGCATCGTGCAAACCATTGGCCGCCGCGAGCAGCAGCTTCGACGGCATGCAGCCGACGCGCGCGCAGGTCGTGCCCAGCTCGCCGCTTTCGATCAGCACCGCGTTCACGCCCGCGAGCCGCGCCGCGCGCAACGCGGCCATGCCCGCCGTGCCCGCGCCGATCACGGCGACGTCCACCTTGATGTCCTTCATTCCGCTCCCGTTTTTGCGTCGATGCGATATCAGCCGTTATCCGCGAATCCCGGATAAAGCGTCATGCCGCCGTCGACGAAAAGCGTCGTGCCGACGACATAATCGCTGTCGTCGGACGCGAGCCAGACCGCCGCGCGGCCGATATCCTCCACGTCGCCGACGCGTCCGTACGGAATCAGCGTCAGGAGCTTGTCGAGTTTCTCGGGTGTATCCCACGCGTCCTGGTTGATCGGCGTGCGTATTGCGCCCGGCGCGATGCCGTTCACGCGGATGCGTTGCGGCGCGACTTCCTGCGCGATCGTTTTCATCATCATCTGGATGCCGCCTTTGGACGCAGCGTAGTTCACATGTCCCGCCCACGGAATGACCTCGTGAACGGAACTCATGCAGATGATCTTGCCGAGCGCCTTCGATACGTCGCGCATGCCGCGCCGCTCGAACGTGCGCACGGCGCGCTGCGCGGTGAGGAACTGGCCGGTGAGATTCGTCTGAATCACCGTGTTCCAGTCGGCGAGCGTGAGCACGGAGAACTTCGCGTCCTTCTGCAGCCCGGAATTCGCCACGACGATATCGACGGTGCCGAAGCGCTTCACGACGGCCTCGAACATCGCGTCGATCTGGGATTCGTCGGACACGTCCGCGCCGACGGCGAACGCTTCGCCGCCTTTTGCCGTGATTGCGGCGGCGAGTTCTTCAGCGGGTTCCGCGTGGGAGTGATAGTTGATGGCGACGTGCGCGCCCGCATCGGCGAGCGCCGTGGCGACGCCCGCGCCGATGCCCGAGCTCGCGCCGGTCACGAGCGCAATCTGGCCTGCGAGGGGTTTGTGCATGTGCATTTTCAGTGATGGACGGTCCTTCGTGAGGAGCAAGACGTGCGCCCAAGGACTGCGACGCTTCAGCCGTTCACCAATCCCTGATACACCTCCGCATAGGCGAGGGCCGCCGCCTCCCAGCTGAAGTTCTGGCCCATCGCGCGCTTGACGACGGCCTTCCAGTCCGTGCGGCGCGCCTTCAATGCGAACGCGCGCCGGATCGCGCCGACGATGCCCGCGCGATCGAAGGTATCGAACACGAAGCCGGTCGCGAGGTCGTCGGCGAGATTTTCGAGCGAACTGTCGACGACCGTATCGGCGAGCCCGCCCACGCGGTGCACGAGCGGCAGTGAGCCGTACGCGAGCGCGTAGAGCTGCGTGAGGCCGCACGGCTCGAAGCGCGACGGCACCATCACCACGTCGCTGCCGGCGATGATCGAATGCGACAGCGTCTCGTCGAAACCGAGCTCGATCGCGACCGCGCCGGGATGCGCCGCCGCCGCGTTCTTCATGCCGGTTTCGAGCGCCGGATCGCCGGTGCCGAGCACGGCGAGCTGACCGCCGCGCTGCACGATGTCCGGCACGGCCGAAAGCAGCAGATCCAGCCCTTTCTGCTCGGTCAGCCGGCTGACGACGCCGAAGAGCAGGGCGTCGTCGTCGCGCGCGAGTCCCATGCGCTCCTGCAGCGCTGCCTTGCACTTCGATTTGGCCGAAGGCTTCGACGCGGTGTACTTCGACGCGATGGACTCATCGACCGACGGGCTCCAGATCGAATAATCGACGCCGTTCAGGATGCCGGCGATGTCGTGCGTGCGGGTCTGCAGCAAGCCGTGCAGCCCGGCGCCGTGCGCCTGCGTCTGAATTTCGCGCGCATAGGTCGGGCTGACCGTCGTGATGCGGTCGGCGTAATAAAGACCCGCCTTCAGGAACGAGACGTGGCCGTAGAACTCCACGCCGTCCACCGCATAAAAGTCGCCGGGCAATTGCAGCGCCCCGAACCCGGACGCCGGGAAGGTGCCCTGATACGCGAGGTTGTGCACGGTCATCACGCTCGCGACCCTGGCCGCGCCGCCGCGCTCGAATGCGCGCAGATACGCGGGGGCGAGCCCCGCGTGCCAGTCGTGCGCGTGGACGATATGCGGCTTCCACGCCGGATCGGCGCCCGTCGCGATGCGCGCCGCCGTCCAGCCGAGCAGCGCGAAGCGGCGGTCGTTGTCGGCATAGGAGCGATGCGCGGCATCGAGATACGGATTGCCCGGGCGGTCGTAGAACTGATCCGCGCGCACGACGTAGACCACCACGCCATGCGGCTGAAGCACGCCGCGCTCGAGCCGCACGTTGCCCGCGCCGAACGCGGCGCCCAGATCGGCGACGGGCTGAAGATCGTCGAGGCCTGCGAGCACGGCGGGAAAGCCCGGCAGCACGACCCGCGCATGCGTGCCCAGTTGCGACTGCGCGGGCGGCAGCCCGCCGACGACGTCGGCGAGGCCGCCGGTTTTCAACAGCGGAAACATTTCTGCTGCGGCATGCAGCACGCATACGGTCATCGGCGCTCCTGTCGGATGGATTCGTGTTGTCGTGTTGATCCGGCGCGCCGGCGTCTAACCTTGCGCGAGCCGCGCCAGCGCATCGCGCGTGATGAGCGTGACGCCCGATTCCGTCCGGAAAAAGCGCGCGGCGTCGTCGTCCGGGTCCTCGCCGACCACGAGACCCTCCGGCACCGTGCAGCCGCGATCGATCACGACGCGCTGCAACCTGCAACTCGGCCCGACGGTCACCTGAGGCAACAACACTGCCTCATTGATGTTACAGAACGAGTGCACCCGCACCGCCGACGAAAACACCGACTTCGACACTTGCGAGCCGGAGATCACACAGCCGCCGCACACGAGGAGATTGGTGATCGCGCCTTGCTGGCCGTTGAGGTCGCGCACGAACTTGCCGGGCGGCAGCTGTTCCTGATTCGTCCAGATCGGCCACTTGCGGTCATACAAATCGAGTTCCGGAATCGTCGACGCGAGGTCGAGGTTCGCGGACCAGTACGCGTCGACGGTGCCGACATCGCGCCAGTAGGCGGGCGCTTCCGGATCGCTGCTCGACGTCACGCACGACATGCCGAACGGATGCGCGATCGCCTTGCCCGTCGTCACGACCCGCGGAATGATGTCCTTGCCGAAGTCGTGATCCGTATTCGATGTCTCGATGTTCTCCTGCAGCATGTCGTAGAGATATTTCGCGCTGAACACGTAGATGCCCATGCTCGCAAGCGCGATATCCGGCTTGCCGGGCATCGCGGGCGGATCGGCGGGTTTTTCGAGGAAAGCCGTGACGCGGCGGTTCTCGTCGACGTGCATCACGCCGAACGCGACGGCGTCCATGCGCGGCACCTCGATGCAGCCGACCGTGCAGTCGGCGCCGCTCTCCACATGGTCGAGCACCATGCGCGTGTAGTCCATCTTGTAGATGTGGTCGCCCGCCAGCACGATCACGAATTCCGGCCCGATCGAACGGACGATGTCGAGATTCTGATAGACGGCGTCTGCGGTGCCGCGATACCAGCTCGAATCGACGCGTTGCTGCGCCGGCCAGATATCGATGAACTCGTTGAACTCGCCGCGCAGGAAACCCCAGCCGCGCTGGAGATGCCGGATGAGCGAATGGGCCTTGTATTGCGTGACCACGGCGATGCGGCGGATGCCGGAGTTGAGACAGTTGGACAGCGCGAAGTCGATGATGCGGTATTTGCCGCCGAAGTGGACGGCGGGTTTCACGCGTTTGTCGGTGAGCGGTCCGAGGCGGGTGCCACGCCCGCCGGCGAGAACGATTGCGAGGGTCGACTTCTGCAAATCGGTGCGATTCTTAGACAGCGTCTCCATGCCAGCCTCCTGATTTGACCTGCGACTATTGATGTTGCCGTGTGTTCGTCCTCGTATGCTTTCGCTGTTTGTATCGTGAAGCATTATCCGGCGCGCATTCGAGTCCGTGTGCTGAAGTCGCCGTTTTTTTCTCGAATATGAATCGCAGATGCGGCCGGTGGATCGAGCAAGCGGCGTGCCGAGTGGAGCGTTGCGTCCACGCGACCTGATGGGCATCCGAGTCGACCGGATGGCTTGATAAAACGTGTCGGGACAATTTATATCGAGACCGCCATGCCGCAGTGCGTCGAGGCACGGCACAATATGAAGGTTGCGATGCCCGCGCACGCCCGAGCCGGCGTCCCCGGGTGTTCCATCTCTAGCTACCGTTGCGCTGCGCTGCACGAGCGCCGGCGCGACAAACGTTTGACCTGACCGGACACGATCAATCGGGAAATCAGAAGATGAACAACGTCCTGAGCATTCAGTCGCACGTGGTGTTCGGCCACGCGGGCAACAGCGCGGCGGTTTTTCCAATGCGGCGTCTGGGCGTCAATGTCTGGCCGCTCAACACCGTGCAGTTCTCCAATCACACGCAGTACGGCCGCTGGACCGGTAGCGCATTCGACGCCGACGAGTTGCAGAACTTGATCGAGGGCATCGGCGCGATCGGCGTGCTCGCGCGCTGCAACGCGGTGCTGTCCGGCTATCTCGGTGCGCCGGAGCAGGCTCGCGCGGTCGTCGAAATCGTGAAGATGGTGAAGGCGGTGAATCCGCGCGCGCTCTATTTCTGCGATCCCGTCATGGGGCAGACGGGCGGCTGCACGGTGGCTCCCGGCATCGAGGATTTCCTCGTCACGACGATGCCCGAAATCGCCGACGCGATCATGCCCAATCACATCGAGCTGGAAAAGCTCGTCGGGCGCAGCATCGAGACGGTGGAAGAAGCCGTCGATGCGTGCCGCGAAGTGATCGGCCGCGGCCCGCGCATCGTGCTGGTGAAGCATCTGCTCGATCGCAACAGCCGCGCCGACACCTTCAACATGCTTGCCGTCGCGCCGGGCGAAGCGTGGTTCGCGCAGCGCCCGCTCTATCCGTTCGCGCGGCAGCCGGTGGGCGTCGGCGATCTCACGAGTGCGGTGTTCGTCGCGCGCACGCTTCTGGGCGATTCGCTGCGCACCGCGCTGGAGCACACGCTCGCGGCGGTGAATGCCGTCGTCAAGTCGACTTACGATGCGGGGCGTTACGAGCTGGAAATCGTCGCTTCGCAGGACGAGATCGCGAAGCCGACCGACCGTTTCCCCGCCATCCGCGTGGTGGGCACGGAGACCATCAGGGGCCGCTAGCTTGCCTCGCCGTTGGCCTCCATCAGGCCGAAACGCCAGGACAGGCGCCGCGTCGCAGCGAGAAGGGCGCGTGCCAGCGGGCCGTCAGCGGCGCTATCGAAGCCGCCCGACGAGCCGATCAACGCAATGACGAGACACACACTGCCGGTGTGATCGAACACCGGAGCAGCCAGCGTGTGGATGCCGGGCACCGGCGCGCCGAGCGCCGTGTCGAGGCCGCGCGCCCTGATGTCGTCGAGCCGTGCGCGATATGCGGTATCCAGAATCGCATCCGGCGCCGCACCCGCGAGGCGGATCTGGTCCTGCTCCATCAGGGACACGAGCATGTCCGCCGGCAGATGCGCGGCGCAGACGCGGCCGATCGCCGTGTTGACGAGCGACATCGCCGTGCCGACGCGCAAGCTCACATGCTGCGGACGCGCCGATTCCTCCAGCCGGATCACGGTCGGGCCGAGCGGTCCGAGCGCGGCGGCGGCGACCGTCATCGACGTGTTCGCGGCGAGCCTGACGATCTCGCTTTCCGCATCGCGAATCGGCGAAAGGCGTTGCAGCGCGATGAGCCCGAGCTCGCGGCTCAATTGGCCCGCGTGGAAGAGCCCCGCGTCGTCGCGTGCGAGCAGGCCAACCTTGACGAGACTCACCAGATGCGCGAACGCCTTCGCGGGCGGCATGCTGGCCGCCGCGGCCAGATCGCGCAGCGAGAGCGGCCGGCCCGCCGCGACCAGTGCGCGCAACAGATCGCCGGTGGCGTCGAGCGCGTTGATGCCGCGCTGCGGCCTGGTGTCTTCTTCGAGCATGGTCATGAAAGCAATCCGGTGATATCGCGTGCCGCGTCCTTCAGCGCTTGCGCGAGCGGGCCGTCCCAGCCGACGTCGCACAGGCCGGTCGGGCCGATCGCCGTCAGCGCGAGTTGCAACCGGTGCGCGCCGTCGAACACCGGCACACTCATGCTGCTGACGCCCGGACTCGGCGCATCGACGCTACGTTCGATGCCGCGTGCCCGAATCTCGCGGATGCGCTCGTTCATCTGCGGCGCATCGGTTTGCGCCTGATGCGCGAGCATCGCGTCGACGCGGGCGTCATCGTCGAACGCGCGGAATACGCGTCCCGTCGACGTCGCCGAAAGCGACATGACCGTGCCGACATGCAAGTTGACGTGCAGCGGATAGCCGCCGCGCTCGTAACGGACGATGGTCGGCCCTTGCGGCCCCGCGACGCTGACCGCGACGCTCATGCCGGTCGCGAGCGCGAGCGCCGGAACGCGTGACGCGGCCGCACGATACGCCGGCTGATGTTCTAGATTCAATAGACCGAGTCGCAGCGAAAGCGGGCCAGGCTCGTAATTGCCGGTCAGCGCGTCGCGCTTGACGAGGCCGAGCCGCGTGAGGCTCACGAGATACGTATGCGCCTGCGCGCTCGACAGTCCGGCGGCATCGGCCATTGCGCTCAATGCGAGCGGCTCGCGCCGGGCGGCGAGCGCTTCGAGCAGACGCGCGCCGACTTCGACGCTCTGGATGCCGCGCTGCTTTTTCTCTTCGCCGGATTCGGCGTCAGGCGTGGCATGGGTGGAACGAGCCAAGAGGACTCCGCGATCGATAGAAGTGAACGAATGGCAGATGTTAGCCGAGCAGGAATCCTCGGATGAAGCGATTCGGTATTTACCCGGAATTTGCAAATAGCAAGCATACTTGCTGTTGACAAAAATAATCGTCACGCCGATCATCCACCCATCCCCACGAGAATGGAATCGAGACACGACCATGGCAAAAGCATTCGCATCGCAAGCCGATCTGGAAGAGAAGAAGATCACCTTCACACAGCTTTCCGAGAACGCGTACGCCTACACGGCCGAGGGCGATCCGAACTCGGGCGTGATTATCGGTGACGACGGCGTCCTGATCGTCGATACGACCGCCACGCCCGCGATGGCGCAGGACCTCATCGCGAAGATCCGCGGCGTCACCGACAAGCCGATCAAATACGTCGTGCTGTCGCATTACCACGCGGTGCGCGTGCTCGGCGCGTCGGCGTATTTCGCGGAAGGCGCGCAACAGGTCATCGCGAGCCGCGGCACGTATGAAATGATCGTCGAGCGCGGCGAGCAGGACATGAAATCGGAAATTGAGCGCTTCCCGCGTCTGTTTGCCGGTGTCGAGACGGTGCCCGGCCTCACGTGGCCGACGCTCGTCTTCGACACCGAAATCACCTTGTTCCTCGGCAAGCTCGAAGTGAAGATCGCGCATCTCGGCTCGGGCCACACGAAGGGCGACACGGTCGTCTGGCTGCCGTCGCAGAAGGTGCTGTTTTCGGGCGACCTCGTCGAGTACGACGCCGCCTGCTATTGCGGCGACGCGCAACTCGAGGAATGGCCCGCGACGCTCGAAGCGCTGCGCGCGCTGAAGGCGGAGAAACTCGTGCCGGGCCGCGGTCCCGCGCTCTTGTCGCCGGCAGAGGTCGACAAGGGCCTCGACTACACGAAGGATTTCGTGACGACGCTGCTGCAGGCGGGCCGGGAAGCCGTTGTCGAAAAGCTCGATCTGAAGGGCTCGATGGCGCATACCCGCAAGGCGATGGACCCGAAGTTCGGCCACGTCTTCATCTACGAGCACTGCCTGCCGTTCGACGTGTCGCGCGCCTATGACGAGGCGAGCGGCATCAAGCATCCGCGCATCTGGACGGCCCAGCGCGACAAGGACATGTGGGCCGCTCTCCAGGACTGACGTTCATCTCTCGCGGCGCGCACTGACACGCGCCGCGCTTTCTTCTCTTCAGGCAAAAAGGCGCGCCAAAGACGCCGGCCTTCCCACGCCCATCTGGAGCGAGACATGTCGAAGTCGATCAGCACGGCGGCGCTCAGCCCGAGCGCCGCCGCGGAAACGCACGCCCTGTCGGACGATGCGCTCTTTCGCAAAATTGCGTGGCGCATCATTCCGTTCCTGTTCCTGTGCTACGTCGTGTCGTTTCTGGACCGCATCAATATCGGCTTCGCGCAGTTGCAGATGAAGCAAGATCTCGGATTCTCAGATGCGATGTACGGCCTCGGGGCCGCCGTGTTCTATGTCGGCTATGTGCTCTTCGAGGTGCCGAGCAATCTGCTGCTCGCGAGGTTCGGCGCGCGCCGCACGTTCACGCGGATCATGCTGCTGTGGGGCGCGGCGTCGGTCGGCATGATGTTCGTTTCGACGCCCGGGCATTTCTATCTGCTGCGCTTTCTCCTCGGCGTGTTCGAGGCGGGCTTCTTTCCGGGCATCGTGCTCTATCTGACGTACTGGTTTCCGGCGAAACGGCGCGCCGGCGTGATGTCGGTGTTCTTCGCGGGCGTCGCGGTGGCGGGCGTGTTCGGCGGACTGGTATCCGGCTGGATCATGCGCGACATGGCAGGCGTCATGGGCCTGCACGGCTGGCAATGGATGTTTGCGATCGAAGGCGCGCCGGCGGTGCTGCTCGGCCTCATCGCGTTGCGGCTGCTGGTGGACACTCCGCGCGATGCGCGCTGGCTCACGTCCGCCGAACGGGAGCGCCTGGCCGCGCTGTGCCCGGAAACGAACGCCCGCACCGATGCGCACGACCGCCGCGGTCTGCTCGACGCGCTGCGCAACCCGCGCCTCTATCTCTTTGCGTTCATCTACTTTTCGCTGACCTGCGCATCGCTGACGCTGAGTTTCTGGATGCCGCTGATGATCCGCGATTTCGGCATCACCGATGTCATGTCCGTGAGCCTCTACACCGTCGTGCCGAACGCGATCGGCGCAGTGGGGCTGATTTTGATTGCGCGCCATTCGGATCGCGTTGCGGAACGACGCAAGCACTTTGCGTGCTGCACGATCGGCGGCGGCATCGCACTCGCGGCGCTCACGCTGCATTTCCCGAGCTTTTTGCTGATGCTCGCGATTCTCTCGCTAGCCGCGACATTGATCTTCGCGGCGTTGCCGATCTTCTGGGCCGTGCCCGCGAGCCATCTGCCGGGCAGGAGCGCGGCGGCAGGCATCGCGGTCATCAGCAGTATCGGCATCACGAGCGGCATCGTGAGTCCGTGGGTGATCGGCCAGATCCGCACCGCGACAGGCAGCATGGATCTCGCCGTGCAGCTCCTTTCGCTATTGCTCTTCGCAAGCGGCGCCGCCCTGATGGTGGGGCTGCGCCGCGATCCTTCCGCGAAAGAAAGCGATCACTGAGGCACGGCGGCGGCCATCGCCTTGAAGTTTTCGGGCGTGGCGAAAGCGAGATATTCGGCCTGCATTTCGGGCGTGAGAAATTCGAGCATCGTCGAGTTTTCGATCCAGAACTCGATCACGTGGAAAAAGTTGTCGCCGCGCGTGCAGCGCACCGCGCGCCAGCCTTCACGCTCGCCGATCGCGATGACGTCCTCGGCGCTCAGCTTCGTCGCGATCGCCATGTGGAACGCGCTGTACTGCGGGCGCTTCAACGTATCGGCGCCGTAGCTGACGCTTTCCTCATGGCCGCCGCCCGGCGTGATCACCTTGTCGCTCGGATAGATCTCGATGATGCTGCCGCGATCGTCGCCCGCGACCGCCATCCAGGCATCGGGAAAAGGCGAGAAGGGCGCGGCGAAGCCGTCCCACAGTTCGGCAAGCACATGCGCGACGTGCTTCGGATCGTTGGCGGGAATGGATGCATGGAAGATCATCGCGATGGACTCCGATGGAGGTGACGAGGACTGCGCGGCGATACTTTCATGTCGCGCGCCGGGATGTCAATTCGCAGTGCTACGGTGAGCCGGGATTCTTCCAGAGTCTATTGATATGAGTGTTTTCAAACGCGTCAGGACTCAGCGCTTATCCGACAAACGCTGATAGAAAAGCAGGTCGAGTTCCGGCGCCTTGCCGGTCAACGCGGTCAAGAGCGCGTGCGCCTGTCCGCGATGGTGCGTCTGATGATTGAACCAGTGCGCGAGCGCGGGCATGAGCGGCTGCGTCATCAGCTCGGGCGTCGATACGCGTTTATAGCTGATAGTGCCGGCCAGCGTTTGCGGCGTGAGACCGGTCACGTATTCGACGATGCGCGCGTCTTCTTCGCGGCGCGCCGCTTCGAGCGCCGGGAAGGTATCGAAGAGAATCGCATCCAGCGTTCCGGCGCCGCGCCTTCGCCCGTGAAGCGATGCATCCACACGCGGTCCGTCACGAGCAGGTGATTGAGCGTGCCATGCACGGACTTGAAAAACGCGCCACGGTCTGCGCGATAGTCGGCGTCCGACAGGGCGCGCGCCGCGTCGTAGACGCGGGCATTGGCCCACGCGTTGTAGCGCGCGAACATGTCGAAATGTGCTTTGAGCGGGTCTTGCATGGCGAGGACCTCCGTCGTCGCAGTGACGTTCGTGTTTTCGCACGATATTAAGTCACTACCACAGACAGCGGTTCACTACGCCGACGCAAACGCTGCGATATCCGCCGTCAGCCGCGCCGCATCGCTCAGAAAAATGCCATGCGGCGCGCCTTCGTAGACGACGAGCCGCGCGTTCGGAATCAGGCGCGCCGTGCGTTGCGAAGTCAGTTCGAGCGGATTCGACACATCGCGGTCGCCCTGCACGATGAGCGTCGGCACGTCGATGTCGCGCAGCTCGTTGCGGAAATCGCCGCGACTCACCGTTTCGTTGCACGCGAAAAGCGCGTGATGCGACGTGCGCAACGCCATCTCGCGGATCCAGTCGATCATCGCCTGCGACGCGCCCGGCCCGGCGAACGGCCGCGCGTTGTCGGCGAGCCACCGCGGATAGTCGCTCGCCAGGTCCTGCCGAAAGGCGTCGACGCAGGCGCAATCGATGCCATCCGGGTTGTCCGGCGTCTTCATCAGCATCGGCAAGGTCGATGCGATCAACGCAAGCCGCGCGA
The DNA here is from genome assembly GCF_023631305.1 of Caballeronia sp. INML3B. NCBI lineage: Bacteria > Pseudomonadati > Pseudomonadota > Betaproteobacteria > Burkholderiales > Burkholderiaceae > Caballeronia > Caballeronia sp. INML3B. Next base: position 308,535 of record NZ_JALQDI010000040.1, read on the forward strand.
CGCGCGCGCTGCCGTGACGCGTCAGATAGCGCACCGCTTCCGCGCCGCCCATCGAATACCCGACGAGCGTGACGCGCGAAAGATCGAGCGCGTCGATGACGGCGGCGAGATCGTCCGCGAGCGTGTCGTAGTCGTAGCCGCCACCCGGATCGCTCGAACGACCGTGGCCGCGCCTGTCGTAGGCGATGCAGCGAAAGCCCTGGCGCACGAGCGGCAGCATCTGATACGCCCACATGTCGCCCGGCAGCGAATAGCTGGGGACGAACACGATGGTCCCGCCGTTGCCGGGCGCGCCTTCGGGCCGCCAGTCGCGATAGAAGAGCTCGACACCGCTCTCGGTCGCGATGTAGCCGGGGCGGGCGGTTTCGCCGTGGACTCGATGTTTTGCGGGCATCTTCATCTCCTTGTCGATGATCAGTGTGATTGCATCGTCGCAGGAGGCAATGAGCCGGGCAATTACGTCCAAGGTAATAGGCCGCGTGCAAAAAAACGCCGCCTCGAGAGGCGGCGAGAGCGCGTCCGCTTGTGGGCTCGATGATCGAGAGCGGACGCTTGAGGAGACAGGGCGACTGGACTCAGTATGGCAAAGCCGGGCGTCGGGCACAATCGCCGGCGCGAATTACTGCGTTTCACGATGGATAACGCCGAATCGTTCGATATGCGAATGAATCCATCGAACCATTGCATTTTTCGGATTTTGCTTGTGTATATGCGAGATCTCAAGCGGTGCGGTTCATATAAACTCGGCAGGCATCTTTCAAACATTTATTGCTGCACCCGTTCATGTACTTCGATTCATCCGCATGGCTGCATGATTCGCACGCAGATGCCGTCCCACCCGATGCGAAGCGCGCGTTATCCATCGCGCTCGATATTCGTCGCTCGGGCGATTGATCCGCACTGGAGCGCTTCTGTGTCGGAGCCTTGCAGCGGTTTGCGCAAGACTTCGAACTTCGCTGGCAACTGAGCCATTGCCTCTGGATACGTCATGACGCCGTGTCGGCGGAAGCCGTCATGCGCGAGGCGGCGCTGCATCATCCCGGCGATGGCCGCGTGACCGGCGCAAAATTGCGATGTATCTCAATGAACAGGCGCGTTACGAAGAGGCCGAAGCATGTATCGCCTGGCGCTTTCGCAGACGCCGCAAGCGAACTGGCTCGCTGTCGATCTCGCCGACCTCGAACGCAGGCACGGCGACTGGCGCGCTGGATGGGTGCGCTTCGAACGCCGCCTGTCCGAACACGGCGAGAACGGTGTCGTCGCGCGCATGGAGCGCATTGCGCCGCGCTGGCGCGGACAGCCGCTCGACGGCAAGCGTGTCGTGGTCTATAGCGAACTCGGCCTCGGCGATGACATCCAGTTCGTGCGCTATTTTCCGCGGTTCGCGGAAGGCGTGCGGAGAAACGGCGGTGAAGCGCTATTGGCGGTGCGCTCGGCGCTGCATCCGCTCATCCGGCGGTTCGCGCCGGATTGCGTCGCCCTCGAAGCGCACGATTTCGAGCGGATCGATTACACCGTGGGCTTGATGAGCATGCCGCTCGGCATCGGCTTGTTGCCGGATCAGGTCGATGGCCGCGCCTATCTCGACGCGGCACCGGAACGCATCGACATGTGGCGTCGGATGCTCGCGTCAGACGGCACGAATGCGCTGCGTGTCGGCCTCGTGTCGGCAGGCAGTCCGACGCATCGGCGCGATGTCCAGCGCAGCATTCCCGTGGATGCCCTCGCGCCACTGTGGCGCTTGCCGGATGTCGCGTTCTATCCGGTTGCTCCGGGCCGCGAAGGCGATATCGCGGCGATGCGCTCGGCCGGCGCGCACATCCTTGCGCTTCCCGACTATCAAGAGCATTTTCACGATTCGGCCGCGTTCGTCAGCGCACTGGGCGATGATCGACCGGGTATCGCATTGGTGTTGGGGCAATCAGGAGACGCAGCCATGGTACGGCCCGGTGCGGCTCATTCGCCAGCGCGTGCCGGGCGACTGGGCACCCGTGGTCGAGCGCGTCGCGGCGGCGCTGTCGGCGCGGCTCATCGGACGAGCCGCGCCGGAAGATCAGCAGGCGTCCGCGCTCGTCAGCCTCGGATAGCCGGGCTGGCTGGAATCGATCGTCGTCACGCACGCGCCGTTGCCGATATCGAGCGTGCTGTCGACATCGCGCTTCGATCCGTCCTTCATCTGCACGCTGTAGCGGTAGACCTTCGCGGTCTGTTCGGGAGTCTTCTGGAACAGGCTCGTCAGATCGAAGCTCAGTCCCGCGCCGCCGCCCACGCCATTCCAGCCATTCCCGCCGATGCCGCCGGCGCCCACGCCGAGCGTTGGCCCGGAAGACGCCCCCGCGTCCGTCGACACGGTCGTCAGATATTGCTTGCCGACGATGCGTCCCGTCGCGAGCGTGCTGTCCGCCGGCAGCGGCGCCGATGCGCCCGGTCCGGTCGCGCACGCCGCGAGCGTGGCGAATGCGACGGCCGCGAAGCACGTACGCGCCACGCGTTGAATTCCTTTTCGATCCAGTTTCATTCCAGCCTCTTGCGTGCGCCTGCACGCGTTTGATGGGCCCTCGAAGCGAGCGCGCGAGTCTCACGGGGAAACGCACACTCACGCCGGCGTGGTCGAAACGTCGCGCAAAAAAACGCCGCCCGGCAGAGGGCGGCGCTCATCGGCGGTTCGCTTCGGGGCCAGCAGGCCGGTGCGCGTCGCGAGGGACGCGAATGCGCGGCCGGAATGTTGAACGAATGCCCGCCGCGATTGAACCAGACTCCTCTGATTCATCGCGCGGCGAATTGCCTTGCGTGTTCAGTCCTTCAACAGATACGCGACGATCGCGTCGCATACGCGGCCGAACATTTGCGTGCCGGTGACGGTCGTGCAGCCGCGCGCGCGGGCGGCTTCGATGAAAGGCGTGAGCGGCGGCTTCGTCACCACGTCGCCGACGAAGGCCGTCGGAGGCAGGCGCGAGACGTCGATCGGCAGCGGATCGCCGGGACGCATGCCCGCCGGCGACGCGTTCACGATGAGGTCGTAGCTTTCGGCGGGCGCATCGTCGGCGACGCTCACTGCGCCCCGGCCCAGTGCGGCGAGACGCGAGGCGAGGGCGCCGGTGCGCCCGGCATCGAAATCGCGGATCGCGAGCGACGCCACGCCTGCATCCACGAGCGCATGGCCGATCGCCGAGCCCGCACCGCCCGCGCCGATCAGCAGCGCGCGCTTTTCCTTCGGCTCGCAACCCGCGTCTCTCAACGCGGCGACCATGCCGATGCCGTCCGATGCGCCGCCGTGCCAGGTGCCGTCGGCGTCGCGCTTGAGCATGTTGACCGCGCCGAGAAATGCGCCTTCGTCGGTCAGCGACTTGCAATATGCCGTCGCGCTGAACTTGTGCGGCACGGTGATGATGACGCCGTCGCAGTTCTGCAAGCGCGCGATGCCCGCGAAGAACGCGTCGAGATCGTCCGGCGCGACATGTGCCGGAATCACGATCGCGTCGCGCTCTGCCGCGCGCAGCGCCGCTGTCACGCCGGAAGGCGAGCGCACCTGCGCGATGGGATCGCCGACGATGAAATAGACGCGCGTCGCGCCGCTCAAGCCCGCATCGAGCGATGCGGAAAAAGAAGTGTCCTGCGCCATGCTTCGATTGCCTCCTGAATCGTTGATCAGTCTGTTCCTGAATCCTAATTGAAAATGGAATAGCATTCAACAAGTTCATCGAGTTCTCAAGGCAACTAACGGTCGAAGAACAGCGCCACCACCGGACTGGACAGGGCGGAGCATTGCGAAAAAGCGCTTCGCAGCAGCAGAAGCGGTACGTGAGCGCTAGCCAGATACGCGACGACGCCGCTCGTTCAGCCGCGTCTCATAGCACGTTCGGCTCATGCCCGCCCGAATTTACGCCAGCCGCCGCGAGCGCCTCGTGCAGCGTGTCGAACACGTTCGATGCGCCGAGCACCCGCGTCAGACCGTGCCGGTCCATGTCGTTGCGCAGGAAGCGGTTCACGCGCCCGAAGATCACCGCGACGCCGCGTGCGCGCAGCGTTTCGATCAGCTCGCCGATCGTGCGGGCCGCTGAATAGTCGAGATCGGTGATCGCGCCGGCGTCGACGACGAGATGACGCAATCCGTCGGATGCCGTATCGACGAGCTTCGTCACTTCCGACGCGAAGAAATGATCGTTCGCGTAAAACAGATCCGCGCCGAAGCGGTAGACGATCAGATGCGGCGCAGTCATCGCGCCGGGCTTCGTCGGCATGAACTGCCAGGGTTTTCCGGGCGCGACGGGCGTGAGCACCATCGTGTGCGGATGATAGCTGTGGCGCACGTGCCGCATGAGCGAGAGCGCGACCGCTAGCAGGATGCCGTGCTCGACGCCCGCCAGCACCACCGCGCCGGCCGTGACGAGCGCGAGCGCGAATTCACCGGGGCTTTCGGCGCGGATGTCCTTCAGGCTCTGCACGTTGATGAGGCCGATCGCAATCGTGAACACGATGCCCGCCAGCACGCTGTGCGGCAGATAGCGCAGATAGCCGCTCAGAAATAGCAGAACGACAGCGACGACCGCCGCGAAGACGAGTTGTCCGAGCTGACTCCGGGTGCCTGCGCGGTCGGCCATTGCCGTCTGCGTCGGACTGCCGTTCACGACGAACGTCCCGCTCAACGCCGCCGCCGCGTTCGCCGCGGCAAGGCCGAGGATGTCGCTGTTGGTGTCGACGTCCTCGTGATACTGCTGCGCGAACACGCGCGCCGCGGCCGCGCTCTGCGCGATGATCATCACGAAGCATGACGCCGCGACGGGCACGAGATCGAGAGATTGCTGCCAGGTGACATCGGGCATGCGGATCGCGGGCAAACCGCCTTCGATGGGACCGAGCACCGAAATCCCGCGCGCGGCGAAGTCGAAAGCCTTGCTCGCGGCGATGCTGCCGATCACCGCGACGAGCGGCATCGGCAGGCGCGGCGCGAAGCGTTTGCAGCCCAGAATCGCGACGATCACGACGAGCGCGAGCACGAGCGTCGGCCCATGCGCGTGCGTGACATGCCCGATCACGTAGACGAGTTGCGCCAGGCTGCGCGAGGACGGATACGGCACCGTCATGCCGAAGAGGTCGCCGAGCATGGCGATCGAAACCTGCACCCCCACGCCCGCGAGAAAGCCCGTCAGCACGGTGCGCGACAAAAAATCGGCGAGAAAGCCGAGCTTGAACAGGCGCGCGAGCAGCAAGAGCGCGGCGGTCTGCAGTGCGACCATGCCCGCGAGCGCGACGTATTCCGGGCTGCCCATCGCGGCCATCGACGAAAGCCGGCTCGCGAAGATCGTTGCCGTCGCGGAGTCGGCGGCGACCACGAGATGCCGCGACGCGCCGAAGAGCGCGAACGCGAGGAGCGGCAGGAACGCAGTGTAGAGGCCCGTCACCGCGGGCATGCCGGCGATGCGCGCATAGCCGAGCACCTGCGGGATGTCCATCGACGCGAGCGAGATGCCGGCGAGCGCGTCGCGTAACGCGGCGGCGCGGTTGATCGGCAGGATGCCTTTGAGCAGCTTCGCAGTCGTCGCGGGTGGTCGGGTCGTGTCTTGCATGCGTGGCACCTGTCGTGAAGAAGCGAATCGTGCCCCAAGGACGATGCGGTGCCAAGAGCCGCTTTGCCTACCGGTAGAACGCCACGGTTTGACGCAATCCGTCGATGAGCGGCGTTTTTGCAAGGCCTGGAAGCATTCGATCGAGCACGGGATCGTCGGGAAAGGATGTCGCGATCGGCAAGGGCGCGCCCGCCGCGTCGATGCGCGCGTCCGGCGCGATCTGCTTCAGCGTCGCGATCACGCTCTGCATCGGCGTGATGTCGCCCGCCAGCGTGAACGCGTGCGCCCCGTCGAACGGATGCGTGAGCGCGCGCTCGTAGGCGGCGGCGACGTCATCGGCGTAGACGAGGCCCGTCGCGCCGGTGAAGGGAATCGTGTACGGCTCGCCGCGCGCGGCCGCGCGGCAGGCGAGGCTCGGACCGGCGCTCGATCCCGTCTCGCGCCCCGCGCCGTACACGACGAGCGGCCGAAAGCCGATGCTCGCAATGCCATGATCGTGCCAGTACGCGCGCGCCGAGCCTTCGCATGCGAGCTTGAACGCGCCGTAATGTGTCATGGGAAAGGGCGTCGCGCCGTCGTCGGGGCCGAAGACACCCGCGCTGCTCGCATACAGCACCGAGCGCACGCCGCACGCGATAGCCGCGTCGAACACGTTGAGCGTACCGATCAGATTGATGCGCGCGCCGCGCACCGGATCGCCGGCGCAGGCAGGCGTGAGCACGCCTGCGAGATGGACGACGGCGTCGCAGCCCTCGAGCGCCGTCGCGACATCGCGCGCGTTCCCGATATCGCCGACCCGCCATTGCACTTCATCGGCGCGTTCGGGCGCGAGCGCGCGCAGGAGCCGCGCGTCCTCGCGCACGTCGAAGGCGCGCACGTCCACGCGCACGTCCATATCGCGGGCGAGCAGCCGCCGCGTCACCCACGCCGCCAGAAAGCCGCTTGCGCCTGTCACCAGCACTCGCATACCGTCCTCCGTTCGCCTCAAAAAAAGAGCTTGGCTTCAATGCATTTTCTGGAATAGTATTCCAATATCAAAGCGAGTTCTACTGAAAACATGCGTTTCGAATCGTCGGAAGGACGGCGATTCCTGGCGCGAGGGAGCGGACGAATGGTGGAGACACTGGACAATCTGGGACATGACGAAACATTCGATGTCGTCGTAATCGGCGCAGGCGGCGCGGGCATGTCGGCGGCCCTCGTCGCGGCCATCGACGGTGCGCGCGTGCTCCTTGTGGAGAGTACGGAATACGTCGGCGGTACGACGGCCTTCTCGGCCGGAACGACGTGGATTCCCGCGTCGATGCATGCCGCGAGCGTCAATCGTGACGATACATCCGTGAACGCCGAAGGCTTTCTGGATCGCGCGGTCGGCGGGCGCAGCAGCGTCGCGATGCGCCGTGCGTTTCTCGATGCCGGCCCGAAAGCGGTCGCGCATATCGAAGCGAACTCCGCTGTGAAATATCGCGCGCGCCCGTTCCATCCCGATTATTTGTCCGAGCTCGAAGGCTCGACGCTGCGCGGGCGGGCGCTCGAACCGCTGCCCTTCGACGGCCGCAAGCTCGGCCGCGCGTTTTCGCTGATCCGTCCGCCGATTCCCGAATTCACCGTGCTCGGCGGCATGATGGTCGACCGCGACGACGTCGGGCATCTGCTCAACATGACGAAGTCGTTCGCGTCGTTCCGACATGCGGCGAAGCTGCTCGCGCGTCACGCGCGCGATCGCCTGAGCGCGCCGCGCGGCACGCGGCTCGTGATGGGCAACGCGCTGATCGGAAGATTGTTGTATTCGTTGCTCGAGCGTGGCGTCACGGTGCTGACGAGCACGAAGGTCGATGCGTTGCACAGCGGGCCGAACGGCATCGAAGCCGTAACGCTGAGCCGCGTCAACGACCGGCGTCGCGTCAATGTGAAAGGCGGCGTGATTCTCGCGAGCGGCGGCTTCAACCGGCATCCGGCGCGTCGCGGCGAGATGCTGCCGGGCGCCGATCCGGCGTGGTGCCCCGGCGCGCCCGGCCACACCGGCAGCGCGCAGGATCTCGCGCTCGCCGCGGGCGCGCGCTTCGGCAAGGGCGCGCTGTCGCACGCCTTCTGGGCGCCGGTTTCCGTGCGCAAGCGCGCCGACGGCACGACCGCCGTGTTCCCGCACTTCATGATGGATCGCGGCAAGCCGGGCATGATCACCGTCGACAAAACGGGCAGGCGCTTCCTGAACGAGAACACGTCGTATCACCTGTTCGGCATGGCGATGCAAAAAGCGAACGAGACCACGCCTTCGGTGCCCGCGTATCTCGTGACGGACACGGAAGGACTGCGCAAGTACGGGCTCGGCATGGTGCGTCCGGGCGGCAAGGGGCTCGCGCCGTTTCTCGCCGATGGCTATCTCGTCGAAGGCAGGACGCTCGACGAACTGGCAATGAAGCTCGACATCGACCGCGCTGGCCTCGCCGATAGCGTCGCGCGCATCAATCGCTATGCGCAGAGCGGCGTGGATGCCGATTTTCAGCGCGGCACGACCGATTACCAGAACGCCAATGGCGACGCCAACTGGACCGGCCCGAACAAGTGCCTCGGCCCGATCAGCGAGGCGCCGTTCTATGCGGTGCGGCTCTATCCCGGCGATATCGGCGCGGCGACCGGCCTCGTCACCGACACGCACGCGCGCGTGCTCGATCGCGACGATCGACCGATCGGCGGCCTCTACGCGTGCGGCAACGACATGCAATCGGTGATGGGCGGCGTCTATCCCGGCCCCGGCATCACGCTCGGTCCGGGGCTCACGTTCGGCTTTCTGGCGGCACGGCATGCGACCGTGCGCGCGCAGCAGCCGGCCAGCGCCGCGTTGACGAACGCCCGCGACGAAGCGCTTACGCTGCCCGTCGAACTCCAATCGTCCGTCCACGCCAAATGAAGCTCGAACCGATTCTCGAATGCGACGTCCTCGTGCTGGGTTCCGGCGCGGGCGGCTTGTCGACGGCCGTCACCGCGGCGACGCAGGGTCTGTCCGTGCTCGTCTGCGAGAAGGAAGACGTGTTCGGCGGCACGACCGCGTGGTCGGGCGGCTGGATGTGGATTCCGCGCAATCCGCTCGCGACGCGCGCGGGCATCGTCGAAGATGACAGCGTGCCGCGCACGTATCTGAAGAGCGAGCTGGGCGCGCATTTCGACGCCGCGAAGGCCGACGCGCTCATCGAGCACGGGCCGCGCATGGTCGAATTCTTCGAACGCAATACGTCGATGCGCTTCATCGACGGCAACCGCATTCCCGACTTTCATACGACGCGAGGCGCGGCCACGGGCGGGCGCTCGGTCTGCGCGATGCCGTTCGACGGCCGCGAGCTCGGTCCGCTCATCGACAAGCTGCGTCCGCCGCTCGCGGAAATGACGATCAAGGGCATGGCGATCGCATCGGGCCAGGATCTCGCGCACTTCCTGAACGCGACGCGCAGCGCGAAGTCGGCATGGCACGTGACGAAGCGCTTCGCTGGATTCGCGTGGCACATGCTGCGTTACCGGCGTTCGATGCATCTCGTGAACGGCAATGCGCTCGTCGCGCGTTTGTTGAAGTCGGCGGCGGATCGCGGTGTCGATCTGCGCACCGGCGCGCGCGCGGTGTCGCTCATGCGTGAGGAGCATCGCGTGACGGGTGCGCGCGTCGAGATCGAAGGCGTGATGCACGAAGTGCGCGCGCGGCGCGGCGTCGTGCTTGCTTGCGGCGGTTATCCGCACGACGCGAAGCGTCAGGCAGAAACTTTTCCGTACACGCCGCACTGGTCTGCGGCGCCGAAGAGCAATACCGGCGATGGCATTCGTATCGGCGAAGCGGCCGGCGCCCATTTCGATGCGTCGCTCGAAGCGCCCGCCGCGTGGGCGCCCGTGTCGCTCGTGCGCAAGAGTAAGGGCGAGACGGCCGCGTTTGCGCATCTGATCGAGCGCGCGAAGCCGGGCGTGATCGCGGTGACGCGCGCGGGCAGGCGCTTCACCAACGAGGCGTCGTCGTACTACGACTTCGTCTGCGCGCTCTTCGGCACGACGCCGCCGGGCGAGGAAGCGTGCGCGTGGCTCGTCTGCGATCACCGGTTTCAGCGCAGATACGGCCTCGGATTCGCGAAGCCTTTTCCGTTTCCGCTCGGCCCGTACGAACGCTCGGGCTATCTGAGGTCCGCGCCGACGCTCGATGCGCTGGCGCGGCAATGCGGCATCGATGCGCGCGGTCTCGCCGATACCGTCGCCACGTACAACGGCTACGCGAAAGACGGCTTCGATCCGCAGTTCCACAAAGGCTCGACGCCATATAACCGCGTGCAGGGCGATGCATCGCACACGCCGAATCCGTGTCTCGCGCCGATCGTCGAGGGCCCGTTCCACGCGGTGAAGATCGTGCCGGGGAGCCTCGGCACTTTCGCGGGGCTGTCGACGGATGCGCGCTCGCGCGTCCTCGACGAAAAGCACGCGCCGATTCGCGGCCTCTACGCCGTCGGCAACGACGCCGCGAGCATGATGGGCGGGCACTATCCCGCCGGCGGCATCACGCTCGGGCCGGCGATGACCTTCGGCTATCTTGCGGGCCTCGAACTCGCCGAACCGGCACACGAAGACATCCCGAATCTCACCAACTTCAAACAGGCAAGGACGCTGCAATGACTCTGTACGACACAGTCACGTTGACGGTTAAGATCGGCGCGAACGCGCAGGTCTTCGAGAACATCAAAAACAGCGGCAACGCGCCCGGCTCGACGCTGCTCGGCTGCTGGTATTCGGACATCGGGGCGCTGGGCAAGGTCATGGTCCTGCGCGGCTTCGAGTCGGAAGCGGCGTTGATCGGGTCGCGACAGCGCCTGCTGCTCGAAGGCAATCCGTTCGGCTGCGGCGAATTCATCACCGATGTCGAGGTGAACAGCTACGCGCTCTTTCCGTTTCTGCCGCCGATCGAGCCGGCCGTGCACGGCGGCATCTACGAGATGCGCGTGTACGGCACGAAGCTCGCGAGCCTGCAACATACGATCGATGCCTGGAAGAGCGCCGTGCCGGAGCGCACCACGCGCTCGCCGCTCATCGGCGCGATGTACGCGCTCGACGGCGCCGTGCCGCGCTTTCTCAACATCTGGCCGTACAAGAGTGTCGACGAGCGTTCGCGCATTCGCGCCGAAGCCGTGAAGGACGGCATCTGGCCGCCGAAGGGCGGGCCGGCCCATCTGACGACGATGGAGTCGACCATCTACATGCCCGCGCCGTTCTCGCCGTTGCGCTAACCGGAGACATCGATGTCACGACGCAAGCTGTCCCTGTCCGCGCTGACGGTCCTCGAATTGACGCCGCCGCAGATGGTCGAGTGCGCGGCGCGTGCGGGCTACGATTTCGTCGGCCTGCGGCTCGTGCCCGCGACCGATACCGAGGTGCGCCACGAGATCGTCGGCGCGACGCCCTTGAGGCGCGAAACGCTCGCGGCTTTGAAGGACACCGGAATCGGCGTGCTCGATGCTGAAATCCTGCGCCTCAAGCCCGACACCAACGTCGCCGATTACGAGCCGATGCTCGAAACCGCGGCGACACTGGGAGCGCGCTACGTGCTCGTCGCGGGCAACGATCCCGACGAGGCGCGCACCGCCGAGCGGCTCGCGTCGCTCTGCGATCTCGCGAAGCCGTACGGCTTGTCGCCGTCGCTCGAACCGATGCCGTGGACCGACGCGAAGGACATCGTGCAAGGTGCGCGCATCGTGAAGGCGGCCGGGCGCGCGAACACGGGCCTGATCGTCGATCCGATTCATTTCGACCGCGCGGGATCGTCGACGCACGCGCTGCGCGAACTGCCGCGCGAATGGTTCGGCTACGTGCAGTTCTGCGATGCCCCCGCCGAGCGTCCGGCCGACCTCGACACGCTGCTATATCAGGCGCGTGCCGAGCGCATGATTCCGGGCGAGGGCGGAATCGATCTCGCGGGCATCCTGCGCGCATTGCCGGATGGCTTGCCGCTGTCGATCGAAGTGCCGATGAACGAATGGGCGAAGACCGCAAACGCGCTCACTCGCGCGAGGCGCCTGCGCGAGGCGACGCTCGCGGTGCTGGAGGCGGCCTACGCCGAACATTGACCCGCGCCGGTTGAATTCCGACGTGGAATCGTGTTCTACTCATGCCGCATCGGAACTTCGAGAGACTGAAAGATGGCAGGAAATCTGGAGCGGGCGTTGTCCATCATCGAGCTGCTGGCGAAAAACGGCGGGCGGATGCAGCTCGCCGCCATCGCCGATACGCTCAACATTCCGCGCAGCGGCACGCACCGGCTGCTCGCGATGCTGATCGACGAAGGCTATGTCCGGCAGGACGAGGATCACGGCGAGTACATGCTCGCGCTGAAGCTCGTATCGCTTGCGCTCATCTATCTCTCGACGGGCGGCGTGCTCGATGTGTCGCAACCGGTGCTCGACCGGCTCGCGGCGCAATCGGGCGAGCTGGCACGGCTGGGCGTGGTCGAAGACGATCACATCACGTTCGTCGGCAAGGCGCAGGGCGCGAAATCCGGCCTGCGCTACGACCCCGACATGGGCAGCCAGCCGCCCTTGCATTGCACGGCGAGCGGACAGGCGTGGCTGTCGTCGCTCACGGACGAGGAAGCGCTCGAGCTCGTGTCGAAGCAGGGCGGCCTGGGCAAGCCGGGCTCGGGCGGTCCGAAGGCGCCGAAGACGATCCAGCAATTTCTCGCTGAATTGCAGGCGGCGCGCAAACGCGGCTATGGGATCGCGAGCGAGACCTACGAGGCCGGCATGACGTCGATGGCCGCGCCGATCCATCATCCGGTGACGGGTGTTGTCGTGGGCGTCGTGAGTCTCGCCGGCCCGACCAGCCGGTTGCCCGACGCGCGTCTGAAGGAACTTGCGCCCGCGCTGCTCGAAGCGGCATCGGACATGGGCGCTGCGACGTTGAGCTCGCCATATTTCAAGCGGCCGGTGGTGAGGACGGAGGAAGCGGCGGGGGCGGTCGCGAAGGCGGCGGGAAAAGCGAAGAAAACGAAGGCTGTTTAAAGACGCGCCGGACGTCCCGATCCTGCACTATCCTGCACAGATCAAGCCCTCGCGAGGCCGATCATGAACGCAGCATCCGTCGGCACATCCCTGCGCGAAATCGATGATTTGCCGTCGCCGCGCGGCCTGCCGCTATTGGGCAACCTGCATCAATTGCCGCCCGCCACGCACCATCTGACGCTGGAGCGCTGGGCCGCCGAACTCGGCACGCCCTACGTGTTCCGCCTGGGCACGACGCCCGTCACCGTGTGGAACGACATCGAGCTTTCCCACGCCGTGATGCGCGAGCGGCCGCATCGTTACCGCCGCTATGCGCCCATCGAAAATATCCTGAAAGAGTTCGGCTGCAACGGGCTCTTCTCGATCGAGGGCGCGGCCTGGGAGCCGCAGCGCCGCCTCGTGATGCAGGCGCTGTCGATTCCCCACATCAAGGCGTTCTACCCCACGCTCGCCGCGATCACCGAGCGGCTGCGGCGGCGCTGGGAAGCCGCGGCGCGGGCGGGGCGCGTGGTCGACATGACCGATGATCTTAAGCGCTTCACCGTCGATGTGACGAGCGCGCTCGCGTTCGGCGAAGATCCGAATACGCTGGAAAACGAGCGAGTGCTGATCCAGGAGCAACTGGCGCTGCTATTGCCGATGCTGATGACGCGCGTGAACGCCCCCTTCGCCTACTGGCACTACGTGAAGTTTCCGCGCGACCGCAAGTTCGATGAAGCAATGATCGACGTGCATCGTCATATCCGCGAGTTGATGTCGAGGGCACGCGCCCGGATGCGCGAGGAGGCGGCGGTCGAAGCGTGCGAGACGCCGCTCGAAGAGACAGCCCGTGCGCCGCGCAATCTGCTCGAAGCGATGCTCACCCTGCGCGATGCGCCCGGCTCCGGCATCACCGACGACGAAGTCGCCGCCAACGTGCTGACGATGCTCGTCGCGGGCGAGGAAACGACCGCGACGTCGATCGCGTGGGCGCTCTTCTTTCTCGGCACCGACGACGCGTTGCAGGCGCGCGTCGCCGCACAGGCGCGGCAGGTGCTCGGCGGCTCGGCCGTGTGTCCGAGCTATGGCGCGATGCGCGAACTCGACCTGTGCGAAGCGGTGTGCACGGAAGCAAGCCGCCTGCATCCGGTTGCGCCGTATATGTCGCTCGAGCCCCTCGAGGAAGTGCGGCTTCAGGGCGTGCGCCTCGCCGCCGGAACGAAGATGTTCATGCTTCACCGGCCCGCGATGATGGACCCGGACAATTACGCCGATCCCGAACGCTACGACCCCGACCGATGGCTGCATGATCATCGGCATGAAGACGCGGCGTCGGAGCGCGGTGCGCACGAACCGCGCGCCTACCTGCAATTCGGCGCGGGGCCGCGCGTGTGCCCGGGGCGGCATCTGGCGGCGGTAGAGATGCGCCTCGTCGTGTCCATGCTCACGGCGAACTTCACCGCGCAACTCGCCACGAATCCCGCCGATATCCGGGAAGTCTGCACATTTACCGTGGTCCCGAGCGAAATGCCGATGCGTCTCACTTTGCGTTAGCGGCGCTAGCCGGCGCCCACTGCATCGGGGGCGGCGGAGGATGCCGGCACGCCGCCGCCCGTCGCCATCCACAGCACCTCGGCGTCTTCCTCGCTCGTCGAAATGGCCGCGTGGCCGGTGCGACTGTCGAAATAGATGCTGTCGCCGGCATTCAGATGTGTCGGCGCGTAGAGTTCGGAGTAGAGGCACACGCTGCCGCTTATGACGTAGAGAAACTCTTCGCCTTCGTGACGGCCCCAGTCGTCGAACGCATCGAGCGTGTGTGCGGAGATGCGGATGCGGAACGGCAGCATCGCCTTGTGCGCGAGCTCGGTTGCGAGCAATTCCATTTGATAGCCTCGATACGCGTGGCGCTGACCTTCGTTGCGGCGCGTGAGCGCTCGCCGGCCGCTTGCATTCAGCGCCGGCGCCGTGCCGAACAGTTCGGCGAGATCGATCTGCAGGCCGCGCACGATTTTCTGCAGCACGTCGAAAGTGGGCGACATCAACCCGTTTTCGATCTTCGACAGCGCCGAGCGCGACACGCCACACAGCCGGCTCGCGGTTTCGAGCGTCAGATCATGCGCGAGCCGCGCGCGCCTTACCCGGTGTCCCAGATCGGAAGCGGACTGTTCGGGCGAATTTTTTAGACTGAGACTGGGCATAAGGAGGAGCTGTTTTGTTTCCGATCATAACATCGGGCAAGCGCGGACCGCGTAACCTCGCGACGTTGCGAAACAAGCCGAATCTACCGTCGCAAAAGGGGCTGCGCATGAGGGACAACCCCAATATTGTCCGTTGTTGTGAGCGGCGACGGCAGCGCGTATAGTTGCCGGACTTACGAAAGTTTCTTATCAGAAACTTCCGCCAGAAGAACGGACCCGCGTCAAAAGGACATCACCGTGAACACACAATCGATTCTTTCCGACCTCGGCATCGCGAGCCTCGTGACCGATGGCGACATCGCCGTCACTTCACCGATCACGGGCGGAGTCATCGGCCGGGTGAAGCAGAACACCACCGCCGACGTGGACGCCGCCCTCGGCGCCGCGCGCACCGCGTTCGCCGCATGGCGCAATGTGCCCGCACCGCGACGCGGCGAACTCGTGCGTTTGCTCGGAAATCGCCTGCGCGAGAAAAAGGAGGCGCTCGGCCGCCTCGTGTCGCTCGAAGCGGGCAAGATTCTCCAGGAAGGCCTCGGCGAAGTGCAGGAGATGATCGACATCTGCGATTTCGCCGTCGGTCTCTCGCGCCAGTTGTACGGGCTGACGATCGCGTCGGAGCGCCCCGGCCATCGCATGGCGGAGACGTGGCACCCGTTCGGCGTGTGCACGATCATCTCGGCGTTCAACTTTCCGGTCGCGGTGTGGTCGTGGAACGCCGCGCTCGCGCTCGTGTGCGGCAATTCGGTCGTGTGGAAGCCGTCGGAGAAAACGCCGCTCACCGCGCTCGCCGTCGATCGCATTCTGCGCGACGCCATCGAAGAATTCGGCTCCGCGCCAGAGGGCCTTGCGTCGGTGATCATCGGCGGACGCGATGTCGGCGCGGCGCTCGTCGCGGACAAGCGCGCCGATATCGTCAGCGCCACGGGCAGCACCGAAATGGGCCGCAAGGTCGGCGTCGCGGTGGCGGAGCGCTTCGGCCGCTCGATTCTCGAACTGGGCGGCAACAACGCGGGCATCGTCTCGCAGACCGCCAATCGCGATCTCGCGCTGCGCGGCATCCTGTTCTCTGCGGTCGGCACGGCGGGGCAGCGCTGCACGTCGCTGCGGCGTCTCTTCGTGCATGAAAGCATCTACGACGACACCGTCGCGCGCCTGAAGGATCTCTACGCGAAGGTGCCCGTCGGCAATCCGCTCGAGCAGGGCGTGCTCATGGGACCGCTCATCGACGTACAGGCATTTGCGCGCATGCAGGACGCGCTCGAGCAGGCGAAGGGCGAGGGCGGCAAGGTGTTCGGGGGCGAGCGCGTCGCCGTGACGGGCCACGAAAACGGCTACTACGTGCGCCCGGCGCTCGTCGAAATGCCTTCGCAAACCGACGTCGTGCTGAAGGAAACCTTCGCGCCGATCCTCTACGTGATGCGCTATGCCGACTTCGATGAAGCCATCGCCGCGAACAACGCCGCCGCGCACGGCCTGTCGTCGTGTGCGTTCACGACGGACCTGCGCGAAGCCGAGCGCTTCCTGTGCGCATCGGGCAGCGACTGCGGCATCGCCAACGTGAACATCGGGCCGAGCGGCGCGGAGATCGGCGGCGCATTCGGCGGCGAGAAGGAAACCGGCGGCGGCCGCGAATCGGGCTCGGATGCGTGGAAGGCCTACATGCGCCGCGCGACCAACACGATCAACTACTCGTCGGAATTGCCGCTCGCGCAGGGCATCGACTTCAATCTGAGCTGAGGGCGATGTGAGTTCGAGCGTTGTCATCGTAGGCGGCGGTGTGATCGGCAGCTCGGTCGCGTATTTCCTGCGCGCATCGGACCCGACGGTGCAGGTCACGGTGATCGAACGTGATCCGACTTACGCGCGCTCGTCGTCGGCGCTCTCGGCGGCGTCGATCCGGCAGCAGTTCTCGACGCCGCTCTCCGTGCGCATGTCGCTCTTCGGCATCGAGTTCCTGCGCTCGATCGGCGAGCGGCTCGAAGTGAACGGCGAGCGTCCGTCCATCGATCTGCACGAAGGCGGCTATCTCTTCCTCGCGACGGCGCCGGGCGAAGCGACGCTGCGCGAGAATCACGCGCTGCAACGCGAACTGGGCGCGGACATCAGCCTCCTGGATTCCGCGCAGCTGCGCGCGCGCTTTGCCTGGCTCAATACGGACGACCTCGCCGCGGGCACGTTCGGCGAAAGCGGCGAAGGCTGGTTCGACGGCTACGGTCTCGTGCAGGCGCTGCGGCGCAAGGCGCAATCGCTCGGCGCGCGTTATGTGACGACGGAAGTCGTCGGCATCGGGCGTGAAGGACGGCGCGCGACGACCGTGCGTGCGGCCAACGGCGAAACCTATGCGTGCGATGTCGTCGTGAACGCGGCGGGCGCGTGGTCGCGCGGGATCGCGGCCATGCTCGGCATCGACATTCCGGTGTATGCACGCCGGCGCAGCATTTTCAACGTGTCGTCGCCGGCGAAGCTCGAACGCGCGCCTTTGCTGATCGATCCGACCGGCGTCTATTTCCGTCCGGAAGGGCGCACGTATATCTGCGGCACGTCGCCCTCGGCGGACAACGATCCTGACGACCTGCCGCTCGACGAAGTCGATCACGCGCTCTTCGACGACGTAATCTGGCCGACGCTCGCGCATCGCGTGCCGGCGTTCGAGGCGCTGCGTGTCGAACGCTGCTGGTCCGGCTATTACGAATACAACGTGCTCGACCAGAACGCGATCATCGGCAGTCATCCGGATCTGGAGAACTGCATTTTCGCGAACGGATTCAGCGGACACGGCCTGCAGCAAGGCCCGGCGACGGGACGCGGCGTGAGCGAGCTGATTTTGCGCGGACGCTACGAGACGATCGATTTATCGCCGCTCGACTGGACGCGCGTACTCGAAGGGCGGCCGATCATCGAAAAGAATGTCGTTTAACTGATAGAGGACTGGAAATAGCCGTTTTCCATAACCGATCAATTAAGTGCCCGGTCATTTGCACCGGGCATTTTTTTAGCTACGGAAATAGACAAGCGGATTGAAAACGGGCAGGTATGCGTTTCGAACGGGCATTCTTATCATCATCGTCATGCTGGCCTGCGAAGTCCATCAACGTAATCCACTAGGGCCAGCCGCTTTCGAGAAGCGCATTCTGGAAGCATCGAAACGTTTTTTCCGCGCTTTATATAAAGGAGATAAAACATGGAAGCGAATACGAGCGCGCATTTCTATGCCTGGATCGACGACGGCGAACTGCCGCCGGACACGAGCGTTCCGGTGTCGCATCGTTCCAGCCAGGTATCGGCAGAACCCGAATATGTCGCCGAAATTTGCGGACGCTTCGGGAAGACCGAAGAGGAGAAAAATTCCTGCGTGATTCGCGGGTACAACTGACGTCTTTAATGCAGAGTGTTGCGCGCGTGATACGGCGTGTCACGAAGGAGTTCAAAGCGCGTATGAACGCGCTTCCGCGCGATTCATGACGTGACTTCATGAAACGCAATATGCCGGTCGCAAAGACCGGCACTGCGGATTTTGTGTGCGTTGACAAACGGAATTGTTTTCAATCGACGTTGTGTAAATCGAGACCCGCCGCGCGCGGGTTTTTTCATGCACGGCGCGCTTTGCAGGATGCCTTGCGCTCGGCAGCGCGCGCCCGTCGGTGGCACAATCGCCCGCACCGCAGGCATATCAGGAGCAGAGGTGGCGAACCTCGATCTCGACAATCCGTTTCTCGAAGCGCTCGGCGCGACCTTCACCGAATGGCGCGCAGGCTACGCCGAATTCACGATGCTGATCCACGCGGGGCATCTGAACCGGCAGCGCATCCTGCAGGGCGGCGCGATCGCCACGCTGCTCGATGCGGCATGCGGCTACGCGGGCCTCTTCACGACCGGCACCGCGCCCGTGCACGGCTTCACGCTCTCGCTCACCGTGAACTATCTCGATCGCGGCATCGGCGACAAGGTCGTGGCGAAAGGTTTCCTCGAGCGACAGGGACGCTCCGTGTATTTTGCGCGCGGCGAGGCGTGGGTCGACGATCGCGTGATGATCGCGAGCGCCCAAGGCACCTTCAAATACGCGCGCTGATCCCGGCGCGTCCGACGATGGCCACCCGGAATCTCCTCAGACGGCTCGACCTCACGACACTTCAACTCTTTCTCGCGGTGTTCGAGGAAGGCACGCTCACGCGCGCAGCCGAGCGCGAGGCGATCGCGGTGTCGGCGGCGAGCAAGCGGCTCCTCGAACTGGAGCAGGCGGTCGGCGCCGCGCTTTTCGAGCGCAAGGCGCGCGGCATGGAACTGACGCCCGCGGGCGAAACGCTTCTTCATCACGCGCGACGGGTGTTGCGCGATGTCGAAAACATCGGCATCGAACTCGCCGAGCATGCGAGCGGCGTGCGCGGCTATGTGCGGATGATGGCGAACCTGTCCGCGATCGTCGAATTCCTGCCGGAAGACTTGCGCGCGTTTTCATCCATGCACGACCAGATCAAGATCGATCTCGAAGAGCGGCCGAGCGGCGGCATCGTGGAAGGCGTCGCGGACAGTCTCGTCGATCTCGGTATCTGTTCCGGCGATGCCGACACGCGCGGACTCGAAAGCGCCCATTACCGTCATGATCGGCTGGCGATCGTCGTGCCCGGCGATCATCCGCTCGCGCCGCGTGCGAGCGCGGCGTTTGCGGAAACGCTCGATTTCGATCACATCGGCCTGCATTCGGCGAGCTCCATCAACATGCGCACGCATCTCGCGGCGCGGCAGGCGGGCCGCGCGCTGCGGTTGCGCATCCACGTGCCCGGCTTCGACGCCGTGTGCCGCATGGTGCAGGCCGGCATGGGCGTGGGCGTCCTGCCGTTGCAGGTGTTCGAAGCGATGGGCCGCCAGCTCGGGCTCGCGGCTGTCGCGCTCGAAGACGAATGGGCCGCGCGCAGTCTCGTGATCGTCGTGCGCGATTCGGCTGCGCTTTCGCCCGTGAGCCGCCTGCTCTTCGATCATCTGCGGACCGTCGAAGCGCGCGGCTAGCGCTCGGCTTCGCCCGAGCGTTCGCGTTTCGCGAACGGTCCTTGCCGAAATGCGGTTGGACGCACGCGAGCGTTCGCCAATAAGCTTGTCTCCACAGTACAACTCAGGAGACGAGCAGCATGAGCGGACCCCTTCAGGGCATTCGCGTCATCGAAATCGGCACGCTGATCGCGGCGCCCTTCGCGGCGCGCATGCTGGCCGAGTTCGGCGCGGAAGTCATCAAGATCGAAGCGCCGAAGAGCGGCGATCCCCTTCGCAAATGGCGAAAACTTCACGAGGGCACGTCGCTCTGGTGGTATCTGCAATCGCGCAACAAGAAATCGGTGTGCGTGAATCTGAAATCGCCCGAGGGCGCGGACGTCATCAAGCGGCTGGCTGCGGATGCGGACATCGTCATCGAAAACATGCGGCCCGGCGCGCTCGAAAAGCTCGGCCTCGGATGGGACGTGCTGCACGCGATCAATCCGAAGCTCACGATGGTCCGCATCTCCGGCTACGGCCAGACGGGCCCGTATCGCGACCGGCCGGGCTTCGGCGCGATCGGCGAGGCGATGGGCGGCATCCGCTACACGACGGGCGACGCCGAAGGCCTGCCTGCGCGCGTCGGTGTGAGCCTCGGCGATTCGCTGGCGTCGCTGCACGGCGTCATCGGCGCGCTGATGTCGTTGCTGCGCGTGAAGACCGGTCAGGGCGACGGACAAGTGGTCGATGTCTCGCTCGTCGAAAGCGTGTTCAACCTGATGGAAAGCCTCGTGCCCGAATACGATCTGCTCGGCCATGTGCGCGAGCGCAGCGGCGGGGCACTGCCGGGCATTGCGCCGTCGAACACGTATCGCACGGAGGATGGCGGCTTCGTCGTGATCGCGGGCAACAGCGATCCGATCTACCGGCGTCTGATGCACGTCATCGGCCGCGCCGATCTCGCCGACGATCCCGCGCTCGCTCACAACGACGGCCGTGTGAAGCAGAGCGCGATGCTCGACGAAGCGATCACCGCCTGGACCTCGCATCACTCGATGGACGACGTGCTCGCGACGCTCGAACGCGAGGAGGTGCCCTCGGGCCGCATCTATTCGGTCGCGGACATCGTCGGTGACGCGCATTACCAGGCGCGCGACATGATCCTGCAGGCGGATTTGCCGGGCGGCGCATCGGTGAAGATGCCGGGCATCGTACCGAAGCTCTCCGACACGCCGGGCGAAGTGCGCTGGCAAGGTCCGGCGCTAGGCGAGCATACGCAATCGGTAATGGAATCGCTCGGCTTCAACGACGCTGAAGTGCAGCGGCTGCGCGCCGAAGGAGCGGTGCAATGAATCATGCATACAAAGAACCGCTGATCGTCCAGGAAGTCGCGCCGCGCGACGGCTTGCAGATCGAGAAGCAATGGCTCGAGACGGAAGACAAGGTCGCATTGATCGATGGTCTCTCGGCGTGCGGCTTCACGCGTATCGAGGCGGGCTCGTTCGTGTCACCCAAGGCGATTCCCGCGCTGCGCGACGGCGACGCGGTATTCAACGGGATCCGGCGCGAAAAGGGCGTGATCTATGTCGCGCTCGTGCCGAACGTGAAGGGCGCGGAACGTGCGCTCGCCGCTCACGCCGATGAACTCAATCTCGTGATGTCCGCGAGTCAGACGCATAACCGCGCGAACATGCGCATGAGTTGCGAGGCGTCGCTGGCCGGCTTCGGCGATGTCGTGCGGCTCGTCCAGCGTGCGGGTTCCACGGTTTCGCTGAACGCCACGGTGGCTACTGCGTTCGGCTGCCCGTTCGAAGGGCGCATCGACGAGGACCGCGTCGTGTCGATCGCGCGGGCTTATCGGGAGATGGGCATCGACGGCATCACGCTCGCCGATACGACCGGCATGGCCAATCCGCGCCAGGTCGCGCGGCTCGTTGCGCGCGTGCTCGACGACATGCCCGCCACGCACCTGACGCTGCACTTTCACAACACGCGCGGGCTCGGCCTCGCCAATGTCCTCGCCGCCTATGAAGCAGGCGCGCGCCGCTTCGACGCCGCGCTCGGCGGCCTCGGCGGGTGTCCCTTCGCACCGGGCGCGTCGGGAAACATCTGCACCGAAGACCTCGTGAACATGTGCGAGGAGATGGGCATTCCGACGGGCGTCGATCTGCAGAAGCTGATCGCGCTGTCGCGCACGCTGCCCGCGCTCGTCGGACATGACGTGCCGGGACAAGTCGCGAAGGCGGGACGAAATTGCGATCTGCATCCGGTGCCCGATTACGTGCGGGCCATCTGAATCACAAGACCAGAACAATATTGGAGACAACCATGAGCGATCTGAGCGTAGGCGCGGCAAACAAGCCGCAGGCAATCGAAAATACCGCGGACATCATCCGCAAGGTGGCGTGGCGGCTGATGCCGCTCATCATGCTGTGTTATCTCTTCGCGTTCTTCGACCGCATCAACATCAGCTTCGCGAAGTTTCAGCTGCAAAGCTCGCTCGGCTTTTCCGATACGGCTTACGGCCTTGGCGCGAGTCTTTTCGTGATCGGTTATGTGCTGTTCGAAGTGCCGAGCAACATGTTGCTCTACAAGGTCGGCGCGCGGCGCTGGATCGCGCGCATCATGATTTCCTGGGGCATCGCAACCGCCCTCATGGTTTTCGTGCAGACGGAGTGGCAGTTCTACGGACTGCGCTTCATCATCGGCGCGATGGAGGCAGGCTTCGCGCCGGGCGTGCTGTATTACCTGACGTTGTGGTTTCCGGCGAGCTATCGCGGGCGCATCACGTCGCTGCTGTTTCTCGCGTCGGCGTTTTCGGGTCTGGTCGGCGCGCCGCTTTCGGGTCTCGTGCTCGGTCATATGAACGGCGTGTTCGGCATCGCGGGGTGGCACTGGCTGTTCCTGCTCGGCGGCCTGCCGTGCGTGCTGCTCGGCGTGCTGGTGCTGAAGGTGCTGAAGGACCGCATCGATGACGCCGCGTGGCTCACGAGCGCGGAAAAGACCTGTCTGAAGAGTCAGATTTCGACGCAGAGCCAGCATACCGACACCGGCCATTCGCTGTTCGGCGCGATCAAGACGCCTGGCTTCCTGATGCTCGGCCTGATCTACTTCCTGATCCAGATCGCGTCGTATGGCCTGAACTTCTGGGCGCCGCACCTGATTCGCGCGGCGGGCACGCAGAATCCGACGATCATCGGTCTCCTGACGGCGGTGCCGTACATCTGCGGCGCGATCTGCATGGTCGTGGTCGGCCGCATGTCGGATCGCTCGGGCGAGCGCCGCAAGTTCGTCGCGATACTGCTCGTGATGGCCGCGGCGGGCTTCTTCGCGGCGGGCATCTTCGACAAGCAGACGACGCTTCTCATCGCCGCGCTCGGCGTGATGGGCGCGGGCGTGATCGCGTCGATCCCGGCGTTCTGGGCGCTGCCGCCGAAGCTCCTGACCGGCGCGGGTGCGGCGGGCGGCATTGCGCTGATCAACACGCTGGGGCAACTGGGCGGCATCGTGAGCCCGGTGATGGTCGGCCGCATCCGCGACACGATGGGCAGCACGACGCCCGCGCTGTACGCGATCGGCGCGATGAGCGTGGTGTGCGCGCTGTTGCTGCTGTTCGGATTGCCGCAGTCGCTCAGGCAGCGCGATCATTCGGAGCACACGGGCTGACGCGGCACCTGTCGCGAAGGTCAGAACGCCCGGCGGAACCTCGTTCATCCGCCGGGCGTTTTCTCATCTGTCCCGCCTCAACCCTTCCACGTCCACTCACGAATCTCGTCGCGGTCGATGCCTTCTTCGTGCGCGTACCGCACGCTCTCGATGATCTGATTCTTGAGCCATTCCTTCGTGTGCGCGCTGCTGCCGGCGATGCGCGGCACGCGGTCGATCACGTCGATCGCAAGCGTGAAGCGATCCACGCCGTTGATGATCGCGAGCTCGAACGGCGTGTTGATGTTGCCCCGCTCGCGATAGCCATGCACGTGCATGTTCTCGTGATTCGTGCGGTTATACGTGAGCTTGTGCACGAGCGTGGGGTACGAGTGGAAATTGAAGATCACCGGTTTGTCGCGCGTGAAGATCGAATCGAAATCGCGGTGCGACAGGCCATGCGGATGGTCCGTATCCGGCAACAGCCTGAAGAGATCGACGACATTGACGAAGCGGATTTTCAGGTCCGCGCAGTTGGCCTTCAGGATCTCGACGGCCGCGAGCGCTTCCATCGTCGCGATATCGCCCGCGCACGCGATCACGACATCCGGCTCCGCGCCCTGATCCGTCGACGCCCAGTCCCAGATGCCGATGCCCTTCGCGCAATGCACGATGGCCTCGCGCATGCTCAGATACTGCAAGTGCGGCTGCTTGTCCGCGACGATCACGTTCACATAATCGTGCGAGCGCAGGCAGTGATCCGCGACGCTCAGCAGGCAGTTTGCATCGGGCGGCAGATAGATGCGCACGACGCCCGGGCTCTTGTTCGTGACGACATCGAGGAAGCCCGGGTCCTGATGCGTGAAGCCGTTGTGATCCTGGCGCCACACGAGCGACGTGATGAGCAGATTGATCGACGGCACCGGCGCGCGCCAGCGAAGCTCGTTCTTCGCCTTTTCGAGCCACTTGGCGTGCTGGTTGAACATCGAGTCGATCACGTGCACGAACGCTTCATAGGTTGCGAAGAGACCGTGGCGGCCGGTCAGCACGTAGCCTTCGAACCAGCCTTCGAGCGTGTGCTCGGAGAGCATTTCCATGACGCGGCCATCGATGGAGAGCGCGCCGCCATCTGCGTCCTCGGGCAGCGTCTGTGCGAGCCAGCGCTTGCCCGATGCTTCGTACACGCCATCGAGCTTGTTGCTTGCGGTTTCGTCCGGGCCGAAAAGACGGAAGCTCGTCATGTTGCGACGGATGACGTCGCGCAGGAAGGTGGCGAGCACGGCGGTCGGCGACTGATAGACACTCGCCGCGCGCTTGAACTCGAACGCGTAATCGCGGATATCGGGCAAGTCGAGCGATTGGCGCAGCACGCCGCCGTTCGCGTGCGGATTGGCGCTGATGCGCCGCGCGCCTTCGGGCGCGAGCGCGCGTAGCGTCTCGATCAGGCGGCCGTCTTCATCGAACAGTTCTTGCGGCCCGTAGCTGCGCAGCCAGTTCTCGAGCAGCGCGAGATTGCGGTGATTGCTGGCCGGATCGGCGATCGGCACCTGATGCGCGCGCCAGAAATTCTCGACCTTATGACCATCCACTTCCTTCGGCCCGGTCCAGCCTTTCGGTGTGCGCAGGACGATCATCGGCCAGCGCGGGCGCGTCACGTCTTGCGGATTGGCGCGCGCGTTGGCCTGTATCGCGCGGATATCGGCGATGCAGCGTTCGATCGTCGCGGCCATGCGCTGGTGCATCGTCCGAGGCTCGTCGCCTTCGACGAAATGCGGCGCGTAGCCATAGCCTTTGAAGAGATCTTCCAGTTCGTCGTGCGGAATGCGCGCGAGGATCGTCGGATTGGCGATCTTGTAGCCGTTCAGATGGAGGATCGGCAGCACGGCGCCGTCCGTCGCCGGATTGAGGAACTTGTTCGAATGCCAGGACGTGGCGAGCGGGCCGGTTTCCGCTTCGCCGTCACCGACGACCGTCGCGACGATCAGATCCGGATTGTCGAACGCCGCGCCGAACGCATGCGAGAGGCTGTAGCCGAGCTCGCCGCCTTCGTGTATCGATCCCGGCGTTTCCGGCGTGCAATGCGAGCCGATGCCGCCCGGCGACGAAAACGCGCGAAACAGCCTGAGCATGCCGCGCTCGTCGGCGCTGCGGTCGGGATAGATTTCCGAGTAATGGCCTTCGAGCCAGGAATTGGCGAGCGTCGCGGGCGCGCCGTGGCCGGGGCCGGAGACGAACAGCACATTCAGGTCGTCGCGCCTGATCAGCCTGTTCAGATGCACCCACACGAACGACTGGCCGGGGTCCGAGCCCCAATGACCGAGCAGCCGGCGCTTGATGTGCTCGGGCTTCAGGGGCTCGCGCAGCAGCGGATTCGCGCGCAGGTAGATCATGCCGACCGACAGATAATTGCAGGCTCTCCAGTAGGCGTCGATTCGTGCGAGGAGGTCGGGGTCGAGGGGCGTGGCGAGAGCGGTCGTGCGGGTGACGTCGTCGTTCAATTGCGTCTCCTTGAGAAGTGGGAGGATTGGTCGAGCGTCGTGCGTGCGCGTTCGCGTTCGCGCAAGATCGGATCCCGCGCGCTGTTCAATGATCGGAAACGTGTGTGGCGTTATGTTGGCAAGGACGGGCACGGCGCGCGAATCGGGCGCATCGGGCGCATCGGGCGCATCGGGCGAATCGGGCGCCGCCCTGAAACATCATAAGGCGGCTTGGGCGTTCTGACAGGCGGGTGCGTCACTCCATCGCCCGATGGCGGAGGTCGTGGTCCATCATAAGTGCCCGGTTGTCTTCCCACATGCCGAAATAGTGGACCATGAAGCTGTCCGGGCGCCGATAGATCCACGGCGTGTTGATGTCGATGAAAGACGACACGTGCACGTCCGGCAGCTCCTCGAATGCGCGAATGAACTGATGCTGATCGCCCTGGCTCGCGTAGACATGTGACTTGTCTTCCAGCCTTGCACACTCATCTATCACGCGTGCAAAGGCGTCGTAGTTTTGCTGATTGCGCTGAAAGCCCATGATGCCGGAATTGAAGCGCCACGTGCCCATATCTCTCGCAAGCACCGTTTGGCGCCCGTGCGTAAAGGGTTCGAGCCGCTGGTTCATGTCGTTGATGAGCACGTCGGCGTCGAGCCAGAACACCCATTGATGGTTCGGCAGGTACTCGCGCAGCAGCGCGGCCTTGAACCAGTTGCCGGAGGTCTTGCCGTCGTTCAGCTGCGCGGGAATATCGCGATGGACGTAGAGCGTGTATCCCTGACGCTCGCAGTAACGCCTGAAGTTCGCCTCCGCGATCCGCCCGTAGCCCGCGACGTTCGGCGTATAGAGCGTGACGATCGCAATCGGGCGGTTCGGCTGGAAAACGCTGTGCGCCGAAGTTTCGCGCACGCCGGTGTCGGTGAGCGTCAGATAGGGCAGGCCCCGCGCGCGGCATTCGTTGATGTGTTCGAGGAGCGCCGTGCGAAACCGCCGATGCTGTTTGTCGTCCTGGATGCTGACGGAGAACGCCGGCCAGTTGGCCCAGACGCTTTGGAGGTTCGACGCAGCCGGAACGACCACGAAGACATCGCCGATGCGGTGCTGAACCGGACACGCGGTGAAGTTGTGCAGCAACCCGGCCTCGCGCTCCGGCAGCACGACCCCGTAACGGCAACGTCCGACGAGATCCGCGACCTTCTCGCGGACCGTCGGCGTGTTGCGGAACATGAGGATGTCCGTCTGCGGCAGATCCGAATCGCTGCAAACGAGCAGCCAGTCACGGCCCGCCATGAGGTCGGTCAGGGGCGTCGAGCGCAGAAGGGCGGCGTTCTCGCTCAGCAGCAGCACGATTTCGTTGGGCTGGGCCTGTTGCAGATGGCGCAGGAGCGTTTCGTACTTGTAGAGCCAGCGCACGGCGTTGTTGCTGCCGGACAGTTCGGACAGGTCGAGCTCGACGTGGCGGTAGCCGTGCTCGCGCGCATAGTGGCGATGATTGACGAGCGCGGCGCGCGCGCGGTCGAACAGAAGGCTGATGACGATCATGGAAGCTGTGAACGAATGGAAATTACGCGAGGACGCACGCCGGGGCGACGCGCCGAAGCCGCTCGAATGAGCGAACCGTCTAGCATCGCCGGAAGAACGATCGGCTCGGATGGGAACGTTCCGAAAACCGCACGCAATACGCCATTTCTCAAGCACTCATAGAATGTCCCGATGACCCGAAAATCCGCTTCCGCGACCGACGCCTTGCAGGGCTTCCATCCCGCCGTCGCCGGCTGGTTCCGTTCGCGCTTTCCCGCCCCGACCGCGGCGCAGGCGCGCGCGTGGCCGCTCGTGCACGCCCGCCGCTCGACGCTCGTCGCCGCGCCGACGGGCTCGGGCAAGACGCTCACCGCCTTTCTCGCCGCCATCGACGAACTCGTGCGCGACGGCATCGCGCTCGGCGGGACACTGCCGGACGAGACGCGCGTCGTGTACGTGTCGCCGCTCAAGGCGCTGTCGAACGACATTCATGTGAATCTGGAGGAACCGCTCGCGGGGATCGCACAGACGCTGCGTGAATCCGGCGTGGCCGCGCCCGAGATTCGCGCGGCCGTGCGCACCGGCGACACGACGCAGCAGGAGCGCAACGCGGTGAAAAAGCGCCCGCCGCATATCCTCGTGACGACGCCCGAATCGCTTTACGTGCTGCTTTCGTCCGATTCGGGCCGCGCGATGCTCTCGACCACGCGCACCGTGATCGTCGATGAAATCCACGCGGTCGCGGGCAGCAAGCGGGGTTCGCACCTGAGCCTTTCGCTCGCGCGGCTCGACGCGCTGTGCGAGGACGCGGGCGGCCAGCGCCCGGTGCGCGTCGGCCTGTCGGCCACGCAAAAGCCGATCGAGCTCGTCGCGAAGTTTCTCGCCGGCGAGGGTAGCGAGGGCGGCGCCTGCGAAATCGTCGACGTGGGCCACGTCCGCGCGCGCGATCTCGCGCTCGACATCCCGCCGATGCCGCTCCAGGCGATCATGTCCAACGACATGTGGGAGCGCGTCTACGACCGGCTCGCGGAGCTCGCCGGGCAGCATCGCACGACGCTCGTTTTCGTCAACACGCGCCGCATGGCGGAGCGCGCGGCGCGGCATCTGACCGAGCGTCTAGGCAAGGAAGCGGTCGCGGCGCATCACGGCAGCCTCGCGCGGGAACATCGGCTGGACGCGGAACAGCGGTTGAAGCGCGGCGAGCTGCGCGTGCTCATCGCTACGGCGTCGCTGGAACTGGGCATCGATATCGGCGAGGTCGATCTCGTCTGCCAGCTCGGTTCGCCGGGGTCGATCGGCGCGTTCCTGCAGCGCGTCGGGCGTTCGGGGCATCACGTCGGCGGCGTGCCTAAAGGACGGCTTTTTCCGACTTCGCGCGACGATCTGATCGAATGCGCAGCGCTGCTCGACTGCGTGCGTCGCGGCGAGCTCGACGCGCTGACGATTCCGCGCGCGCCGCTCGACGTGCTCGCCCAGCAGATCACCGCCGAAGTCGCGTGCCGGGAGTGGGGGGAAGACGAACTCTTCGAGCGCATCACGCGGGCGTATCCGTACGCGACGCTCGACCGCGCGCATTACGAGGCCGTGCTGCGCACGCTCGCCGAAGGCTATACCGGCCGGCAGGGCGTGCGCGGGGCCTACGTGCATCGCGATGCCGTCTCGCGCACGTTGCGCGGCAGGCGCGGCGGCAAGATGACTGCGGTGACCTCGGGCGGCGCCATTCCCGACAACGCCGATTTCGCCGTGATCCTCGAGCCGCAGGGCCTGCAGATCGGCACGGTGAACGAGGATTTCGCCGTCGAGAGTCTCGCGGGCGATATCTTTCAGCTCGGTAATACGTCGTACCGGATCGTGCGCGTGGAAGGCGGGCGCGTACGCGTGGAGAACGCCAATGGCCAGCCGCCGAACATTCCGTTCTGGCTCGGCGAAGCGCCGGGCCGCAGCGACGAGCTGTCTCACGCGATATCGAGGCTGCGCGGCGAGATCGACGTGCGGCTCGCGCAAGGCAGCGTCGACGAAACCGTCGCGTGGCTGGCGGACGCGACGGGCATCGGCATCGAACCGGCGCGGCAGATCGTCGATTATCTGGCGCGCTCGCGTGCCGCGCTCTCGGTGCTGCCGACGCAGGACACGCTCGTCATGGAGCGCTTCTTCGACGAATCCGGCGGCACGCAGCTCGTGATTCACGCGCCGTTCGGCAGCCGTGTGAATCGCGCGTGGGGTCTCGCGCTGCGCAAGCGCTTTTGCCGCACGTTCAACTTCGAATTGCAGGCGGCGGCCACCGAGGATGCGATCGTGCTGTCGCTGACGGGCAGCCACAGCTTCGCGCTCGACGACGTCTGGCGCTATCTGAAATCAGCGACGGCGGAACACGTCCTGATCCAGGCGCTGCTCGACGCGCCGCTTTTCGGCGTGCGCTGGCGCTGGAACGCGACCAACGCGCTCGCGCTGCCGCGCTACAGCGGCGGGCGCAAGGTCGCGCCGCAATTGCAGCGCATGAAAAGCGAGGACCTGCTGGCGGCGGTGTTTCCGGACCAGGTTGCGTGCGCGGAGAACATCGCGGGCGAGCGCGACGTGCCTGCGCATCCGCTCGTCGAGCAGACCATCGACGATTGCCTGCACGACGCGATGGACAGCGACGCGTGGCTCGCGCTTTTGCGACGCATCGAAACGGGCGATGTGCGGCTCGTCACCCGCGAGTTGCCCGCGCCGTCGCCGCTCGCGGCCGAAATTCTGTCGGCGCGTCCCTACGCGTTCCTCGACGATGCGCCGATCGAGGAACGCCGCACGCAGGCCGTGCTCGCGCGCCGCTGGACCGATCCGCGCTCGGCGGACGATCTCGGCGCGCTCGATCCCGAAGCGATCGCGAGCGTGCGCGACGAGGCGTGGCCAGAGGTCACGAGCGCCGATGAAATGCACGAGGCGCTGACGACGCTCGCCTGCATCGCCGAAACCGAAGCGCAGCGCAGTCCCCAATGGCCCGCATGGCTCGAATCGCTGGCGCGCTCCGGCCGCGCGACGCGCCTGAGAGTCGCGGAGCACGACGCGTTGTGGACGCCCGTCGAGCGTCTCGCGTGCGTGCGCGCCGTCTACGGGCACGCGCCGATGCACCCCGCGCTGCACCCGCCGCCCGGCTTCGACGACGCCTGGGCGTCCGACGATGCGCTCGTCGAGATCGTGCGCGCGCGCTTGTCGGGCTTCGGACCGCTGACGGTGCCCGAGATCGCGCGACCGCTCGCGCTGCCCGCTTCGGCGATCGCGCTGGCGTTGACGCGGCTCGAAGCGCAGGGCTACGTGATGCGCGGACGCTTCACGCCGGGCGCTCAGGCCGACGAATGGTGCGAGCGGCATCTGCTCGCGCGGATTCATCGCTATACGGTGCGGCGGCTGCGCCGCGAGATCGAGCCCGTCGAGCGGCAGGATTTCATGCGCTTTCTGCTCGAATGGCAGCGCGTCGCGCCCGAGGCGCAAGGCGAGGGCCGCGACGCGCTGGGTGCCGTGCTGGAACAGCTCGAAGGATTCGAGGCGCCCGCCGTCGCATGGGAGGACGAAATCCTGCCGGCGCGCATTGCCGATTATTCGGGAATCTGGCTCGACGATCTCTGCCGAGCCGGCAAGCTCGTGTGGACGCGCCCGGCGGGACGTTCGCGCGCGTCGGGCGGCCCGGTGCGCGGCACGCCGATCGTGCTGCTGCCGCGCCGTCACCTCGGCGCGTGGAATGCGCTCATGCGCCCGGACGAAGCGCCGCAGCTTTCGTCGCGGGCCGAACGCGTCTTCGATGCGCTGAAAGCCCACGGCGCGATGTTCTTCGACGAGCTTCTCGGCGACGTGCGGCTCCTGCGCACCGAACTCGAAGACGCGCTCGGCGAACTCGTCGCGCTCGGACTCGTCAATGCCGACAGCTTCGCGGGCCTGCGCGCGCTCCTCGCGCCAGCGGCGAAGCGCAACGCGTTCGCGCGTCGTCCGAGGCGCGGCGGGCTCTTTATCGGCGGAATGGACGATGCCGGGCGCTGGGCACTGCTGCGCCGCGCAAAGCAGGACGATACGCGCGAGGAAGGCGATCTCGAGCACGTCGCGCTGACGCTCTTGCGCCGATATGGCGTCGTGTTCTGGCGGCTGCTGGAGCGCGAGGCCGAATGGCTGCCGCCGTGGCGCGATTTGCTGCGCGTCTATCACCGGCTGGAGGCGCGCGGCGAGATCCGCGGCGGGCGTTTCGTCGCCGGGCTCGCGGGCGAGCAGTTCGCGCTGCCCGACGCGGTGCCCCTTTTGCGCGACATGCGCAAACGGCCGAAGGACGGCGCGTTCGTCGCGCTCTCGGCGGTCGATCCGCTCAATCTCGTCGGCACCTTGCTGCCGGGCGAGAAAGTGCCGGCGCTCGCGGGCAATCGCGTGCTGTATCTCGACGGCCTGCCGGTCGGCGCGGTCGTCGCCGGCAAGACACGTTATTTCGGCGATGTCGAAGGAGAAGGGCGCGAGCGCGTGCGGCTCGCGCTCGTCAAACGCTCGGCGCGCTCGCTCGGTACGTCGTTCGGTAGCGGGATGACGGGCACCGGCTTGCCGGTGCGCCATTGACGCAGCGAGGGAGGCGGTCCCTCGCTGAAGGCGACGTCACTTCTTCGCGACGATTCTGGTCGTGAACGGCCCGGTCTGCACGGCCGGCACGTCCTTCACCGGCACGCCCGGATAGTCGACGACACGATTCACGTTCGACGCCGGCCGGAAGCGAAACGACGCCCGCACGCCATCGCGCGCACCGCCGACGATCGTGTGCATCGCCTGCCTGTCGAGTTCGACGCTGTCGGCGAGATCCCTGATTTTGAGGACGGCCATGGATGTTTCCTCCAGAGTGGGGAGTCGTAGTCGAGTATAGACAATCCGGCTTGCCGCACCGGACCGACTCCACGATCCGGCGCGCCATACATCGGACGGCAAACGCCAATGGCGGCGAAAGGCGCGAGCCTTCTGCCGCAAAGACGTTCGCCTCTAGCGAATGCGAAAGCCGTGCCAAAGCGCGATGTAACGCCAAAAATCGCGTAAGACCATGATTTGCCGACGTTTTATTCGACGCCGCCGGCATTGGGGAGGCTGATTAAGCGCGGGATCTGCCTGCGCCGCGCCGACACTCGCCGCCGATATGTCGGTCTCCGAACGACATGTGCGCGACGCCGCGCATGATCGCAAACGCCATTTGCGAAAGCGTCAGGCGAAGGCTAGTATCGAACGAGCACCGGGGTTTTGTTACGACAAGTAAGTTCGATCGATTCGGAGCCGCATCGCGACGCACAGATGACAAGTTTTGCGCAAGCGATTCGTACTTATCGGGGCGACGGCGGGTCGCGCGACGAGTTCTTTGCGGGAGTGGACGGCGCATTGGCGACCGAGCAGACTCCGGCAAAGCGGCTCATGGAGATCCTCGACGAGGAGCACGCGGCGCGACCCTTGCCGCCCGACATTTATGCGGCTATCCGCCGCCGCATCGAGCACGCGGCGCGCATGCACCCGGAAGCCGATTCCCCCACGGGCCCCGCGAGCCGCGACGAGACGCGTCTGCAAACATCACCGGGCTTTGCGCCGCCGCCGTCGCGCGATCCGAGCAGCGGCACCGGCAGCCAGGCGACGCAGGTGATCGCCGATCACGATCAGCAGATGAAAGGCGTCGGCGACACGCTCAACAGCCGCTTCGTGCTCGAAGAATGTCTCGGCATCGGCGGGATGGGCACCGTCTACAAGGCGCTCGACCTGCGCAAGCTGGAAGCGTCGGACCGGCGGCCGTATGTCGCGATCAAGGTGCTCAATCTCCAGTTCCGCGGCAATCCGAAATCGCTGATCGCGCTGCAGCGTGAAGCGCGCAAGGCCCAACAGCTCGCGCACCGGAACATCGTCACCGTATACGACTTCGATCGCGACGGCCAGATCGTCTATCTGACGATGGAATATCTCTCCGGCCAGCCGCTGTCCCGATTGCTTCGGAACCCGAATTTCAAGGGCATGCCGTTCTCCGAGGTCTTCCCGATCTTCAAGGGCATGGCCAACGCGCTCGCCTACGCGCACGAGCGCGGATTCGTTCATTGCGATTTCAAGCCGCCCAACGTGTTTCTGACGGACACGTCGGAAGTGAAGGTGATCGACTTCGGCATTTCGCGCGTCATTCAACGGCCCGAGGAAGAGACCGAGGCGACCGTGTTCGATCCCGGCAGCCTCGGCGCGATGACGCCCGCGTACGCGAGCCCGGAAATGATGGAGCATCGCGAACCTGATCCGCGTGACGATATCTATGCGCTCGGCTGCATCACCTATGAACTGCTGACGGGCAAACACCCGTTCGACCGCGTGCCCGCGCTGCAGGCGAAGAGCGCGGGCATGAAGCCGCAGCGCCCCGAGCATCTCGGCAACAGGCAGTGGAAGGCGCTGAAGGCCGCGCTCGCGTTCGAGCGCGAGGCGCGCACGCCGAGCGTCGTGCAATTCCTCGAAGAGATCGCCGAGGAGCACGCCGGCCCGACCACGGGCCGCAAGGCGAAGAAGGGCGGCGCGCCGAAGCTCGCGATCGGCGCGGCGGCGGTCGTGGCGGCGTTGATCGCGGGGGCGGGCTACTACTTCTACGAGCAGTCGGGCGCAGGCGAGGAAGCCGCGCGCGAAGCGCCGTCACGGTCGTCCGAGGGCAGCGCCACGGGCGCGGTGACGCCGCACGCGCCCGAGACCGCGGCGCCGGCTTCCAGCGTGGCGGTCACGCCCGCCGTGCCGCCGACGCCCGTTCCCCAGCTCACGATGGCGGCCGTCACGCCTGTGCTCGCGAGCGTGCCGTGTTCGGCGCTCGTCGCGTCGGTGCACGATCAGACCGTCGACGTGCAGGGCTTCGTGTCGCAGAAGTTCGGTCTCGCGCGCCTGAAAGAGGCGCTCGGCCGCGTGCCAGGCGTGAAGACCACGAACTTCGGCGTGCAGCAGGTCGCCGACGACAAATGCGACCTGCTCAAGGTGTTCGGCCCGTTCTGGACGGCCAACCGGCAGTCGGGCAGGCCGGCGTCGGTGCATACGCGTTCGCGCGCGACGCGCCTCACCGAAGGCGATCCGCTGATCGTCGATCTGATGACGCCCGCGTTCGAGTCCTACGTCAGCGTCGACTACTACATGCTCGATGGCAGCGTCGTGCATCTGGTGCCCAATTCGCGCTCGCGCGACAACCAGGCGCCGGCGAACTACACGGCGACCATCGGCACGATGGGCGACTGGGTCGTCGGCAAGCCGTTCGGCTCGGAGATGATCGTGCTGACGGTCACGCCCGCGCCGCTCTTCGACTCGGCGCGCCCCGACAGCGAGGCGAAGCCCGAATATCTGCGCGCCGTAGAAAAGCGCCTCTCCGCGCTCGCGGGCAAGTACGGCCGCGACCGCGTGGCCGTCGATATTTTCCAGATCACGACGCAGGCCAGGAAATAACAGCGGCTCAGGGCTTGATCGCGGAGGCCAGCACGCAAGGCATCGGGATGAGCAGCTCGCCGTGCGCCGTGTAGGCCTTCACGCGCGTTTTCACTTCCTGCTCGATCGCGGCGAGCGCGCTCCTCGACTGCGCGCGCAGCAGCGCCGCCATGCGCACGCCGCCGTGCATCAATCCGTCGAGCGGCGTTTCGGGCAGCACGAGATGCCAGGTCTGCTCGACTTCGACGGCGCGCGCATCGACAAAGCCCGCTTCGGTCAGCACGCGCACGCATTCGCCGGGATCGCTGAAACGGAAGAAAGGCGGCGCGGGCGGCATGCCGACATCGGGCTTGCCGTGAAGCTGGATCGCGTCGAGCACCATGCCGAAGCCGACCGCACGCTCAGGCAGCGCCCACGCCGTGAACGCGACGCGGCCGCCCGCGCGCAGCACGCGCGCCGCTTCGCCGAGTGCGCGTTCGGGCTCGGGAAAATGCAGCATGCCGAAGCTGATCCCGACGGCATCGACGCTTTCGTCGTCGAACGGGAGATGGGCCGCGTCGGCGATCTGAAATTCGATCTCGGGATGAAGCTGGCGCGCATGCGCGATCATCGACGCGGAGAAATCGACGGCCGCCGCGGTCGCGCCGCGCTCGATCGCCGCCGCGGCGAGATAGCCGGGGCCCGCGGCGACATCGAGCATGCGCGTACCCGGACCGACTGCGAGCGCATCGAGCAGCGCGGGATGCGACTGAACGGTCAGCCTTCCAAAGTAATCCTCGTACGAGGGGACAACATGCTCCCAGCCGTTCTTCTCGAACGCCGCGAATTCATCGAATTGCATGACGCACCTCCGCTCGCCGCGCACGCGGCTTGCCATTGCCGGAGGCCGGGCCTCGTCAAGGACGCGCGAGGCTAGGTCTTGGGCTTCTCGATTGAAGCTTTCAGTTCCCTCAGGGCGTCTTCCATTCGCTTGCTCACGAGCGCATAGGCTTCCGCCTGGGTCTGCTGAGTGGTGCGCGCGATGTCCTGCATGTCGGCGAGTGCGTTGTGCAGCGCGCGTTGCACGACTTCATTGGCATTGAACGGAGGTTGAGTCGACGTGTTGGCGAGTTGTTTTGCGATGGTTTCCAGATCGCTCAAAGTCCGGCGCAGTATTTCGACCTGTTTGTCGCGCAGCGCTTCCATGCCGCCGAACGCGACGCGGTTGGTCGCCGCGAGCGCTTCGACGTCCTTGCGCCGCGATTCCATGATCGCGGTGACATCGAACCCTGGAAGCTGGTACTGCTGGAACATGGCGGCAAACTGGCTGAACGGGTCGCTGAAATTTTGATTCATCGTGCCTCCCCAGGATTCTGTCGGTCGAATGCGAGCCATTCTTGCGGGCAAAGGCGAGGATGGCCCGAGCAGCATGCGCCGTCCGCGAAATCATGCCAACCTGCAGCCGGCACCTGATACTACCAATATAAGCGTTGGAAACGGGCAAGGGAAAACACCAGAACGGGCGTTTTCTTGCGCAGCCCGGCGCGCGTGACGAGGCGGCGCAGCGGAGTACTGGCGAGGTTGATACAGGTCAAGCCATGCCGAGCCGCGCAAACGACCATGAATCATGGCGGCGCGACATCGACACGAGCGCGATGCGGTGAGTCGGGCCGGCGCCGCCCGACGGTCGGGAGAACATCATGATCAGGGGTGAAGGGCGCATTGTCGCGGCCTTGGGCGCCGTGTTCGTGACGCTGGGCGGCATCGATGCGGCGCTGCGCGGCCTGCTCTTCGACGAGACGGCCGTGATGTACTACGGCGTGCTCGCAATTCTCATCGGGGCTGCGTCGTTCGTCGTGATGCTTACGCCGTTGCCGGGCGACGAGCCCTGAGATTGCGCGTTCAGATCAGCCTCCCTCTTCGCCGGCGAAAACGCCGTGCTCCGCCTTGATCTGTTCGCGGTCGATGCACTGCACGTGCCAGCGTCCGGTGCTCTTCGTCGCCGCGCCGTCCGCATACCACAGCACGCGCCCCGCGAGACCTTCGCTCGGACCATCCGGTGCGTCGACGTCGAGGCGCTCCAGCACGCAGATCGGGTCGCCGACTTTCTGGCCGCAAATCATCGTGCCGTTCTTTCCCGAACGCAGGCCGCCCCAGTCCGGCACTTCCACCGCCTGGTGACCCTCGCGCGACCAGCGGCGGGTTTCCTTGTCGAGCCACAGGATGGCGAAAGCCGCCGATTGAGCGCCTTCGAAGCCATCCAGCTTGACCGTGATACGCATGTCATCCTCCATGAAACGATTCGATGGACGAGACGCTCAGCGCTTTCGCGCTGGCCATGAGCGCCGTCGGTTGAATGGCGGCTTGCACCGCGCGTATTGTTGAGGCGTTACAGCGCGGTCTGCGGAGACCGCGATCAAGGTTCGAACTGCGCGCGGCGGATAAGTTTTAAGCGCGGCGCATGTAATGGGTTCCATCGCCGAGGCGCTCTGAAACTTGCTGTGCCGCAACAGCAAAGACAGTCGAACCGATAAAGCAAGACCGATGCCGAAACATGTTCGCCGCGCACTTTCACATCGGCACTGCATGGGTTGAGTTTAGTACGACAATCTGACGCTTTGGAGACAAGCATCGGAGGCATATCGACGCATGTGGGCCTGAGTCCAACTCGATGAATGCGGCGCATCATCGGGCGATTGGGGGCTAGAACGACGCTCGTTGGTCGTGCACATGTGCACCACGTCGGCCTCGCGCGCCCCACGGCGACGCCGACACACGCGCTGCGCCGATGCGCGCTAAAACAAAAGCGCTGCGCTGCAATATCACGGCATGCATGCAGTAGCAACGAACTCAGGAGACGTATCCATGCGCGCAATGGTTTTCGACGGCAATGCCCCCGTTTTACAGATGCTCGACCTGCCGGATCCCACGCCGCATGCAGGCGAACTGCTCATCGACGTCCATGCGTGCGGCGTGTGTCGAACGGATCTGCATGTCATCGACGGCGAGCTCGCGCATCCGAAGCGGCCGGTGATTCCGGGGCACGAGATCGTCGGGACGGTCGCGCGACTCGGCGACGGCGTGACGGGCTTCGCGCCCGGCGATCGCGTGGGCGTGCCGTGGCTGGGTCACACGTGCGGACATTGCCGCTACTGCACAGCGGGCCGCGAGAATTTATGCGATACACCCGGCTTCACGGGCTATACGATCGACGGCGGTTATGCGGACCGCGTCGTCGCAGATGCACGTTACTGCCTGCATCTGCCGCAGCGATATTCGGATGTCGAAGCGGCGCCGCTCTTGTGCGCGGGACTCATCGGCTATCGCACGCTCGCGATGGCGGGCGATGCGCAGCGCATCGGCATCTATGGCTTCGGCGCGGCCGCGCATATCGTCGCGCAGGTGGCGAACCATGAGGGTCGCTCGGTCTATGCGTTCACGCGTCCCGGCGATACCGCCGCGCAACGGCTCGCGCTCACTCTGAAGGCGCATTGGGCGGGCGGCAGCGACGAAACGCCGCCCGACGAACTCGACGCCGCGCTCATCTTCGCGCCGGCCGGCGCGCTCGTGCCGGCGGCGCTCAAGGCGGTCGCGAAGGGTGGCGCCGTGGTGTGCGGCGGCATCCACATGAGCGACATTCCTGCATTTCCGTACGACCTGCTCTGGGGCGAGCGCCGCGTCATGTCGGTGGCGAATCTCACGCGCGAGGACGGGCGCGCGTTCATGGACATCGCCGGGCAGTTTCATCTGGATCTGCACACGACACCTTATCCGCTCGGCGAAGCCAACCGCGCGCTCGCCGATCTTCGCGAAGGCAGGCTCACGGGCGCGGCGGTGCTGACGGTCCGCGCGTAGTCCGGGAAAATCGACGAACGTTCGTCAGTGGTGTTCGAGCATCGTGCGATCGACGATGCGCACTTGCCGCCCGTTGAGACCGATCGCGCCCTCGCGTTGCAGCTTCGACAGCATGCGGCTCACGGTTTCCAGTTCGAGTCCGAGATAGCTGCCGATGTCCGAACGCGTCATCGGCAGGATCAGTTCGTTCGCATGTTCGCGGGCTGGAGCAGTGCACGCGTCGAGGCGCTCGGAGAAATCGAGCAGGAACGCGGCGACGCGCTCGCGCGCGGGCATCGTGCCGAGCATCAGCGCGAGACGCGACGCGCGCACGATTTCCGCGCTCATGATCGCGAGCAGCTCGTGCTGCATGGCCGCGTACTCGCGGCACAGGGGTTCGAGTATGCCGACCGGCATGATCCGCACGACGCTTGGCTCGAGCGCGATGGCGTCGCTTTCGTGCCGCCCCGTGCACACCCCGTCGAGGCCGAGCGTTTCATTCGCGAAGTGAAAACCCGTGACCTGCGTGTGCGGAGCGCTGTCGTCGCTGACGCTGGGATACGTCGCGACGGCCTTGAAGCAGCCGCCTTGCACCGTATAGAGGCTGCGCAGCGGCTCGCCCGTGCAATAAAGCGCGTCGCCGCGCTCGACGGTACGGGTCGGAAACGGAATGGCGTCGGTGTCCGAGAAGCGGACGTGCAGCGTCGGCGCGGCGCGCCTGACCGAGGCGTCTGGGTGGATCGACGGTTCCATGACGGGTTTCCTCCTACAGACTCAGTATGGTTCACGGATGAAGGAAAGGAAAACCCGGTGCGTCTGCGGCGCGACGTTCAGAATTCGACGTCCAGTTCGTCGATCTCTTCGGCTTCCTGCTGCGCATCGGCGATCCACTGGCGCATTTCCGGCATGGCGAGAATGCGCTCGCCGTACGCGACGATATCGGCGTCGAGCTTTACGTCGTAGGTGACGAAGCGCGTGACGACCGGCGCGAACATCGCATCCGCGCACGTGCGTTCGCCGAAAAGATACGGACCGCCGTATTGCGCGAGACACTCGTGCCAGATGGTCACGATGCGCTCGATGTCGGTCTGCGCGCGCGCCCACACCTTGAAGCCGGGAAAGTGCGCCTTGAGGTTCATCGGCAAGGCGGAGCGCAATGCGGCGAAGCCCGAATGCATCTCGCCGCAGATCGCCCGGCAATGCGCGCGCTCGGCACGTTCCTTCGGCAGCAGGCGGGCGCCGGGGCGCACTTCGTTCAGATACTCGCCGATCGCGAGGGTGTCCCAGACCTTGATGCCATCGTGAAAGAGACACGGAACGAGAATCGATGGCGAGAGCAGCAGCAGCTCGGCGCGCGCGCCGGGATCGTCCGCGGGCATCACGACTTCCTCGAACGGCAGTCCGCTGAACTTCGTGAGCAGCCAGCCGCGCAGCGACCAGGACGAATAGTTCTTGCTGCTGATGGTAAGCGTGGCGTTCGCCATGAGGTTCTCCTCGCGCGTCGTGCACCAAGACGGATCGAGCGCGGCGCGTGCGGGCACCGAAAGGCGGCAAAACGCGCTCGTGAACGGTAGCGGTGCAAAGGGTATGCCAGTCGCTCGGTCGGGTGAGCCGTCGCCACGGTCGACTGGCATACGTATTGCCTTGTTTCGTTGCTCCAATTCGACGCATGCGCGGCCCGCGTGCAAGAGAGATGAATCCCTTTGCTTACGCGGGCTATCAGGCCTGGTCCGATTCGATGCTGCCGATACGCCACGCCGCCTCGCTCGCGGGCGGCGCGCTGCGGGTCTGGAAGGAGATCGGCGCAACGCCGCAAGGCCGCGGCCTTAACGCGATCTGCGAACTGATCGAGCTTGCCGGACTCACGCACGCGCGGCCGGCGTTCGGTATTGCGGAAGTGGACGTCGAAGGCCAGCCGATGCGCGTCGTGGAAGAGGTGACGGCGCGCACGCCGTTCTGCGACCTGCTGCATTTCCGCAAGGCCGATGTGGCCGTTGCGCAGCCCCGCGTGCTGCTCATCGCGCCGATGTCGGGCCACTTCGCGACGTTGCTGCGCGGCACCGTGCGCACGATGCTCGCCGACCACGACGTCTATATCACCGACTGGCGCAATCCGCGCGACGTGTCTCTGATGCACGGCCGCTTCGGCTTCGACGAGTACGTGCAGCACATCATCGACTTCATCGAAACGATCGGGCCGGGCGCGCATCTGCTCGCGGTGTGTCAGCCGACCGTCGCGGCGCTCTCGGCGGTCGCACTGATGGCCGAGGACCGGCATCCCGCTGAGCCGGCGAGCATGACGCTGATGGCCGGTCCGATCGACACCCGCGTGAATCCCACGCGCGTAAACGAGCTCGCGAAGAGCAAGCCGATCGAATGGTTCGAGCGCAACCTGATCGGGATGGTGCCGTTCGGCTTCGCGGGCGCGATGCGGCGCGTCTATCCCGGCTTCATGCAACTGGGCGCGTTCATGTCGATGAATCTCGCGCGCCACCTCGAATCGTTCG
The DNA here is from genome assembly GCF_023631305.1 of Caballeronia sp. INML3B. Classification (NCBI taxonomy): domain Bacteria; kingdom Pseudomonadati; phylum Pseudomonadota; class Betaproteobacteria; order Burkholderiales; family Burkholderiaceae; genus Caballeronia; species Caballeronia sp. INML3B. Next base: position 349,640 of record NZ_JALQDI010000040.1, read on the forward strand.
AGGAGATGCATCGTCAGCGCGCGAAGGGCGATCCCGCTCAGGCCGACGTGATCCGTGTTTTCTACGAGGAATACTTCGCGACGATGGACCTCACCGCGGAGTTCTATCTGGAGACCGTCGATACGGTGTTTCAGCGGCACGCGTTGCCGTTGAAGCAACTCGAAGTGCGCGGCCGCAAGGTCGATCCGTCGGCGATCCGGCGCACTGCGCTCTTCACCGTCGAGGGCGAGCGCGACGACATCTGCGCAGTCGGCCAGACGCTCGCCGCGCAGGATCTGTGCGACAAGCTGCGGCCGTACCTGAAGGCGCATCACGTGCAGACGGGCGTCGGGCACTACGGCGTATTCAACGGCAAGCGCTGGGAGCGGCAGATTTATCCGCGCATCCGCGCGTTGATCCACGACAACGAGCCGAGTCCCGCCGGCGTCAACGCGCGCGCGCAGCCGATGGTCCCGTTGCAGGCGATCGCACCGCTCGCGCGCGAATCGACGGTCGTCGAGGAGCAGGCGCAAGCGGCGAAAGAGGGCGGCGCGAAGCAGGCAATCGCCGATCCCGACGACGCACACGCCACGAAATAGCGTCAGCTCGCCGCCGCGCCGGAAAGCGGCAGCACGATGCGCGATTCCGCTCCGCCGCCTTCGCGTGCGCGCAGCTCGAGCGTGCCGCCATGCAGCCGCGCGATGCGCTCGACGATCGCGAGACCGAGGCCCGTGCCTTTCGGCTGGCCTTCGCCGCCACCGCGTTTGAACGGTTGCTTGAGCGCTTCCGGATCCTGTTCGCCGAGTCCCTTGCCGCGATCCGCGATCACGATGCACGCGGCATTCGCCCGCGCGTCGGTCCACGTGCGCACTTCCAGCCCGGTCACGCCGTACAGCACCGCGTTCTGCATCAGGTTCATGAGCATGCGCAACATGCTGATCGGGCGAAACGGGAACGGTTCGATGTGGCCGAGATCGAGCGCGAACTCGTGTCCCAGTCCCGCGAAATCGGCAGCGAGACTGGCGATCAGCGCATTCAGATCACCGACGATGGGCGTCTCCTTCGCGCCGCTGCCCGCGTAATCCATGAACTGCTGAAGAATCGTGTCGATGGTGTCGAGATAGCCCTCCGCCGATGCCGCGAACGCCGCATCCTTCGCAGGCACGGAGGACATCGCCATGGCGAGGCGCAGCTTGGTCATCGGCGTGCGGATGTCGTGCGAGATGCCTGCGAGCATCAGCGCGCGCGTCGCTTCGGCTTCCTTCAGCGCGGCCGTCATGCGGTTGAACGCGCCGCTCACTTGCGCGATTTCGGTGGGGCCGTCCGTCGGCAGGACGCCCGGCTCGCCGCCCGCGGAAACGAGCCGCGCGGCATCGGCGAGATGCGCGAGCGGGCGGTTCAGGTGGCGCTGGATCACATAGGCCGTCGCGAACGCGAGCGCGCCGAGTCCAAGCGACAGAAGGAGGGCGGTCACGAGGCCGTCGTCGTGTGCCGCTTCGGGCACCGGCAACGCAAGCCAGCGCGGCTCGCCCGACAGATGCGCGCGGATCCACAAGCGTTGCTGGCCGTCGTCGGCCGTTTCGCCGCCTTGCCAGCGCACGAGCATGCCGGCGGGCAAGTGCTGCCGCAGGCTCTCGATGAACGTCTGACGCTGATACGTTTGATAGAAGCGCAAGCGCGATCCCGGCGCCGTCTCGTGCGCGCCGGCGGGCAAGTCGCGGCGCAGGTCGAGGTGCGCGGCGACTGTTTGCGCGGCGTCGGGTGGCGTTGTTTGCAAAAGCGTGTCGAGCGTGACGATGTAGCTTGCGAACGTCGCCGCCGCCCGCTCGATGCGCGGCGTCTGGATGAAGTGCAGCAGCACCGCGATCGCGCATACCTGGCTCACGGCGACGAGCGCGACCAGCAACAGGATGTTGCGCGCGAAGAGCGAGCGCGGCACGAAATGGACGCGACGCACGGCGCTCACGATTCGATTTCGGCGAGCAGCATGTAGCCGACGCCCCAGACGGTCTTGATGAAGCGCGGCTTGCCCGGGTCTTCCTCGACGATCTGACGCAGCCGCAGCACCTGCACGTCGATGCTGCGATCGAGCGCATCGTGATCGCGGCCGCGCGTGCGGGCGATGAGGTTGTCGCGGCTCACCGCGCGGTTCGGCGACGAGCCGAGCGCATGGAGCAACTGCATCTGCGCCGAATGGATATCGAACGGCTCGCCGTTGCGATAGAGCTTTTGCCTCGCGAGATCGAGGCGGAATTCGCCGAAGCGGACGACCTGCTGCGTGTGCGTCGGATCGCCGGCGGCGATTTTCTGGCGGCGCAGCAGCGCGCGCACGCGAGCGACGAGTTCTTGCGGCAGGAAGGGTTTGGCGAGGTAATCGTCGGCGCCGGTTTCGAGGCCGATCACCTTGTCGACCGGATCGCCCTTGGCCGTGAGCATCAGGATAGGCAGCGTCTGGCCTTCGGCGCGCAGGCGCTTGCAGACCGAGAGGCCGTCTTCGGGCTCCATCATCCAGTCGAGCACGAGCAGGTCGTAAGGCTCGCGCTGAAGGTAGCGGTCGAGCCGCTTGCCGTTCTCGACGACGCGGACCTCGAACCCCTGCGTACTCAGAAAACGCTGCAGCATGTTGCGCAACTCGGCTTCGTCGTCGAGCACGATGATCTTCGGCAGGGTTTCCATGGATGCTCCCGGATCAGCGTTGCGTGGCGTGCTCGCGCATGAAGGCTTCGATCTGCGGCAGCGTCACGTAGCCGTTCTTCTGTGTGTCGATCTCATCGAAGTGCCTGGCCACCATCGGCATGCCGGCCGACGCCTGCTCGCGCGTGAGCTTGCCGTCGTGCGTCGTGTTCGCGCTCGAGAAGCGGGTCTGCAACTGCCCGAGCGCGTGTTCCACGCGCGGACTCGCGCCCATCGGCTGGGTCGCGGTTTGCGCGAACGCGGCGCACGCCACGCATGCCGCAAGCATGACAAGAATTTTTCGCATGGCTTTCTCCCTGGCCGGATACGAATGAACGTCGACGGTGATGCCATTCTATTGAGCCGCACGGCGAACGCAATCTCACGGATGCTACGAATCATGTCGCCGGATTTCATGCGCGGATCCGCACGCTTTTGCCGACATGCGGCGACATAAGTTACGGCTCACGCTTGGCGCGACGCTTCGCTATCGTTCTCATCGCCGGCAGACGTGTTTCGTTCACGCTGCCGAATTCCATGTTCCACGATGCATGAGGACTTCACCATGAACATCCGTTTGCTTAGCGTCTCCGCCGTTGCCGCCATCAGCCTGACCTGCGCCAAAACCGCAGCGGCTGGAACGAGCGTGCAGGTTTCCTATGTCGCGCCGGCCGTCGTCTACGCGCCGCCGCCGCGTCCGGTGTACTACTACGCGCCGCCGCCGAGGCCGCCTTATTACTACGTGCCCGCGCGCACCGTAGTCGTCGCGCCCGTGGCGGTCGCCGTGCCTCCGCCTCCGCCGAGGCCGGTCGTCGTGGTGTCGCCGTATGTGGTCCCGCCGTCCGTCAGGATCACGTATGCGCAACCGGTGCTCGCGACGCCCGTCGTCGTGATGCATTGACCGATGCCACGCTCGCGTTTGCGTAATCCGGTGGCAGGAGCATAGTGCATCCCGGCCGCGCCCAATGCGTACTGCAATATGCAACCGATATGCAGCGATACGCGGCGATGCAATGCGCGCCTGCCTCCTATACTGAATGAACCGCGTCGACCCGATGGGCCGATGCGGCGGCGACCCGGCGCTTCGCGCCGTTTCATGGCGTTCCAACAGGAGGATCGAGCCATGCTATTCATCGTCAACTGGACTGCGCAGCCCGAGGTCGAACGCCAGGCGGCCGAGCGATTCATTCAAACCCGCGGCGCGCCGCCCGAGGGCATCAAGCTGCTTGGACGCTGGCATGCGATCGGCTCCATCTGGGGCGTCGCCGTATGCGAATGCGACGACATCGAGCCGCTCGCGTGCTGGGCGCACGAGTGGGCCGATCTGTTCATGTTCGACATCAAACCGGCGATCACCGACGAGCAGGTCGGCAAAATGCTGTTGGAATATGCGCAGCGACAGTAGACGAACACGCCGGCCGATTCGTCGTACGAACAGCGATGCACAGGCCGGTGAGTCAGGGTTTGTTTGGCTGGCAGCGGAACGGACAATGCGTCACTATCACAAACGTACTAGTTAGTTCAAATCTGAGCGCCGTTCGCGATCCTGCATTGTTGCCGCAAGAATGGCGCCTTCAAGGAGCGAAGCGTGACCCAATCCCCTACGAAAGAACCGTGCGTGATATCGGTTGCCATTACCGGCTCGGTCCCCCGCAAGAAGGACAATCCCGCCGTGCCGATCACGATCGCCGAACAGATCGAGAGTACGCATGAGGCGTATGAAGCGGGCGCGACGCTCGTGCATCTGCATGTGCGCGATGAAGATGAACGCTCCAGCTCGGACCGGCATCGGTTTGCGGACTTGCAGGAGGGCATCCGCAAGCATTGCCCGGACATCATCATCCAGTTTTCGACGGGCGGGCGCGGACGCTCGTTCGAGCAGCGCGGCGCGATGCTCGACTTGAAGCCTGACATGGCGTCGCTGGCGACGGGCTCGGTCAATTTTCCGACGATCGTCTACGAGAATCCGCCCGACTTCGTACGCTCGCTCGCGCAGATGATGCTCGATCACAATGTGAAGCCCGAGATCGAGATTTTCGATCTGGCGATGCTCTATAACACCGTCGATCTGGTGAATCAGGGCTTGTTGAAGTCACCCGTGCACGTTCAGTTCGTGCTTGGCGTGAAGAACGCCTTGCCCGCGCGGCTCGAGATTCTCGAATTCGAAGTCGAGCAGTTGAAGAAGAACTTGCCCGATGCGACGTGGACCGCTGCGGGCATCGGGCGTCATCAGCTCGAAGTGAATCACTGGACGCTGCAGTTGGGCGGGCACTGTCGCACGGGGCTGGAAGACAACGTGCGCTGGGACAAGGACACGCTCGCGAAAAGCAATGCGCAATTGGTGAGTCGGGTGGCGTCGCTGTGCGCGGAGTATGGAAGGCCGGTGGCGACGGCGCAGGAGGCGCGGAAGTTGTTGTCGATTTGAGTGTTGTCCATGCGGGTCGAGGCGCGCCGTCGGGAAACCACGGCGCGCTTTTTGTTTGTCTTTTCACCTGCGCGGATCGTGACGCCGCCGATGCGGGTACGCGTCTGCATGTCCATTGGCGACGACGCGACCAGCGTCCTGCCCGCGCTTTCATCGATGGCCGACGCAGCTTCCCCGCCAGCGATCCCGCGCCCGAGGGCTCCGACGCATCGACGTGCGGATCGAGCAAAGTCGGCTCCGCTTAGCCTTCTGCGCAGCACGAAACCCGAACGTACAACCGAAATAAAATTCGTTGATATCGCTTCCCAGGCTTATTCAAGACGGTTTCCCGACGATTCCATTTGGCACTCAATTAGCCTTGTTAGTTGCCTCGCGTCAGTTTTTTTGCAAGTAAGAAAGTTCGACTGAAGGCCTTCGGATTTTGAAACATTTTGGATTCCTTAATCGGAATAGAGGTTTTTTCAGAATTTATGAATTGAAACGCCCGCCGCGAAGGCCAAGAATTGCGGACCTCCATTGTGGCGGGAGCGTATAGATATACCAATGTTACGTCTTGTAACGTTAGTAAATCTAACTATTTGGTCATATCTACGCCACTGAAGATCCTGAATTCGAATGCTGGCCGACCGGCCGCAAACTAAATGCAAGAAATCACAAGCTGTTTCATTTATCTGTCCTGGCGAGCGGGCGCTTCATGCCGAGTCGTGAATGTTGAGCGATTGAATCTACGAGGTTTCGAGTGAACAAAACGTATAAGGTGGTGTGGAGTCAGGCGTCTGGAGAGTGGGTGGTTGCGCATGAATTTGCTCGGACCAAGGGGAAGAGCACGAAGCGATCGGCGGTTGTGGCTGCCTCCGCGATGGCTACGTTTGCGGGCGGAACGGCGCACGCGGTGGATGCGAATAGCTATGTAAATGGTGTCTTCGACGCGGACGCATATGTGAACTGCTTCTCATCGACGGCTAGCGGTCCGCAGGGCGGCGCAGCGTGTGACAGCGGTGGCAAGACTGGAGTGGGCTTTGTCGCGTTTGACCAGGCTGCGCTGGTGGGCGCTTATGCCGTCGCTACGGACTCCAACACGCTTGTGTTCGGTACCGCGGGTGCCGACCAGCTGACCATTGTCACAGATCCCGGCACCAGTATGACCACGATCAACGCATACGCGCAGATCAACATGAACCGGGACAAGATCACGGGACTGGCGCCCGGACTTGTGAATGCCGCTAGCTTGGACGCGATCAATGGCTCTCAGCTCTTCACGGTGTCCAGTTCGATGTCCTCAGGCCTGAGCACGGCGTCAAGCAGAGTGAATTCGCTCTCGACGGGTCTGAGCACGGTGAATTCAAGTGTCAATTCACTGTCGACTTCGGTTTCGATTGGCTTGAGCACTGTGACGTCGAACGTGAGTTCGTTGTCGACGGGATTGAGCACGGTGAGTTCAGGTCTCGACTCGCTGTCGGGTTCGGTTTCGACCGGCTTGAGCACGGTCACGTCGAATGTTGGTTCTCTTTCCACGGGTCTCAGCACGGTGAGTTCAGGTCTGGACTCGTTATCGAGTTCAACCTCGTCGGGATTGAGCACGGTTACCTCGAGCGTTGATTCACTTTCCACGGGTCTCAGCACGGTAAGTTCCGGTCTGGACTCGCTGTCGAGTTCGACCTCGACGGGCCTGAGCACGGTGACCTCGGGCCTCGATTCACTGTCCAGTTCGACGTCGACGGGTTTGAGCACGGCGACGTCTAGCGTCGCTTCGCTTTCCACCGGCCTGAGCTCGCTGTCGACAGGTTTGAGCACAGTTACCTCGAACGTTGATTCACTTTCCACGGGGCTCAGCACGGTAAGTTCCGGTCTCGACTCGTTGTCGACATCGACCTCGACGAGTTTGAGCACGGTGACCTCCAGTCTCGACTCGCTGTCGACATCGACCTCGACGGGTTTGAGCACGGTGACATCGAGCGTCGCTTCGCTCTCCACCGGGCTGAGCACGGTGACGTCCGGTGTGAACTCGCTGTCTACGGGTTTGAGCACGATCACGTCTAGCGTGAGTTCGCTATCCACAGGGCTCAGCACGGTGAACTCCGGTCTGGACTCACTGTCGACATCGACCTCGACGGGCTTGAGCACGGCTACTTCGAAAGTTGATTCTCTTTCCACAGGTCTCAGCACAGTGACCTCCGGTCTGGACTCATTGTCAACCTCGACCTCGACGGGCCTGAGCACGGTGACCTCAGGCCTCGACTCGTTGTCGACCTCGACCTCGACGAGTTTGAGCACGGTGACCTCCAGTCTCGACTCGCTGTCGACCTCAACCTCGACCGGCCTGAGCACGGTGACCTCGAGCGTCGCTTCGCTCTCCACCGGGCTGAGCACGGTGACGTCCGGTGTGACCTCGCTGTCTACGGGTTTGAGCACCATCACGTCTAGCGTGAGTTCGCTATCCACAGGGCTCAGCACGGTGAACTCCGGTCTGGACTCGCTGTCGACATCGACCTCGACGGGCTTGAGCACGGTGACCTCCGGTCTCGACTCGTTGTCGACATCGACCTCGACGGGCTTGAGCACGGTTACATCGAATGTTGGTTCTCTTTCCACCGGTCTCAGCACGGTGACATCTGGTCTGGACTCGTTGTCGACCTCAACCTCGACGGGCCTGAGCACGGTGACCTCGAGCGTCGCTTCGCTCTCCACCGGGCTGAGCACGGTGACGTCCGGTGTGACCTCGCTGTCTACGGGTTTGAGCACCATCACGTCTAGCGTGAGTTCGCTATCCACAGGGCTCAGCACGGTGAACTCCGGTCTGGACTCGCTGTCGACCTCAACCTCGACCGGCCTGAGCACGGTGACCTCAGGCCTCGACTCGTTATCGACCTCGACCTCGACCAGTTTGAGCACGGTGACCTCCGGTCTCGACTCGCTGTCCACCTCGACCTCGACAGGCTTGAGCACGGTTACATCTAATGTTGATTCTCTCTCCACAGGGCTCAGCACGGTGACATCTGGTCTGGACTCGCTGTCGACCTCAACCTCGACGGGCCTGAGCACGGTGACCTCGAGCGTCGCTTCGCTTTCCACCGGACTGAGCACGGTGACGTCTAACGTGGACTCGCTGTCCACGGGACTCAGCACGGTTACGTCCAATGTAAGTTCCCTGTCGACAGGATTGAGTACAGTCGCATCAAATGTTGATTCTCTTTCCACGGGTCTCAGCACGGTAAGTTCCGGTCTCGACTCGCTGTCGACCTCGACCTCAACGGGCTTGAGTACGGTGACCTCGGGCCTCGACTCGTTGTCGACCTCGACCTCGACAGGCCTGAGCACGGTGACATCGAACGTTGATTCTCTTTCCACAGGCCTCAGCACGGTGACCTCCGGCCTCGACTCGCTGTCGACCTCAACGTCGACAGGCTTGAGCACGGTGACATCGAGCGTCGCGTCGCTTTCCACCGGCCTCAGCACGGTAACCTCCGGCATCGCGTCTCTGTCGACGGGTATCGACACGCTGTCCGCATCCACCTCCACGGCTGTGACAACGCTGTCAACCGGCATCGTTACGCTTTCGACCTCGACTTCGACCGCAGTCGTCTCGTTGTCGACGGGAGTCCATTCGCTGTCGGTCGCCTTGGACAACACCGTCCAGTACGATGATCCGGGTCACACGAGCGTTACGTTCGGCACACCGGGCTCGCCGGTTACGCTCAAGAATGTCGCGCCTGGGACGGTAGATGCAACCAGCCTGGAGGCGATCAACGGCTCGCAACTCTTTGCGACCGCGCAAAGCGCCGCGGAGGCGCTGGGCGGCGGATCATCCGTTGACGCCGACGGCAAGATCACCAAGCCGACCTACACGTTCACCGACAATTCGACGTTCGACAACGTCGGCGACGCGCTCACCAACCTCGACGGCCGCGTCACGCAGAACACATCGGACATCAGCATCATCAACACGACGCTGAGCACGATCAACAACGGCGGCGGCATCAAGTACTTCCATACCAATTCGACCCTTCCGGATTCTTCCGCGCTCGGCGTCGATGCGGTGGCGATCGGCGGCAACGCGATCGCATCTGCGGATAACGCCGTTGCGCTCGGCTCCAACTCGTTGGCGGATCAGCCGAACACGGTATCGGTGGGCTCGGCGACCTCGCAGCGTCGCATCACGAACGTCGCGGCCGGCTCGGATGCGACCGATGCCGTCAACGTCTCGCAATTGACCTCGACGATCTCGTCGAGCCTTGCAAACGTAGTGACCTACGACGATCCGACGCGCAGCAGAGTCACGCTGCATGCGCAGGATCCACAAGCGCAGGTAACGATCGACAACGTGGCCAACGGGAAGGTCGACCAGACGAGCCACGAAGCGATCAACGGCTCGCAACTCTTTGCGACCGCGCAAAGCGCCGCGGACGCGCTGGGCGGCGGATCATCCGTTGACGCCGACGGCAAGATCACCAAGCCGACCTATACGTTCATCGACAATTCGACGTTCAACAACACGGCGACGCGCTCGCTAACCTCGACGGCCGCGTTACGCAGAACACGGCGGGCATCGCCACGATCAACGACACGCTGAACAACATCACGACGGGCGGCGGGATCAAGTACTTCCACGCCAATTCGACGCTGCCGGATTCGTCCGCGACGGGCGCGGACTCGGTGGCAATCGGAGGCAGCGCGTCGGCAACGGCGGCCAACTCGGTGGCATTGGGTTCGAACTCCGTGGCGGATCGTCCGAATACCGTTTCGGTCGGCTCGGCAAACGCGTCGCGTCAGATCACGAACGTGGCGGCCGGCACGGAGGACACGGACGCCGTCAATGTGTCGCAGTTGAAGCAAGCGGGCCTGATCGACGGCGACGGCTCGTCGAAAACAGCCGTGACGTATGACACGGGTACGGATGGCAAAGCCGACTATTCGAACCTGACGCTCGGCAATGGCACCGGCGCGACGACGATTCACAACGTCGCGGCGGGCGTTGCGGGCACCGATGCCGTGAACGTGAACCAGATGAACGCCGCGCTCGACCGCGTGACGAACATCGCCGAGAGCGGCGGCAATCCGTTGTTCGCGGCCGACGGGGATCGCAACACCGAGGTTGCCAGCGCTACCGGCGCCCACGCTACCGCGATGGGCGCGAACGCGAACGCGAGGGCGGACAATTCGGTCGCGCTCGGTGCGAGTTCGGTGGCCGACCGGGCGAACACGGTATCGGTCGGATCCGCAGGCAACGAACGTCAGATCACGAACGTCGCCAACGGCACGCAAGACACCGACGCGGTCAACGTCCGACAATTGAACCTGGCATCGGCGCAGGCGCAGAGCTACACCGATTCGCGCATCGCTGGCGTGCAGAGCCAGATCAACAACGTCGCCAGCACGGCTTACGGTGGTATCGCCGCGGCGATGGCCGCAGCCGGATTGCCGCAGCCTACCGCTCCGGGGAAGACCATGGTGGCCGTCGCGGGGGCGCGTTACGCGAGCGCATCCGGCGCGGCGATCGGTATCTCGTACGTGACGCAGGACGATCGGTGGGTGGTGAAGGCGTCGGGTAACACCAGCAGTTCCGGCAATATCGGGTTTACCATCGGCGCGGGTCATCAGTGGTAAGCGCCTGACGTAGCAGCCGAGTGATCGGGGCGGTCGACGCAGCTGCTGCGTCGACCGCTTTTGCGTTGCTCGGCTTGTCCCCGCGACGTATCACCGCGCAAATAATCTGCCTTACAATCGGTCTCCACCCTGACAAGCACGACAAGCGCGAACATGAACGAGCGTAAGTCCTCCGGACTCGCCGACCGGATCTACAGCGACATCCTCAATAGCATCGTGGAAGGCGAATTCAAGGAGGGCGATCGGCTCCTTACCGAACACGCGCTCGCCGAACGGTTCGCGACCTCTCGCCCGACCGTGCGCGAAGCCCTCGCACGGCTGCGCGCGGACGGCATCATCGTGACGCGGCGCGGCTCAGGCACCACCGTCGGACGCCGCCCTGATGCGGACATGCGCCGTTTCGCGCCGCTCGAAACGCTGTCGGACATCCGCCGCTGCTACGAATTTCGGATCGTGACAGAGTCCGGGGCAGCGGAATTCGCCGCCCTCAAGGCTGACGATGACGATATCCGCGCGATCCAGGATGCATGGGACCAGCTTGAGCGCGTCGTCGAAACGCGGCAGGGCATCGGCGCAAAAGACGATTTCGCGTTCCATCTCGCGGTTGCGCGAGCGTCGAAGAATCAGTTCTTCATCACTGCCTTGTCGTTCATCGAAGAACAGGTCGAAGTCAGCATGAATCTGTCGCGCAATCTTTCGTTCGTCAAGACGATCGAGCGGCAGCGCGTCGTCCAGCGCGAACATTTGGAAGTGCTCGAAGCAATTCGCGCGCGCGACGCCGCTCGAGCCGGGAAAGCGATGAAGGCGCATCTCGAGAACGCGATCGTCAGGATGTTCGGCGACTAGTCGTCGTCACAGTTGTCACACAACCTGCGTGTCGACGGCCGAAGTCATGCCCGCCGCAACAAAGTTGTTTGACAACTTAAACTGACGTCGATGTAGACCGCCAGCTATCTGTCCTTCGGCGAGCTTCATGAATCCGCATCGCAGCCGACGGGGCGGTGAGCGCGCTCCGTCCTGGCAAGAGCTGGGACCACGATCACGTGCCCGCAGCGAGCATGGCGAGTTGCTTGACTCGCCTCCATGGCCGAGACAGAAGGGGTGAGGCTCACTCAGGCACACATCCCTCGTGCGGACTGTCCATCGCACCGCGTGCATCGAGACCGTAGGGCGATGCGAGAAGGCCGTTCGGCTACGTTCAGAAGAGTCGATCAAGGTTCACCGGCACTTCTATTAAAGACACGCTTCAGGCGACAAAGAATTCAGCGTCCAAATCCGAGGAAGCGGCGATCAGCGCGCGCGCTTGGAAACATGCGGGCATCACGAGGCGCGTCGAGTACAGACCAACGCATGCGGACGATCTTGCGTCGACATGCGCGCGCCCATATTGCGTATCCGCGCGGCATCCTCCTGAACTCAAGTCGAACATCACGCCGACCAGGAAAACACCCGGTAACTCCTAAGGAAACACCGGTTAAATTCGAGTTAAACAGGCCGTTGGGGTATCTCCCGAGAGACCTTGCAAAGCGCTATCGCCAGAGGAAAAACCACGCTCACGCTGTTTCGGTAACAGCCTCAGCAGCCCCGATTTGCTTGACATCCTATGACCCTGTTAGCTATTTTTCAGCATCCGGTCGCCATGAGGACGCACGCGTACAGAGACCCGCTACATTCAAGGTGCCAAGCAAGCGGCGCACAAACGAATCAGAACGAAGCACAAACAGGCCGGCGATCGACCCGAACCAACAACATCGACGATACGACCGGACCTTTTCCCGACCCCTGGTTGCGAGAGAAGTGAGGAGACAACATGGCTTTCAAGGTAGGACTGTCAGTGAAGCTGGCGGCGGTTTGCGTCGCAGTTAGCGCGGTTTTCGGCATGAGCGCGGCACACGCGGCCGATCCCGTATCGATCAACATCGTCGACGTTGCGGGCAATCTGCAGCTCACGCAAAAGGGCTTCGAAGCGTTCAAGGCGAAATATCCGGACCTCGTTTCCAGCATCACCTTCACGAACGCGCCCGCGCCGCAGTTGCCAGGCAAGATCAAGGCGATGCAGGCGGCGGGCCGCTCGGACATCGACCTCGTCGTCACCGGCACCGACGCACTCGCGGCCGGCATCCAGCAAGGCCTGTGGGAGAAACTGCTCCCCGATAACGCGAAGGCGTTCCCCGGCGTGCTCGACAAGTACGCACCCGGCCCGCGCAAGATGCAGGACATCGCGCAGGGCTACGGCCTCGAAGTGACCTACATGCCCGCGGGGCCGCTGCTCGAATACAACCCGGCCAAGGTCACCGACGTTCCGAAGACGCCGGATCAACTGCTCGCGTGGTGCAAGGCGCATCCGAACAAGCTGATCTACGCGCGCCCGGCGAACTCCGGTCCGGGCCGCACCTTCCTGATGGGCCTGCCGTACGTGCTCGGCGACAAGGACCCGATGGACCCGATCAACGGCTGGGACAAGACCTGGGCGTTCCTCAAGCAGCTGAACGACTGCATCCCGTATTACCCGGGCGGCACATCGGCCGTCATGAAGGAACTGGGCGAAGGCACGCGCGACATGACGGTCACGGTGACCGGCTGGGACATCAACCCGCGCGCGCTCGGCATCGTGCCCGCGGAGTTCAAGGTGGCCGCGTTCGACAACATGACCTGGGTGAACGATGCCCACTACATGGTGATCCCGAAGGGCGTGCCGAAGGAAAAGCTCGACGTGCTCTACAAGCTGATGAACTTCATGCTCGAGCCGGCGCAGCAGGCGCTGACCTATGACGATGGCTACTTCTATCCGGGCCCGGCGGTGAAGGACGTGCCGCTCTCGATGGCGCCCGCGAAGAGCCAGGAAGTCATCCAGAAGTTCGGCCGGCCCGAGTACGCGAAGCTGCTGGCCGACCGTCCGCACGTGCTGCCGCTCAATGCGCAGTCGATGGTGGCGGCCTTCCAGAAGTGGGACCGGGAAATCGGCGCGGCGAAGACCAAGTAAGTTGGCGTAACGCTGTGATGAGACGGCGACGCTCCTGCCAGGGCGCGTCGCCGCTTGTACAAAAAAGCGCAGGAAATTGTCATGAAGCACACTTTTGAGCAGTTGCGCCTCGACTCGGTCTCGCGCAGTTTCACCAACGCCGAAGGGCAGCAGCTCGCGGCGTTGAAGGGGCTCGATCTGAATATCCAGCGCGGCGAGTTCATCGCGCTGCTCGGGCCATCGGGCTGCGGCAAGTCGACCGCGCTGAACTGCATCGCCGGATTGCAACCGCTGACGGGCGGCGGCATCTGGCTCGACGACAAGCGTATCGACGTGCTGCCGCCCGAAAAGCGCGGCTTCGGCATGGTCTTTCAGAATTACGCGCTGTTTCCGCACATGTCGGTGCTGGACAACGTCGGCTTCGGCCTCAAGATGCGCGGCATGCCGAAGGCCGAAGCGACCAAGCGCGCGAAGGCCGCCTTGCAGCTCGTGCAACTGATCGGCCACGATGCCAAGCTTCCCGGTCAACTGTCGGGCGGCCAGCAGCAGCGTGTGGCGATCGCGCGCGCGATCGTCATCGAGCCGCCGCTCGTTCTGATGGATGAGCCGCTTTCGAACCTCGACACCAAGCTGCGCATCGAGATGCGCGCCGAAATCCGCCGCATCCACGGCAAGCTGGAGCGCGCGACGATCTACGTGACGCACGATCAGGACGAAGCACTGTCGATGGCCGATCGCATCGTCGTGATGAAGGAAGGCGTCGTCCAGCAGGTGGCCTCGCCGAAGGAAGTCTATTCGCGGCCGAAAAATCTGCATGTCGCGCGCTTCATGGGTTTTCGCAACGTCGTGCAGGCCACCCTCGAAGGCACGCAGGGCGAGGCGGTCGCGGTGAACGCGAACGGCGTGCGGCTCGTCGGCACGCCGATGGAAGGCTTCGACAGCAAGCGCGTCAGCGTCGCGCTGCGCCCGGAAGACATGGAGCGTTCGACGCCCGGCGCCGAGAACGCCTTCGATGCGCACGTCGAAGTCGTCGAGTACGGCGGCCGCGATTCGCTCATCATCGTCAATTCCGCGTTCGGCAAGCTCTGGGCGCGCATCGCGGGCGAATGCAGCGAAGGCGAGCGCATCTCGCTGCGCGTGGCGCCTTCGAAAACGCTCGTGTACGGAGAAGACAAATGATCGCGCTTCCGGCGCAGCAACGCGATCCGAAGGGCTGGCTCGTCACGCCGGCGCTCTTCTTCATCCTCGCGCTGTTCATCTATCCGTTCGCCTACGGGCTGATGCTCTCGTTCAGTCCGATGAACGGCGGCAGCGTCTGGGCAAACTACATCACGTTCTTCACCGACTCGTCGATGTGGCCGACGATCATCGTCACGCTGAAGCTCGCCGTGCCCGCGACGATCATCAACGTCGGTGTGTCGGTGCCGGTCGCGTTCGCGTTGCGCCGCACCTCGCCGTGGCAGAAGTTCGTCACGACGCTGCTCGTCGTGCCGGTGACGCTCGGCACCGTGCTCATCGCCGACGGCATGCTGACGTACTTCAGCCCGAACGGCTGGTTTCCGCAGGCATTGCAGGCACTCCATCTCTATGGCGATGAAGTGCGCCTCACGCACAACTACTGGGGCGTGCTGATTTCGTTGATCGTGTCAGGGTTTCCGTTCGCGTTTCTGCTGACGCTGTCGTATGTGACCGGCATCGACCCGACGCTCGCGCGCGCCGCCGCGACGCTCGGCGCGAGCCCGTGGCAGCAGTTCCGTCAGATCTATCTGCCGCTGCTGTTGCCGGGTCTCACGATGACCGCCTGTCTCTCGTTCGTGCAGGCGTTCTCGGTGTTTCCGTCGGCGGTGCTGCTCGGTGCGCCGGCCGGTCCGACGCGCGTGATCTCGATCGCCGCCTCCGAAGCCGCGTTCGAAAACTACGACTACGCGCTCGCATCGACCATTGCGATCGTGATGGGCTTCGTGCAGTTGCTCGTCGTGGGCGGCATGCTCGGCGCGCGCCGCTTCTTCTATACCGGTCCGGTGACGGGAGGCAAGGGATAATGACGACCGATAACCGCGCGGCGTCCGGCTGGCAGGCCGGCGCCCCGACCGAAACCGCGAACGGCACCGGCAAGCACATGAAACAGCAAGTGAGCCTGCGCGACAGGCTATGGAAGTTCTTCGTCTGGGCGACGATGGGCTTTTTCCTCGTCAACGTGCTGCTGCTGATCGCGACCGTGGCCGTGAATTCGGTGGCGACGCGCTGGTTCGGCACGCTCTTGCCGCAGGGCTTCACGCTGCACTGGTACGCGCAGGCGTGGAGCGATTTTCAGCTCTCGAGCGTGCTGCTCGTGACGCTCGAAGTGGTGGGGGCGGTGGTGCTGCTCTCCATCGTACTCGGCGTGCCGGCGGCCTATGCGCTCGCCCGCGTGCAGTTTCCCGGCAAGCGTTTCGCGATGCTCGTATTCCTGCTGCCGCTGATGGTGCCGCCCGTGACCTACGGCATCCCGATGGCGACGGTCATGTACAAGTTCCATCTCGCAGGCACGCTGACCGGCGTGATCCTCGCGAACCTGGTGCCTGCGCTGCCGTTCGTCATTCTCGTGATGACGCCGTTCATCGAGCAGATCGATCCGAACCTCGAATCGGCCGCGCGCATCTTCGGCGCGAACACGTTCCGTTACTTCCGCTACGTGCTGCTGCCGCTGCTCGTGCCCGGCATGCTGGCCGCGGGGCTGCTCGTGCTGGTGCGGACCATCGGCATGTTCGAGCTGACGTTCTTCACCGCGGGGCCGACGACCCAGACGCTCGTCGTCGCGCTCTATTACGCCGTCTTCTCAACGGGCGTGCGCGCGCCGCAATCCATCGACGCGATGGCGATGATCTACATGGCCATCACGATGGTGTGGGTGCTGATCGCGCTGCAGTTCGTGAGCCCGACGCAACTCGTGTCGCGCGTGAAGGAACAGAAACAGTGACATCGTGCCCGCGCGGCTGCGCGGGTTCTTTTCCTATCGAAGTCGTGTCGTGACGAAATTTCGTGAAGTCGTACCGCTGAACGCCGGGCCGCGCCTGAGCATTTCGAGCGGGCCGCATGTCGTCGAAATCGCGCCGGCGGCGGGCGGGCGCATTACGCGCTTCGCCACGCAAGGCGCGCGCGGATGGCAGGACTGGCTCGTGCCGGTGACGGCCGTCACTTGGCCGTGCGACGCATGGCCCAAAGGCGGCAGCTATCCGCTCGTGCCGTTTTCGAATCGCGTGCGCGATGCGCGTTTTGCCGCGCCGGACGGTTCCCTCGTCGAACTCGCGACGTTTCCGGGCATGGTGCACGCGCTGCACGGCTTCGGCCAGTTCGCGGCATGGAGCGTCGAGCTTCAGGAGGCGGATTGCGTCGCGTTGCGCTACGTGCACGGCGAGGGCGAGCATGGCTGGCCTTGGGCGTTCGAGGCCGTGCAACTGATCGAAGCGAATGCGCACGGCGCGCGCTTGTCGATGCGCATCGCGAACCGGTCGTCCAGCCCGATGCCGGTCGGCCTCGGCTTTCACCCATACTTCGGCGCCCAGGAAGCCGAACTCCATGCGACGACGCACTGGCGTCACGAAGCGGAGATCGCCATCGAGCCGACGGTCGAGGCGCCCGCGCATCGACATGTGCGGGAAAGGGAAGGCTACACGCGCTATCTGGGTGGATGGGACGGCCGCGCCACGCTGCGTTACCCGGACGGCCGCTCGCTCCAACTGAAAGCCGACGACACGCTGAAGCACGTCGTCGTGCATTGTCCGGCCGGGGCGGGTTATCTGTGCGTCGAACCGGTCTCGCACGTGAGCGACGGCTTCAACCTCGCGGCGCAAGGGCTGCCCGAAACCGGCATCGCGCTCATCGGGCCAGGTAGTGAAATACGGGCGTCGCTCGCGATGGCAGTCGGCGAGACCCCGGCCCGGCGCGACGGCGGCGACGCCTGACGCGCGCTTCCACGCAGGCGCGCTCGCGAACCGCGGGAAGGCGCGACGCATGCGCCGGCAACCAGCCCCCGACGACGAGGCAAGCATCTCTGTTCATGGCGGCACCTCCGGATTCGGGACTCAGCGCGTGAGCGGCATGGAAAAGAACGACTCGACGAGATCGACGATGCGCCAGGTCGCGCAAGGCCGACGGCAGTGGGCATCGAAACCGGCTTCCTTGAGCGTCTGAACCGGGTCGGCGGGCCACACGTTGCTCATCGCGACGAGGAGCCGCCCGGTGACGTCCGCGTCCATGCGCAGCGTGCGCAGAAAGACATAGCCGGAATCGTTGTCAAGACGCGTATCGAGAAGCAGCGCCTGTGGCTGCCAGCTATGCACCAGCGCGCGCACGGATTTCATATCCTGCGAATGGATGACCTGCAAGCCTTTGAGCCGAAGTTGCACGGCGAGGGAATCGCCGATCGACTTGTCTTGATGGGCGATCAGCACACGGCGCGATGTGTCCGCCGTGCGGGCCCGCTTGATACGCCACAACGCGAATTCGCTTTCGTTGTCGGCCAGACGGCTTGACATCTCATCCTCCATTCTCGTATTGCGTTACGTGGTTGATTCGACTGCGACCAGTGTCGACCGAACGTACCGGCCGCTAAACCCGGCACGGGAGGGGGATGCGGTGGATTTTGTGAGACTGCCGAATGTATCCCTGCGAAAGGGGGGTGGTCGCCGCGCGCGGCGCGCGTAATATCGGAACCGTTCTCGGAGCCTCGCAATGGAAAATGGCTACTTCAAAACTGTGTTGCTAGTAGAGGACGAAGGGCTCACCAGGAGCGCCATGAAAAGCCTCATTCTGGCGAACGAGCCTTTGCTTGAAATCGACGAAGCCGATGGGTTCGAGCAGGCGAAGGCCAAGCTTTCCGCCAACACCTACGATCTCATGTTCCTCGACTACCACTTGCGCGGCCAGGCGACCGGCATGGACCTCCTCAACTGGATTCGCGAGGAAGAGCGCGAGATCCAGACGATCATGCTTTCCGCGCAGGACGACCGCGACACGGTGCTCGAATGCATCAAGAACGGCGCGTGCGGATTCATTTCGAAGGGCAGCGAGCAGGGCGCGGGCGTCTTCCGCGAAGCGCTGAAGACGATTCTCAACGGGCGCGTCTACCTGCCGAACACCGTGCTCGGCAAGGGCGGCCACAGCCCGAAGCCGGTTTCGCCGCACGCAGGCGTGACGGTCGAATCGCTCGATCTGCCGCCTCGCCTGACCGAGACGCTGCGCTATCTGCTGCAAGGCCTGTCGAACAAGGCTATCGCGCGCAAGATGAACATCAGCGAAAACACTGCCAAGGAATATTCAAGCGATCTGCTCGCGCGCTTTCACGTCACGCGGCGAACGTTTCTGATCGTCGAGATGGCGCGGCGCGGGATCGAAATGCCGATGAGCAACACGTCGTCGGCGTCCTGACCCTTCCATTCCTCTTCTTTTCGACGCGGTCAGCCTGAAAGGCGTCCGCGTCGTCGCATCTGCGCCGCCTTTTTCTCATCGTTCCGAGGAATGCGCCTGGGATGGTAAGGTAGAGCCCGGACTATATTTGAGATGGGGTCAGCGTAGGTGATTCGCAGGATGACGTTCATAAAAATGCAAGGCGCCGGCACGGCCATCGCGGTGACAGCGGCGCTGCTTCTCGGCGCATGCGCGCCGCTTCCGCAGCAGAACGGCACCGACACCGCGGCGGCGTCGGCGGCATCGGCCACGCAAGCGGCTCAGGCTCCGGCCAGGCCGCCCGCACCGCCGGCGCCGCCGGGCGAGCAGCGCATCATGGTCGGCAGCGCGAACGGCTACCATCTGATGCTCAAGACGACGCCCCCATCTCAAGTCTGCGACGACGGCGCCTTTGCCGACGGCGTGCGCTACGGCTACGCGCTCACCTGGAACCGCCTCGTCAGCGAGGAAGTGCGCAATGGCGGCAAGGCCCGGCGCAAGTTCGACCCGTCGACGGTCCATTCCCTGGACGATCAGTACAAGATCCAGTGGGACGGCAAGGAGCGCGTCAACGCGTGCGCATCGGACGGCTATCTGATCGGACGCGTCGTCGGCACGCATCTGGCCGGCGTCGACATGCGCAACGGCAAGCCTTCCTGATCACGAATACGGCGGCTCAGTCGCACGTGTGCGTCGCCGTGACGTAGCGGCCCGCGGCTGCGACATCGCCGTAGATCGTGTAGCCCGTGCCGTTCGCGGACGCCTGCGCGATCACCAGCACCACGGATTGGCTCGTCCTGCCGCCGCCGGGCACCGAAACGGCCAGCGTATCTGCGCTCGGCGAATATTCGCGCACGCGCGGCGCGATCGGCGTCCATTTTTCCTTCACGCAGCGAACGAAGTCGTATGGCTTGTACTGCGACGTGCCCGACCCGAAGGGCACGGTCTTGAGCAGGGCGTCGTCGGTCGAAACGCACGCGCTCAGCACGGATGCGCCGATGGCGGCAAACAAGATTTCGATGTGTTTTCTCATAATTCCGATGCCTTTTTTTGTAGTAACCGCTTAAGCTACCGTCCCGTGCTCAGGTCGATGCCCGCAAGCTGCGCGGCCGTCGATCCTAACCGCTTCCCTGACAAACCGTAAAGCGCGCGCGATCGGTCATTCGTGCCGGTCGAGCCGTCCGGGAACCGCGCCAGGTCTAATCGAAAGCTTTCGATCCGTAGTTTTCCCAATATTAGTCAAGTCGGGTCAACCACCGCCGTTATACAGGCGTTTCACACATTGAAGCCTTTTGTATGGCGCGAGCGCGAGCGGCAGGCGCCGAAGTGGCGCTCTCCGACCGCGTGTGTGCGCGGACCCCGATAACCGTGATGTAACGTTGCCATCGATCGCTCGCGGCCGATGCGCAGCGGGAGCCAGTTTGATAGAACGCATGTCTCGCACAAAGTTGCTTGCCCGGCTTCGCGCCATTTCTCCGATCGGACGTTCGTCCGGCGGCTTCGATCTTCAGCGGCTCGCCGCGCCCGTGCTGACGGTCGTCATCTGCGTGCTGCTGCTGGTCGTCTTCCAGCATCTTTCGCGCTCGGTCGATTACAAGTCGGTCATCCACTCGCTGCGCATGATGACGCCGCAAGCCTGGATGGCCGCGCTGTTCGCGACCGGGCTCAGCTTTGCCGCGCTCGTCGGGCGGGACGCGGTCGGGCTGCGTCACATCGGCGTAGCGGTGCCGCGTTCCTTGCTGTGGGTCGGCGCGACGGTCGGCTCGGCGCTCGGCAACGTAACGGGCTTTGGTGCCCTGACAGGCGGCGCCGTGCGCTGCCGCGTCTACGGCGCGGCCGAGGTCACGCCGGCGCAAGTCGGCCGCCTGACGATTTTCACGAGCGTCACGCTGGCGCTCTCCCTTGCCTTCATGGCGGCCGCCGGCATGCTGTTCGGCGCGGGCACGCTCTCGGGCATGATGCATGTGCCGCCGGCCGTGCTGCGCGTGACGGGCGCGGCGCTGCTCGCCGTGTTCACCGCGATGGCCGTCGTTTGCGGCGGCGAGCCGCGCACGCTGCGTTCGCGCTGGAAATGGCTGTCGTTCACCGTCCCGGCGCGCCGCGATTTCGTCGCGCAGGCCGCGCTCGCCGTCATCGATGTATTCGGCGCCGGGCTCGCGCTCTGGGCGCTCCTGCCGAACGCGCAAGTCGGCTTCGGCGAATTCATGACGGTTTTCTCGGCGGCGATGCTGCTCGGCATGATCGGTCATACGCCGGGCGGCGTCGGCGTGTTCGAGGCGGCAATGGTGTTCGCGCTCGGCAACAGTGCGCAGACGCCGGATGTGCTGGCCGCGCTGCTTGCGTATCGCGCGATCTATTTCGGCCTGCCGCTGATCCTTTCCGCGGGCGTGATGGCCGCGTTCGAAGGGCGTGCGCTCAAGGGCCGCTTCGGCCTCCTGAGCCGGCGTCACGTGTCGCAGCTTGCGCCGTTGTTCCTGTCGATCGTCACGTTCGCGGCGGGCTCGATGCTCGTCATCTCGGGCGCGACGCCGGCATTCAAGATGCGCATTGCGCTGTTGCAGACCATCGTCCCGCTGTGGGTGCTGGAAAGCTCGCAACTGCTCGGCTCGGTGCTCGGCGTGCTGCTCCTCTTCGTCGCGCGCGGCCTGATGCGCCGCCTCGATGCCGCCTGGTGGCTCGCGCTCGTGCTCGCTGTGACGAACCTCGCGCTGTCGCTCGCCAAAGGTCTCGCGTTCGTCGAAGTCGGCGTCCTCGCGTTTCTCGTCGTGCTCCTCGTCCTGACGCGCGAGCGCTTCAACCGCCGCTCGTCGCTCTTCGCCGAGCGCTTCACCGCGACATGGCTGATCTCGATAGGCGTCGTGATGGCCTTCGCCGTGTGGATCATGCTCTTCGCATTCCGCGACGTGCCGTACAGCGGCGATCTCTGGTGGCAGTTCGCCTTCGACGAGCGCGCCCCGCGTGCGCTGCGCGCGACGCTCGCGGCGGCGGTGTTCGCGTCGGCGTTCGGCGTGTGGCAACTGCTGCGTCCGGCGGCGGGCCGCTTCGTGAAGCCCGCCCCGCAGGATCTCGCCGATGCCGCGCGCATCTTCCGCGCACAGGAACGCAGCGACGCCGGCCTCGCGATGATGGGCGACAAGAGCTTCCTCTTCTCCGAGTCGCGCGAAGCTTTCCTGATGTACGCGAAGCACGGCCGCACGTGGGCCGCGCTGCACGATCCGGTCGGTCCGCGCCGCGAGTGGGCGGAGCTGATCCGCAAGTTCGTCGAGCTCGCGCACGCGCACAACGGCCGCGCGGCGTTTTATCAGGTGCGCGCCGATGCTCTGCCGCTCTATCTCGACGCCGGCCTCACGCTGATGAAGCTCGGCGAGGAGGCGCACGTCGCGCTCTCCGAGTTCGATCTGAAGGGCTCGCATCGCTCGCATTTGCGCTATGCGCTCAAGCGCGGCGAGCGCGATGGCTTCGATACGGAAGTCATCGGGCCGGAGCGGATCGCGGCAAGCATGCCGATGCTGCGCGCAATCTCCGACGACTGGCTCGACAGCCGCTCCGCGCGAGAGAAGAGCTTCTCGGTCGCGGCGTTCAACGAGGAATATCTCGCGGCGCAGTCGGTGCTGCTCGTGCGCCAGCAGGGCGCGCCGGTCGCGTTCGTCACCTTCATGACGACCGACATGAACACCGAAGCGACCGTCGGCGTGATGCGCCATGTTTCGGCCGCCTCGTCTTACGCGATGGAATACCTCTTCACCAAGCTCGCGCTGCATCTGAAGGAAGCGGGGTTCAAATCGCTGTCGCTGGGCATTGCGCCGCTGTCGGGCATGGAACCGACGCCGCTGGCCTCGCACTGGCATCGGTTCGCGGGGCTCGTCTGGCGCTTCGGCGGGCGTTTCTACAACTTCCGCGGACTGCGCGGATTCAAAAGCAAGTTCCAGCCGCGCTGGGAGCCGCGTTATCTGGCGGCGTCCGGTTCGGTCGGCGTATTTTTCACTTTGGCGGATCTTTCGCTCCTCGCGGGCGGTTGGCGTTCATGAAATTCTTTTGCAAGAAAGCGGCGGCGGTCGTGGTGGCCGCCGTCTGTGGTGTGTCCATGTTCAGTGCGGCGCATGCCGCTGAATCGATTTCCGGCGGACGTTACGGCCAGGTGACGCTCACGAAGCCCACTGGTGACATGACCGGCTTCGTCGTGCTGTTCTCGGAGCAAAGCGGCTGGACGCCGGCCGATCAGGAGGCCGCCGCCGCGCTCGCCGCCAGGGGCGCGATGGTGATCGGCGTCGATACGCCTCGCTATGCCGCGCGAGTCGCCGCCGACAAGACGGAGAAGTCGTGCCATAACCTCGTCGGCGATGCGGAGAACATGAGCCATCAGCTCGAACGCACCGTCCAGTCGAATCATTATTTTTCGCCGATCCTGGTCGGCACGGGGCAGGGCGCGATCCTCGCGGAAAGCTCGCTGAAGCAGGCGCCCGACAACACCGTCGCGGGCGCCGTGTCGCTCTCGGCGGACGCGCAACTCGACGCGCGCTTCAAGCCGTGCCCGCCGGACCCGACCATCATCCACGCGAAGGGTCTGCCGGGTTTCATGGAGCGCGCGGCATTGCAACCGGGTCAGACGAAGGCCACCGCGCTCGTCGCGATGACGGGGCCGCATCTCAGAAAGGCCGGGCCCACGACCGGCGGCGACGTCTCCGATCTCCCGCTGATCGAGCTGCGCGCCGCGCAACCCACCGATATGCTCGCGATCGTCATTTCCGGCGACGGCGGCTGGCGCGATCTCGACAAGACAATGGCGCTCGCGCTGCAACGCGATGGCGTGTCGGTGATCGGCATCGACTCGCTGCGCTACTTCTGGAGCGAGAAGACGCCGCAGCAAACGGCCGACGACCTCGCCCGCGTGATCCGCGCGTACGGCGCGCGCTGGCATACGAGCCATGTGGCGCTCGTCGGCTATTCGTTCGGCGCGGATGTGATGCCGTTCGCGTATAACCGTCTGCCGGACGCAGTGCGCGCGCAGGTGTCGTATATCTCGCTGATGGGATTTTCGCCTGCCGCGGATTTTCAGATCCGCGTCACCGGCTGGCTCGGCATGCGCGCAAGCGAAAAGGCGCTCAAGGTGCGGCCGGAATTGAACAAGCTGCCGCCGTCGATGGTGCAATGCATCTACGGCGAGAAGGAAGAGGACACGCTGTGTCCGCAACTGACGAAGACGGGTATCGAAGTGGTGAAGCTGCCGGGCGATCATCACTTCGGCGGCGACTACGATGCGCTCGCGCGGCGGATTCTCGCGGGCTGGCGCAAGCAGATCGCGGCGCAGCAGGGGTAGGGGTAGTACCCAAAAGCGCCTTGATTCGGCCGCTCGATCGTCCGATCGAGCGGCTCATCGAGCGCCGCGTTCAAATCACTTGAGCGGCCCGAGATAATCCCGCTTGCCGATCGGCGCGCCTAGATGGCGCAGGATGTCGTGCGTCGTGACGACGTGGAAATAGAAGTTGGGCAGCCCGAAGCCGAACAGATAATCGTCACCCGAGAACGACGGCGAGAAATCCGGAAACTTCAGTGTGACGGTGCGAGTCTCGCAGCCGGCAAGCGACGCCTTGTCGATGCTCTTCAGGAACGCGATCGTCTTCTCGATACGCGCCTGCAGCGCCGGAAAACTGTCTTCGTCGTCCTCGAAGCGCGGCGCGTCGACGCCGGAAAGACGTGCCGCCGACAGCTTCGCCGTGTCGCTCGCGCGCTGGATCTGGGCGGCGAGCGGCAGCATGTCGGGCGCGAGGCGCGCATTGATCACGTCGGCGTGAGCGAGGCCTTTTTCATCGGCGAAGACGGCGCCTTTCTTCAGCAGATCCGCGCATACCTCGAGTCCGCGAATGAATACGGGAATCGATGCGCGATACATCGTGAGAGACATGGAAGTGCGCTCCTTGTGTTCTGGTTTGGATACCGACAGGGGACACAAGCATAGCGCCGCGCCCATTTGCCTGCTCGAACCGGCAGGATCGATTCACCGTGCGGCGTGCCGCGCCTCCCACGCGCGCAGCTCCGCCTGATAGCGCGCCAGCGCCTCCTGATACAGATCGAAAACGCACGCGTTGCAGCCGCTCTGGCAGCAGTCTTCCGGCAGCGGACGCTCGGGTGGCACCGGGCGCGGATCGTCGGTGTGAGGAGAAGGATCGTTCATCGCTTCATTGTGCATCGGCTTCGCCACGGCGGACGCGAGCGGCTAGACTTTGGCGGCGTATCGCGCTGCCCGCGATGCGATACTGCGCGGCGGGGCGGTAAGCACCCGTCATCACGTCGATCGGACCGGGGGACCCACGCGATGAACCAGATCGTCAGCCTTGCGATCTCCGGCGCGCTTCTGAGCGCCTTTCTGGCCGGCTGCGTCGCGCCGCCGGAAACGCCGGTCGGACCCGGCCAGACGAATTCGGGGGCGCAGAACGCCTGGAGCGCCGAGATCCGCCGCACGCAGGACGGCATTGCGCATATCCGCGCAGCCGATTGGGGCGGCCTCGGCTTCGGTTTCGGCTATGCGCAGGCGCAGGACAACTTGTGCACGCTCGCGGACGGCTTCGTCACGTATCGCGGCGAGCGCTCGGCCTGGTTCGGTCCGGACGCGCGCCCGTCAGCGGCGGCGACCTTCGGCCAGCCGCGCAATATCGACGCGGATTTCTTCTTTCGTCTGATCGGCGATCAGGCGGCCGTCGAACGTTATCGTCTCGCGCAACCGGCTGAACTGCGCAATCTGATCGACGGCTTCGCGAACGGCTACAACCGCTATCTCGCCGATCTGAACGCGGGCAGCTTCCCGAACGCGCATGCAGCGTGCCGCGGCAAGCCGTGGCTCGGCAAGATCAACGCCGACGACATCTACCTTCGCCTGATCGCGGCCAATCTCGCGGGCGGCTCGGCGCGCTTCGTGACATCGATCGCCACCGCCCATCCGCCGAAGCCGGCTACCACCTCTGACGCAGCGCAAACCACGCTCGAATCCTTGCGCTTTCCCATCGGCGAGCATGCGGGCATCGGCAGCAATGCGCTTGCGTTCGGCGCGCCGATCACGCGCGACAAACGCAGCATCCTGTTCGGCAATCCCCACTGGTTCTGGCGCGGCCCCGACCGTTTCTATCAGGCGCAACTGACGATTCCCGGCCAGTTGAACGTCGCGGGCGTGTCGTTTCTCGGGGTGCCGCTGATCGTGCTCGGCTTCAACGAGAACATCGCGTGGACGCATACGGTGTCGAGCGCGCGGCGCTTCGGCATTTTCCAGTTGACGCTCGATCCCGCCGATCCGACGCGGTATCTCGTCGATGGCGAGAGCGAAGCGATGACGCCCGTGCCGCTCACGGTGCGCTCGCGGCGCGCCGACGGCACCTACGAATCCGTGTCGCGCACGCTGTACAAGACGCGCTACGGTCCGGTCGTCGATTTGTCCGCGATGGCACAGGGACTCGGCTGGAGCGGCGAGCGCACGTATGCGCTCGCCGACGTGAACATCGACAACACGCGCGCGTTCCAGAACTTTTTCGCGTGGAATCAGGCGCGCTCGCTCGGCGACTTCATGGCGATCCAGAAGCGCTACGCCGCGATGCCGTGGGCGAACACCTTCGCGATCGGGCGCGGCGACGAGCGCGTCTGGTTCGCCGACATCGGCCCGATCCCGAACGTGCCCGACGCGCTCGCGCAGTCGTGCACGACTCCGGCCGGCCGCGCGTTCGCGGCCCGTGTGCCGGGCGTGCCGTTCCTCGACGGCTCGAAGAGCGCGTGCGCGTGGCGCGTCGATTCGACGAGCGTGCAGCCGGGCGCGCTGCCCGTCGAGCAACTGCCGAACATCGTTCGCGGCGACTACGTCGGCAACTTCAACGACAGCTACTGGCTCACCAACGCGAACGCGCCGATGTCGGGCTATCCGCGCATCGCGGGCGCGACGCGCGTCGAGCAGTCGCTGCGCACGCGTTACGGCCATCTGCTCGCCGCGCGCCTGCAGCGCGAGCGCGGCGGCGTGACGCGCGACGCGCTCGAATCCGCCGTGCTGGAAACGAACTCGATGTCCGAGCGCCTCTACCGCCAGCCGCTGCTCGATGCGGTCTGCACGGTCAACGAAGCGCTCGGCCCGCTGCACGAGGCCTGCGAGGTGCTGCGCAAGTGGAATGGCACGGCGGAGATCGACGCGCGCGGCGCGAATCTCTGGGACGAGTTCTGGTCACGCGCGACGCGGATCGCGCCGGAACGCCTGTACGCGTCGGGCTTCGATCCGAACAAGCCGCTCGCGACGCCGGCAGGCTTCAGTGCCGACAACCCCGCGGTCCTTCAGGACTTGCGCCAGGCGCTCGGCGGCGCGGCACTCGCGCTGACGCTGAACGGCTTTGCACTCGATTCGCGGCGCGGCGACATGCTCTACACGACCCGCAACGGCGCGCGCGTGCCGCTTTTTGGCGGCTGCGACGAGGCGGGCTACTTCACGATCGTCTGCGCGCGGCGTCCGCTCGATGCGAAGGGTTATCCGATGGACATCAACGGCCAGGGCGACAGCTACGTGCAGGTCGTCACGTTCGGCGAGAACGGCGTGGAAGCCGACACGATGCTCTCGCACGCCGAATCCGATGATCCGGCCTCGCCGCACTCGGGCGATGCGACGCGCGCGTTCGCGGCGAAGCGCTGGTCGCGCTTTCGGTTTTCCGAACAGGCGATCGATTCCGACCCGGCGGCGACGCGCGTCGTCGTGTCGGGAACGCGCGATGGCGCGGCGAGCAAGCCAGCACGCTAGAAAATCACCCCAAAAAGGGGCATGCACGGCCCGTCGCCGCTCCAGCCGGGGGCAAATCCCGTCTATGATTGAAGTTTGCCTCGAAGGGAAACAGGGTCATGACTAACGGCGACAGCACGCAACACGACGAAGCAGTACGGCTCGATTCCGCCGCGCTGCGCGAGTTCGTGGATCGCAAATGGAACGACGAGATCGTGCCCGCACTGACCGACTACATCGCCGTGCCCGCGAAGAGCCCGATGTTCGATAGCGACTGGGCGCGCCACGGCTTCATCGAGCGCGTGGTCACGGATGCGGTCGACTGGATCAACACGCAGCCGGTGAAGGGTCTCAAGGTCGAGATCGTGCGCCTGCCCGGGCGCACGCCGGTCATTTTCTTCGAAACGCCCGCCACACGCGCCGGCAGCAACGAGACGGTCGTGCTGTACGGCCATCTGGACAAGCAGCCGGAGTTCGAAGGCTGGCGCAGCGATCTCGGCCCGTGGACCCCGAAGCTCGAGGACGACAAGCTCTACGGCCGCGGCGGCGCTGACGACGGCTATGCCACCTACGCCAGCATCACCGCGCTCGCGGCGCTGGATGCGCAGAACGTCGAGCGGCCGCGCTGTGTCGGCATCATCGAGACGTGCGAGGAATCGGGCAGCTACGATCTTCTGCCTTACATCGACGCACTGCGTGACCGGCTCGGCGATGTCGGCCTCGTGATCTGTCTCGATTCCGGCGCGGGCAACTACGATCAGCTGTGGCTCACGACGTCGCTGCGGGGTCTCGTCGCGGGCGATCTCGAAGTGCAGGTGCTCGAAGAGGGAATCCACTCGGGCGGCTACGGCGGCATCGCGCCGTCCACTTTCCGCATCATGCGGCAACTGTTCGAACGCCTCGAAGATGCGAGCACGGGCAATCTCTTGCCGGAGAGCTTTCACTGCCCGATTCCGATGCTGCGCCGGCGCGAAGCTGAAATGACCGCGCGCATCCTCGGTGACGATGTCTGGAAGAAGCTGCCGTGGAGCTGCGGGGCGGACGGTAGCAGCGTGCTGCCGACGACGACCGATCCTCGCGAAGCGCTCCTCAATTCCACCTGGCGTCCGTCGCTCACCGTGACGGGCGCGGCGGGCCTGCCGCCGCTCGCGGACGCGGGCAATGTGCTCGCGCCGCGCACGGCGTTCAAGCTGTCGCTGCGCCTGCCGCCGCTCGTCGACGCGGCCAAGGCGGTCGTGAAGTTGCAGCGATTGCTCGAAATGGATCCGCCGTACAACGCCAAGGTGACGTTCAAGCCGGAAGCGGGCGCCGCGACGGGCTGGAATGCGCCGGACCTCGCGCCGTGGCTGCGTTCGTCGCTGAATGAAGCGTCGAAGCGCCACTTCGGAGCGGACGTCGCGTACATCGGGCAGGGCGGCACGATCCCGCTCATGAACACGCTCAAGGAAGGGTTTCCGCGTTCGCAGTTCATGGTGTGCGGCGTGCTCGGCCCGAAATCGAACGCGCATGGACCGAACGAATTCCTGCACGTTCCGTATGCGAAAAAGCTGACGGCCTCGGTTGCGGAAGTGATTGCGGCGGCGCCCTGAATCTCGATCGACCGGTCGACGGTATGGAAAGCCCGGTCTGTCCGGGCTTTTTTTGGCCGGTTTTCAGCGATTTCGTAAAAACAAACTGGTAAGGCCAGTTGATCGTCTGTAAAGTGATAGGCCCGCGCGTGCCTCGAAATTCGAAACGCGCGAGCCATCAACTACGGAGACGAGTGCCGCAATGAATGCATCCCCCACGTCCACCCCTTATGCCACCGAACAGCGCATCGCCGCCGACACGCTGCACGCCTATGTCCGCGCGATCTGGGAATCAGCCGGCAGCGCGCCGCGCGAGGCGGAACTGGTCGCGGACCACCTCGTGATGTCGAATCTGTCGGGTCACGATTCGCACGGCGTCGGGATGATCCCGCGCTACGTCGCGTCGCTCGGCGAGGGCCAGTTGAAGCTCAACACGCACGCCCAAATCGTGCGCGATGCGGGCGCCGTGCTGACCGTCGATGGCCGCAAGGGCTTCGGGCAAGTGGTCGCCTACGAAGCGATGGAACATGGAATCGAGCGCGCGAAGAAGCTCGGTGTGTGCGCGGTGGGCTTGCGCAATGCGCATCACATCGGGCGCATCGGTCATTGGGCGGAGCAGTGCGCGAAGGCGGGGCTCGTGTCTTTCCACTTCGTGAACGTCGCGGGCGATCCGCTCGTGGCACCCTTCGGCGGCATCGACCGGCGTTTCGGCACGAACCCGTTCTGCGCAGCCTATCCGCGCGAGGGCAAGAGCCCGCTCGTGCTCGACTTCGCGACCGCCGGCATCGCTTACGGCAAGACGCGGGTGGCGTACAACAAGGGCGTGAAGGTCGCGCCGGGCATGCTGCTGGATCACGAAGGCAAGCCGACCATCGAACCGAAGGTGATGCACGAAGAGCCGTTCGGTTCGCTCACGGCGTTCGGACTGCACAAGGGTTCGGGCCTCGCCGCGTTGTGCGAGATTTTCGGCGGGGCGCTCTCGGGCGGCTATACGACGCACGAGGAGACGCTGGAGAAGTCGAGCGCGATCATCAACTGCATGACCTCGGTGATCGTCGATCCGAACGCGTTCGATGCCCCCGCCGCGCAGGCCGAGGCCGAAGCGTTCCTCGAATGGATGAAGGCTTCGCCGCGGGCGGCGGGCGTGGACGCGATCTACGCGCCGGGCGAGCCGGAGGAGGCGCGTCGCGCGGACCGCACGGCGAACGGCATCGCAATCGATCCGACGACGTGGAAGCAGATCCGCGATTCCGCGACGAAGTCGGGCATGCCGGAAGCGGATATCGAGAAGTTTGCGGCTGCGCTGAAGTAACGCGTGATGTCGCACGCGCGGCAAATTGGTCAAGCCAATTTGCCGCGTCATCGGCGATCAGGCGGCCATGTCGTCATCGATCCATTTGATGACGGACGTGCGTTTCGGCTGCCAGCCGAGCGTCTCGCGCGTGCGCTTGCTGCGCACGCGGCTGTTCGAGCCGAGACCGTACGACGCCATTTCATAACCCCATTCCTTGATCGCTTCCTCGAGCGGCCAGTCTTCCGGCCCACGCAGTTCGAGGGCGCGGGCCATGGCGGCCGTCATGTCGCGGAACTGCGCCTCGCCGCTTTCGACGAAGTAGAAAGTGCCCGCCGGCGATTTTTCGAGCGCGAGGCGGTAGATATCGACGACATCGTCGATATGCACGTTCGACCAGATGTTCAGGCCGCGTCCCACGTGGCGCACGATGCCGCTCTTCTTCGCCTGACGCTCCAGTCGCGGCAACTGCACGCTTGCCGTATTCGGGACGGCGCCGTGGCCGTAAATCAATGTGTTGCAGAGCACGGTCGAGCGCACGCCGCGTTTTGCGGCATCGAGCACCAGTGTGTCGATCGCCACGCGCGGCGCCTTGTCGGGCGTCGGCTCGGGCAGGTCGTCCTCGGAGTAGATTTTGTCCGATGCCTCGCCGCCCGACGCATCGCCGACGATGCTCGATCCGCTCGTATGCAGGAACGGCTTGTTCGTGCCTTCGAGCGCGCCGATCAGCGCCTGGACGGCGCCGCGATGATCGCTGCTCGCGGCGTTGATGACAGCATCGGCGGCGCGCGCCTCGGCGGTCAGCAAGTCGGTGTCGTCCAGGCTGCCGATCACCGGTTCGATGTTCAGGCGCTTCAGGTCCTCGGCCTGTTCCGTGCGCCGGATAAGACCGCGCACCCGATGACCGTCACGCGCGAGGCCCGCCGCGATCGAACCGCCGATAAACCCGCCCGCGCCAGTGATGAAAATGTTCATGTTTGTGCTCCGTTGAATGTTCGAACTACGATGAGCACAGTATGAGCCGCTTGGACTCTCGCAAAAAGAGCGATAGTCTCAAATGAAACTTGACTCCGAATCAATAATCCGCCGTCGACGCCCATCTCACCGTTTGTCACTCCACCCGAACCGACGATGCCTCCGATCGAAACCATCAACGCTCCCGGCCTGCCGATTCCGGCGGGACACTACAGCCACGCGACCCGCGCCGGCAATCTCGTGTGCGTGTCCGGCCAGTTGCCTATCCGTCCAGACGGCACGCATACGGGCGATCTCCCGTTCGAAGAGCAGGCTGAACAGACTCTTTCGAATCTGCGCACCGTGCTCGAAGCGGCAGGCGCGAGTCTCGCAGACTGCATCGAAGTGACCGTGTATCTCGTCGGCGTCGATCATTGGAAAGCGTTCAACGAAATCTACGCGCGCCACTTCGGCGCGTGGAAACCGGCGCGCGCCGTCGTGCCGGTCGGCGCGCTGCACTACGGCTATTTGCTGGAGATCTCGGCGCGGGCCTGGATCGAGCGCGGCTAGCCGCTACGCAAGGTCCAGCGATTTCGTCAGGTCGCCGAGCGGCGCCTGGCCGTTCGCGGCGAAGGCACGATCCCGTGAGGCCACGCCGTCGAGCGGTGCCAGGTCATGCACGCGCGAGATGAAGCGCAAGATCGAGTTCGTGTCGTACACGGTGTGATCGACGTAGCCCTTCTTCGCGAACGGGGAGATCACGAGCGCCGGAATGCGCGAGCCCGGGCCCCAGCGATCGCCCTTCGGCGGCGAGACATGGTCCCACCAGCCGCCGTTCTCGTCGACGGTGACGATCACCACCGTGTTTTCCCACTGCGGCCCGCGCTGGATGTGCTCGATCACGTTCGAGATATGCCGGTCGCCGGAAGCGACATCCGCATAGCCCGCGTGCATGTTGAGATTGCCTTGCGGCTTGTAAAAGGTGACGGCGGGGAGGCGGCCCGCGTCGATGTCGGCGAGCAGCTTGTTCGTCGATGGATCGTCGCCCAGACCCGCGTCGCGCAGATGCTGAGTGCGCGCGGCGGTGCCCGGTGCGTAGTTCGCGAAGTAGTTGAACGGTTGATGGTGATACTGGAAGTCCGGCACCGCGCCGGTGTCCCGGTGCTCGAGCGCGTATTGCCAGGCGCCGCTGTACCACGCCCAGTCGATGTTCCTGTCCGACAGGCGATCGCCGATGGTCGCGTAAGTCTGCGGCGGCAACACGAGCGCGTTCGCCCGGTCCGCGTAACGCGGATCGCCACCTTGCGGGGGCGGCACATTGCTCGGCTGATAGGGCGGGAACATGGTGTTGACCGCATAGCCATCGGCGGTGAGCGCCCCGTCGCGCACGAACTTCGGCGGACCTTCGAGCGCCGATTTCGGCGAATCGGGCGCGAGTTTGAGGCGCGATCCGGTGGGGTCGTCGCCTTCGATCACTGCAAGCAACTTTGCCGCCGGACTGCCTTTCGCGTCCGGATAGAAGGGCGCCTGCGCCGAGATCAGGAAAATATGGTTCAGCCACGAGCCGCCGAATGCCGACATGAAAAAGTTGTCGCAGAGCGTGTATTGCTGCGCGAGCCCCCACAGCTTCAGCGTCTCAGGCGAGTTCTGGTAATGGCCCATCACGAGGCCGCCCGAGTCGCCCCACGCCGCGAACTGATTATTACGACCCGCGTTGATCTGCATCTGGTTCTGATAAAACCGGTGGACCAGATCCCGCGTGATGACCGAATTGGGAAGCGGCGCCCCGTTCGCGTCCATGATCTGGAAGGGCGCGTTGCGCAGACCGGTGATCTGCTGCTCGGAAATCGCAAAGCGCTTGCCGCCGACTTCCTGCGCTTGCGGCACGAGCCCGCCCCAGATTTTCGGGAGCGTGGGCATGGGCGTGAGGCCGTCGCGATCGAGTTGCGTGTACTGCGACGCGGGCACGGCTGAGAGCGGATATTGCACGCCCGGATAATTGCCGTAGAGATTGGTGAAGCTGCGGTTCTCCGCGTAAATCACGACGATGTGCTGAACCTTCGCCGTGAGCGTGCGGTCGAGTGCGACATCGGCTGCGGTTTTAGGCGTGGACGGCTTGTTTTCGAACAGGTTGCACCCGCCGAGCGACAGTCCTGCGAGACCCACGCCAGCCGCAAGCAGCCGCCGCCGCGCGGGGTCCGCCGGCGCGTCGCCGGCTGGCGTATCGATGCTGGAGGGAAGCTCGTTCTGCGGATGGTCCTTCTCATTCATCGCCTGACTCCTCGTGAACATGCCGCACACGTCCCATGACGCGCGCCCGCATTATCGACGCCGAAAGATGACGCGCCCATTACCCGGCGCCCCGGCCTGGCCGCTATGCTGCTCGCGGCTCAACTGAGTGGGCATGATGCCGCATCGCCCCGCAGCGCGAAACCCGGCCAAACGGCATAGGAGAAAAACAGGAACATTGTGCGAATCGGCCTATGTCGTTCGGCCGACTGGAAAGCGCGAAGCAGCGTGACTAACATCAACTGAACACGAGCTTTGCTCCGACGAGTACCAGCGTCGCGGCAAGCACGTGACGCAGCAGCGCTTCGGGCGCCCTCGAGGAGAGCATGCTGCCGATGGCAATGCCCGGAATCGAACCCACGAGGAGCGAGGCGAGCAGGGCCCAGTCGACCGAGCCGAGCATCCAGTGGCCGGCGCCGGCAATCAGCGTGAGCGGCACCGCGTGGGCCACATCGGAGCCGACGATGCGCACCGTCGCGAGACGCGGATACAGCAGAAGCAGCACGGTCACCCCGATCGCGCCCGCGCCCACGGACGTAATCGAAACCAGGACACCGAGAATCGCGCCGGTGAGAACCGTCCAGGCGGCGGTGCGCACGGGGTGCTCGGGCCGGCCACGTCCCTTCTTGTACGCGAAGCGGGCGAGTTGCGGCCGAAAGACCAACGAAATGGCGGTGATGAGTAGCGCCGTACCGAGTATCAGCTGGATGAGCCGCGCGGTGTCGCGCGATTCAATGCCGTGCGCGTGCAGGAAATACAGTGTGATGGCCGCCGCCGGCACGCTGCCCGCGGCGAGACGGCCGGTGATGCGCCAGTCGACCGAACCCTTGATGCCGTGCACGAGCGTACCGGCGGTCTTGGTCGCGGCCGCGTAGAGCAGGTCGGTGCCGACGGCGGTCGCCGGGTGGATGCCGAACAGCAGGACGAGCAGCGGTGTCATTAGCGAACCGCCGCCCACGCCCGTCAGGCCGACGAGAAAGCCCACCGCGAGCCCCGAAGCAGAATAAAGTAAGTCGATATGCGGAAATGACATGCAGTCCGCCCGCAAACCCTTGCTGGGCGGGGCCGTTTAAAATTCATCCAAAATTCGTCCGAATCTCTACCCACTGCTGACCGCGGACGTCCTTGTACAGTTCGGTCATTGCCGCTGACCGGTGACCCAGAATCGCCTGGGCGAAATCCTTACCTATCTCCTGCGAATACAGCCGGGCCGAAAGCGATCGGATCTCATGAAAGCTCGTCGGTGTTGCGCCCTCCGGCGTCTCAATCTGCGCCTTGTCGCGCGCCTCGGCAAACGACTCGGTCAGTGTCCCCGGCCGCAAAGCGGTCCCCGCCTTCGAATGGAACCGTCCGACCTGAAAGTGGACAAGATACTTGCTCACGACCGAGTCGCGGCACTGACTGATCAAGCCTTCCAGCGTGTGCCCGGCGACGCCAACTGTCAGGGGAATCTTCAGCTTTGCGCCGGTCTTCGACTGCTCGACCCACAGATAGCCGTCCTTCGCGTCGTCGAACCGCATCCGGCAGATGTCTTCGCGGCGCTGCCCGGTCAAAAGGGCTAAGAGCATAGCATTCTTCAGCCACTGCTCGCCTTGCTCGTACACGCGCCAGAAATCGTCGATCTGCAGGCGCGCGCGTGTCACCTTCACTTTCGGCGTAAGTACGGCATCGACGGGATTTTTTTCGACAAGGCCGTTCAAAATCGCGTCGCGGAAAACGTCTTTCAGTCGCGTTCTGATTCGAACTGCCATCGTCGCGCCGCGGTTTTCAACTGCTGCCTTAATCATGTCTGCGGCGTCTTTCGGTGAAAACTTGTCGATCTGTTTTTTCGAAAGGTCGCTCGCTCGTATAGCGCGGAGCTGCGATTTAATCGCACTGACCGTATTAATTTTTCCGACTGCATATTCTTTTTCGTATGCATCGCAATGAGTGGCCAGAGTGATCGCACCTTGCTCGTCCGTAATGGACAGTAAATCGCGTTCCTCTTTTCTTCTGGCGAGTTCTAGATTCGCGCGCTTCACTTGCCTGATCGCCGACTGGAGATCGGTCCCGAGTCCGACGGTTTTTCCGTTCTCGGGATTTCTGAACCAGAGGTACCCCGTGCTGTTCTGATACAGGTTTGCGGGCCAATTACGGCGCGCGGCCTGTCTTCTTCTCGCGTTCATCTTCTTCCTCTTTTCTCGCCAATACCGCCTGTTACAGCATTTTCGCGAGCATCTCCGCGTCCTTATCCACGTATTCTGCATTCGGTTCGACGAAATACGCGCGCCCGATTTTCCTCGGGTACGGACGAATCAAGCCATCGCTCACCCATTTTGCGAGCGTGTTGCGATGCGGCTTCCGGTCTCCGAACGTGATCTCGCTCCATTCGGCTAACGTTATCAGTCTTGGCATGATAGTTCTCAAGGGTGCGCGTTACGCGCAAGATTGCACCGGCGTTCTCTGAACTGCCTCATGGCCCGCTCGTTGCTCAGAGAGTTTCAAGGTAGAAGGAGACAGCCATGAGCTACGGAAACCCTCACGAACTGCTCGAACTCGTTTCAAGCGCGCTGCCGCCGCGTAACGAACGGGGCCACACAGGGCAAGAGGACTTCGAATACTTCTGCGCATACACCGGCCTCCGGAAGGAGAATGTCGGGGCCGATGCGTTTGCATGGGCGAAGCTCGCCTTCCTGTCTGCGTGGAGACGTCGAACCGATGCCCTTGCCGAGCATTCAATGCAGTGACTTGATGCTCGCCACGCTCGGGAAGCGCCCGTTCAATGATGCGCATTGGATCTTCGAGCTCAAGTACGACGGATACCGCTGCCTCGTGCGCAAGTCGGGCGGCTTGGTCGAACTCTTGAGCCGAAACTGCAATCAGCTGGGTGGCTCGTTTCCCGACGTGGTCGCGGCGGTCGCGGGCATCCCAGGCGATTTCGTTCTCGACGCTGAGCTGACCGTCGACGAGCCAAACGGCCGGTCGTCGTTCGAATGGCTGCGCCGCCGCGCTGTTACGAAGACGGCCGGCGCCGTGCGAGCTGCGGCCGCTCGCCATCCCGCGCGCCTTTACTTCTTCGACGCGCTCTGTATCGGCGACGAAGATCTTCGCGGCCTGCCGCTCGAGGAGCGCAAAGGTCACCTGCGCGACCTGTTCGACGATACGAAGACGATGATCGTCGCCACCGGCATAGTCGGCGAAGGCCGATGGGTTTTCGATCAAGCTGCGGCGCATGATTTGGAAGGAATGGTCGCCAAGCGGCTCGACGCGTCGTATCAACGCGGCCGGTCCCGCGATTGGATTAAGGTCAAGAACCCGGATTACTCGCGCCGCGAGGCGCTTGGTTGGGGAACGGTCTGAGCGCGTCCCGCGCATGAATCGGATGTTGCGGGTCACGCTGCTTTCCTTGCTGTCATCGGTGGCGTCGACCATTCGAATTGACAGCAGCGGCAGTGGTGGACGATATGATCGCGCTGCGCGGTAGCGCTCCAGCAGCTCACGGACACGAACCGGCTCATGAAGCCGTCGTATTTCTTCGCCTGACGCTGCTCGCCCTTCGGCCAGAAGCGGCGCATAACATCGGTGCTGCCACACTTCGTGCACGGCAGGTCGCACGGATTCTTTTGATCAGCCACGGTTCTTCTCCTCGCCGCTCTGCGCGTCTATCAGGCCACGGATGGCTTCGTCGATCTCTACCGCGCAATGATGTGCGCCAATGTGCACGCCGTAACCCAGCATCGTTCTGACACCTGCACGTTCAGCGCGCGCCTCACAAAGTTGCTTGGCCCGCTCCAACGTCCGGCGCTCGACGGCTCGCACCAGTCCGATAAAGTCATATCCGTCAATGTCGTTGAACTCATCGATCACGTCGGCAATTTCAGCGTCAGTCACGATTTCCCTTCCTCCCCGGATTGCCTTGCTCGGTCGATGTCGGCGTCGAGCGGATCGCTCGGCAAGGGCATCCAGTGTGTCGGCTGGTCGGGTTCCGGGTCTGCATCGCTCAGAAGCTCGTCGGCCCAAATCCATAGCGCCCAATCTGGTCCCTCCGACCATTTCATGCGCGCCTGTTCGCCATTGAACGTCCAGACTTCACGGTCCTTCGGCGCAGTCTCGATCTGCTGCCACTGGCTTGCATCATCCGGCGCGGGGTGGGTGAATAGCTTCGTTCCGTGTTGCATATCCTTGTCGAAGATCTTGATGTCCCAGACGTCAAGCCCAGAGTACGTCGTGCGTCGAATGATCTGAGCGACCGGCTCCTTCCTCTCCGCCAATACGCGTATTTCGAGGGCGCGCACACCTTCGATGATTCGCACGCCGTTGAGGTTGGGACAGCCGTCAACGCGCAGCGGAATGCTGATGGCGCGTCGCTCGAATTCGTCAAGGATTTCGTTATCAGTCATTTGCTGGCTCCCTTGGTACTCAGTGAATCAATGTGCTTCATGGCATTTCGCCACCGCTCCGCATCAATCCTGTCTTGCTCTGCGGACTTCAGTTTCTCGCGTGCTCCCTTTAGCACTACACGAGCCTCGTCAACGTACTCATCCTCGCTACGAATGACGTTTCCTTTCTGCCGCTCGGTCAGCGCAAACAGGACTTTGGCGAGCACATCTTGCTCTGCGGACTGGGCGAGAGGTGCGGCGATTTCCTCGCGCATCCATTCGCAGAATTGCTCGAACGATGCGCCGGTGCGAACCTCGTTGAAAATCGCGCGCCATTCGCTTCCTATCACCGCCTCTTGCTTGTCGCTCGGAGTGGCGGTAGGGGCGGCGAACAAGTTAGCCAGAACGGCAGGCGGCAGCTTGGACGCGAGTTCGCGGAATTCCGATGCAACCCGGTTGGCAACTTCCATCAATTTTTCTTCCGCCACCGGTTCATCTGAGAGAGGGGCGGGGGTGGCGAGAAGCTTTCGCGCGAACGCGAGCGCCGCTGCGGATACCGTGAAGTCGCCATTCACTCGGCATTCATTCCACAGCGACATGATTTGTTCGTCAGTCATGGTCACTCGCCCCAGTAGGTCATGTCTTCGTCCACCGCGTCCTCCGGGGATGTATCCGGATGGAGGCCGAACAGAGATTCCGCAGACGTGCGCGCGTCTTCTTCGGCAAGGTCAGAACGATCGATATATCGCTTGACGGCTCGTTCAATCCATTCGTCTTTCGTGATGGTCATTTTCGAATCCTCAACGTAGTTTTTGCGAATAGTGAATATCGCGCTCAAGCTCGGCAATCCGCTCGGTCAGTTCTTTCATCGTGGCACTGATGGATGCGGAGTATTCTCGGCGACCGGCCTCAAGTCCCTCGCTGTAGCCGTCATGGTGGCCTTCCTGATAGCGTTGCTTCAGTTCATCCGCCTCTTGCTTGTCGCTCGGAGTGGCGGGAGGGGTGGCGTAAATCGGCACATAGCCATCTTTCCGATTCTTGAGAAGCTCCGTCCCCGCCGAATAGGCAATTGTGCTTTTAAGACGGTCGAGTACATCAGGGCGCATCCATGCAAATGGTTCTTGCTTGTCGCTCGGAGTAGGCGCGGCATGCCGCTTGAAGTTATCGGCGATAGTTTTCAGTGCAGCGATAATCCCGTCATGCTGCCCCCTGTAATACGTGCCAGCGGGAGGTGGATTGAACGCGTCAACCATGCCGTATGTCTCTTTCAGCGCTTTGTCGAACGCCACAGGTTCATCTGAGAGAGGGGCGGGGGTGGCGAGAAGGGCGCGGGCCTCCCATCCGGCCCATGCAGCGTCGCTTCCGTCCATGCGGCCGATCGCTTCACCTTCCTTTTTGAATGACCACTCGCTGAATGCTTGAAACTCTGCTTTCTTGTCCATTATCAGTCTTCCAAAGTTAATCGCTAAAGGGCGGGGAGGAAACGCAGCCCAGATCTCGCGGCGTCGCGAGCCGCGCGCGGGCCGACACGTTGCCGCGGATGTATGTGTTCTCGCGCGCGCATTGCTCGGCGCCGTCGCGGGTGCGCGAGCGGACGTACATCGTGTGCGTCTTCGTCTCGTAGTTGATGCGGCGGCTGACCTCGACGACCCAGATCTTCACGGGTCGAGTCGACCAATAGCCGACGGCGTCGAATCCGCCGTCGAGAAGAAGCCGAAGTTCTTGCTGGGTCGTTGGTGCGTTCATGCATCCTCCTCGCTGAAAAGCCGCGGCTGCACTGCGCCGTTCGCATAGACCACGTCGAGAATCACGTCGCCCGTCGGCTCGTCGCCTTCCCATCCTTGGGGCCACGTCTCCGCGGCGATCAGCGCGCGGATCCGCGCCTCTTCCTCTGCGTCGATCAGGTTGATGAGCGGTCGGCCAGTCTCGCGCGCGGCGCGATTGCACTCGTCCTGAATCGACAGGATCCGATCGAGGCCCATCAGGCGAGCATCAAACGTGAGGGGGCCGAGTCGTTGCGGGTTCTTCGCGTACGATCCGTCCTTCAGCAGTTCGAGGCCCGGCTTGCGCAAGCGATGCTGCGGCTCACGCAGTTCGCGCCACAGCGGCTTGATGCCGCGCAGCGGCGCAAGATACGACCAGTTCGGGCTGCGCAGCACGGTTTCCAGCGCCTTCTCTTCCTGCGCGAGCGGGCAGCCGATGCAGCCCGTTCGAGCGTTCAGTTCTTCTGCCTCGTCGCCGCCGTACGCGTCCGCGATCGCTCGCGTCGACCAGTCGCCGAATTCTTCTTCGGGCGCCCAGTGGCGTAGCCATTCCCACACGTGGCACACGCGCCAATGAAGCAGGGGCGCCAGCGTCGCGATTCGGCCACGCAGGCCGCGCGCGTTCGGCAGAACCTGCTGATACCAGCCCTGTCCGCACTCGGCGCCGTCCTTGCCGCAGCTCATCTCGATTCGGCGATCGCGGATCGCGCTTTCGCCCTGGCGCACGCCGGTGATCATCAGAATCCCGCCGTCGATCCCATCGAGGCGCTGCCGCAGCGCTTCTTCCATCGGATCGATCTTGATTTGACGGGTGCACCAGCGCAGGGTGTTGTTATTCGGCGGCGGAACGCCACGCCCGAGGATGTAGACCATGAACCGCTTGTCCATCGGCGCGCGCACGACTTCGATCGTGATACCGCGCTCGCGCAGCTCGTCCATGATCTTCTCGGCCGAGATAGCGAGCGGCGAAAGTTCCTGTCGGGTGTCCGCATAAAACACGGTAAGCGTCTTCGGCCGGTTGATCTTCCCGGTATCGAGCAGCCAGCAGATCACTGTGAGCGTCGCCGTGCTGTCCTTGCCGCCCGACCATGCGATGCCCCAGTGATCGTGATCCGGGCCGTAGGCCTGCATCGACTGGATCGTGAGTTCGATCGACTCGGTCATCTGCAAGCGCTGCGCGCCCGCCGCGAAAATGTCTGTCTGAAGTTGCATCTCGGTCTCTCAGGCGGCTTTGTCGCCGCGCGCAATAGGTGTTTCGCCAATCCAGACCGTGACGCGCTCGCCGGTTATGTGCGAGAGCACTTCCACGAAGGCCACGCAAGCGGCGTGGATGAGGGCGTCAGTGGCTTTCTTCGCGCGGCCGAGTTTGTCGAGTGCTTCGAGCAGCGCGAGGTAGGGGTGGGATAGGCGGATCATGCTGACTCCAGAAAATCGACCTGACGCGAGCGCTCATCCAGCAGCCCGACGTAATCCGGATTGAGCTCGCAGCCGACGAACTGTCGCCCAAGCTGGCGCGCTGCGATGGCTGTCGATCCGCTGCCGAGGAATGGATCGACGACGATCCCGCCGGGTGGTACCGAATACGAGATCAGCGGCGCCAGGATGCCGAGCGGCTTCTGCGTCGGATGCAACGCGCGTCCATGCTCATTCGCGACATCGATCACGCTGCGCACGAGACGAGGGCCGCCGTCCTCGCTGACGTAATGCCCGGCTTCGATATGGCCGGTATGCGTCGGGCGCGTTTTGCGACGCGCAGTCTTCGCGCGGGCATCGTTCGTGAACTGTGGGTCCTTGTGGAGATCGGCCCACGCCCCGCGATAGAAATGGATGGCATGCTCATGCACGCGGCGGAAGCGATCGGCGTGGAATCCCGAGCCGTTTTGCTTCTCCCACACGATGTCTTGCGCGTACTTAAAGCCGTGCGCGTCCATCTCGTCGAACAGCGTCGCGACGAATCGCATGCTGCCGAACACCCAGATGGAGGCAGAAGGCTTCAGAACGCGTGCGACTTGCACGAGCCAGCCTTCGCAGCGCCGATCCCACGCAAGGCTCGTGTCGCCGTAGGGCGGATCGGTGATACACGCATCGGCGAATGCTGCGGGCCACGTTGCCATGACCTCCCGGCAATCTCCCGCGTGCACCTTGTTGAGCAAGTCGCTCATGCTGTCCTCTTTAATCGTTATCCGGCGCAGGGCGCCGGGAAACCAGTATTTCGCCCGTGGTAGGATTTGCGCCTACATCCGGAGCCTGCTATGTCACGCCATCCGATCAGAGTCGGTGATGTCGAAATCCGAGTTGCAGTGCTGCCATTGCGAAGCGGTGGCTTCACCTACACGATCGTGGAGATAGATCACAGCGGTCAGGGCGTGATCGAAAAGCGATACGACAGCGGCCTTCGTTTCGAGTCTGAAGACGAAGCATTCAACGGCGGTGCGTCTGATGCTCGACGTCGTGCCGCGAGGATCGGCGGCCAGCACTAGGCGGCCTCCGGAAAATCGTCGTGCGTCACGCCGTCGAGTACGCGGCCAGCGGCCTTCTTGCCGAAGCACCAGACGTCCGGTTCATCGTCGCTGTGCATTTCCATGCTTTCGCGCGGCGTCACCGGGCGCATGTCCCACGAATTGGCCCACCACCACGCGGCCTGCTCGGTGCGCTTCATCGGGCCCGGGGCGTTTTCGCCTGGCGCCCACTCGCCCCATTGCTTGAAGAGGAACGGCACGCCAGCCTGTGCGCACTGGTCTCGGATGTCGCGCGCCCACACGGGATGCATCGGGCGCGCGTCGCGGCCGCTTTCGCCGCCGACGATGATCCAGTCCAGCGCGGGGAGGTCGGGCGCTGCGTTGCCGTTGTCGTCTTCGCAGTCGCGGGTGCCGGTCAACGGGTAGATCTCCGAGTGGCCGTCGATGTCGATGCGGCTCAGGTCGACAGGTCCGAGCAGCGGCTCCATCGACAGGAAGCGTCGACGCGCGGGCGTCATGAGCAGCTTCGGAATGTCGCGATCAGCTTCTTCCTGATTTACGATCGTCGCGCCTAGCCAGACGTTATCGCGCGCGCCGAGCCATCCGATCGTCGGCAGCATCCGCCGTACGTTGCCGATGCGCTTCGTCAGCAGCAGCCAGTCAAGATTCGGCGTGAGTTCGATCAGATCGAACAGATCGCGGCGCCACTGCGGATCCACTTCGTTATCGAACACGTCCGCGAGCGACGCACAGAAGACGCGCTGGCGCCGGCCGTGCTGCGCGAAGAACTCAGCGTGCGCCTTGTTCCACTGGAGCGGCTTGCGCCAGTTCGCCGGCGACGTGCGGCGCCGCGGCGCGCCCGGCCCCCAGTTGATTGCCGTGCCGCCGGAGTAGCGCGCATTCCGCGTCTCGGCGTAGCAGTGATCGCAGCCCGGTCCGACTTTCTGGCAGCCTTCCCATGGATTGAACGTGTGATCCGTCCACTCGATCGAGCTATTCCCGCTCATGCTTTCTCTCCGGTTGCCTTGGCACGCTTGCGGAACGCGGCGAGTTCTTCCTTGTAGCTGGCCTTCGCTTCCTTTTTCGTCCGGCACCAGCCGCCCTGAACGTCGCGCGTCCAATAGTCGTAGCGGCGGAACATGCGGTATTCAGTGATCGTCACGACGCCGTAACGCTCGTCGCGCCGCAAGTCTCGGCGGGTCTCGTACTCGGGAAGGCGGAGGCCGCACAGGAATTCGCCGAACGAGTTACCAGCGCAACCGTCCGCATCGAGATAATCCTCGTAGCGCGTGCGCTTGGCCGGTTCTGGCAGCGCGGCGAGTGCGGCCTGGTGTCCCGCATCGGTGGCAGCGAATACGATGTCGCCGTCTGCGAGAAAGCGAGGCGACCGGCGGCGCTCCATCAGCCCGGCGCGCTCGAGCGCTTCAAGGTGCGGCATATCTGTGTGCCCGTCGCCGGCGACGAAGTGATTGCGGAACGACTCGCGGCGGTCCACGCGCAAGCCGAGCGTGTGCTGTAGCAGTTCGATCTGATACGGCGTGGTCATGGTGTCCTCGTTCTTGTTCGAATCTGAGTTGATGACGCTGCTCCTGTCGCACGCGTCATCGGTTTATCTAGTGCGGTGCAGGCCACTTGATGCCCCGGCGAGCCTCGTCGATCGCCTTCATGGAGCGCTTCGTTTTCTTCGCGCCGTGGATGAACAAGCAGACGAGGGTGGCGAAGAACATCCATATCGCTGCGATGGCGAGATAGCCGGTCATTTGGTGAGCCTTTGCGGGAGTTACTTGGCGCCGACGTTCAAGTAGGCGAACTGGCGGGCGACGCTCGGCGGCACCCAGAGTTTTCCGATTGCGACCTTGACCGGCTGGCGCGGGAGCTTCTGCAGCCGTCCCGCGTTGCGCGCGGCGAGGCGCTCGACAGGAGAGAGCAGGGACGACGTGTCGACGTGGCGCAGATCCGTATTTCGAGCGGGCGTTTTCATTGCATGAACCCCGGAGAGAGGATGACGATCAAGGTCGTCGTGAAGCCGACGAGTGAGGCGACGAGCACCGCGCCCTGAAGCGCCGCTGCTTTTCTGATTTCCACAGTGCTCACGCTGCGCTCCCGAGCCGTTCGATGGCTGCCTCGACAGTGCCGCGGCGCACGCGCAACAGCGCCGTGCACTCCGCGCCGATCAGGTCGCTGGCGACACGAGCGAGAGCGTCCGCAACTGCACTCAGGTGCTCAATCGTCGGTTGATTCGTCTTGATCAGTGCGTTCGCGCTTTCCAGAAGCGCGCGTTTGTTTGCGATCTCGCTCATAGAGTGTTTCCTTCGTGAAGTTGCCGCTTCGCCTCTAGGTAGGCCGCATGCGCGGCCTAACCTGAACTCGTTCACATCAAAGCGTGCTTTCACGATGCAATCCTTT
The DNA here is from genome assembly GCF_023631305.1 of Caballeronia sp. INML3B. Classification (NCBI taxonomy): domain Bacteria; kingdom Pseudomonadati; phylum Pseudomonadota; class Betaproteobacteria; order Burkholderiales; family Burkholderiaceae; genus Caballeronia; species Caballeronia sp. INML3B. Next base: position 394,535 of record NZ_JALQDI010000040.1, read on the forward strand.
CGAGCCGATCAATCATCGCGTTGGCCTCGGCTTCGAACTGGAGCAGCCCCGGCAAAAGAACCTCTTGGATGAACTCTTCGTCGCGCTCGACCCGTTGGTGATACAGCCTGAAGCGTTCGTTCTGCCGCGGGTCATAGCTGATGAAGACCGCATACTTGCGGCCCGTCACGAGGAGGTTCCCCTGCACTTGCGGACGGTGATCCGGCGACATGCCGTTGAGCCATGTCTCGATGTGCACCTGCTCGTCATGCGGGCACTTGATTTCGATGATTCCGTCTTCGCCAATCAGGCCGTCGCAAGATCCGCCGATGAAGGGGTAGTCCGGATGCGTCACGAAGCCCGTCTCGGTCACGACGTCGCCGGACTCGACTTCGTACGCCTCGCGGGCGAACTGCTCCACGTCTGTTCCCCACCTGAGAGACAGCGCGCCGACCGAGTGCTTCGGTGTGCCGCTCAGGCGTTCGAACACGATCTCGCGCATGTAGCGTTCGCGGGCCGCCGTAGGCTTTCCCGCCTTAGTCACGCTGATGACGTCTATGAAGCGGGAGGCGGTGATCTTGCCTGCGCGCTGCGCAAACCATGCCTCGGTTCTTTGCTCGATTTGCTCGCTCATCTCATTCACCCTCGTTCACGGTCACGTCTTCAGCCCCTGCCATCGCTTTCAGGCGATTCAACTCGCCAGCGCCAATCGCTTTTCGGTCCATCGCTGTCAGCGCGTCACCGTTCGCGAGCGGGCCGCCGGCCCATGCTTTCGCGAGCGCGTCCTGTCCGCCTTCCTTCGCAATGAACTCCAGCTCGGCGATGAGAACTCCGTGACGCTCGGTGCGCTCTGCTGTCGGCCGTGCTGCAGCGGCGGTCTCAGCTGGCGTGCGCTTGACTTCATGCGCCGGGCCCATGTCAACGATGCGCTCGGCTTCGTCTTGGTCGTAGATGCCGACATAGCCAAACGCGAGGCGCGCGCACTGGATCATTGCCTTGTGGCGAAGCATCCGTTTCGGGTGCGACGTCCACGGCCCGGTGCCGCGCTTGCATTCCTCCATGTATTCGGTGACCTTGATCGGGTGCGACCGGTCCTTGCGGTGGATGATGCAAGTGCACGACTCGGCGTCCTGCTCGAAATCGAGGCCATCGAACTGCGGGTGCTCGTTGATGATCCGCGACCAGCCGTCGACGCCGACGACCGGGACGATGCCGTTGTTCTTGTCCGGAAAGGCGTAGATCTCTTTCGTCCAAGGATTCAGGCCGTATTGCGTGGCGACCACGAGCAGGGCGCTCATCTGTGCGTCGCTCACTTGCCCCTTGAAAGCGGTCGCCTTCAGGATGTCGAGCACTTCCGGATTGGCTTCGAGGCCGAAGCGTTGCGCCAGCTTCGAGGCTAGCGTGGTGGTCATGTTGCTTGCGACGATGTTGCTCATGGTTTCTCCTTGCCCCAGACTCAGCGGGGCGTTATGGGTAAGTACTCCTACGCACAAAGGGCTGAAAAATAAGCGCTCTTGGAACGCTCATCGATCAAACCTCTGTCGCTCGTTACTGCAAATTCAGAGTGCTTTCGACTCGGCGATCGCGATGTCGATGCAGTCGCAAAGCAGGGCGCCTTTGATCATGCCGCGCAGCTCAGCGCCAAGCTTCGTTTCGTCCGAAAAGACCTTGTGCTTCAGCAGCGCGACTTCGGTTCGAAGCGTTGTGATTCGCTCAATTGCGATGATGAAATCCTCATCGCTAAGGTTCGCGATCCGCCGCTCGTAAATCTCGTCGGACCTTTTATTGACGTATTCGCCACGCTCAAGGCTAGCGGCCTCTTCGCGGTCCAGTGCTGCAAGCTCCTTGTCGATCACGAACTCGCCGGCCCGCGTCGCAAGAAAAGGGGTTACTGCTCCCATATCAACCTCCTTCTCGTTGGTCTCGCACGCCCGGTGCGATGATGTTCAGCGCGGTCTCGCGCAGCAGGTGTTCGGTGAGGGCACCGGCGCCGCCTTCGGCGAGCCGGCGCAGCTCGAGCAAGTCCTGTGCTGCCTGTGACATCTTGGTCTCCGTGTTTTAGCGGTGCGTCAACTCGTGGCGCACTGGTAAAACCCTGACTGTTACCTCGCCACAGCCAGTGGGCGCCTTTCGGTAGCCGCTCATCAGGCAGCCATTTCCGGTACTTTTACGTTCTGCCGTCCGGGCCATGGGCAGGGCGATTACACGCCTATTCATCAGTCATCAGTGTTAAAGAGCGTTCGGCTTTCGCCGCCGCGCTGTTCGTTCAGCGCATGACTCGTACTTTATACAAGTCGTGCTTGCAATGCAAGCGTCTCTTGCATAAGTGGGCGCAAAAAAGCCCGCTCAAGGCGGGCGTTGCAACATTTATTAGAAGACTGAGACTATCTGCGTCCCGGTCGTGTTGTATTTTTGCATCACATGCGTGATTTGATCTTTCTGGCCGGCACCGGGTGCGCTACGTAATACATCCACGTGATTTCCTCAGGCTGGTAGGTCTGCGTGTCCTGAGTGTTGTAGCTACCCAGCCGGATCCCACCACGGCGCGCCAAGAGCCGCTTCAGCATAGTCTCGCCGCTCGACAGGCGAACGAGGACATCGTCCTCTAATTCCGGCTCGGTCTCCGGCTCCACCAGGGCGAACTCGCCCGGGTTGTACCGCGGCACCATCGAATCACCGACGATCGGCACTAAGAATGCATGGGGATCGCTCGTCGCGATCTCTGAATACTTATCTGTTGCTCCCACCGGGAAATCCCCATCAGTCCAAATTCGTTCAGGCAAGCCACCCTGCGCACGACCCACCACAAAGACGCGCCGGAAGTTCTTTGTGTCAACCGAGTAGCGCAGAGGAACCGGAGGATTTCTCTCCGAATCGGTACTTTCTGCGTCGCTATCGACAAAAGGTGTACTAGCTTGACCCGATTTTACGTCAGTTGATTCCCCGAATAGAAGGTATTCCTTGGTCGTTTTCAGTGCATCGGCTAGTCCCTGTATCCGCTTAATACTCGGTTTTGTCTTCCCGTTCTCCCATTGTTGGACCGTTTGCCACGAGACGCCGAGAACCGCCGCCAACCCTTCTAGCGAAAGATCGGAAGCCGAACGTAATTGCTTGATTCGCTGATGAATGTCCATGGGCGAGATGCTAGGCGCAAGTGTTCCTTGTGCCAATACAGTTTTCGCTTGCAATGCAAGCGCTGCTTGCATAGAATGTGTCTTGAGCATTTCACTTTCATCCACGCCATGACGACCAAGAACGAATCCATCGAGCGCGCCATCAGCCACTTCGGGTCGCTGTCCGCGATGGCTCGCGAGCTCGGCCTGTCCAGCTATCAGGTTATTCAAGAGTGGCGCAAGAACGGGCGCGTCCCTCCCGAGCACTGCTCCGCTGTCGAGCGCGCTACCGGGGAGCGCAGCGAGGCTCTCAACGGCCGCATCGACTGGAGCTTCTACCGAAGATCCAAGAAGGCCGCCTGACTTCATCTGGCGACGCGATCGCATCATCGAACGAAAACGCTTCTGAGTAAGTTTCATGCAGTACCTAGGGGTCAACGACCCCTAAATTTGGCAACAGGGGTAACCAGTAATCCAAGTAGTAACACGATTGTATTTTTCTAAGTGGAAGGAACTGATGCAGACACAACAAACGCCGCACAAGGCCGCTGCACAAGCACTTCAGCGCGATGGCGTCTCGGATGCACCGCGCTTTCTGCCTGACGAATTGATCGCTCAATGCGGATCTTTCCGTGATGCCGTGTGGCTCGCCTGGGAAAACAGGTCGATTCGCGGCATGACGAAAAGGACGCTCGCGGAAGTGTGTGGGCTGTATGCCCCTCACGTCACCAATATGGTGAACGCGCAGGCGTATGACTCGAAGGGGAAGAAGCGGGCTGACTTGCCGGCGGAGAAGGTCGACGAGTTTGAGCGTGTGGTAGGCAACCGGGCGATCAGTCAGTGGTTGGCGGACCGTGCCGAGTTGACCATTTTGGAGAGGATGATCGCCAACAAGAGGTGACATGACAGACGAGGAAGCGCTGGCGAAGGTAGACGGGGCCATAAAAGCAGCACAGAAACGAGTCGGAAACGACCAAAAGGCGATACGGGAGGATCTCAAGCAGCAACGGGAAGCCGACCCGATCCTGTTCGAGGCATTCAAGCAGATCGGGCAGCTGATGCAGCAAACGCAGCAAGGGCATTGAACGATTCGCCGGCCTCGTGCCGGCGATCGAGATGGGATGAATCGACACACAAGCGGCTTCTTAGGGAGGCTCCTTATGTTCCGATTTAGTAGTCCTACAGGGGCACCCATGAACCAAGAGCATTACAGCGCGCGCTCCGGGCGCCGCGTCTCCGACACGCAGTCGGAGTCTTTTCACTCGCTGACCGTCAAGCAGCTCTGCCACACCCAGCAAATGGTGATGGACTGCTTCGACGCGGACGCGACTCTTCTCACGCGCGAGCAAATCGCCGCGCAGACCAATCTGAAGCTCTCCAGCGTGTGCGGCCGTGTCCGCGCGCTGATCGATGCCGGCCGCCTGCAGGTTCGCGGCTCGGTTCGCGATCTGCACACCGGTAAGCGTCAGGAACTCCTCGGCATGCCCAAGGCATAACCATGGCTGGCGACTGGATCAAGATGCGCAGCAACCTGTGGGATGACCCCCGCGTTGCGCGCCTGTGCGACCTCACGGATGCGAATGAGGCGACCGTGATCGGCGGGCTGTACTGGCTCTGGTCCACCGCCGATCAGCACTCTGAAGACGGATGCATGCCGGGCCTCACGCCGCGCTCGATTGATCGGAAGACTGGCATTCCCGGCTTCGCTGCGGCTCTGATCGAGATCGATTGGCTTGAAGACGATCCGCAGGGCGTCGTGCTGAAACGCTTCGAAGAGCACAACGGCGCATCTGCGAAGAAGCGCGCCGTTACAGCAAAGCGCGTTTCCGCACATAGGGGTAACGCTGATGTAACGCAAGCAGCGTTACAGGAAGAACAGGGAAGCGTTACAGGTGCGTTAGCTAGAGAAAGAGAAGAGGAAGAGAAGAATAAAACCATAGGTTCTAACAGCGCGTCTGGTGAATCGGAAGGGATCGCGCAAGCGAATTCCGGAACGCGCGCTGTGGACCTTTCCGTCGCCATGCGCTCCTGCGGCATTCAATCGAACCCGAGCGATCCCCGTCTGCAAGCTCTCGCAGAGCAAGGCGTGACGGCTGAGACGGTTCGCGCTGCCGCCGAGGAAGCGAAGCGCACCAAACCGAACGAGCGCATCTCGCCTGCCTACGTGGTGGCGATCGTGCAGCGCTGGGCCGACGACGCAGCGCGCATCAGCGCCGCCGGCGCACAAGCACCGATGCGCGCACCTGCTGCAGGCCAGAACCGCCAGGAGGCTCTCGAGGCCCGCAACCGATCCATTGCCCTTGAACTCGCACAGGAGGCCGCCGCTCATGCGACCCACTGACCACGCCCAATTTTTTGAACTGGTTGGCAACGTCTACGCGTTCTACCGCCAGGACTATTCGAAGTTCGCCGGAAGCGTCTGGCTCGAAGCGATGAAGCCGTATGACTTCGCGGCCGTCGCGGATGCTCTGAACCGCCATTGCGTGAACCCCGACAACGGCCAGTTCATGCCGAAGCCCGCCGACATCGTGCGCATGCTCGAAGGCTCGACGCAGGACTCGGGAATGGTCGCATGGTCGAAGGTCGACACGGCGATCCGCCAGCGCGGAACCTACGTCAGCGTGGTCTTCGACGATCCGATCATCCATCGCGTGATTCTCGACATGGGCGGCTGGGTTCTGGTCGGAGGGAAGGATGCGGACGAGTGGCCGTTCGTTGCTAAGGAGTTCGTCAACCGTTACCGCGGCTACAAGATGCGCAGCGAAACGCCCGACTACCCGCCGGTTCTCATCGGTATGGCCGAAGCGCAAAACAACCGCCAAGGCTTCGAGAGCGGTGCACCAGTTCTGATCGGAAACGCCGAGCAAGCGAAGCGAGTGCTGAGCGGAGGGACGGAGAAGCCGCTCATCGCTTTCACGCAGATGGTCCCTGCTGAGGCCGCACGCCTTCGACTGGAGGCGTCGGTTTGAGACGAGCGGCACGAGTCGATGGGAACCAGGCGGAGATCGTGAAGGCGCTCCGGGCAATCGGGGCGAGCGTTCAACACCTGCATGCAGTAGGGCAGGGATGTCCGGATCTGTTGGCGGCGCTGGCGGGGCGAAACGTCCTGCTGGAGGTAAAAGACCCGAAGCAGCCGCCAAGCAAGCGAAAGCTCACGGATGACGAGGCAGTGTGGTTCGGGGCATGGAAGGGCGAAGCGTACGTAGTTGAGACGCCGGAACAGGCGATTGAGTGTCTTACGAGGAAGGGGTAAGTGATGGGCGCAAAGTGGACAGACGAAGAAATCGCGACGCTGCGTGAGATGTGGCAGTCGCCGATCCCAATGAAGCATCAGATGCACCGACTACCGGGCCGTGGTGCGGAATACGCCTTCCGCATGGCCAGGAAACTAGGGCTGGGCCTCAAGAATCGCAGCTACTCGAAGATGCTTTTCGAGATTGAGAAGCTGATGTCTGACGGGAAGCCGCGCACGGCGCGAGACGTGTTCAAGGAGATCGACATCGAGCTCAGCCACGCCCGCGACCTTCTCACCCGGTTAGTCAGCGAGCAACGCGCGCACATCCCGATCTGGCGTCAGACCGGCTGCAACGGGCAGTGGCAGGCGATCTACCTTATCGGCAAAGGCGAAAGCCAGCCGAAGCCAAGGCCCATGACGCAGAAGCAGCGTACAGAGCGTTTCCTGAGCCGACTCGACCCAGTCGAGATCGACATCATGAAGCAGCGCTACGCAGCTCGGAAGCGCAAGGCGCCGCGCGTCATCGATCCGATCACTCAAGCACTTTTCGGGAGGGCCGCATGATCCCGGCCGACTTCGATCCGTATTTCGCCGTAGTGGGCGTCAAGCGTCGCGACTGGTCCGCGCCCGTACAACCGCAGCAGGTGACGCGATGATCGCCGCGAACGCAAACGCCATGAGCGTCTTTTTCCCCGTCCTGTGGGGCGTTCTCTGCCTCGCCGCGATGGCGGCTCTTTCGCAGCATGGAGGTGCGCAGTGAGTCGAGAGCAATTTGAAAGGCACTACGAGGAGGCCGGCGGCTGCCTCCTCGCCACCGTGAAAGAGAAGCACTGGCAGACGTGGCAGGCCGCGCAGGCGGCTCTGCTCGCGGCAAAAGGACCGGCCGTCGAGATGCGCTATCTGCACGAGAAGGGGCCGCTGGATGCTGAAGCGTGGGACCGACTGAGGAGGAAGGGGTGAGCACGCCAGTCCTATACCGCGAGTTCCTGATGCACACGCCCGGCGTCGGGCATCACCTCGTCGCTTTCTTGAAGGCGAACTGCGGCGCGTACGCCGAGCGCGGCGAGCCGCTCCGTGTGATAGTCACGGCCGAAGAGAAGCAGCGCAACGCGCAGCAGAACCGCTTCTACTGGGGCGGCATCCTAAAGCAGATCGCTGAGAAGGCATGGGTCGACGGCCGCCAGTTCGATAAGGACGCGTGGCACGAGTTCTTCGCGCGCAAGTTCGGCGTGCTCGACGAGCTGGTGCTGCCCGATGGCGAGATCGTCACCCGGCGCAAGTCCACGACGCAGATGTCGGTCGGCGAGTTCTCGGAGTTCATCGAGCAGGTGCAGGCGTATGGATCAGGCGAGCTCGGTGTGGAGTTCGATCGATGACCGCGCGCCTCATCGGTATCCCGAAGCCGCAGACCTTCCGGAGCGAGAAGCTCCGGCGCGCGGTCGCGGAACTGCCGTGCGTCTGCTGTGGCCGCGTCGGCTACACGCAGGCCGCGCATGGGAACGAAGGCAAGGGCATGGCACTGAAGGTATCAGACGCAATGCTCGCGGCGCTCTGCACCGTCTGTCATACCGATCTCGACCAAGGGCGCACGATGAACAAGTTGGAGCGCAGAGCCTTCGTGCTTGAGATGGTCGCGAAGACCTACATGGCGCTGATGGAAAAAGGCGCTCTACAGGTCGTAAATTCATAAGAATCAATTGATTACATACGATAATTCAAGTAAAATATAGGCGTCCTAAATGAGAGAAAAGCATGCGGCGCGGTGACTATCGAGACCCGGCTGTGATCATCGAAGAACGTGAGGCGCGCACGTGCAGAGGGTGCCGTCACTTCGTCGAACAGCGCGTCTTTGACGTCAGCTACATGGCGTGCAAGAAGGACATCTCGAAGCATTGGCGGGACGACTGGAAGTCAAAACGCTGCGCGAAATACGATACGGGGGCTTGATGCAATTCGAAACTTTCGGTGAGCGGCTGGACAACTGGGCCCGAGTGGTGCGCCTTCCGAAGTTTCAGTCGGGAGTCTGCGCACAGTGGGCGCGATGGTATGTCTCGATCCGAGACTCGGAGTCGAAATACGCGTGGGCACCGCCGGCATTGTCCAAGGACGAGATCGACGGTTGGCTCGTCGAGCGTGCGTGGTCCCTCATGCAGCACCCGGTGCACAAGTTCATCCTCAAGTATCACTATGTCTGGGGGATGAGCGACGTCCAAGTGATCACCCGCATGCGCAAGTCGCACGGCGTCAACCTGCGCGGCCGGCCGTGGGAGTTGATTCTTTCGGAAGCAGAAGCGTCGATGAAGAAAACGCTTGTAAACCCTGAGAATCTCGCTAAAATGCTACTCAGATTATCGATTCCGCTTCGGCGTGAGCTTACGGATCCCCCTAGGGAGGGATCGGTGCCTCAACAGAATGCCGAGTTGGTCGATTGACAGAAGCCCGCCACTGAGCGGGCTTTTTGCGTTCTGATGTGCGCTTTCTGCTCAGGGCAGGAACCCGGCAACGCATACGGGGCAGTGGGCGCGCATGAGAGCGCCACCCCTTCCGCTCGCGTAGCGAATCCAATCGCGGAAGATGCGGTTTCTGCTCTCGCCATATGGAGCATCACATGTCCGACGCCGCACCCTGCAGCACCGAGCCTACCGTGAGCCGCCGCGCCGAAGCGAGCGCCATCGTCGACAAGCTCGAAACGTTCATCGGCAACTTCCGATTTCTGTCGGCAGAAGCGCGCGTGCATCTCGCGAATCAGTTCGACGAGCTGCGCACGTATCTGCCGGAGGCTTGAGCATGACGCCCGAACAGTTCTCCTACTGGCTGCAAGGCTTTGTTGAGCTTGGCAACGGTGCCGCTCCGACGCCTGAGCAGTGGAAGTCGATTCGTGAGCACCTCGATACGGTGTTCAAGAAGGTGACGCCGCCAGTTCAAACCGGCCCCTCTGATCCGGTGAAAGACCCGGCCGCAGGAAAATCGCTCGAAGAAATACTGAGGCGGTCGATCCAGCCGTCGCATCCGGTCATTCCGCCGATGCAGCAGCCGTATTGGTTGCAGCCCGGTCCGGGTGTGACGTACCCAGTCAACCCGATGATAGTTACCTGCTGAACACGTCCTCGTGTTTCCTCGCTCTCGGATGAGAGTTTGCGCCCGCGCCGGGTAACTCCGGGCGGGCGTTTCTTTTACTGGGAGATCGGAAGGTTGAACCAGTCGCTGGCAATACTCTCGGTGACCAAAACCGAATAGGCGGGTTTCACCGATCCAGCTGCGATTTTCACGCGGGCCAGCACATCGGCACGGGTCATATTCAAATCACCATAGTACTCAGCGGGCGGAAGGTCGTACCTCACCCCGTCCGACGATGTGATCTGGCGACCGAGCCCGTGGAGCGTCATCGCTGCGTGCAGAAGTTGATACTCGTTCCAGTTCGCGTTGTGGAGTTCCACGCGGACGATAAATCTTGCCATGTTGTTCCTCGTTTGATGGTTGCACCCGGTCTGATGCCGAGTGGAACCAATGTTAGGGCAAGTCCTGAGGGCTGAAATCATGGCGCAGCAAAAAAAAACCGCGCCGGACTGGGAGCGCATCGAAGCGGATTACCGGGCCGGCATCCTGTCGGTGCGGGAGATCGCCGCCTCCCAAGGAATTTCACACGCTGCGATCTCGAAGCGCGCCAAGCGCGACGGATGGGACCGCGATCTCGCCAAACGCATACAGGCAAAGGCCGAGGCGCTGGTTACCACGCGCACGGTTACCACTGAGGTTACCAACGAACAGGCGGTAACCGACAGGGTGATCGTCGAGGGTAACGCCGAGGTCATCGCGAACATTCGGCTGGCTCATCGCTCCGACATCGCGCGTTCTCGCCGCCTGGCGATGGCGCTGCTCGGAGAACTGGAGAGCGTCACCGAGAACCGCGAACTGTTCGAGCAACTCGGCGAAATGCTCCGCTCGCCAGATGAGCGTGGCAACGACAAGCGGAACGACCTCTATCAGAAGGTCATCTCTAGCACCGGCCGCGTCAGCAGCATGAAGCAGCTTTCGGAGACGCTCAAAACCCTGATCGGCCTGGAGCGTGAGGCGTACGGCATCACCGGCGCGCACGACGGCGGCGGAACCGAAGCGCCCGCGGGGCTGGATCACTTCTATGCAGGCTCAGACGAAGAGGGCGACGCTTAACCCGGCGCTACGCAAGTTCTGGTTGGCTCCGGCGCGTAACCGCGTGCTGCACGGCGGGCGTGCGAGTTCTAAGTCATGGGATGCAGCGGGCTTCGCTGTCTTCCTGACGAACACGTACAAAATCCGATTCCTCTGCGCGCGGCAGTTCCAGAACAAGATCGCCGAGTCGGTGTATTCGCTGCTGAAGGTGCAGATCGAGCGCTTCGGCCTGTTGGATCGCTTCGACATCCAGCGCGACAAGATCATCAACCGGGTGACGGGAAGCGAGTTCCTGTTTTACGGCTTGTGGCGTTCGATCGATGAAATCAAATCGCTCGAAGGCATCGACGTTTGCTGGATCGAGGAGGCGCACAACCTCACCGAGGAGCAGTGGGAAATCCTTAATCCGACGCTCCGGAAATCCGGTTCGCAGTTCTGGATCATCTTCAACCCGAAGCTCTCTACGGACTTTGTCTACAAGCGGTTCGTCAAGAATCCGCCGCCGAAGACGATCGTCCGACAGATCAACTATACGGAGAACCCGTTCCTCTCCGGCACGATGCTCGAACTGATCGAGGCGGCCAGGGCTGAGGATTACGAGGACTTCGAGCACATCTACCTGGGTGTGCCGCGCGATGACGACGAAGGCTCGATCATCAAGCGCTCTTGGATCATGGCCGCGATCGACGCGCACAAGGTGCTCGGTTTCGAGGCGCGCGGCATCAAGCGCATCGGCTTCGACGTCGCGGACAGCGGCTCGGACAAGTGCGCGAACGTCTATGCACACGGCTCCGTAGTCGACTGGGTCGACGAATGGAAGGCTGGCGAAGACGAGTTGATGAAGTCGTGCAAGCGCACGTACAACGCTGCGAAGGAGCGCGAGGCCGCCGTCACGTACGACTCGATCGGCGTCGGTGCAACGGCGGGCTCCAAGTTCGCTGAGATCAACGAGGCGCGGCGCGCGGAAGGCGAAACCTTCATGGTGCGCTACGACAAGTTCAACGCCGGCGGCGCCGTGTGGGAGCCAGATCGGAACTATCAGCCTGGCATCAAGAACGGCGACATGTTCTCGAACATCAAGGCGCAGGCGTGGTGGCTGGTCGCTGACCGCTTCCGCAACACGTTCAACGCGGTGCGCAACGGCGAGAAGTTCGCCGACGACCAACTGATCAGCATCTCCAGCGAGACGCCGTTCCTCGATCGCCTGATCGACGAGCTCGCAACGCCGAAGCGCGACTACGACCAGAACGGCCGCGTCAAGGTGGAAAGCAAGAAGGATCTCGCCAAAGCGAACCGCGAGGGCGGCCCGGTGCCGTCTCCAAACTTGGCTGACGCCTTCGTGATGTGCTTCCCGCCGAACGCCGGTGCGCTCGACGTCTGGTCGAGGCTGGCTGGTTAAACATGCTGACGCCTCCCGCGTGGCAAGCAAGGATTTTTCTTACATGACACGCAAACGAGGAAATACTGTCGCGCGGGCGGCGAAGGTGGAAAGCGCCAAGCGATGGGTGGCCGGCGACAGCTTCCAGAACTTCGAAGCGCGCGTCGGCTACGGCACGAACAATCAGACGTCCGGCTCGGGCTACGGCTTCGACTTCATCAGTCGCAATCGCATCCAATTGGAAGCGATGTACAGGTCGTCGTGGGTTGTGGGCGCGGTCGTGGACTGCGTCGCCGACGACATGACGCGCGCGGGCATCGAGATCGAATCGGACCTGCCGCCGGATCAGATGGACAGGATCCACGCGGCGTTCGAGCGCATGGCGATCTGGGATCGCATCAACGACACGGTCAGGTGGTCGCGCCTCTACGGCGGCGCCATCGGCGTGATGATGATCGACGGCCAGAGCATGCGCACGCCGCTGAATCTTGATTCGATCGCACAGGATCAGTTCAAGGGCATTCTCGTGCTCGACCGGTGGCTTGTTCAGCCGTCGCTCAACGATCTCGTGACCGATTTCGGCCCGGATCTCGGGCAACCGAAGTTTTACGACATCGTCGCGGATTCGATGGCGCTCGCGCGTCAGCGCATCCACTACAGCCGCGTGATCCGGCTCGACGGCGTCGAACTGCCGTACTGGCAGAAGATCAGCGAGAACCTGTGGGGTCAATCGGTCGTCGAGCGCTTGTTCGATCGGCTGATCGCTTTCGACAGCACGACGGCAGGCGCCGCGCAGCTCGTCTACAAGGCGCATCTCCGCACGCTCGCCGTCGATGGCCTGCGCGAAGTGATCGGCATGGGCGGCCCGGCGCTCGAGGCGCTGATCAAGAACGTCGACATGATCCGGCGCTTTCAGTCGAACGAGGGCGTGACTCTCATCGACGCGAAGGACACGTTCGAGTCTCACCAGTATTCGTTTTCCGGTCTCGACAACGTGCTTCTGCAGTTCGGGCAGCAGCTTTCCGGCGCGACCGGAATTCCGCTCGTTCGCCTGTTCGGTCAGTCGCCCGCGGGCCTGAGTGCAACCGGCGAGTCGGACGTCCGCAACTACTACGACAACATCAAGCAGCAGCAAGAGCGCAGGCTTCGCCTTCCTCTGACTCGGCTGCTCGAGGTGATTGTGCGCTCTGAGCTCGGCACCGAGCCGCCGGAAGGTTTCCAGTTCGGGTTCAACCCGCTGTGGCAACTGTCCGACAGCGAGAAAGCGGACATCGCGCAGAAGAACACCGACACGGTCACGAAGGCGTACGACGACGGCCTGATCAGCCAGCAGACCGCGTTGAAGGAGCTGCGCCAGTCGAGCCATATCACCGGCGTGTGGTCGAACATCACCGACGAGATGATCAACGAGGCGGACGACGAACTGCCGGACCTGACCGAGATTGACCCCAATGCTCCGAACGCAGGACAAGAAACGCAGCCGGAGCCGAAGCAGCCAGCCGCAAACGCGTAGAGCGGAAACGCAATACGCGCTGAAGCTGCGCCGTGTCGCGCAACAGGTCGGCGATCTGATCAACGGCTTCCCGCCGGGCGATCCGTCCGTCGTGCCGACGATGACCGACATGCTGCGGCGATATGCCGAAGCGCTCACGCCGTGGGCCGAGGCGACAGCGTCGCGCATGCTGTTCGACGTCAATCGGCGCGATGAGGCTGCATGGGCTGAGCAGGCGAAAGAGATGTCGCGCGCGCTGCGCGATGAGCTTCGCACGGCGCCAACCGGCGAGATCATGCGCGCGCTGCTCGCCGAGCAGGTGACGCTCATCAAGAGCCTGCCGCTCGACGCCGCGCAACGCGTGCACGACCTGACGCTGAAAGGCATCGAGGACAGCACGCGCGCGAAAGAGATCTCGAAAGAGATTCAGCGGTCCGGCCTGGTATCGAAGAATCGCGCCAACCTGATCGCGCGGACCGAGGTCGCCCGCACCGCCTCAGTGCTGACGCAGGCGCGCGCCGAGCACATCGGCTCGGAAGGCTACATCTGGCGGACGTCGAACGACTCGGACGTGCGCCATTCGCATCGCGAGATGAACGGCAAGTACGTGCGATGGGATACGCCGCCGCGGCTATCCGATGGCACGGTCACGCACGCCGGCCAGATCTACAACTGCCGGTGCTATCCGGAACCGGTCATTCCTGACTGATATGTGCGAACGCGAACGCAAACCACCGCTCGGGCTTGTGCCGAAATACATTCACGACGAGCGCCGGCTGAAAGAGATTCTCGGCGCGATCGAGCGTTACAGCGAGGCTCAGCTTCTGATCCCTGTCGAATGGGTGACTGAGTTGGCCGGCCTCATCAACGAGCGAATCCCTTACAAATAAGGGCGCGCGAGGAAATCCATGCGCTTTTACACCATCCAGAAGCTCGGGCCGAAGCGATCGCTGACGCCCGAAGGCTTCCTGCTTTGCGAAGAGGTGCCCGTCGCGCGCACCGGCGAGATGCTCTACGGCGCCGGCGAGGTGCCCGTCGAGCCCGGTCCAGATGGCCTGATCCGCATCAGCCGCACGCCCGAGGAAGTGTTTCGCGACGAGACGCTCGCGAGCTGCGTCGGCAAGCCCGTCACGCTCGACCATCCGACCGACTTCGTCGACCCGTCGAACTTCGGCGCGCTCTCGCGCGGAACGATGTTCAACGTGCGGCGCGGCTCCGGTATCGAAGACGATCTGATCGTTGCCGACCTGCTGGTGACCGAGGCCGAGGCCATCAAGGCCGTTCAGGAAGACGGAATCGAAGAAGTCAGCCTTGGGTACGAGGCCGACTACGAACAGGTGTCACCCGGCCGCGGGGTTCAGCGGAACATCGTTGTCAACCACGTAGCCCTCGTGGAGCGTGGGCGTTGCGGCCCGCGTTGCGCGATCGGAGATAAGGAACCTGATGAAATGAAGACATTCGACAGCAAGCCGAAGGGCAAGCGCACCGTGTGGGACCGCATCATGACCGCGTTCAAGGCGGGCGATGAAGCGGCGATGCAGGAGGCGCTCGAAGAAGCCAAGGCCAACGACGAAGAGTCGGAGGAAGAAAAGGCTGCTCGCGAAGCGAAGGAGAAGGAAGGCAAGACCGGCGACGCGCTCGCCCAGATCCTCAGCACCGTGAAGGCGCTCGACGCGCGCATGGCGAAGATCGAAGCGCGCGACGAAGAGTCGGAAGAGGAGCGCAAGAAGCGCGAGGAAGAAGAGGCCGCGGCCAAGAAGACCGGCGACGAAGGCGATCTGACCAAGCCCGAAACGGCAGGCAAGCTGAACGAGGCCGAAGTCGACCTCTACACCGGCGACTCCGCCAAGACGATCCTCTCGCGCGCCGAAATCCTCTCGCCGGGCATCAAGCTCCCGACGCTCGACTCGAAGGCGAGCACCGCCGACCAGGCCGCCTCGCTCTGCAAGTGCCAGCGCAAGGCACTCGATCTGGCGTATCAGACCGAGGCAGGTCGCGCCGCGATCGCGCCGTTCGTCGGCGGCAAGACGGCGGACTTCGAAAAGATGCCCGTCGCACTGGTGCACGCCGCATTCATGGGCGCGTCGGAACTGATGAAGGCGCAGAACAACGCCCGCGCGCACGACTCGTCGGTCACGACGAAGGACTTCGGCAAGCGCTCGACGGTCGCCGACCTCAACAAGCGCAACCGCGAATTCTGGGCCGATCGGTCCGCTCATTAAGGAGAATGCCTCATGGCAAGCAACGCAATTCTGTATCGCATGCCTTCGGGCATTCCCGGCGACTTGAGCCGCGCATCGGTAGCAACGGTCGAATCGATCCCGCTGAACTCCAGCGCACCGTTCGCGGGCTTCGGACTTTTCGGCAAGATCGTCAGCGGCACGTTCCAGCCGATCGGCGCCGGTGACACGGCGGCCGCCGTCTACGGCGCGCTCGTGCGCCCGTACCCGACCGGCGGCTCGCAAGACCCGCTCGGCACCTCGACGCCGCCCACGACCGGCATCGCCAACGTCCTGCGCCGCGGCTACATGACCGTGAAGAACAACGCAGGCACGCCGGCGCTCGGCAGCCAGGTTTATGTCCGCGTCGCGAACGCCGCTGCTGGCAAGCCGATCGGCGGCATCGAAGCAGCGTCGGATTCCACCAACACGATCGCCATCACCGGCGCGACGTTCACGAACGCTGGCGACGCGAACGGCAACGTCGAAATCGCCTTCAACATCTAAGAGGCCATCACCACATGAGCAAAATCATCAAACCGCTGGCGATGGCTGCAATGGCAATCGTCGGCGCTCCGGCGGTCATCACCCGCTCGCGCACGCGTGACAGCATGCTCACGTTCGACTCGCGCACGATCGACAGCACCGGTTCGTTCCTGATCGGCGAACTCGAACGCCTCGATCAGCGTCTGCACATGCCGCTGGCGTCGGTGACGTGGTCGCGCGACATCGACCTCCGCGAGGATGTGTCGATTGCTGACGAAACGTCGTCGTTCACCAACTCGTCGTTCGCGGCGGCCGGCGGCGCCTCGCCGAACGGCAAGTCGTGGATCGGCAAGGATGCGACGGCGATCGCCGGCATCGCGCTGGACATCGGCAAGACGGCCAACCCGTTGACCCTCTGGGGCATGCAGATCGGCTGGACGATTCCCGAACTGGAATCGGCTCAGAAGCTCGGCCGCCCGGTGGATCAGCAGAAGTTCGCCGGCATGCAGCTCAAGCACAACATGGACATCGACGAGCAGGTCTACATCGGCGATGGCGTGTTGGGCGTGACGGGCCTGGTGAACAACGCAGCCGTGACGAACTTGTCGAACGCGCAGACCGGCGGCTGGGCGACCGCGACGGCCGACCAGATCCTCGCGGACGTGAACGAGCTCCTGACCAGCGTGTGGGCTGCTTCGGCATACTCGATCTGCCCGAGCGAACTGCGTCTGCCGCCGGCCAAGTTCGGCCTGATCGTCAGCATGAAGGTTTCCAGCGCCGGCAACATCAGCGTGCTCGAGTACCTGAAGCAGAACACGATCTCGAACTCGATCAACGGTCGTCCGCTGAACATCCAGCCGCTAAAGTGGCTGTATCAGCGCGGCACCGCGAACGCCGACCGCATGGCTGCATACACGAAGGAAGAGGACAAGGTCCGCTTCCCGATGGTGCCGCTGCAGCGCACGCCGCTGGAATACCGCGACATCCGCCAATTGACGACCTATTTCGGCCGTCTGGGCGTGGTGGAAGTGGTGTATCCGGAGACGATCGGCTACCGTGACGGTATCTAAGGAGGCGAGCATGGCAAAGATTCACGTCCATACCGCCTTCCGCCTGAACGTTGACGGCGAACACCGCGAGTTCGCGGTGGGCAATCATACCGTCGACGATTCGACCGCCGAGCACTGGTACGTCAAGGCTCATGCCGACACGCCGAAGGAAGAGAAGGCGAAGGCTGCGAAAACCGAGGCGGACGCCAAGTGAGGAATGAGCCGTGACACCAGCCCAATTTCGACAAGACTTCCCCGAGTTCTCCGACACGACGCGATACCCCGATTCTCTGGTCACGCTGTGGCTGACGGTCGGATCGTCGCTCGTGAACGAGTGCCGCTGGGGCGAGTTGACCAACATCGGGATTGAGCTCGTCACGGCGCATCACCTCGCGATCGCCGCTCGCGATCAGCAGGCGGCGGCAGGCGGCGGCATTCCTGGGCAATCCTCCGGGCCGCTGTCGTCGAAGGCTGTCGACAAGGTGAGCGCCAGTTACGACACTGGTGCGGCCAGCCTTGCCGATGCGGGCTTTTGGAACCTGACATCCTACGGGACGCGCTTTCTAGGCATGGCGCGCCTCATGGGCGCAGGCGGGATGCAGCTATGACGGTCAAGGTCACTCGCGATAAGGTCGCGGCTGTGATCAAGGCCGTCAGCGATCTCGCGACAAAGGACGTGCTCGTCGGCATCCCCGACAGCGCGCCCGAGCGCAAGGATGACGAGCCGATCAGCAACGCGCAGATCGGTTACATCCAAGAGAACGGTGCACCAGAGGCGAACATCCCGGCTCGTCCGTGGCTCGTGCCTGGTGTGCGTGATGCCCAGGACCGCATCGCCGACCGGCTCGGCAAGGGCGCGAAGGCTGCGCTGAACGGTCAAGATCAGGCGGATCAAACGCTGCACTCCGCAGGCCTCATCGGGCAGAACGCGGCGCGCGCGAAGATCAACAGCAACATCCAGCCGAAACTGGCTGACTCGACGCTTGCGGCGCGGCGCGCGCGCGGCGTCACTCGCACGAATACGCTGGTCGATACCGGCCAGCTTCGCAACTCGATCACTTACGTGGTCCGCAAAAAGACCTGACCATGCCTCTGCTCGACGTCTCCGACCTGCTGACCGATCCGGATTTCGTCGATAACTCGCTGACATGCACGCGGAGCGCGCAGACGGTAGGCGACGATGGCATGGCTGTCAACACGCCGACGGTTTCGGCGTTCTCCGGCGTCGTCACGAACGACACCGGCGATCAACTGATGCGCGGCGCGGACGGCGCGCGCATCGATGGCTCGATCACGATTCACACGCGCTTCCAACTCATCGACGGGAAAACCGGCTTCGATGCTGACGTCGTGACGTGGCAGGGCAGGCAATACACCGTCGTCAACGTGCGCGACTGGTCGACGTATGGGCAGGGATTCGTGGCCGCGCAGTGCGCGCTGATCCCGTTCTCGGGAGGCTGACATGACAGATTCCAGCACCGGCGGCTATCTCCAGCCGGACGTGCCGTCGCCGCCGCTCGAAGATGCCGCGCTCGACGCAGTCTTTCAGCAGTTGGTTGTCGGGCTGACGGGTTTGCCCGGCGCCATGGTGCGGCCGCGCTGGCAGCCTACCGTGCCGAAGATGCCCGAGCCGAACCAGAACTGGTGCGCGATCGGCATCACGGACATCGATCAGGATTTCGCGCCGACGATTGTCCACGTGCCTGATACGGACGGCACCGACAAGCTCTACCGCAACGAGATCCTTACGCTGCTCGCCAGCTTCTATGGGCCAGCCGCGATGCAATACGCCGCGCAGGCACGCGACGGGATCTTCGTCGCACAGAACCACGGCATGCTCGTGCTGGACGGCATGGGGCTGGTCGACGTCGGCCGAGTGATCCCCGCGCCCGAGATGCTCAATCAGCAGTGGCAGCGACGCTTCGACCTGAAATTTCGCGTGCGTCGTCAGGTCGAGCGCACGTACAGCGTGCTCAATCTGCTGTCCGCGCAAGGCACGATCGACCGCGACCCTGAAACGACAGACTTCGTCGTCGAGCAGTAAGCCCATTCACATCGGATTCATCGGCCCGCCGCGTGCGGGCTTTTTCTTTTCGGGACGCACACATGGCGAACACTCTGCCGATCAGCCGACTGGTCAAGGTCGCGATCACGCTCACGCAGTCCGCTGCGCAGGCTCAAAACACCTCGACGCTGCTGATCCTCGGCACGTCCAACGTCATCGACCTCGTGTCGCGCTTCCGCACGTACGAAAGCATCGACGACCTGGCGACCGACTTCGGCACGTCCGCCGAAGAATACAAAGCCGCCGTGCTCTGGTTTGAGCAGGCGCCGCAGCCGACGAC
This sequence comes from Caballeronia sp. INML3B, assembly GCF_023631305.1. Lineage (NCBI taxonomy): Bacteria > Pseudomonadati > Pseudomonadota > Betaproteobacteria > Burkholderiales > Burkholderiaceae > Caballeronia > Caballeronia sp. INML3B. Next base: position 413,980 of record NZ_JALQDI010000040.1, read on the forward strand.
CGTCATGGTTGGCCGGTGGGCGAAGACGGCCGCCGCCGGCCAGTTGCTCGGCGGCACGTTGTCGGCCGCGCAGCAGGCGCTGTCGAACTTCACCGCGGTCTCGTCCGGCGGCATGAAGATCACGATCGACGGCACGCTCAAGACGCTGTCGGGCATCAGCCTGACCGGCGTCACGAACCTGAACGGCGTTGCCTCGGCGGTGACGACCGCACTCGCAAGCGCGGGCATCTGCGTCTGGAACTCGACGTTCAACCGCTTCGAGATCACGAGCGCGACGACCGGCGCGACGTCGTCCGTGAGCTTCGCGCAGGCCCCCACGTCGGGCACGGACATCTCGGGTCTCATGGGACTGACGTCGACGACCTCCGGCGCGTATGTCGCTGCAGGCGCGGCCGCAGAATCTGCGGTCTCGGCGGTGACGCTGTTCGACGCGAACTACGGGCAGCAGTGGTACGCGCTGACCGTGCCGAGCGCTGTTGACGCGGATCACCTCGCTGTCGCTGCCTACATCGAAGCCGCGTCGACGAAGCACTTCTACGGCGTCACCACGCAGGAAGCAGGCGTGCTCGTCGCTAGCGACACGACGAACATCGCCTATCAACTGATGGGCCTCGGCTACAAGAAGACGGCCGTCCAGTATTCGAGCTCGAACGCGTACGCGGCCGCCTCGCTGCTCGCGCGCATCCTGACGACCGACTACACCGGCAACAACACGGTCATCACGCTCAAGTTCAAGCAGCAACCCGGCATCACCGCGGAGAACCTGAACAGCACGCAGGCGAACGCGCTCGAAGCGTTTAACTGCAACGTGTTCGTCGCCTACGACAACAACACCGCGATCATCGAGCAGGGCGTCTGCTGCTCGGGCGATTTCATCGACTCGGTGATCGGCGCGGACAACTTCGCAATCGACCTGCAGAACGCTGTCTTCAACCTGCTCTACACGAGCACGACGAAGATTCCGCAGACCGACGCGGGCAATCACCTGATCGCGACGACGCTCGAGCAAGTGTGCGCGCAGTACGTCACGAACGGCTTCCTCGCGCCGGGCACGTGGAATTCCGGCGGGTTCGGCACGCTGAGCCAAGGCGATTACATGCCGAAGGGCTTCTACGTGTTTGCGCCGCCTATCGCAAACCAGAGCCAGGCGGATCGCGCCGCGCGCAAGTCGGTCAAGTTCCAGATCGCAGCGAAGGAAGCCGGCGCAATCCACAGCGCGGACATCGCTGTCACCGTCAACCAGTAAGGGGTTTAGATGAGCGCAACGTACTCGTTTCTGAATTTCAATGCGTCGCTGATCGGCCCCGGCGGCGCAATTTCGCTCGGCGCCGGCTGCGGCATTTCGGAGGAAGGCTTCACGGTCGAGTTCTCCGAGGATGCCGACAACATGAAGATCGGCGCCGATGGCACGCCGATGCACAGCCTCAACCCGAGCAAGGCCGGCAAGCTGACCGTGCGCCTGCAAAAGACCTCGCCGACCAACGCTCTCCTGTCGGCGATGTACAACTTCCAGCGCACAAGCTCGGCGAACTGGGCGCAGAACATTTTCACGGCGACCGACACCGTGCGCGGTGATGTGTACACGTGCCAGGGCGTCGCGTTCGCCAAGTTCCCGAAGAACGATTTCGCCAAGGAAGCGGGCATGATCGAATGGGAATTCAACGCCGGCATCATCGATCCGGCACTCGCCGCGGGCGTCTGACCATGAGCGGAATCGTAGACATCAACGGCCAGTCCTACAGGATCGGCCGCCTCGATGCGAAGAAGCAGTTCCACGTCGCGCGGCGGCTCGCGCCGCTGCTCGCGGGCCTCGGTGGTGCGCTGAAAGCGGAGGCGAAGGGTTTCGCCGAACTCGTCAGCCCGATCGCGGAAGCGCTCGCAAAGATGTCCGACGAGGACACCGACTACGTGCTCGACACGTGCCTCATGGTCGTGCAGCGCCAGCAGGGCGAAGGCTGGCAGAACGTCATGGTCAAGGGCGGCGGCCTGATGTTTCAGGACATCGACCTGCCGACGATGCTTCGTCTCGCGGTCGCGGTCATCCAGCAAAACCTCGGCAGTTTTTTTCCCGGCGGGCCGTCGACGTTGACCGCGGCGGCCTGAGCGGGATCAGCTTCGTCTCCCTTCCTGATGGCGAAGACTGGCTGTTGCTGCCGGTCATGGAGGGGCTCATTAAGTACGAGTCCCTGATCGACGGCACGCTGGATCTGTGCGACATCGCGCTGCTGAATGACGCGCTCTCGGTCAAGCGCGAGAACGAAACGCGCGTGCAGGAACACATGGAACGGACGAAGCGATGAACGAAGAAGTCATCAAGGAGTTTCTCGTCTCGATCGGTTATAAGACCGACGAGACGAGCCTGCGCAAGTTCACGCTGTCGCTCCAGAGCGTCACCAAGACGGTGATGAAGCTCGGCACGGCGGTCGTCGCAACGGCAGCCGCTGTCGTTGCCGGCGTGAAAATCATCTCGGGAGAGATGGAGCGCCTGTATTACGCATCGCAGCGTACCGGCGAGACGGTCGGCAACATCATGGCGCTGCGGTATGCCGCCGGCCAGATCGGGCTGACAGCAGATCAGGCGCAGGCGTCGCTTGAAGGATTCACGCGCACGCTGCGCTTGAATCCGGGCATGAACGGGCTGCTCACGCAGCTCGGCGTCACCGGCAACGGCCCGCTCGAGCAATTCGAGAGCTTCATCGGCAAGATGAAGCAGATGCAGCCGTACATCGCGGCGCAGTATGCGGGCCTGTTCGGGATCGATCCCGACACGCTGCTGATGCTCGAAAACGGGCTGCCGAAGCTCCAGGCGGCGCAGGCGGAGTATCAGAAAAAGCTCGGCGCGTTTCATTTGAATCCCGAGCGTGCCGCGCAGGCCGGGATGTCGTTCGACAACTCGATCCGCAGTCTGACCAACGACATTCATATTTTCTGGGTGCTGTTGCAGGAGCATCTCGCTCCTGTCCTCGCGCAGATCGCGACGGAGTTCGAGAAGTGGGCATTTGGGCACGCGGATGAGACCGCACGCAAGATTGCGACCGCGCTCGAAGCGGTTGCAAAGTGGGTGCGCGACATTGACTGGCAGAAGGTCGGGAAGGACGTCGATGTCTTCCTCGATAAGGCGGGAAAGGTCGCTGAGGTAATCGGCAACATCGTCGGCAGCGTCGCGCGCGTCGCGAGCTGGTTTGGCGGCAGCGATTCGCAGGCGGCCCAGGCCGCGCAAGGCGATGCGCCTCCCGACGCGAACCCGAACGACAGCGCCTTCATCGCATGGGTGAAGCGCAAGCGGTACGCGTTCCAGCAGTGGGCCGGCGCGGCTCCGTCTGGCGGCCGGGAAACAGAATCAGCTCAGTTGGATCTCGGGAAAGGAGACAACAACTGGGGAGGTGCGCCTCGCGGCATCCGGAACAACAACCCGGGCAACATCAGATACGGCGACTTCGCGCGCAGCGCAGGCGCGATCGGCGCAGACAGCGGCGGCTTCGCAGTCTTCTCCGACATGCGAACTGGCATCGAAGCGACGGCGAAGCTCCTGCGCAGCTATACCGCGCGCGGCTTCAATACGATCCGCAAAATTGTTTCGCGCTGGGCGCCGGCAAATGAGAACGACACGCAGGCATATATCGCGGCGGTCGCTAAGCAACTGGGCGTCTCGGCTGACACCGTGCTGTCGGGCGATCAGTTGCAGGGCGTCGCTGGGTCTATCTTCCAGCACGAGAACGGCTCGGCATACGGAAAGCTCGGCACGAACTCCGCGCAGGCCGCGTCAAAGTCTGTGACCTTCAATCAGAAGACTGACGTGCACGTGCACGGCTCGCCCGATCCGGGCGGCACCGGGCGCTCGGTCGCCGGTGAGCAGTCGCGCGTGAATGCCGATCTCGTTCGCAACATGACAGGAGCATACGTGTGAGCGTTCTCGGCTTCATCGAATCGGGCGCGCAGCTCGGGCTTCAGCTTCTGACAATGAAGCCGAAGCGTGAGCTCGTCGCGCAGGACGGCGGGTCGTCGATCGTTGCGCACGCGACCATTGAGGAAGTCCACCAGGACGAGCTCGAAGTGACCGAGCATCCGGTCGAGCAGGGCACGGTCATCGCCGATCATGCTTTCGTGCGTCCGGCGGACCTGATCATCACAGCCGGATGGTCGAACAGCCCAAATTCGACGAGCCTGCTCGGCGCTGTGGCTGGCTCGGTCGCCGCGCAGAGCAGCGCCGCGCGCGCGCTCATCGGCGCTGTCGAATTCGGGGCGGGCGTCATCAACCTGCTGAGTGGTGGCGTCTCACCGGTTCAGAAGGCGTACGACAACCTGCTCTCCGCATATCAGGCTCGAACGCTATTCACGGTCTATACCGGGAAGCGCCCGTACAAAAACATGATCATCAAATCGTTGTCCACAACCACGGACAAGGACACCGAGAACTCGATGCTGATACGCATCGTGATGCGTCAGATTTTGATGGCACAGACCCAGACGGTGACGGTTCCTGATTCGAGCAACATGTCGAACCCGGCGAGCACCGCGTCGCCTGAAGACGCAGGGGTGACCTCGCCAGTCCCGGCGCCGAACATCAACGTAACAGCACTTCCATGACCGCATACGAGATTCCGCTGTCGGCCAAACCGCAGACGTTCAGTATCGCGCTCGGCGGCGTCACCTACAAGATGACGATCCGCTGGAACGTGCCGGCCGCCGCGTGGATGCTCGACATTGCGGACGCGACGGGCAACCCGATGGTCGGGAGTGTCCCGCTCGTGACGGGCGTCGATCTGCTTGGGCAATACGCATATCTCGGCTTCACCGGGCAACTGGTGGTGCAGACGGACAATGACCCGGACGCCGTCCCGACGTTCGGTAACCTCGGCTCGACCGGGCATTTGTACTTCCTGACATCATGAGCGATCAGTGGATTCGAAAGGCGCAACTTCTCGTCGGAGACGGGAAAACATTTCTCGACCTGTCCGAACTGCGCTTTAGGTTCGAGACGCAAAACTCTGACAAACAGACGCCGAACACCGTGCACGTGCGTGTCTACAACCTCAGCAAACAGACAGCCGAGAAAATAGGAAAGGAATATTCGACGATCGTTCTACAGGCCGGCTACCAGCAAGGCAACTTCGGCGCAATCTTCTTCGGATCAATCAAGCAAACCGGATCGGGCAAGGAGCGCAACGTAGATTCGTTCGTCGACATCTGGGCGGCAGACGGCGACATCTGGTACAACGGCGCGCTCCTGAACAAGACGATTGCAGCGGGAGCTTCGCAGCAGGACATCGTCAGCGCGATCGTCAAAGCGCAGGCGCCTGGAGCTCCGCAGTCGACGGATGCAGCGTCGCCGTCCCCTTATTCGATGAAGTTTGCAACTGATGCTCCGGGAATCATTGGCGCCGCTCAGGGCGTTGCGAATACTCTGGCGCGCGGCAAGGTGCTGTTTGGCCTTGCGAGGGACTACGCCCGTGATTGGGCAAGGAACACGGGGCTTCGATGGAGCATCCAAAATGGCGAACTGACCGTCGTCCCTATCACTGGCTATCGGCCTGGTGAGGCCGTGGTTCTGTCGTCAACAACAGGCCTCGTCGGCGTGCCGGTTGCCACGGAGGGAGGCGTAGTCGTCAGAGCGCTGCTCAACCCCCTGATTCGAATCGGCTGCCTTGTGCGAATCGGGGAGGGTGACATCACGCGCATCACGTCTCAGCAGTCAGGGTTGAGCTTTGCACAAAACGCAAATCCAGCGGCTTCGCCAACAACAAAGGAAGGCACGTACCGTGTGATGCAGGCAGAGTTTGTCGGAGACACTCGGGGTAACGAATGGTATGTCGACATGATCTGCCTTGCAGTAGACATCAGTGCTGCGCAAAGCTCCTCGGTCGATGCCGCTGGCTGACAGAACTATTTTCCGTATGTGCGAATTGCTTTAGAAGCGGTGAGCATTTCTTCCATCTGGCAGTTTTGCTGACTGCGGCCGGACGCCATGCACTGACTATTCCAAGCCATCGTTTCATCGGGGCAAACCGTCATCAGAAGATGAACGATAACGTCCGCGTCCTTGGCGGCGCCGGTCGCGTTGTAGCCTTCTTTCTGAACTCCGCGCTGCAGGCATCTATTCCAGGAATCACTTCCCGGTTCGGATGCGGCGTGACTGTTCGTTATCGCAGCGCTAAGCAGCAGCGCAGTGAAAGCGATCAACTTCTTCATTCGATATGCTCCAAATTGAACGGACAGCCAGCATTGAAGACGCGCTGCGCGCCGCGCTCGGCGGCAATCAGGCGGGACTCTGGACGGCGCTCCCCGCGATCATCCAGAGCTTCGACGCTAGCGCATTGACCTGCACCGCGCAACCCGCCATTCAGGCACAGGTGCGCGCGCAGGATGGTAGCACTTCGTGGGTCACGCTTCCGTTGCTTGTCGACGTTCCAGTGTGCTTCCCGCGCGGCGGCGGCTGCACGCTGACGTTCCCGGTCGCGTCAGGCGACGAGGCGCTGATCGTGTTCGCGTCGCGCTGCATCGATGCGTGGTGGCAGTCCGGCGGTGTTCAGGTGCAGGCCGAGCTTCGGATGCATGACCTGTCGGACGGATTCGCGATTCTCGGGCCGTTCTCGCAGGCAATGAAGATAGACGGAGTGAGCACGAGTGCAGTGCAGCTTCGCAGCAACGACGGCAGCGCGTACATCGAATTGAACCCGTCATCAAAGGCGGTAAAAGTCGTGGCACCCGGCGGCTTCGAAGTCGATGCTCCGACGATCACTTTGAACGGCCAACTGGCTCAGGGCACCGGCTCGACGAAATACCCCGCGACGCTGCAAGGTCCGATCACGGTCGTCAACGACGTCACCGCGGCCGGCAAGAGCGTTAGCACACACACGCACCACGAAAACGGTGCAGGCAGCAATACGAACCCGCCGAACTGATCATGCGCTATCGCACTCTCGACGAAAACGGCGACTACTCGTTCGGCCAGGGCTCGGCGAACTTCCTCGTCGACTCGCCATCGGCTGTCGCGCAGCTCGTGCTGACGCGGCTCAAGCTCTCGACGGGCGAGTGGTTTCTCGATACGACGGAGGGCACGCCGTACGCGACTGAGATCCTCGGCACCGGAACAGCGGCGACGCGTGACCTCGCAGTGCAAGAACGCATCCTCGAAACGCAGGGCGTGACCGGCATCGCTGACTACGCGAGCGTCGTCGATCCTTCGACGCGCGCCTTCACGGTGGCGGCGACCATCGACACGATCTACGGCCAAACGACAATCACGGCGGCTCTCTGATGGCGACTTACCCTCTCGCAACGCTCGGCCCGACGATCACGAGCGCGGGGATCTCTATCCCCTCGTTCAACGATGTCTATCAAAGCCTGATCGCGACTTTTCAGAGCATCTATGGCTCCGACGCCGTCGTGACGCCTGACAGCCAGGACGGCCAGTGGATTGCGACGATCGCCTCCGCGATCAACGACTGCAATAACGGTGCCGTTGCCTGCTATAACGCATTCTCGCCCGCGACGGCGCAAGGCGCGAATCTGTCGAGCGTCGTCAAGATCAATGGCATCGCGCGCAATGTATCGTCGCAATCGACCGTCGACGTAACGCTCGTCGGTCAGGCCGGCACACCGATCACGAACGGCATCGTCTCGGACGGCACCAATCAATGGGCGCTTCCGGCGAGCGTGCTGGTTCCTTCTGGCGGCTCAATTGTGGCGACGGCAACGTGCCAAACGGACGGCGCTGTAACGCTCGCCTCGGGCACGGCGCTGCAGATCTCGACGCCGACGCGCGGCTGGCAGTCGGCAACGGCAGCGAGCGACGCGGATCCCGGCGCGCCTGTCGAGACAGATGCAGCGCTGCGCAAGCGTCAGGCGACGTCGGTTGCGATTCCCTCTCTCACAGTGCTGGCGGGCATCATCGGCGCCGTCGCTGGAGTCTCTGGCGTCACGCGATACGCGGCATACGAGAACGACACGAACTTGACGGATTCAAACACGTTGCCGCCGCACACGATTTCGCTGGTCGTGGAGGGTGGAGACTCGACCGCGATTGCAAACGCCATCGCAGCAAAGAAGACACCAGGCGGCGGCACCTACGGAACGACGAATGTCACTGTGACAGATGTCTACGGCATCCCGCATCCAATCAACTTTTACCGTCCGACGACGCAAGCGATCACCGTAGCGGTCTCGCTGAAAGCGCTATCCGGCTATTCATCCGTAGTCGGCGCGGCCGTTCAGCAGGCGATCTCCGACTATGTAAATTCTGTCGCGATCGGTGGCGGGGCTGCGGGCGCTGTGGAGTGGGACTCGTGCATCGCGGCAGCAAAGGGCGTGAGCGGCGGCAACACGTTCAAGATCACGTCTCTGACGCTTACAGGTCCGGGCGGCGCAGGGTCTCCTGATGTACCTCTGGCCTTCAATCAGTCTGCGACGTGCGCGCCGGCTAGTGTGACTCTCACGGTGTCCTGAACTATGGCCGACGTTACCGATTACACCGGACTCGTCACATCTGAACACGCCGACAAGCCTAATTTCATGGCGATGGTCGGCGGCGTCGCGCAGGCGTTCGTCGACATTCAGAACCAGCTCGCCGCGACACCGTCTTCGTTCGATCTCGATTCAGCGGTTGGCGTGCAGCTCGACGCTGTTGGGCTGTGGGTTGGCGTAACTCGAACCGTCAACACGCCGCTCACCGGCGTCTACTTCTCGCTCGATACGTCAGGACTCGGGTTCGATCAGGGCGTGTGGCAAGGGCCGTTTGACCCAACGACGGGCGTGGTGTCACTCGACGACGAGACCTATCGGCTCTTGATCCGCGCAAAGATCGGTGCGAACAGTTGGGACGGCACGCTCGGCACATCGGCCGCGATCCTAAACAGCATCTTCGACAGCAGCACGTATGTCTTCCTTCAAGACAACGGTGACATGTCCATCACGTATGGCATTGCCGGAGAAGTGCCGAGCGCGATCTTCCTTGCGTTGCTGCGCGGCGGATATATCCCGCTGAAGCCCGAAGCCGTGCACATCGACGGCTATTTCGTGACATCGAATCCAGGCGGCCCGCTGTTCGGTTTCGACGTCGAGAACAATCTGATTTCCGGTTTCGACGTCGGCGCATGGGGCGTCGCTGCCTGACCATCACGGAGCATAAATGGCAACGAATGATTTCCTTCCGTTCGCGGTTGGCGGATCTGCGAACGTTCTGTCGCAGTCTGCATACGCAGCACTCTCAGCCATCGCCAACGGCTATTCGTCCGGAGTCGCTCAGTCCGCCGCACTGAACAAAACGTGGCGGCAGTCGAGCATCATGGCTGCGGTTCTTGCGCAGTTCATTGCCGACCGAACGGGTGTGAATTCCGTTGATGATGGCACCACCGCGACTCTTCTTGCAAACCTGAAGGCGTCTACGGCTGCCGTCAACGGATCAGCATCGCAGCTATTTAATGTCGCTGATCCGACCACCTCAACGAATGCCGTAAGTCTGCAGTACGCGCAGGCCAATCTCGCTGGTATCGGAGGTAGTGCTTCCCGAGCTTTTGCGGTAGCAAATGCATCAATTAGCACGCAAGCGTTGGCCGCCGGTCAACTGACGGGACAGTTCATTACGTCTACGGTCATCACGTCCACGCAAACCTGGACGCCTAACGCAAAAACTAAGTTTGCGCTTGTGATGTTGCAAGGCGGCGGCGGCGCTGGCGGCGGCGCACAAGCTGGTGGCTCCGGGACGCTTAACATGGGCGGCGGAGGCGGCTCCGGCGGATATGTCGAAGCTGTCGTAACGAACCCGACCGCGCAAACCGTAACTATTGGTGCGGCGGGGATTCCGTCCGGTGGGGCGGGCGGCAATGGCGGCAACACGACATTCGGCGCGCTGCTGACGGCGGCGGGAGGCGTAGGCGGTCAGGTGGGTGCCCTAATTACAACCGTGTCCAATAGTGGCAACGGGGGCACCGGTGGCACCGCATCCGGCTTCGGCTTGCTGGTGGTCGGTCAGAATGGCGGAAATGGGTTTGCCATTTCCACGCTCGCCGGATTGTCGGGTTATGGCGGTTCATGCAGGTTTGGCGGCGGCGGTCAGCCATCCACGGCGAATAATACCGCCGTTGTAAATGGTCAAGGGGGAACGGGACGTGGTTCGGGTGGCTCCGGCGCCATTGGCGTGAACAACGGCTCAGCCGGATCGGGCGGTACTGGTCAAGCAGGCGTAGCTGTTATTTATGAATTCGGCGGAGCATTCTAATCGTGGATAAAAATTACGCGGTAGTCCAAGACGGCGTGGTCGTCAATATCGTGGTGTGGGATGGTACTCAGTACACGCCCGCCGTCGATGCGACCTATAAGGAAGTGACGCCTGCTATCCCCGCGACATACGATGAAGACGGGAAACAACTGACACCCGCCGTCGATGCCACATATGAGGAAGTAACGCCAGCCGTCCCTGCATCAGGCTGGCTCATTCCGGACGGATTTGCGGCGATCGAAATTAAAGACGGTGTAACGGTCGCCACAGGATTCAAATATGACGGCACAACTTTTATCGGCCCCGTTGCAGAAACGCCCGCGATGACCGCCGATCAAATTCTTGCGTTCAATACGGGACGACGAGACAATTTCCTTGCGGTCGCGACGGCCGCCATCGCGCCGCTGCAGGACGCGGTCGATCTCGGTGAGGCGACGGATACCGAAACGGCGCTCCTCAAGGCGTGGAAGGTTTACCGCGTCGCTGTAAATCGTGTCGATCTGACGCTCGCGTCGCCGACATGGCCGACCGCTCCGGCGTAAGGTAGCTTCGGTACAATGTGCGCGGCCTTACAGTGCCGCCACATTGACATCGAGGAAAAAGATGAGACTGGCGCAGATTACGCCGTTCAGACAAGCTATCAAGGTATATTCGATTTTGATCGGTATCGGCGACGATCTTCGCCATCTGTCAAATCTGCGCGACGGCCTCACCTCCATAGAGCATTCGATCGACCGGCTGACGCAAGTAATGACGCCGCTCGCGCCAGTTACCGCGCCCAAGCATGAGGTCGACATTCACGAGATAAACGGCTTCCGCCTGCTTCTAGATGACTCGTCGATCGTCGATCACATGGTCATTCATACCGGCGAGTGGGAAGGTGCGACGGTGCGACGCCTCATGCAGTTGGCCGAAGTGTTCCGTGGAAAGCGTGACGCGGTGTTTCTCGACCTCGGTTCGTACTGGGGTTATTACACGCTGATGATGCACAGCACCGGCATCTTCCCGGTCATTCACTCAGTAGACGCTGACCGGTACAATTTCGCGCAACTGCAAGCGAATATTTTTCTGAACAAGCTCGATGATGTGGTGACCGCGCATCATGGCGCGATCAGCGACGCCCCCGGCGTGTTGATGATGCAAAGCAGTCATTCACACGCTGACAAGAACCGAGGCGCCACACGTATCGTCTCGGCCGACGAGCAGAACATGACAGCGCGCCCGGTAAAGGCCTTCGCAGTCGATGATGTTTTTCATTTTGAAGGCGCCCACATCGTCATCAAGATGGACGTTGAGGGCCATGAGGATAAGGCGCTGCTCGGTATGCGCAATCTCGTGGCGAATAACCATGTGATTCTGCAAATCGAGATATACGAGGAGCAAAAAGACCGGGTGCTTCCAGTGATAGGCGAGCTCGGCCTACGCCTCATAGATGAGAAGTATCCGGACTTCTTCTTTACAAACCTTCCCGCCAACGTCATCTGCGGTTAGGCAACGACTCCAGCACCATTCGCAAGCCGCCTTAGGGCGGCTTTTTCATGCTCGGATAACCGGCAAAGCGATTTCCAACAAGCCACCTACGGGTGGCTTTTCTTTTACGGGGCCAACTTTTGAATCCACCCGCGCACCTGGAGCGCCGACCCAGCAACGAGGAGCGGTTCGCGATGATCGATCAGAGGTTCGAGGACTTCCAAGAGCAGATTGACCGTCGCTTCGAGGCCGTCCACAAGTCCATTGAGGAGAACACGGCGCTGACGAAATCGGCGGATGAGCGATCCCTTCGCATTGAAAGCAACACGCGGGCACTGATCGACATCTTCAATCGCGCGGGGCAGAGCGCGACGTTCTTCGCGCGCATGGCGCGCTTCCTTCGCAGCGCAGCGATCTATCTCGGGCCGTTCTTGACGGTCGGCGGAGTTATCTGGGCGCTCGCTCACGGCAAGTGGCCGAATCTGGACTGACATGGAACTCAACTCGACGATCGTGTCCGCCGGCACCGGCGCGACGCAGCTTCGTGCTGCGCAATGGCTGCCGCATCTGCAGGCGACGTGCGACCGCTTCGCGATTAACACGCCGCGCCGCGTGGCCGCGTTCCTCGCGCAGATCGGCCATGAGTCGGGCGGTCTCGTCTATGCCCGCGAAATCTGGGGGCCAACGCCCGCGCAGACGCGCTATGAGGGGCGGACTGATCTCGGTAACAACCAGCCGGGCGACGGAAAGCGCTTCATGGGCCGGGGCCTCATCCAGATCACCGGGCGGCGGAACTACCAGCTCGCGAGCATCGGCCTTGATCTCGACCTGATCACTCATCCCGAGCTGCTCGAGCAGCCGGCGAACGCGGCGAGCTCGGCGGGCTGGTGGTGGGCAAATCATGGCCTGAACGGATACGCCGACGCTGACAAGTTTCTACAGATCAGCAAGGTGATCAACGTTGGCAGCGCGACAAGTTCCGCAATGCCGAATGGGTATCAGCAACGGCTCGCGCTGTACGGAGCCGCGAAGAAAGCAATCGGCATCTGAGCCAAAGGATCTTTCATGCAAATCGGACTTTCCGCGACCGTTCGCAATAACCGCCTCACGCAGATCGTCAACGCGGCGGGCGCGAACGCGGTGCTCACGCTCTACGGCGGCACGCAGCCCGCCACCGGCGGCACGGCGACGACAGCGCTCTCGGCGCACACGTGCGCGGCGACGCTCGGCACCGTCTCGAATGGCGTGCTGACGTTCGGCGCGATCGGCAATGCGACCGCGTCCGCGACCGGGACGGCTACATGGGCGCGTCTTACGACGTCGGGGGGTACGTTTGTCGCCGACTTCGATGTGAGCACGACCACGGCGAACACCGGCATCGTGCAGATGCCGACAACGTCGATTGTCGCGAACGCGACCGTCACCGTGAGCTCGGGCACGCTCACCGAAGGCAACGCATAAGGGCGCATTGTGGGCACTCTGACCGGCTCGAATACCGTCCTCGCCGGCACTGAGACCTTCAATCTCTCATCGCCGGTTCAGACGGATTGGATTCAGTTTCCGCAGTCGGCCACATCGGTCAATCGGAGATCGGGCGGCGGCTCGACGATCGGCTTGCCGACGTTGATCGGTTCAGGTGTGACGTGGACGGGCTACACAGACGGCCCGAAAATGACGTGGACGGATGGCACGCCCACGGCATCGGCGACGGCGCTGGCTGGCGGCATCTACGTCGACAACACGACCGCGACGGGGCAGGGCTATCAAATCGTCCTGCCCGCCGATACGACCAGCCGAACGGCGACGATCTATTGGGCGGCGTATTCAAGCGCGTGCACACTCACCGCGACCCTATCCGACGGCAGTGCGACCGCCTACACCGTCTCACCCGGCACGACCGGCAGCGGCAACCAGAAGTTCTACAGCACGACGATCACCTGGGCGGCGAATTCAGCATCTCAGACGCTGACGATTAAAGCGACGATCACGACGAACGTCGGTTCTTCGTTCAACGTCATGCTGCATGCGGTCAAGTATCTTGCGGCAGCGGCAAGCCTGAGCGCGACACTCGCGGGCACGCTCGCTGGTGTAACGGGTTCGATCTCGGCGTCTGAGCGTTTCTCCGCTGCGATGGCCGGCGGTCTATCGGGCGTGACCGGCTCGCTGTCCGCATCGCAGAGCATAGCGGCGTCTATCTCGGGCGCGCTTGCCGGCGCGAGCGGCGCGATCGCAGCAGGCGAGACGCTGCCCGCGACACTGAACGCGACGCTTGCGGGAGTTAGCGGCGCGATCTCTGTAAGCGAAGCGATCAGCGCGGCACTGTCCGGTGGTCTGGTGGGCGTCTCGGGCGCATTCTCGGCGAGCGAAACGCTAGCCACTGCTATGAGCGGCACGCTGTCGGGGGTAAGCGGAGCGGTCCAGGCGGTCGAGGTAATTTCGGCCTCGATGAGTGGGGCGCTTGCGGGCCTGACAGGCAGTATCGCGGCTCGCGTCATCGACAGTGTAGGGGCGGAGATAGCCGGCGTGCTTGCGGGCGTCAGCGGATCAATCTCGGCCTCCCTGAAACTGACGGGTTCGTTATCTGGCGCGCTCGTCGGCGTTTCTGGCGGCGTTTCGGCAGATGAGCACCTCGGAGCCGCGCTCGTTGGCGAGCTAGCAGGAGTGGCGGGAGCGTTCGCGGCTCAGGTTCAAGACGTTCCGGCCATGACAGCAGCTCTGGCCGGCGTGCTCGACAGTTTGAGTGGCGACATCCGCGCGTCATTCGTTGTCGCGGTCGTGCACGGCGCGACGCGGGTATCGGTGCTATCGGAACAGCGCTCGTTGAATGTCTCGACGGAGTCGCGGCGCGGCGTCGTGGATGCCGATTCGCGGCGTGTGACCGTCGCCATAGAATCGCGCAGGTTTGTCGTGCCGGCAGAGTCACGGCGCGTTACAGCATAAGGAGCTTCATGAGCTTTGTTCAACCGCTGCCGCCTAAAGCGCCAGCCGCGATTCTTCCGTACGACATCGACTGGTCCGCATGGCTCTCGTCCGGCGAGACGATCGCGGACGCCACAGTTACCGCCGACGCCGGAATCAACGTGAACCCGGCCGGAAAGGTGACATCGACGTCCGCTGGCGTCGTCACGTTCTGGCTCGGCGGAGGAGCGAGCGGAGTGACCTACATGGTGACGATCACCATCACCACGAGCAGCGGCGCCACCGACAGCCGCACGATCGCAGTGTCCGTAGGCACACGCATGCTTCTCAGCGTCACGTAACAACCGCTTCTCGACCTCAGACTGACAGCCGCCTTCGGGCGGCTTTTTCATTTCCGGCCATGAAAATTGCACATGAACACGAGCAGCACGAGACGCTACAGATCGACGTCTTCTATCCGGATCACGCGCCGCGCGCGGAGTCGGCGCTGTTCCGAAAAACGAAGCATCACCTGATCGCCGTGCTCGATACGCCGTGCTGGGTCTGCGGCTCGAAGGATCAGCGCGAGGTGCATCACTTCCACGCCGAATGGGCAGATGCAAACGGAATCGACTTCGACAAGATGCGCGCGATGCATCCGACCTTTGACTGGTCGACCTACAAGGAGCCGAGCGACTTCATCGACTCCGAATACAACATGCTCGTGCTCTGCGCGAAGCATCACCGCGGCAGGAATCATGGCATCCACATGCTGCCGTATCCGATCTTCGTAATGCAGCGCAACCAGCGCGCGGACTTCGTGTTCTCGCCGGACGAGGTGAAAGCATGATCCGTCGACTATTGCAGCTGGTCACCGGTGACGACAACGTGACGCTCGAGCCAGCCTATGCATGGTCCGCCGTCGCGGTCGTTGTCGGACTCGCTCTCGAAGTTTTCAGCGTCGTAACAGGCAAGCCGTTCGACATGCAGGCGTATGGCGTCGGCGCTGCTTCTCTCCTCGCCGGCCTCGGCGTCTCGGCAAAGCTCGGCAAGTAACTCTCCACCCTCGAAGGAAATCACCATGAAACGCACCATCATGCTGCTCGCGGCAGGCCTCGTCGCGCTCTTTCTCTCCGCATGCTCGACCGTGACGACCGTCCCCGCAAGCGACGCGCTCGCTAATCTGCAGAAGCAGGTCGTGAAGCAGTGCGCCGTCGTGCAGCCGTTCATGAGCTCGATGCTCGCAATGCAGTCGCAACTGTCGGCCGATGCGATCGCGCAGCTCTTGCAGGCGTCGGCGGCGACATCAAGGGTATGCGCATTCGCGAGCAACACGGCGGACGGTGCGCCGGTCACGTTCTCGATTGCCGACGTTCAAGCGCTCGCGAATCAGGCGATTCCGTCGCTCATTCGGATCATCGATCTGTCGCCGCTCGACCAGGCGCAGAAGACGGCGGCCGAGATCGCGATTACCGCGGCGCAGGTCGCAATCGCAACGGCGATCGCGAGCGCGCAATGAGCGCGTTCGTACCGCCGAACGATGCGCTCGATCTGCGCACAGCGGACAATTCCGACGATGGCAAGTGGATTCTCTGCGCGCCGCTCGTCTACCAGTCCGACGTCGCAGGGCAGACGTTCACCGTGCCAGCCGGATTCCAGACGGATCTGGCGTCGGTGCCGCGGCTGCCGCTCGTCTTCCTGCTCGCGGGTGACTCAGCGCGTAAGGCATCGGTCGTGCATGATTGGCTGTATACGATGCACCCGGTAACCCGCGATGTCGCCGACGCCGTGCTGAAGGAAGCGTCGCTGCTGACCGGCGTTCCCATCTGGCGGGCGTGGCTGATGTGGGCTGGCGTACGCGTCGGCGGCGCAAGTCACTGGCAGCCGAACGAATCCGTGGCGCCCTAGCATTACTGTCCATGCAATCCATTATTCCGGTGGCCGACGAGATGCTGAAATAAGCTCGGCCGTCCGTGTCGCCCAAGTCTTCTCTGGGTACCGGAGATCCACTTCGTTTCGAATAGCTTGTGCCAGGTCTCGCACTTTTTGAAGCATCTCTCGCATCGTCATGTAAGCGGTAAGAAAGAAGGCGTCGCCCTCGCTATCCCAATCTCCGCGGGCGAGGCAGTCAACATCCTCCAGCAACGAATTGACGTACGTGTAGAAGGCAGGAATTAGTTCTGGAAGATCGCCCTTCAACGCCCCAAGTTTGTCGACGTTGCGCTTGTATATTTCGACGTAATCGCGAGATGCCCTAATTCGAAGCACAATTTTTGGATTGCCTGCCTGAATATGCTGAATGTGAGATTGAAGAACCGCGTCGTACTTCCTCGCTTCGGCGATCTCTATAAGCGAGGTTATCGCGCCTCGGAATGAGTGTGCCAACGCTCTCGACTCGCGACGATTTTTCAGAACGTCGTTCCCCGCCGAACTCAGAAAGCCGATCAATCCACCAACAATCGTTCCGACTATTGCCCCGTCTGCCATCCGTCCTATTTCTCCGCGAAAGATCTGGACCGTTCCTGTCTTCGTGACGTAACGTCATCGTCGACGCCGATCGCCATCGCCCAAAGTGCACATCCATCTCAGGCGCCGAGGTTACCTGCATGCCGCCGCCACGAACGCAAAACTCGTGGTTCCCGTCCGCCACGTCTCAGCACCAGTGCTCGCAGCGCCGGCAGTGGCGCAATCCTAGTCGGATTTGAGGCGCCATTTTCGTCAAAAACGCGTGTGCAAGTCATTGATTACACTGGGCGTCAATGTGCAAATTCGGGCTTTTCGAAAGCGTCTTATTTTAGCCTAAAGCCATTGTCACATAAGGCTGAGAAGCCTATGTTCCGACATGAGGAAATGACATTGCGCGCGGAGAACCCGTCAGGCGTGGGTGGGTCGAAAAGCCGTCGATGATAGCGGGTAAGCGGCTCACTTGCTGCATGAGAGCGATGCCCGACCGGGCGGTCGCGGCGTGCCGGGAGCTTCGAACGCGTTCCAGAGCGGCTCAGGAAAACCCTTCAGAACACTTTCAGGAAGGCGCAATGAATACACAGGAACAGTCGCAAGAGCAGCAACAGCAACAACAATCGCAGGAGTCGCAGCCACGGCTCACGGATGACGCGTTCATCCCGACCGAGCATGCCAACATGCCGAGCGAACGCCAGTTCGTCCTGAAATCCGGCAACACATTCGCTGTCTACGACGCGAACGGCGACATCCGTGGCGGCGATGACGGCCTTTTCGTCAACGACACGCGGGTGCTTTCGGAGCTCGTGCTGACGTTCGGCGGACGCGCGCCGTCGCTGCTTTCCGGCAGCGTGTCGAGCGACAACGCGGTTTTCACGGCGCATCTGACCAACCGCCCGCTTCCGCCGATAGGCGGGGCCCAAACGCCGGAAGGCGTGATTCACGTCGAGCGCAAGCGTGTGCTGTCCGGGCACGTGCTGCACGAGAGCATCGTGCTCACGAATTACGGCACCGAGCCGTCCACCGTGCCGCTTTCGATCTCCTTCGCGGCGGACTTTCTCGACATGTTCGAGGTGCGCGGCGCGAAACGCGGCAAGCGCGGCGCGTTGCGGCCGCCGATGGTCGAGAACGGTGAGGTCGTGTTGCGCTATATCGGCCTGGACGAAGTGGAGCGCACGGCGCGCATCCAGTTCACGCCCGCGCCGGACGTGCTGTCGCCCACGCGCGCTGACTACGCGTTGCATATTCAGTCGGAGACCGCGATCTCGGTGTATTTGTCAGTGACGGCGGTCACGCATGCGCTTTCGGATGCCAGCGAGGAAAGCAAGCGCAACGCTGCCGAAGCTGCCGAATGCGCGCCGGAGTCGGGCCGCCCGGCGATTCGCGAGGCGCTCGTCGAAGCGCATCGGCGCATGCGCGACAGACGCCGCGCGAGCGCGCGCGTGCGTTCCAGCAATCCGCTTTTCAGTGAATGGATCGACCGTTCGTTCGCCGATCTCGGCCTGCTCACGACCGACCTCGAAACCGGCCCCTATCCCTACGCGGGTATTCCGTGGTTCTCGACGGCGTTCGGCCGTGACGCGATCATCACCTCGCTGCAAATGCTCTGGCTGCAACCCACGCTCGGGCGCGGCGTGCTGCGCTTTCTCGCCGCTCATCAGGCCCGCGAGGACTCGGCGTTCCGCGATGCCGAAATCGGCAAGATCATGCACGAGACACGCAAGAGCGAGATGGCGGCGACCGGCGAGGTGCCCTTCGCGCTTTATTACGGCGGCGTGGACAGCACGCCGCTCTTCATCGTGCTGGCGGGCGCCTATGCCGAGCGCACCGGCGACGGCGCACTGATCGACGAAATATGGCCGGCGCTGCAACTCGCGGCGCAATGGGTCGCGCGCCATTGCGACAAGAATCCGTACGGTCTGCTTGATTATCAGCGCGCATCGGAGAACGGTCTCGCGAATCAAGGCTGGAAGGACAGCCAGGATTCCGTGTTCCACGCGGACGGGAAATTCCCGGTTGGACCGATCTCGCTCGTCGAAGTGCAAGCGTATGCGTCGACGGCCTTTTCAACGATGGCGCGCCTCGCCAGCGAGCGCGGCGAAGACGAAAGTGCGCGTGAGTTCGAGCGCCGCGCGCGCCACATTCGCGAGCGCGTCGAGGAGATGTACTGGATGCCGGAGATGGACTTCTACGGCATCGCGCTCGACGGCAAGGGGGAGTTGTGCCGCGTGCTGTCGTCGAATGCGGGGCATCTGCTCGCATTCGATCTCGTCGATCGCAAGCGCGGCGAGGCCGTTGCACGTCAGCTCGAATCGACGCTCTTTCACACCGGCTGGGGCGTGCGCACGCTGGCGGCGGGGCAACCGCGCTTCAATCCGATGTCGTATCACAACGGCTCCGTATGGCCGCACGACACTGCATTGTGCGCACGCGGTCTCGCGCGTTACGGCGACCGCGGTGCGGCGGTGGGCCTGCTGCAAGCGTTGTTCGAGGCCGCCGTCACCTTCGATATGCGTCTGCCTGAGCTGTTCTGCGGATTCACGCGGCAGCGCGGCGAACGGCCGATCGCTTATCCGGTCGCCTGTCTGCCTCAGGCGTGGGCGGCGGGCGCGCCTTTCATGGTGCTGGAGGCGTGCCTTGGCATGACCGTCGATGCCGTCAACGATGAAGTGCGCATCGACCGGCCGGCGTTGCCCGAAGGCATCGACTGGCTGGAAATCGGCGATCTGCGTCTCGGCGACAAGACGGCGACGATCACGTTCCGGCGCGTCGGCGGGCAGGTGATTCCGTCGGTGGAAGGGGACGTGCGCGTGGTTGCGGTGCTCTGATGCGGCAAGCGCACAGCGCCATGATGGCGCTGTGCGCGCGATGACCGGTTAAACCGCCACGCTGCCGACGTAATTCTCCGCGAGCGCGGTAGCGGCCGCGCGCGACGTCGTCACGTGCTCCAGTTCGGCTACCTGCAGACGCTGCTCGAAGGGGGACGTGTCGTCGAGCTTGTGCAGCATGCGAGTCATCCACCACGAGAAATGCTCGGCGCGCCAGACGCGCTTGAGCGCCGTCTCGGTGTAACGCGCAAGCTTCTCGGTACCGCCTTCCTTGTAGAAGTCTTCGAGTGCGGCGTTCAGCACGCGCACGTCCGACACCGCGAGGTTCAGGCCCTTCGCGCCGGTCGGCGGCACGATGTGGGCGGCGTCGCCCGCGAGGAAGAGCTTGCCCGACTGCATCGGCGTGGACACGAAGCTGCGCATCCCGACGATGTTCTTCTGGAAGATCTTGCCTTCGGTGATCTGCCAGCCATCGGCGCTATCGACGCGTGCGTGCAACTCGGCCCAGATGCGGTCGTCGGACCAGGCGTCGACCGTATCTTTCGGATCGCACTGGAAGTACATGCGTTGCACGCCCGGCGAGCGCGTGCTGATGAGCGCGAAGCCCCGGTCGTGCCGTGCATAGATGAGCTCGTCGGAAGAAGGCGGCGCTTCGACCAGAATGCCGAACCAGCCGAACGGATAGATGCGCTGATAGTCCTGCCGGACTGCCTCGGGAATCGACTGGCGCGCGACGCCCTGCGAGCCGTCGCAGCCAATGATGAAGTCGCATTCCAGCTCTTCGTCGCGGCCTTCGTGCTGATACTTGATGCGCGGCTTGCGATCGCTGCCGTCCTGGAAATCGTGCAGCGACACGTTCGACACGTTGAACTTCAGCTCCCCGTTCGCCGCGAGTCGCGCCGCAACCAGATCCTTGATGACTTCGTGCTGCGCATACACCGTGATCGAATGACCGGTCAGCTCCGTCAGCGCAATGCGGCGGCGCTGACCTTCGAACGCGAGTTCGAACCCGTGATGCAGCGCGCCTTCGGCCTGCATGCGCGCGCCGAGACCGGCTTGATTGAGCGTGTCCATCGTGCCTTGTTCGAGCACGCCGGCACGGATCGTCGATTCGATGGCGTCCTGGCTGCGCGCTTCGAGCACGACCGATTCGATGCCGCGCAGATGCAGCAGATGAGAAAGAAGAAGCCCGGCGGGGCCCGCGCCGACGATGCCGACTTGAGTACGCATGTTGTCTCCGTGAGGCAGTGGTGATGTTGTGCGTACAGTGTCGGCAGAGCGGCCTTATGCCGCAACGCGATACGGAGGATAGGGTCTATCTGGTTTCGAGATAAAGGGCCGAAAATGGGCGTAATCCGCCAGATTTACGGGTAAATCCCTACGACACGCGGACGGCCAGGAGGGCCGTCCGCATGTCGGTCAATCTCACTCGGCCGACTGCTCCTTCAACTGGTTGCGCCTATATTCGCCCTGCCGCGTGAGCATCCAGCCCGGGTATTCCGAGGGCAACTGGCTGACTTCGTCGAGCGCCGCGAGTTCGTCGTCGTTGAGCCGGACTTTCGTCGCCGCGATGTTGTCGTCGAGCTGTTCGATGCGTTTCGCGCCGATGATCACGCTCGAGACGACCTTCTGATGCAGCAGCCATGCGAGCGCGATTTGCGCGACCGACACGCCCTTGGCCTCGGCCATGCGCCGCATCACGTCGACGCAGTCATACGCGCGCTCGACGTTGACCGGCGGGAAATCGAACTTGGTGCGCCGGCTGCCTTCTTCCTTCGCGCCTTCCCGGGTGTACTTGCCCGAGAGCAGGCCGCCCGCGAGCGGACTCCAGACCATCAGGCCGACGCTCTCGCTTTGCAAGAGCGGCACGATCTCGCGCTCGAGATCACGGCCGGCGATCGTGTAATACGCTTGCAGCGACTCGAAGCGCGCAAGACCCAGCCGCTCCGAGATACCGAGCGCCTTCATGATTTGCCACGCCGCCCAGTTCGACACGCCGATATAGCGCACATGGCCATGCTGCACGAGATTGTCGAGCGCGCGCAGCGTTTCCTCGATCGGCGTCGCCGGATCGAAACCGTGAATCTGGTACAGATCGACGTGATCCAGTTGCAAGCGCTTCAGGCTCGCTTTCACCCCGTCGATGATGTGATAGCGCGACGCGCCGCGCGAGTTCGTCCCCTTCGTCCCGGTCTCGCCGAGGATCTTCGTCGCGACGACTACGTTCTCGCGCGGCACCTTCAGGTTTTTCAGCGCCTGACCGGTGATGATTTCCGACTGGCCGTCGGCATAGACGTCGGCGGTGTCGATGAAATTGATGCCCGCATCGAGTGAGCGGCCGATCAGCTTGTCCGCGTCCGCCTGCTGCAACTGGCCGATGTTGTCCCAGATTCCGCCCGTTCCGCCGCCGAACGTCATCGTGCCCAGGCACAGTTCAGAGACGAAAAGACCGGTATTGCCGAATTTCCTGTAGCGCATGGTTGCTCCCGAATGACTGGAAAGGCGCGGCATCGCCCGAACTGCGCAAGCGATCCGGCCGGCAATGCAGTATCGTCCTGGCGCGCGGCCGGTTCATAGCCTGATCCTGTTCAATCCTTGCCTGTTCCTGCAAACGCTGCGGTCGCTCGCAAGCAATCACGCGCCCGCGCGAGTAAGCTAGCCAGAGTTCTCCCTATCTCGAAATCGTCCTTTCATCATGGCCCTGAACGACACCCCCGGCCTCGCCGGAAAAGACAGTCACGACCAGCCGAAGGAGATGCGCCACGTCGGCGCGGCCGATCCCGGGCTGGATCAGGCGCGGCTCGATCTCGTCGCGTTGCTCGACCGCTTCACCGCCGGTTGCGAAGGCTCCGTCGAAACGCCGGTGCCGGGGCTAGCCCTGCATCGCATCATGAATCCGGGCGGACCGAAGCACGGCATCCAGACGCCCGCGCTCGCGCTGATTGCGCAGGGCAGCAAGCGTCTCATGGTCGGCGACGAAGTCTATATCTACGATCCGATGCACTATCTGGTGTCGTCGGTGGATCTGCCCGTGTGCGGACAGGTGTCGGTGGCGAGCGAGTCGGAGCCGTATCTCGGCATGCGGCTCGAACTCGACGTCGAGGAAATCACGTCGCTGATCCAGGACGAGAATCTGCCGCCCGCGACGCAGGCCGACGCCTCGCGCGGTCTCTATGTGAACCGCCTCGGCAACTCGATGCTCGACGCGGTGCTGCGCCTCCTGCGTCTCGTCGATACGCCTGAAGACGTGCCGATCCTCGCACCGCTCGTGAAGCGCGAGATTCTCTATCGCCTGCTGATGAACGGCTCGGGCGCGCGGCTGCGCCAGATTGCGCTGCAGGACAGTCAGACCCAGCGTATCGCGAAGGCCATCCAGTTGCTGCGCCAGCACTTCGATCAGCCGCTGCGTGTCGAGGACATTGCGCGGGACGTCCACATGAGCGTGTCGTCGCTGCATCACCATTTCAAGGCCGTCACGGCGATGAGCCCGTTGCAATATCAGAAGCAGTTGCGGCTTCAGGAGGCGCGCCGCCTGATGATGCTCGATATCGTCGATGCCGCCACGGCCGCGCATCGCGTGGGCTATGAAAGCGCCTCGCAGTTCAGCCGCGAGTACAGCCGGCTCTTCGGCGCGCCGCCGCTGCGCGACACGCGTCGCTGGCGCGATGCGACCGCCGCCGCGGTCGGCGCCTGAGCGCCGGTTTCGCGGCCCGCTGCGAAATTTCGATGAATCTCTGGCAAGGCGCGCGCGAATGGTCTTGAATGGATTGCCGACTGGCGATGCGACGGCGCTGCCGCATCGGTTTATTTCATCGTCCGCGGAATAGTGCAGCGCTTCCGAACGTTCTACGGATACTTCTACAAAAAGGGAAAGATGAAATGAAGAAGCGCATCCAGATGTTCGCCGCTGCCGCAACAGTCGTCACCGCGTTCGCTTCGCTTGCTTCATCCGCCTATGCTGCGGTGCCGAAGGAAGCGAACGGCATGTTCGTCGATGAAAACGGCATGACGCTCTACACCTTCGACAAGGACACGAAAGGCGGCGCGAGCGCCTGCACCGGCGGCTGCGCGCAGGCGTGGCCGGCGGCGATGGCGAGCGACGCCGACAAGCCGAGCGGCAAATGGACCATGGAAGCCGCCGACGGCGGAAAGCAGTGGGCCTACGATGGCAAGCGCGTCTATCGCTTCGCGAAAGACACGAAGCCCGGCGACAAGAACGGGGATAACTTCCGCGACGTCTGGCACGTCGTGAAGCCCTGAACGTCGCGTTTCGCGCAACGCACGCGCAACAAACTTGGGAAGCGGCCGGCTCGCGGAATAAATCGGCGAGCCTGCCGGTCTATGAATCAACAGGTAACGATCATGAAACGATCGATCGGAGTGACGGCGCTCCTGATCGTGCTCAGCCTTGCGCTGGGCGCGGCGGGTTGCGCGAGCGGTACGCAAAGTGCGCCGAATTCGTCGGGGGCGCCGAGCGGGCCGGCCGGCGGAGGCAGCTACTGATGGCGAACGCCTCTGACGCTTGCGTCACGCGCGCGGGCGCACGGCCTTGAGCTTCGAGAGCGACCTTCTCGCGCATCTGCCCCAGCTGCGCCGCTACGCGCGCGGGCTGACGGGCGATCGCGCGTGGGCGGACGATCTCGTTCAGGACGCGACCGAGCGCGCGCTCAATCGCGCCAAATCGTTTCATGCCGGCACGAATTTGCGCGCATGGTTATTCACGATCATGCGCAACCTGTATATCGATCAGCTGCGCGGCCGACGCGATATTGCAGTGGACGATGAAACCGCGCCCTGGCGGCAGATGGCCGCGCCGCGCGGTGAAGTCGACGGCCTCGTGCTGCGCGACGTGCAGCGCGCGCTCTACTGTCTGCCCGTCGAGCAGCGTGAAGTGATGCTGCTCGTGTGCGTCGAGGAAATGAGTTATCAGGAGGCATCCGTGGTGTTGAACGTGCCGACCGGAACCGTGATGTCGCGCTTGTCGAGAGCGCGGGAGCACATGCGTGTTCTGCTCGGCGAAGAACCCGGCCGCAAGACGTCGCCGTCGTCACTGAAAGTGGTGAGCCGATCATGAGCAGCCAAGACCGTCCACCCGAAGGCGGCGACCGTATGGGACCTCCCAGGCCGGATCGCGATCTGCAGGCGTTGTCCGCCTTCATCGACGAAGAACTCCAGGGCGACGAACGCGACGCCGTGGCGCAGCGCATCGCGGCAGATCCGGCGAGCGAGGCGACCGCCGCCGCATATCGCGCGCAGGACAACGCGTTGCGCGCGCTCTTCGCCGATCAGGGCGAGCCGCAGGTCGTGCGTTTGCGGCCGCCCGCGCGCGAGCGTTATCTGATCGCGGCGTGCTTTCTGGTCGTCGGGGTCGCGTGCGGATTCCTGATGCACATGCTCCTGCCCTCGCTCGGCGAGAGTGCGCGCTTCGCGGAGCGGGCGGATATCGCCTATGCCGTGTACGCGCCCGAGCAGCGGCATGCGGTGGAGGTGGCCGCGTCGCAACAGGATCATCTCGTTACGTGGCTGTCGAAGCGGTTGAATCGCGCGGTGACGATTCCGTCGCTGGCCGAATACGGCTTTCAGCTCGTCGGCGGGCGCCTGTTGCCTGACGAGGAGGGCCCGGCCGCGCAGTTCATGTATCAGAACGCCACCGGCGAGCGGCTCACGCTCTATATGACGACGGCGACGATCAGGCGCAACGACAGCAAGATCAGAAGCCTCAAGGACGGGCAGCGCACGACGTTCTACTGGGCGTGGGATCGCGTCGGCTATGCGCTCTCGGGTCAGATCGGCGAGGCGAAGCTGCAGGCGATTGCGTATGACACATGCAAGGAGCTCGGCGGCGATCCCAAAAACTGGTGAACCGGCGAACGATGCAAAAGGCCGCAGCGATTTTTTTTTCGCTGCGGCCTTTTTTTATGGCTGGAACCGCTTAGTAGTAGCGATGCGGAGGCGGCGCGACATGATGATGGCGCTCCCATTCGTGGCGCTGCCAATAGCGATGGCCGTCCCAGTAGCGGTCACCGTGCCAGCCGACCGTCACGCGATGCGGCGGATTGTGGTGCACCTCGGCGGATGCGACGTTTGCGAGGCCCATGCCCAGCGCGGCAGCAAGGGAAGCGATCAGCAGGCTCTTCTTCGTCTTGTTCATCATGATATTTGCTCCTTGGTCGTTGCTTGCAGTCGAAACCGCGAGTCATGAGGTAGCAGTTTCGTTGTAATTCAGCGCGTCTTGCGCGAGGGCTCAGTCGCGGTAGTAATCGTGATGATGGTGATACCCGCCACCGTCCGGCACGACGATGCAGCCCGAAAGCGCGCTACTCAGCAACACGCCCAACGCTGCAAGGATCGCTAGTTTCTTCATGGCTTTCTCCGTGTGAATCCATGGAGATCAATTTAGCGGTTCGCAAAATGACAAGCCGTGTTCGTTTGTAAGCAAACGTGTAACCTGAAATATTTGCCACGGGCGCCTGTAAAGACGCTGCAGCGCGCGTCTCGCCGTTGCGCGCGAAGGGACGGCGCGCTATCCTGAACTCCGATTCACAATGTCGGAATGGATATGTCTCACATCAGCACGGGCGTCGAGTACGCGCTGCACTGCATGCTCTATCTCGCAGAGCCGCCGCACGGCGTGCGCGAGGCGAGCGTGCGCGATCTCGCGGAATTGCAGGGCGTGCCCGCGGAGTACGTCGCGAAGCTGTTCACGAAGCTGCACAAGGCGGGGCTCGTCGTCGCGACGGAAGGTGCGCGCGGGGGCTTTGCGCTTGCGCGGCCGTCGAAGGAAATCAGCGTGCTCGATGTCGTCGACGCGATCGACGGCGACAAGCCGCTCTTCGACTGCCGGGAGATTCGAGCGCGCTGCGCAGTGTTCGGCGACGACGCGCCGCCCTGGGCGACGAGCGGTGTCTGCGCCGTTCACGCGGTGATGAAAAACGCGGAGAAGCGCATGCGCGAGGCGCTCGCGGCGGACCGGCTAGCGGATCTCGCGGGACGCGTGCATGCCAAGGCGCCGCGCACTTTCGGACCGCAGGTCGTCAAGTGGCTCGACGAGCGCACCAGCCAGCGGCGCGCGGCGAAGGACTAGAGAGCTCAGCGAACGATCTTCGGTTTGATGTTCGGCGTGAGCGAAACGCCGACCACGCGACCATCGCGCACGCCGCAGCGGCTGTCCACGCGCGTCCACTGCGCCTTGCCGCGCGCCTTCGCGAACGCGCGCATCACGATGACCTTGTCGACCGGAATCGGGTCGCCGACACTGAAGATCGGAGTATCGTCGTCGATCTTTGCGGAGAGCACGCGCCGGTCGGGCACGATGAGCGTGTCGTACTTCGGCGCGTTCTCCACCCAGCGGTCGAACGCAGCGACGCATTGCGCGACGGCATCGGGCACGTGGAGCTTCGTCAGATACGAGTAATCCTCGGGCAGGTCCGGCGTCTCCTGCGCCTGGACGAGCTGAAACATCGACGCGGACAGCGCGAGCGCGAGCAATGCGGGAGCAAGAATGGTCTTCATGCGATGGGCGATCAAAAGGGACGACAGAGACGTTCGGCAGAGCGCGGATCGCGTGAACGGCGCTGTGAGTGCGGTGCGCGCGCCTGCGCAGGAATGGCGCGAAGTATACCGTGTGAAGTTTTGTGACGTCGAGCACATCGCGCATGTCGAATGCTGATCGAAAGCCTTGTGCGGCGCGTTGTATCCTTCAGTAGGGACGAACACACGAGGAGGCGCGCGATGAAAGCGGCGCGATGGGCGAAACAGGACGGCACGGGCCTCGAGCATCTCGTTCTGAACGAAGCGGCGGACGCAATCGTGATCGAGAGCGCGATCGTGGGTGAAGACGAGGCGCATGCCTTCGGCCTCGTCTATCGCATCGAATGCGATGCGCGCTGGCAGGTCACGCGTCTCGCGTTGAAGCTGGCGGGCGGCGCATCGCTCGACCTGCATCGCAGAGAGGGCAACAACGGTGACGCGCATGCGTGGAGCGACGCGAACGGTGAACCACAAGACTCACTTCGCGGCTGCATCGACGTGGACATCACCGCGACGCCGTTCACCAACACACTGCCGATTCGCCGTCTGCAACTGGCGCGCGGCGAGCGCCGCGTGATTCGCGTCGTCTATGTGCGCGTGCCCGAATTGAGCGTGAGCGTGGTGGAGCAGGCGTACACGTGCATCGAGCCGAATCATCGCTACCGTTACGAAGGGCTCGACACGGGCTTCACGGCGGATATCACCGTCGACGAGAACGGCCTCGTGCTCGACTATCCCGGACTCTTCAAGCGCGTCGCGTAATAATGCGGTTCATTGCTTGCCCTGATCCGAGAAACAAATGATGAACGATACGACTTCACCCCGTCTCACGAGCCTGTCCCACGGCGGCGGCTGCGGCTGCAAGATCGCGCCCGGCGTGCTGGCCGACCTGCTCAGGCGCGCCACGCCGCTGCCTGCGTTTCCGAATCTTCTCGTCGGCAACGACACCGCCGACGATGCCGCCGTCTACAAGCTCAACGACGAGCAGGCGATCGTCGCGACGACGGACTTCTTCATGCCGATCGTCGACGATCCGTTCGACTTCGGGCGCATTGCCGCAACCAACGCGCTTTCCGACGTCTACGCGATGGGCGGCAAGCCGATTCTCGCGCTCGCGCTCGTCGGCATGCCGATCAACGTGTTGCCGCACGAGGTCATCGCGCAAGTGCTGAAGGGCGGCGAAGCGGTCTGCGCCGAAGCGGGCATTCCGGTCGCGGGCGGTCATTCGATCGATTCCGTCGAGCCGATCTACGGACTGGCCGCGCTCGGCATCGTGCATCCGTCGCGCGTGAAGCGCAACGCGGCCGCGCGCGCGGGCGACGTGCTCGTGCTCGGCAAGCCGCTCGGCGTCGGCGTGCTGTCGGCCGCGCTCAAGAAGGACAAGCTGGATGCGGCCGGCTACAAGGCGATGATCGACGCGACCACCAAGCTCAACCGCCCCGGCGCGGAACTCGCGCAACTCGACGGCGTACATGCGCTCACTGACGTCACGGGCTTCGGCCTGCTCGGTCACACGCTCGAACTCGCACGCGGCGCGCAACTTACGGCGCGGATTCGCTACGCCGACTTGCCGTGGCTGCCGCAAGTACGCGAGTTCGTGCGCGCGGGCATCTTCACGGGCGCGTCGGGTCGCAACTGGAGCGCATACGGCAATGACATCGCATTGAACATCGAAGGTGACGAGGCCCGCGCCTTGCTCACCGATCCGCAGACCTCGGGCGGACTGCTCGTGTCGTGCGCGCCGGAAGCCGTGAACGACGTGCTCGCGATCTTCCGCGCGGACGGTTTCAACGATGCGACGGTCATCGGCGAGATGGTGGATGGCGCAGCCCGCGTCGACGTGATCTGAACCAATAAAAACAAGCGCATGAAGGAAGAATCCCCTAAGGCCATTTTCTACGCGCTCGCCGCGAACTTCGGCATCGCCGTCTGCAAGTTCGGGGCGGCGGCCTTTACCGGCTCGGGCGCGATGTTCGCGGAAGCGATCCATTCGACCGCCGATTGCGGCAATCAGTTGCTGCTGCTCCTCGGTCTGAAGCGCGCGCGGGCGCCCGCGAACGCGCTGCATCCGCTGGGCTCGGGGCGCGAGATCTATTTCTATGCGCTGATCGTCGCGCTTTTGCTGTTCTTCGTCGGTGGCGCGTTTTCGGTGTACGAGGGCGCGCATCGGCTGATGCATCATGAGCCCTTGTCGAATCCGATCGTCGCGCTCGTGATTCTGGGCATTTCGGTCGTGCTCGAAGCGTTTTCGCTTGCGGGCGCGATCCGCGAGATTCGCAAGGGTGCGCCGAACAAGACCTTATGGCGATGGTTCCGTGAAACACGGGAATCGGAACTGCTCGTGGTCGCGGGCGAGGATGTCGCGGCGCTGCTCGGTCTCGCCATCGCGTTCGCCGCGGTGCTCATGACGATGCTCACCGGCAATACGGCATACGATGCCGCCGGCTCGATCGGCGTCGGCGTGCTGTTGATGATCATCGCGTTTCTCGTCGCGCGCGAAGTGAAGTCGATGATCGTCGGCGAATCCGCGAGCCCCGAAGTGCGAAAGGCCATCGATGCGCACCTGCGCGCGCGTCCCGAGATCACGCGCATCATCAGCCTCATCACGCTGCAATGGGGCAAGCATGTCGTCGTCGCGGTGCAGGCGGAGATGATCGACTACGCGAGCGGCCGCGCGATGATCGATGCGATCAATATCATCGAAGACGACCTGCAGCGTGTCTTTCCGCAAGTGCGCTGGGTGTTCTTCGAACCCGATATCGCGCGCGATCGCGGCGAGCCGGCGCTGTAAGGTCCGAACGAGGGGGAAGGGCAGGAGCGCCGCATGCTACCGGGAGAAGGGTCGTTCAGGACCGCTTCTGCCGCATCGACCGCATCGCGTTAACATACGTCATGCGCGTCGTCCGCATCGAGTCCCTGACATTTCGTGATCTTCATCCGACCCATGCGCAAATTGCTCCTTGCAGTGCTGCTCGTCCTCGTGTCGAGCGTTCTTCCGGTCTTTTCCCCATCTTCCTTCGCCGCAGCCGATCCCGCGCAGCACGCGTCGCAGCCGGGTCTCGCGCTGACGCCGCAGCAGGCGCGCGATGCGCTCTCGGTGCTCAACGATCCCGCACGCCGTTCGCAAGTCGCCGATACGCTGCGCGCCATCGCGGCGGCAGGCGCGCTGGCCGCGCCCGCGCCCGCGAGCGCGCCGCAGTCCGCGTCGGCGGCGGCTGCGGCGCCGGCATCGGGCGCGTCGAGCGTGCTCGCTCATTCGCTGACCGCCAACGGTCTCGCCTCGCAATTGTCGCGGCAAGCCGGGCACTGGCTCGTGCAGATCGGCGCGGGCCTGCGGCACTCGACCGTCGCGCTGCTCGATTTCGGCTCCGTGGCGTCGTGGTGGCGCGACCGAACGTCGAGTGACGAAGGGCGCGCGCTCATCGGCCATGTCGTGTGGACGGTGCTTGCGTCGCTGTTGCCCGCGTTGCTGCTCGAATTTCTGTGCTTGCGGCTGCTCAAGCGTCCGCGCGCGCGGATCGCGGCGCGCGGCGTCGCCGATGCCGAGGCACAGGATCCCGGCCTCGTGCGCGAACAACGCGCGGCGGAGCGCGCGGAGGACGACGCCGCGCGCAGCGGCGATGCGACCGCCATCCATCTCGCCGAGCGCAAGGCCGACAGCGCGCGCGGCCAGCGCCATGCCGCACGTCACTGGACGCTCTTGCAACGTCTGCCGAGCGCGCTCCTGTACGGCTTTCTTTCTCTGGTTCCGCTCGTCGTTTTCATCGGCGTCGTGACCTTGCTCATGTCGATCTTCATCGACGACAACACGCCCGAAGCGCGCGTCGCGGGCTCGCTCATCGACGTCTATCTGGTCTGCCGCGCGATCGTGATCGTGAGCGGTTTCTTCGTCGCGCCGCGTGCGCCCGGCCTGCGCCTCTTTCAGGTAAGCGATTTCTATGCGGCGTATCTGCATCGCTGGGTGCAGCGCATCGTGTGTATCGCGGGTGCGGGCATCGCGCTTGCCAATGCCGCCGAGCCGCTCGGCCTGTCCGGCGACGCGCGCATCGCGATCCTGAAGTTCGTGCTGCTGATCGTGCATCTGATGATCGCGTTCGTGATCTTCGAGAGCCGCACGTCGGTGGCCGAGCGTATCCGGGAACGCGCGCGGACGAATCGCTCGGTGAGGCTCGTCGGCAACTGGGTCGCCGATGTCTGGGCGGGTGTCGCGATCTTCTTCGTGATCGCGCTGTGGTTCGTGTGGGCGCTCGACGTGCAGAACGGCTACAGAACGCTCTTTCATCTGGGCGGGGTGTCGTTGCTCGTGCTCGTCGGCGCGCGCGTGCTGGCAATCGTCGCGTTCGGCGCACTCGGCCGTGTCTTTCATGACGGCGATGAGGATGACGTCACGAGCGATTCCATCGTGCGCCGCCGCGCCTATCGCTATTACCCGACGTTGCGGCGCATTGTGCAGGCGCTCATTTCCGTCGTCACGATCGTCGCGCTTCTGGAAGTCTGGCACGTCAACGTGCTGCATCTGCTCACGTCGGGCGGTGTGGGCAACCGGCTCGCATCGGCGCTCCTCACGATCGTCGTCGCGGCCGTGTTCGCCGTGCTGGTGTGGGAGGCGGCGAACATCGCCGTCGAGCAGCGGTTGGAGCAATGGACCGCGAGCGGCGAACGTCTGCGCGCCGCGCGCTTGCGCACACTCCTGCCGATGATGCGCTCCGGCCTCTTCATCGTGATCGCGATGGTCGTCGTGTTGACGGGCCTCTCCGAGATCGGCGTGAACACGGCGCCTTTACTCGCGAGCGCGAGCATCTTCGGCGTGGCGCTTGGCTTCGGCTCGCAAAAGCTCGTGCAGGATCTCATCACGGGCATCTTCCTGCTGATGGAAAACGCGATGCAGGTCGGCGACTGGGTGACGCTCGCGGGCGTGTCGGGCACGGTCGAGTATCTGTCGATCCGCACGGTGCGTCTGCGCGGCGGCGACGGCTCGCTCTACACGGTGCCGTTCAGTTCGGTGTCGACGGTGAACAACACGAATCGCGGCATCGGCAATGCAGCCGTGCGCGTGTCGATCGCGCTCGGCCAGGATGTCGATCTCGCGATTTCCACGCTGAAGGAAATCGGCGCCGCGCTGCGCGAGGACGAGGCCTTCCGCGACGGTATTCTCTCCGACTTCAGCTTCTGGGGCGTCGATGCCGTCGACGGTTCGACCGTCACACTCGCAGGTCAGATCCAGTGCCGCGACAGCGCGCGCTGGCCGGTGCAGCGCGAGTTCAACCGGCGCATTCTCAACGAGTTTACGGCGCGCGGCATCGAGATCGCGAATCCGCAGCGCAACTTTGTGATCGTCAATGGCGGCACTCAGGAAGGGAATCCAGAAGGCGTTCAAGACGCGGACGAAGCGGGCGCGGATCAGCGCGGCGAACCGTCGAAGGCCGCGCAGCATCCGACGAGCGAGGCCGCCGGCCCGGCGAACGTCGCCTCGAATGCGCCGCCGCCGCGCAGTTCGCAAAGCGGCACGTGATCCTATAATCGTTCGGCCCCGATCGCGCCCTCTGACGGGCGCGATTTTTTTTCGAAGGTCGAACGTTCACGAGGATCACGCCTGCCATGACTGCCATGAGAGTCGCCGCATCGGAATCGAAAAAGACATCGAACACGTTGCGCAGGGCGGTTGTCGCCGTCGCGATCGCCGCGGGTGCGTCGGGCCTCGCGGGATGCGCATCCGCGCCGCGCTCGTCCGATAGCGCGAGCGGCGTGCGCCCAGTCAAGGTCATGATCGTCACGATGTTCGCGCCCGAAGGCAAAGTGTGGCTCGACAAGCTCGGACCGTGGGACGCGATCAAGGTGGCGGGATTGTCGCCGGATTATCCGGACGTGCATTGCAATCGCGACGACGTGTGCGTCATCACGACCGGCATGGGCCACACCAACGCGGCCGCGTCGATGATGGCGCTCGCGTTCTCCGAGCGCCTCGACTTGCGCAACGCCTACTTTCTGGTCGCGGGCATCGCGGGCATCGATCCGGCGCAAGGCACGGTCGGCTCGGCGGCGTGGGCGAAGTATCTCGTCGATTTCGGCCCGCAATGGGAACTCGACGCGCGCGAGAAGCCCGCCCGCTGGCCCAGCGGATTCATCGGCATCAACACGAAGGGGCCGAACGAGAAACCGGCGCCCGACTATCGCACGGAAGTCTTTGCGCTCAACGCCACGCTCGCCGATACCGCCTACGCGATCTCGCGCAACGTCTCGCTCTCCGACAGCGACCAGGCCCGAGCCGCGCGCGCGAAATTCAACTACGCGCCGGCGAACCGGCCACCGCGCGTGATCCAGTGCGACACGCTCGCGGGCGATACGTGGTGGTCGGGCAAATACATCGGCGAACGGGCGCGCGCGTGGACGCGGCTTCTGACGGACGGTCGCGGCGTCTACTGCACGACGCAACAGGAAGACAACGCCACCTATGAGGCGCTCAAGCGGGCGGCGAGCGTGCAGCGGGTGGACCTGTCGCGCGTGGCGGTGCTGCGCGCCGGTTCCGATTTCGATCGTCCATACAAGGGACAGCCCGCCGTCGACAATCTGCTCAATTACGCCGCGCAGGGCGGCTTTGCACCGGCCATCGAGAATCTGTATCGGACCGGCAATCCTTTTGTACAAGAGGTTGTTACACATTGGGACGCATGGAGTAAAGGCGTCCCGCGAAGGTAAAGCGTTACGTTACAACCGGGTAAGACAGGCCGTAACACTGCCGTAACACCGGTTTGGCAATTATTACCTGATCACGCGGCAACCGGTAAAGACCGTTTAGGCCGTTATTTTTTGCGTTTTTCGTCTGATGGATCATCGCAAAAATAGCGCCTCAAGACGTCAACCGACTCCGGCAATCCCCCGTTATTGCTGGCGGCAGGCGATTATTCCGACCAAAACCCAGCTTGGCCAACCAAACGCCTCAAACATAAGATGAATAGAGCGTGAGCGGTAGAGTCGGTTGAAATGACCTGACTGAAACAATTACCGATCTAAAGTGTTGTTTGCAACAAAATATTATTGAGACCGCTTGCTTTAGATTCAGACCGTACTTAGAATCCGTTTCACAGTGGTTGTTACAAGATGTAACGCACTGAAACAAAGATTACGCAGTACGTAGCCGGGCAGGACTAGCTCGGTGAGGCACAAAAAAGATATCGGCAAAAAGCCGGCGGGAAATTCGGGGATTTACTGGAAGTTGCAACCATGAACGGTCGCGAAACGCTGGAATCAATCCGGGAAATCAACTTGTCTTACATCATGCTCGCGCAGCGTCTCTTGCGCGAGGACCGGGCCATCGGCATGTTCCGGCTCGGTCTGTCGGCGGAACTCGCCGATCTGCTCGCAGGCCTCACGCTCGCGCAGGTCGTCAAGCTCGCGTCGTCGGATAACCTGCTTTGCGCTTTCCGCTTCAACGATCACACGATGCTGTCGGCCTTGACGCAACCCGCGAAGAACGCGGACATCGCGCCGACGCACGCGGCGATCCTGCTGGCTGGCCAGCCGGCCGAACAGTTCGCTTAAGGGACGACGGAGCGAGCCATGCTGAAGAAGAGCCTCACCGAAGACGCCCAGGAAGTGTTCCGCGCAATTGCGCTGATCGAGCTCGGCGCGCGCATGCAAGTGCTGGAGAGCGAACTCACGCTCTCGCGCGATCGCATGATTCGCCTCTATCGCGAAGTGAAGGGGGTATCGCCGCCGAAGGGCATGCTGCCGTTCTCGGCCGACTGGTACATGACGTGGCTCGCCAATATCCACGCATCGCTTTTCTATAACACCTATACGTTCCTGAAGAACGAAGCTGGCTGTTCGCATCTCGATGCGTTGACCAAAGGGTATCGGCTGTACCTCGAGCACTGCACCCATAGCGGCGCCGAGGCGGTACTCGACCTTACGCGGGCCTGGACTCTTGTGCGCTTTTTCGACGCCGGCATGCTGCAGATGACACCCTGCTGCCGCTGCACCGGGAAGTTCGTCGCACACAAACATGATTTGCAGAACAACGTGGTGTGCGGGGCCTGCCAGCCGCCGTCACGCGCGGGGAAGACCAAGAAAGCGGCGGCCGCGAAACAGGCCAGTCAAGAAGCCGCGCTGGAGGTAGTGATGTCGAAGAACGAAGTGCCGGAGCATGCGGAGCACACGGCACTCGGTAACGTGGCGGCGTTGCAGCCGCAACGGGCAAGCCTGGTCGCACAGGCTGCTTAGGCGGTAGCGGCCGCTGGCCATCCTCCGGGGACTATCCGCGAGGATGGTGGATGACCGGCTTGCCGCTACCGTGTTTTACTTCTCTTTCGCTTTCCCGAATTCGTGGGCCCGGAGCCATTGGTGCGCCGGGCTCTTTTGTTTGGCCGCCAAGTAAAATGCTTCGATGGCACGCGTTCTCGAAGATATCGGCTTGGCTTCCGCACAACAGGGTTTTCTGCTGACTCGGCACTGGCGCGACACCGCGGCCGGGACGGAAGTCGATTTCTGGCTCGCCACCGATGACGGCCCGAGAAAAATCCGCATCGCGTTACAGACGAGCGTCGCGTTCATTCGCGCGGAGGATCGTGCGAAGGCCGAGCCGATCGTCGCCGGCGTGCGGGACGCCTATCTGCGTGAATTGCCGCTCAGGGATTTTCGCCAGAAGCCGGTACTCGGCCTCTACTGCCCGCACTATCGTCAGTTGCTTGCGCTCGAGAAGAACCTCAGAAGCGCCGGCGTCAATGTATTCGAAGCCGATATCCGCCCTCATGAACGCTACCTGATGGAGCGGTTCATCACGGCGCCGGTGTCGTTCGAAGGCGCCGAAGAGGTCGAAGGCGACGGCTACATTTCCAGCGAACTGAAGCCCGCGCCGGATTACCGGCCGTCGCTCAAAGTCGTGTCGCTCGATATCGAAACGAGCGCGAAAGGCGATCTCTATTCGATCGCGCTCGAAGGCTGCGGCGCGCGTCAGGTCTACATGCTCGGTCCGCCGAACGGCGTGTACGGGCCAACCGATTTCGTGCTCGATTATTGCGAAAGCCGCGCCGAGATGCTGCGCCGTTTCAACGCGTGGATCGCGGATCATGATCCGGACGCGATCATCGGCTGGAATGTGGTGCAGTTCGACCTGCGCATTCTCCAGCGACACGCCGACGACTACGGCGTGCCCCTCACGCTCGGCCGCGATGGCAGCCCGGTCGAATGGCGCGAGCATGGCATGAAGCGCAATCACTTCTTCGTGTCGATCGCAGGACGGCTCGTGATCGACGGCATCGAGGCGTTGCGCTCGGCGACGTGGAATTTTCCGTCGTTCAGCCTGGAATACGTCGCGCAGTCGCTGCTGGGCGAAGGCAAGGCGATCGACAGTCCGTACGCGCGCATGGACGAGATCGAGCGACGCTTCAAGGAAGACAAGCCCGCGCTCGCCCATTACAACCTGAGCGACTGCGAACTCGTCACGAAAGTTTTCGAGACGACCGAGCTGCTGCCGTTTCTGCTGGAGCGCGCGACCGTCACGGGCCTGCAGGCCGACCGCAGCGGCGGCTCCGTTGCGGCGTTCACGCATCTGTATATGCCGCGGATGCACCGGCTCGGCTATGTCGCGCCGAATCTCGGCGATGTGCCGGAGGAAGCGAGCCCCGGCGGCTTCGTGATGGATTCGCGCCCCGGCCTTTACGATTCCGTGCTGGTGCTCGACTACAAGAGCCTGTATCCGTCGATCATCCGCACGTTTCTGATCGATCCGGCCGGGCTCGCGCAAGGCACGGCCATGCCGGACGACGCCGACACGGTGCCGGGTTTTCGCGGCGCGCGCTTTTCCCGCGACACGCATTGCCTGCCCGCGATCGTCGCGCAAGTGTGGGAAGGGCGGGAAGCGGCGAAACGGCAGCGCAACAAGCCGCTGTCGCAGGCGCTCAAGATCATCATGAACTCGTTCTACGGCGTGCTCGGATCGAGCGGCTGCCGCTTCTTCGATCCGCGCCTCGCGTCGTCGATCACGATGCGCGGTCACGAAATCATGCATCGCACGCGCGAGCTGATCGAGGCGCGCGGATACAGCGTGATCTACGGCGATACGGATTCGACCTTCGTGTGGCTGCGGCGCGCGCG
This sequence comes from Caballeronia sp. INML3B, assembly GCF_023631305.1. NCBI lineage: Bacteria > Pseudomonadati > Pseudomonadota > Betaproteobacteria > Burkholderiales > Burkholderiaceae > Caballeronia > Caballeronia sp. INML3B. The sequence continues at coordinate 451,474 of NZ_JALQDI010000040.1, forward strand.
CGATGAGGACGACGCGGCGCGCATCGGCCGGGCGCTCGTCGCGCATGTGAACGAATACTGGCGCGAGCATCTGAACGACGCCTTCGGACTCGACAGCGCACTCGAACTGCAATTCGAAACGCATTTCAGGCGCTTCCTGATGCCGACGATCCGCGGCACGGAAGAGGGCAGCAAGAAGCGCTACGCGGGACTGACGATGCGCGCGGACGGCAGCGAGGAAATCATCTACAAAGGCCTCGAAACCGTGCGCACCGACTGGACGCCGCTCGCACAGCGCTTTCAGCGCGAGCTCTACATGCGCGTCTTCAAGGGCGAGGCGTATGAAGCGTATGTGCGCGATTACGTCGGGCGCACGCGGCGCGGCGAGCTGGACGAACTGCTCGTGTATCGCAAGCGACTGCGCCGCACGCTCGGCGACTATCAGCGCAACGTGCCGCCGCACGTGCGCGCCGCGCGCATCGCCGATGAACACAACGCGCGGGCCGGCCGTCCGCTGCAATATCAGAACGGCGGCTGGATCAGTTATGTGATGACGACGGCCGGTCCCGAGCCGGTCGAGGCGCGCCACGCGCCGATCGATTACGAGCACTATGTGAGCAAGCAGCTTCAGCCGGTCGCGGACGGCATCCTGCCGTTCTTGCGCGACGACTTCATCGCGCTGATGTCCGGCCAGAAAGAGCTGTTCTAGGTTAGAAGCGCACGCCGAAACCCGCCTCGATGATGTCCGCATCGCGGTCATAACGCGTGACCATCCGGTTCCACGTGACGCGCGCGAGCCAGCGATCCGTGAACCGGTAGCTCGCCGATACCGACACGAGGCCCGAGAAGCGGCCATCGCCGGTGCGGTTTTGCGGCAGGTCGTCGTTTTGGGTGATCGACAGATACGGTCCCGCGCCGACGCCGAGCGTGAGCCTGTCGTCGAAGAATGCGCGGGTCGCCCATAGCTGGGCCGCGACGCCATCGCGGCGCGACTGCGAGTGTCCGCCTTCGTGCAGATACGACGCGGTGAAATCGACGTAATGCCACAGTCCACGCCGGTACTCGATGCTTTCAGCCAGATTCGTTTCCGAGTCGGGGCTGTTCAGGATCGTCGTGCCGAGCATCACGGTGACTTCGTTGCTGGTGACGTTCGTCGTGCGCGGCACGGGACGCGCGCGCGAACCGCGTCCTTCGGGCGCGTCGAGCTGATAGCCGATGCCGAAGAGCAGCGCGGTCGTGTCGGGGCCGCCGAACGCCTGCACACGGTTCAGCTTCATCTCCGCGATCCAGCGGTTATCGAAGTAATACGCTGCGCGCAGCGTGAACATGCCGCCCCAGCCGTGCGTGTTCGAATAGTCTCCGCCGGCCTGCGCCTGGCTCGTATCGAAATAGCGATACGGCCCCGCACCCGCCGACAATTCCAGCCGGTCATTCCAGAGCGGCACGCGCCCCCAGATCTGGAAGGCTTGCCCGTCACGATGATGGTCGGGAATATGGCCTTCGTTCAGCCAGGAAAAACTCCAGGCCGCATAGCGCCCGAGCCCTTCACGATAGCTGGCTTCCCAGGAATAGGTGTTGTGGCCGTTGCTCCTGAGCGGGCCGGCGAGCAAGGAGAACTCCTGAGCGTGAGCCGTGCTGGTCGCGATGGCGAGTGCCGCGCACGCGATCAGCCAGCCGGCGGCGGTCTTGCAACTGCGTTCATTGCTGGCGGTTGTCATCGGCGAGGTCGGATTCGGGAGGGTCCGGCATCTTTCGTATAGGCCTGTTCGAGCAGGATACCGATTTAAGAGAGTTCGTGCAGAAATCGGAGTCGTTCTTATCCAGTCGAGCGTGACGGAAAACGTTTGCGCGTCTGCGGCGCCGTCGCCCCCGACCGACATTCGCTCGGCCTACGTTCGCAGCCACTCACACGCGGGGTTACGTCTTTCGTTCAGCTTGCGTAGATTGATTCCATCCCGGCAATGAATTCAGCAAGCGAGGTCAGCGGTGGACTCCACTCCAATCGAATATCGAGGCTGTGAGCTTTCGGTCATCATCCGGCACGTGTCCGGCGAATTCCTGGCGACGCTGCTGATAGAGCGGCCCGGCGGCGTGCGGCGCGCGATCGGGCCGCTTCGCGCGTTTCCGACGGCGCAGGCCGCCGCAAATTTCGCCATCGAGTGCGGCAAGGCGGAGCTCGACGGCCGTCCGACGGCGCGGGAGCCGCGCGTCGCGGTGCCGGGTTGAAAAAGCGTTGAGCGCGGGCGTCGCCCGCGTGCGGCTTGGCTGGGACCGCGCGCGCCGCTTTTGACACGGAGCACTTCGTTCATTCCATGCCGTCATGTCCAGGCGTCGAACTCTTTCGCTGTTGATACTCACGACGATGCTTCCGGCCTGCGCGACGCCGATGAAAGAAACGTGCGCGACGGGCGAGTTGCACGTCGCAAATGAGCTCATCTATTTCGGAACCGCAAAGCCGACGGACCTCGTCACGCCCGAACAATTCGACGACTTCCTGCGCACCGACGTCACGCCGCGCTTCCCGCAAGGCTTCACGACATGGCGCGCGAGCGGTCAATGGCGCGCGGCGGATGGCTCGATGGTGCACGAATCGACCTGGGTGTTGAGCCTCGCCCATCCGGACGACAAAGCGAGCAATGAGGCCATCGGCGAAATTCGCGAGCTCTATCGCGCACGCTTCGAGCAGGAATCGACGCTGCGCCTGCGACATATGGCGTGTGCCTCTTTTTAGAAATCGTTATCACGCGCCAGCCGGTTCGACCGTCCGATTGCGCGCCACGCGGCGCCTCGGAATTGCCTCAAAAACTCCTGAAATCGACCAGTTCTTAACGTCGATCCTCGCGGTTGACTCAATAATTTACAAGCACGCGAACCAGGCCGGATATCCTCGCACACTTCATGCTGGCAGACGGCCCGCATGCCTTTACCCCGATTTCCACCTTCGATTGTCAAACCCCATGGTGACCCTGGTCAGTTGTTTCTCCGATCGCAACGCCGCTGCATCGCGCGACAACCACGATGAATATTGCCGCCGCATGAACGTGAAACATCGCTTCGAGGCGATGTCGAGTTGCGTCGATTCGATCGAGCTGCGCACGCTCTACAAGTACCAGTTGGTGAGCGACATGTTGCGGGAGGCTGAGGAGGGGGAACTGGTCATCTTTGCCACGGAAAACGCGCTGTTCCTTCGCTTTCACGACTTCGACCAGATCATGGCCGGCCGCGACGTCCTGTTGACCCGAGGACATTTCGGCGTGAACACCGAAATGTTCGTGCTGAGAAACACGGAAGAGAACCGCCGCGTCGCGCGCGGACTCGCCGCGCAATGCCGCGGATACTTCGAATACGGCAAATTCGTCACCGAGGAAGTCTTGCTCGAAAACCTGCCGACCGTGCCCGACTGGGAGGATCTGAACGGCGTGGTTCCTGTCGCGTCGATGTGGTCGGGCCAGCACCCGGACCTGTGCGGCAGGGAAATCACCGCCGTCTCGCTCGTCTACACGCCGCGTCTTTACAGCAAGTACGGCCCGCTCTGGCGCGCCATGTTTGCACGGCATGTGAATGCGTGCCACGCGTCGGGCGAGTTGCGGGTTTTCGAAAGCGCGGCGCCGCTGTCGAGCGATATGCATGAGTCGCTTTCCGTGTATCAGCCGGGGCGCCCCATTGCGGTCGTGATGCTCTATACGCCGAACATCGCGAGCTATGCGCGCTTCGGCGAAGCGAGCATGCGCGCGTATTGCGAGCAGCATGGCTATACGCTGTACGTGCATCGCGACGTGCCGCCGGATTTCGGGCGTGACGCCTGCGGCAACTGGGCCAAGCCGTTCCTGCTGAAGAAGTATCTGCCGCAGCACGAATGGGTCTTCTGGATGGACGCGGATATCATCGCGATGAATCAGACCGTGAAGCTCGAGAAGTTCACTGAAGGGCGCGAGCGCGTGTTGACAGCGGACATCTGCGGCTGGCGATTCAACTCGGGCGTGATGGGCTTTCGCAACACGGAAGAAAACGCCCGCGCGCTCGATGCCGTGCTCGCGAAGGTGCATGAGATCGAAGACGTCAAGTACACGTTCTCGAGTCACGGCGACCAGTACATATTCATGGAGCAACTGATCGCGCACGGCCTGTGTCCCGAAATGGACTCGCCGGAACTCGTCAGCTTCAGGGATCTCAACACACCGTGGTACTACGCCGACCGGACCACGTTCCTGTGCCATTTCCACGGCCTGAGTGCCGAAATGCGGACCTTGTATATGTCGATGAACGCCGTGCCGGACGGCGGCTTCGAAGTCATCGAACGGGAATCGACGCGCGCGGCGCCTGCCGCGATTCCGCGCACGCTGCTCGCGATCCACACGCCAGCCTGATATTCGAGGCTTATGCGCCGGCCATTTTCCTCAGGAGACGCTCGCGCGGATCGACCGCCTCCTGTAGCACAGGCTCCTGCGCGAGATTCCACGCGAAGCCGCGCGCGGGGACCCGGCGCGTCGGCTTGATGTTCTCACGCCTGCGCACCAGCGTGCGCACGGCGCGAGCGAGTGCGAGATCGATCGCTCCGCGCCAGTCGCGCGCGATCGAGGTCGCCACGACCTTGTTTTCCCGATTCAGTTGCACTTCCACCTGACAGCGCTTGTCGACGCCGCCGCGCGGCCCGTTGATGTCGGACAAGCTGACGGTCGCCTTTGAAATCAGCCACGCGAGGCGCCGAAAGACGAATTCGCTGCGGGCCTTCGCGAGCGCGTGCATCGCAATGGCTTCGGGATCGCGGGACTTGAACAGGACTTTCATTGACGCCTCCTTGTTGAACGTGAGATCAGCGTAAGGCGTCGCCGTGTCACGAAAAAGCAGAACCAACGGGACGCAAGCTTCGAAAAAACCGAAGTCACGCCCCGGCGTGTGAAAGAACCTGCTGCGTCAACGGATGATGCCGCCCGCGCCGCGATACGATCGCATGCACTTCCTCTTTCACGTCCGGCGAGCGGCCGAGCCAGCGCAGGCCGCGCAGCAGCGGCGCATCGCCCGCGCCGAATTCCGCGAGTGGAAACACGCCCAGACCGCGTGCGCCGAACACGGCCATCAGCGCGCTATCCTCGAATTCGCCGACGATACGCGGCACGATGCCTTGCGTCTCCAGCCAGCGATCGAGCCGCGCGCGCAGCGACGAATGCCCGGTCGGCAGAAGAATGGGCAGCGAGGCGAGGCTCTCCGGGAAGTGATCGATCGCGCTCTTGCGCACGATGGAAGCCGGCCCGTACCAATCTACAGGCGAAGCGATGAGCCGCTCGCTCGTGAGGCGCAAATTGTGATTGTGCGGCGCCGGATGGCTCGCGAGCACCAGATCGAGCCGATGCAACGCGAGTTCGGCGAGCAGTTCGTCCGTTTCGCCTTCGTGACAGAGCAGGCGCAGCGCGGGATTGTCGAGTACCGGCGCAAGCAGCGCATGTGCGGCGAGCTTCGAAATGCCGTCCGACAGCCCGACGGCAAGACGTGCGAGCGTGCCGCTCGCCGCCTCCCGCACTTCGTCCTGGATCGACTGGCCGAGTTGGAAGATCTCCTCGGCGCGTGCGAACGCAACCTGTCCCGCCTCGGTCATGGTGACGCCGCGTCCGGCCGGTTTGAGCAATTGATGCCCGAGCGATTTTTCCAGTTCGCGCACCTGAGCGCTGATGGTCTGAACCGCCATATCGAGCCGCTCCGCCGCGCGCGCAAACCCGCCTTCCTTCACGACGACCCAGAAGTAATGCAAATGTCGATAGTTGAGCATGAGTCGCGCGTCCTCGCCGTTTCGGTTGATATTCGACACTTCGAAAAAGCCGAAGTATCGATTCGATTATCGCTGATTTTTTCGATCGTGCGATGAGTCGATCATGGGCGCGATACGTCTTCAATCCAACCTGTCCGCACTCATGGAATATCTTCTCTCGCTTGCCGCCGATCCCGCCGTGTGGGCCGCCCTCGTCACGCTGATCGTGATGGAAGTCGTGCTCGGCATCGACAATCTCGTCTTCATTTCCATTCTCAGCAACAAGCTGCCCGTCGCGCAACGAGCGCGCACGCAGCGCATCGGCATCATGCTCGCGCTCGTGATGCGGCTCGCGCTGCTCGGCACGGTCGCGTGGATTGCGCAGCTGACTGCGCCGGTGTTCTCCGTGTTCGAGCATGCGTTTTCGTGGCGTGACCTCATCCTGCTCGCGGGCGGCCTGTTCCTCGTCTGGAAAGCGACCAAGGAGATGCACCATCACGTCAGGAAGGATCACGACGAGACGCCCGGTGTCGCGTCGAGTCTCGGCAGCATGACAGCGTGGTCGGCAATCGGCCAGATCCTGCTGCTCGACCTCGTGTTTTCCGTGGACAGCATCATCACGGCGGTCGGGATGACCGATCACCTGCCGATCATGTTCATCGCCGTCATCTTCGCCGTCGCGACGATGCTCTTCGCCGCGCAACCGCTCTCGCGCTTCATCGAACGCAATCCGACGGTCGTGACGCTCGCGCTCTCGTTCCTGCTCGTGATCGCGATGACGCTGATAGCCGAGGGTTTCGGAACGCACGTGCCGAAGGGCTACATTTACGCGGCGATGGGATTTGCCGGATTCGTCGAAGGGTTGAATCTGTTTGCACGGCGCGTGAAGGGCAAGCGGGAGGCGAATGTGCAGACGGAAAACCGTGCGCATCTGGACGGTGCGTCCGGTTGACCTTCGATCGGCGCGCGCCGCGCTTATCCACAGTTTCCGTGCACAAACCTGTGCACAAACAGGGGAGCGGCGCGCTATCAGCCTGAAGCAACTGAAGAAATTCGCCACGCTTCCCGCTATGAAACGAACCTTCACGCGCCTTCGCCTCACTGTGCGCCGCCCCTCGGTTCGCCTCGTTGCAAGCGGGAATTCGGCTTGCTTCTCGCACGGCAAGTGACTACGTTATGCGATAGCGCACGCCCGATTCCTTTCGGTTCCCGAAATATCCACCGATGAAATCGCGCGTCGCGGACACCGCGATCAATCATCGACAGAAAACATAAGAAGAACCTGCGTGCGATGAATCAGGCCAATACCCGCGGCCTCGCTTCTGCGGAACGCAGGCGACAGGAGGGAAGCATGAGTCCGCATTGGGAGATCGGCACGGTGAGCGAGGGGTTCGAGCCCATCGCGCCGCAGGCGCTCGCATCCGTCGCGCGGATCGATCCATATATCGTGTGGGCTCACGCGACGCACTATCGCGACCTGGGCGGCATGCCGAGCGGCCGTGTGCCGATTGCCATCGAGATGAAGCAGGGCGGCGATACTGCGCAGCAGTTCGCGCAGACCATCGAGCGCAACGGCTGGCAGCACTGGATCTGGATGTCCGCGCTCTATCGCGATCCGCCCGCCACGCTCGAGGCCACGCGCTTCTGCACGGCTCACGTGACGCGCGAGTTCTACGCGCATCTGCACACCGACCTCGCGGGCAAGTTCGAACGCTTCACGGAAGCGCTGGTCATCACGTCGCACGTCGATGCACCGGTGGATCGAGCGCCGGCCGTGCATGCGCCCCTGCGCGAGGGGTTGGGTCACGCGATCGTCGGCGTATGCGATGAAGATATCGCGTTCACGCATGCGCGATTCTCGGAGGATGCAGCCGGCACGCGCACGCGCTTTCGATGTTTCTGGGATCAGAACGATGCGGCCGAACCGGCAGCCGGTCTAGGCTACGGGAGCGAATGGCTCAAACATCAGATGGACGCGATGTTGAACGATGCACGCCTTCATGCCGAAACAGCACAAACGGCGGGCGGCGCACACGTCATGCGTTTCGCGCATGACGGCCCGCCGGTCGCCGAGCGTGCGGGCTGCCATTCTTCGCGCGCCGAGCCTGGCGATGTCCATGTCGATGGCATTCGCGATGCGCCCTTGCCGATGATCGGCGTACAGCTCAAACGACGCTGCCGCACGATGCGCAACGCGTTCGGCCCCTGTCCCGATGCCGAAGTGCTCGACGCCGTCCGCTATGTCGTGCAGCGCGCACAGGACATTGGCGGCGCGAAGTGTCATGCGCTCGTCAGCCTGAACGCCGGCAATGTCGCGTGGCAGCAGGACGGCAGTTCGCTCATCGAAAGCGCGCTCGACGAGTTAATGGATACCGGCGCCTGCTCTGTCGTGCTTCCATCGGGCAATGTCGATCTGTCGCACTGCCGCGGGGCGCTGACGATCGAGGATCGCGCGGAGTCGGCGTTGCGCTGGCCCGTGCGTGCGCATTCCGCAGCGCCGAGCCTCGCCGAGATCTGGTGCTCGAGCGATGCCGGCGCGCCCGCTGTCGACGTGCAGATCGTGCCGCCCGACGGGATCGCGAGCGCCTGGCTCACGCTAGGCGATATCGGCATATACACGCGTGGCGGCGAAGCGATCTGCACCGTCGTGCATCTCGGCCGGGGTGCGCGCGGCGACGGGCACATGATCCTCGTCGCGCTCGCGCCGACCGCCGCGCGCAGCGGCATGCGCCGCGCGGCGGCGGGCGAATGGCTCATTCGCCTGAGGAACAACGCGCGCGCGAAGCTCACCGCTTATGCGTGGATGCAGTGCGACGAATCAGCCGGCGAGACGCCGCTCGTCGCGCCGTCGCATGCGCGCGATAGCGGCAAGTAGCGCGCTCAACCGCGTGAATGGAGCGCGATGATCTCCTGTAGATCGAGGTCGTGCTCCAGCGAATGCAGCAGCTCATCGTGAATCTCCCCGGAACGATGCATGCGCAGCAGCTCCGCGCGCCCGGCCGCGATGGCGGCGAGCACGACGTCGTAATGCGCGTGACGCGCGTCCGTCGGAAATTCCTCCATGTCCCGAAAACGCTGCGTGAGCCCCGCGCGATACGTGTATTGCTCGAGCAGACGCGGATGGATCACATTGCCGTCGGCGTCGTGCACGAGCGGCTGTATCGCGGCGAGTTGCGCCGACTCCATGCGCGCCCATGCCTGCGGTTCGGTGAGATGTCGCGACGAGCGCTCATGGCCGCGCGTCAACGAGAGCAGGGCGATGAGCGGGCCGATCGTCGCGCCTTGCAGAAGCACGGTGACGAGGATCACCGCGAAGCCGGCGAACAGGATGAGATCGCGGCCAGGCATCGTCTCGGGCAAGGAGAGCGCGACGGCGAGCGTCACCACGCCGCGCATGCCGGCCCAACTCACGACGGTAGCGGCGCGCCAGTCGGGAACGGCGACGCCGGCTTCGTCGGCGTCCGCGCGCTTGCGTCCGGTGACGGACCACGCGATCCATTTCACCGCCTCGACGCCGAACACCCATACGAAGCGCGACAGGATCACGACGGCGATCACCGCGGCCGTCGCAGGCCCGAGCAGCGAGAACGCATCGCCGACGCCGCCGAGCCGCACGGCGATGCCGCGCAGCGACAAGCCGATCAACACGAAGACGAGCGCCTCCAGCACGAACACGACGACTTGCCAGAACGCCGTGCCGCGCATGCGCTGCGCCGCCGTGAACACTTCGTGCTGATGCCAGCCGACGACCATGCCGCACGTGACCGTCGCGATGACGCTCGACACGCCGAGCTCTTCGCCCGCGATATAGCTGACCCATGACGTGAGCATCGACGTGGTGATGACGAGATAGTCGTCCTCGAGCGCGCGCATGATCCTGACGGCGATGAAGCCCGCGACGATCCCGACCACGACGCCGCCAACGGCCAGTCCCGCGAAGCTCGCGGCGGCGCGCGGCGCGCTGAACACGCCGCTCATCGCGGCGACGAGCGCGAAGCGGAACAGCACGAGGCCGGCCGCATCGTTGAGCAGGCTTTCGCCTTCGAGCAGCACCATCAGGCGACGCGGCAACGCGACGCGCTCGAGCACGGCCTTGGCGGCGACCGCATCGGGCGGCGAGACGACTGCGCCGAGCGCGAAGCACGCGGCCCACGGCAGCTCGGGCACGACGAGATGCACCGCGATGCCGACGACGAGCGTCGTGAAGGCCACCGCGCCGATCGCAAGCAGCAGGATCCCGCTCAGATTGCGCTTGAAGTCGTCCCACACGAAAAAGTACGCGCCGTACATGAGGAGCGGCGGCAGGAACACGACGAGGACGAGCTCCGGGTCGAGTTCGATGTGCGGCAAGCCCGGCACGAACGCCATCGCGACGCCGCCGACGAGCAGCGCGGCCGCAGGCGGCAGCCGCAAGCGCTTGGCGAGCACTTCGAGCGCGATGATCGCGATCAGCGAGACGAGCACCAGATTGAATGCCGTGGCGGCGTGCATGAATTTTTTCCTCGGGTTGCGTTGAGTTCTTATGCCGAAATGCGCGGCGCCCCACGCAGGCGCCACGCATGGCGCTGCTACGATCGACGCGGGGCCGGGCGGCGAGCCGCGGTCATCGTATCCGAAAGGGAGTGAAAATGAGACGAAAGTCGTCGGGCGTGGCGGTGGCGGCGGTGCTGGTAGGCGTTGCCGTGGCGGCCGTGCTGTATATCGCGAGCTTCGGCAGATCGCGTCATGCGGATGCGCCCGTGCCGACGCCCTCCGCGCTCGCCGCGCAAGACGGCGGGGCGAGCGCGGCGAACTTCGGGAATGCGCCGAAACCGCCCGAATCGACGCAGGGCGATCGAACCGCCGCGCGCTGACACGCGGCGTCCATTCTTTGTCACAGGCACCGAACCTGTCGCGCACGACAGGAATATGACTTGCTCGCCGCCTGACGATGCCAACAAAGCTCGTCGGGAGCACATCGCGATGGGACACCATCCCCAGAAGGTTCCACACGCCGCCGCGTTGCTCGTCGATGGGCGCGGCATGATCGGCAACATGAAGACGGCCGCGCTCGTGTCGCTGTGCGGCGCGATCGACTTCATGTGCTTTCCCCGCATCGACTCGCCCACGCTCTTCGCCGCGCTGCTCGATGAGGAGCGTGGCGGCGTTTTCTCGATCACGCCGCGCGCGCCGCATGCCAATGTCAAGCAGATGTATCTGCCCGAAACGAATGTGCTGCTCACGCGTTTCATGACCGACGAGGGCGTGTGCGAGCTGCTCGATCTGATGCCGGTCGCATCGAATGCCGCCCGCGCCGATGAGGTGCCGAACTGCGTGCTGCGCATCGTGCGGCTCGTGTTCGGGCGCATGACGCTCGACGTGCGCTGCGACCCGCGCTTCGACTACGCGCGCGCGAAGCACACGGCGCATGCCGTGGAGAAGGGCATCGAATTCATCTGCGCCGACGGCTCGCCGCCCTTGCGCCTCATCGCGAACGTGCCGCTCGCCGTCGAAGAGCAGGGCGCACGCGCCACGCTGGAATTCGAGGCGGGCGATTGCGCATGCTTCGCGCTCGGCGGGGCGGACGGGCTCGCCGACATCGAGGCGAACCACGATGCGATCCTCTCCGACACCATCGATTACTGGAAAGCATGGTCGTCGCGCTCGACGTATCGCGGGCGCTATCGCGAAGTCGTGCTGCGCTCGGCGCTGACCTTGAAGCTCTTGAGCTCGGAGGAATTCGGCGCGATCGTCGCCGCGCCGACCTTCGGCCTGCCCGAGGCGCAGGACGGCTCGCGCCGCTGGGATTACCGCTTCACCTGGATACGTGACGCCGCGTTCTCCGTGTATGCGCTCTTGCGCCTCGGCTATACCGGCGAGGCCGAGCGCTTCATGAAATGGATCGCCGAGCGCAGCCGCGATTGCAGCGCGCACGGCAAGTTGCGCGTGATGTACTCGGTCGACGGCAACGACGCGCTCGCGGAAAGCGCCTTGACGAGCCTCGTGGGCGAAGTGCCGGGAAAGATGGTCGTCGGCAACGAGGCGCGCGATCAGATCCAGCTCGATGTCTACGGCGCGCTGCTCGATTCGGTCTACCTCTACAACAAGTACGGCGCGGCCATTTCGTACGAGGGCTGGCGGCATGTGACGCGCACGGTCGATTACGTCGTCGAACATTGGCGCGAGGCGGATAACGGCATCTGGGAATTCCGCAACGGCACGCGCGCGCTCCTGCATTCGCGCCTGATGTGCTGGGTGACGCTGGATCGCGCACTGCGGCTCGCCGAGAAGCGCTCGCTGCCCGCGCCGCTCGCGATCTGGTTCCGCACGCGCGACGAGATTCATCGGGACATCCACGAACAGTTCTGGAACGAGGACATCGGGAGCTTCGTGCAGACGCCGGGCTCCGCCACGCTCGACGCCTCTGCGCTGATGATGCCGCTCGTGCGCTTCATCGGCCCGAAGGATCCGCGCTGGATCGGCACGCTCGATGCAATCGGTCGCGAGTTGCGCGTCGATCCGCTGATCTTCCGCTACACGCGCGGTTCGACACTCGACGGCTTGCCCGGCACGGAAGGCGGCTTCTCCGCGTGCTCGTTCTGGTATGCGGAGGCGCTCGCGCGCGCGGGACGCGTGGACGAAGGGCGGCTCGTCTTCGAGAAGATGCTGGCGTACGCGAACCATGTCGGGCTTTTCTCTGAGGAAGTGGCGACGAGCGGCGAGGCGCTCGGTAATTTCCCGCAGGCGTTGACGCATCTCGCGCTCATCAGCGCGGCATACCAGCTCGACAGGAATCTCGATCGGGTGCATGTGCCCTGGACCTGATCGGTCTGCGCGAGCCGTCGCGACGCTGTATCCTTTCAGCTCACTCTGAGCATGAACGGAGGGCAGGGGATGAACGGCAAGACGGTCATGACGTGCATCGACGCGGCGCATGCGTCGCTCAAGGAACACGCCGATGAAATCGCCTCGCTCGATCAGGCGATCGGCGACGGCGATCACATCATCAACCTGCTGCGCGGCATGGGGGCGCTCGCCGGCATGCGCGAGCAAATCGAAGGCGAGTCCTTCGCGCCCGCGCTCAAGCTTGCAGCGACGAAAGTGCTGTCGACCGTCGGCGGCTCGTCCGGGCCGCTCTTCTTTTCGATGCTGACAGGCATGGCGAAGACACCGACCGACGATGCCGGCGTCGCCGCTGTCGCGCGCGCGTTCGCGGCGGGCGTCGATGCCGTGGGCCAGCGCGGCAAGACGGGCATCGGCAGCAAGACGATGATGGACGTGCTCATTCCTGTCGCCGAACGCTTCACCGCGATGGCCGATGCGCTCGCTTCGAAGAAGGAGATCCTCGAAGCGCTGCCGCGCATTGCGGAAGAAAGCATGCTCGCGACGCGCGACATGCTCGCCACGAAGGGGCGCGCGTCGTTCCTCGGCGAGCGCTCGCGCGGCCATGTCGATCCGGGCGCGCGATCGAGCCAGCTCATGATCGAAGCGGTCTGCGCGCGGCTCGCGCAAGGCGATGCCTGACCACAAAAATGGAGCAGCGGACATGAAGAAGTTCGTCAATCGCGTCGATGATTACCTGACTGAAAGCCTCGCGGGCTTCGCTGCGGCGCATGCGGATCTCGTGACGGTCAACTTCGATCCGCTCTACATCGTGCGCCGAGTGCTGAAGCCGGGCAAGGTCGCGATCATCTCGGGCGGCGGATCAGGGCATGAGCCGTTGCATGGCGGCTTCGTCGGACACGGCATGCTCGATGCCGCATGCCCCGGGCAGGTCTTCACATCGCCGACGCCCGATCAGATGATGGCGGCGGCGCAGGCGGCGGATACGGGCGCGGGCGTGCTGTTCATCGTGAAGAATTATTCAGGGGACCTGATGAACTTCGAGATGGCGTCCGAGCTGTGCGAGATGCCGAATGCGTCGGTGCTCGTCAACGATGATGTCGCCGTCGAGAACTCCAGCTTCACGACCGGACGGCGCGGTGTGGCGGGCACGGTGATCGTCGAGAAACTCGTGGGCAGCTTCGCGCAAACCGGTGCCGATCTGCAAGCGTGCCGGGCGTTCGGCGAGCGCGTGACGGCGCGGATTGCATCGATGGGCGTGGCGTTTTCGAGCTGCACGGTGCCTGCTGCGGGCAAGCCGACCTTCACGCTCGGCGACGATGAGATCGAGATCGGAGTGGGCATTCACGGTGAGCCGGGACGCAGACGGGCGAAGTTCGAAACCGCCAACGCGATTGCGGATGAATTGCTTACGGCGATCGTCGACGATCTGAAGCCAGCGGCGGATGCGTCGTTGCTTCTGCTCGTCAATGGGCTCGGCGGCACGCCGTTGTCGGAGCTTTATCTGCTCTATCACGCGGCGCGGACGTGGCTCGCTTGGCGCGGGTTGAGCGTGGCGCGCTCTCAGGTGGGCGCGCTGACGACGTCGCTGGAAATGGCGGGAGCGTCGATCACGCTTTGCACGCTCGATGACGAGATGGCGAGGCATTGGGATAGTCCGGTGCACACGGCGGCGTTGCGCTGGGGGATGTGAGGAAGCGTTGAACGGGCTGCGGATGGGCGATTGCGTGGTGAATTGGCGGGCTCCCGCTGGGCGAACAGTCGCGAGCTTGCCACCGGTAAACAACCCGAATCTGTAAATAGCCAGAACACGACATTAGGATAAAGCCGCAACACCAGAAAAATACGATAATTTGTGTTATGTAAAATAAATTTAACGTTCGGGATGACGGTCGGCTACCGGTTCCAGGTCGAACAACGCCTCCCAAAACCGGATCAAAAAATTTCACCCAAGAACTCCCACAACGCGAAAGTTTCCCCTATAATTCGCGGCTTCCGTAGGCTCGTAGCTCAGCTGGTTAGAGCACCACCTTGACATGGTGGGGGTCGTTGGTTCGAGTCCAATCGAGCCTACCAACGACATTCAGACGCACCGCGGCGATCTATATCGCCGCGGTGCGTTTTCATTTCCGCGCAACCTTTTCTGGCAGCCGCGTGGCAACGGCGATTCGGCCGCGCGTCAGTCCCAGCAATTTCGGAACGCCACCGCGACGATCACCGGCACCGTGAGCACGAGTGGAATGGCGAAATACGGGATTTCCAGATGGACGATCCACGTATAGATCAGCCACGCCACGCCCAACGCCAGCGTAGCGATGCCGATGAGTGCCGTCAGTACATTGAGCATGCGGGGCGACATCCGCTTGCGGGAGGCTTCTTTGCCCGAAGGAGTTTCCATGGCGGCGTGCGCATCGGAGCGCGAGAGTAGTACATCCCGATTTTATACCGCCCTGCCCGCCATAGTCGTTCGTTCGAGGCTTTCGAACCGCACCAGATGTGAAAGGAAATGCGCCGCTGGCGCAGCGCAGAAGCATCCGTGTATCGTTCAGTCAACCAGGGAGGACACACCATGATCGACGATACCGACAAGAAGCACCTGATCCGCTGCATCGAACTGGCGCAGGAAGCGCTCGATAACGGCGACGAGCCCTTCGGCTCGATGCTCGTCGCAAAGGACGGGCGCGTGCTTTTCGAAGACCGCAATCGCGTGAGCAACGGCGATCAAACGCGGCACCCGGAATTCGCGATTGCGAAATGGGCGGCGCAGAACGTGCCGGAAGCGGAGCGCAAGGACGCGGTCGTGTACACCTCCGGCGAGCATTGCCCCATGTGCGCGGCGGCGCACGCGTGGGTCGGGCTGGGGCGCATCGTCTATGCGGCGTCAACCGCGCAATTCACGAGCTGGCGTGCGGAACTCGGCGCACAACCCGGGCGTGTGCGTCCGCTGACGATACAGGAAGTTATCGAAAATACAGTCGTCGATGGTCCCGTCGAGGAGTTCGCCGAACGCATCAAGGCGCTTCACGTGGCGCGCTATCGAATGGCCAACGTTCAGCAGTAGATCTTCATCGGAATGCCCGCAGCCGATGCGCATCCATAAGATTGAACGATCCACGCGAAGACACAAGCAAAAAAGCCCGGCGCGGAATCATCCCGGCCGGGGTCGACGCACGCCCTCGGAAATACTCAAAAGTTATGCCGTATGCCGAGCGTCACAGACAGTTGTCGATCGCTGTTCGAGTTAGCCAGATTGGGAATCTGCGCGTAATTCGCAGGCCCGCCCGTTGCCGGATCGATACCGAGTCCCGCCCCCACCGACTTCTGCATGATGGCGACACCATACAACGCGGTGCGCTTCGAAAGTGCGTAATTCGCGCCGAGGTTCACTTGATGAAAACGCGTCGATGAACCGCCGTCGGGTTTCGCATTGTTATAGATATAGGCGAGCCCCAGTTGCAAAAACGGCGTAGCCGCGTAAGTCAGGTTCACTTCGCCGATATCGAACGCAATATTGCGGCCCTGCGGATTGGCGCTATCGGCAAAGTACTGGCTATGCTCGAGGCGGCTATGCGTATAGGTCAGCGCGATGGTCGCCGGCCCGATCGCATACGATGCGCCCGCGCCATAAGCCTTCAGCGCTTCCGCATTCTGTAGTTGACAATAGAGCGCTGACGGATTGGAGCAGGCAAAATCGCCGATATAGCCGTTTGCGCCACCCAAAGCCGCATCGAGCGGATTGTGCAGATTCAGATAGCCCGCACTGATCGAGACCGGCAGACGCGTATAAGCTGCTGCGAACGAATAGCCGCGCCGTTGCCCGAAGTCACCCGCGACACCACCGAGGCTATACGTGCCGCCCACAGAAAAGCCATTCCAGTCGGGGCTCGTGTACTTGATTGCGTTGTTGAAGTTGAATGCTTCGTTCAGGTTGTCGACGTCGCCGATGTGCGAGCCGTAAAGCGTCGCCCATGAATTGCTCGACACATAAGGCCCGAGGAAATCCGAATACGAATCGTATTGACGCCCGAGCGACAACGTGCCGAATTGCTCGTGCGCCAGACCCACCCAGGCCTGACGATTGAACAACGCCCCACCCTGAACCAGGCCTCCTGTTCCGGTATAAAAGCTGTTCTCAAGGTTGAACTTCGCTTGCAAGCCGCTGCCCAGATCTTCCACGCCGAGAAATCCAAAACGCGAAGGCACGAGATTGCCGCCAGAAAATGCGAAGTTATGCCCAGAACCGACGCTGCCGTCGGCGCTGGTGATCTGCTGATTGGTCGTGTAGGTCAGCCCGGCATCGACGGTTCCGTAAAGCGTCACCGTGCTTTGCGCCGATGCGCTCGCGCATACGGCGAGCGCCGCCGTCGAAACGAGTTGCCGCGCGATCGTGCGAGTTGTCATGCGAGCGTCCTCACGCGTAATTGATCAGCACCGACTTGGTTTCGGTGTACATGTCGATCACCGCGCGTCCGAGCTCCCGTCCGAAGCCCGATTGCTTGAAACCGCCGAACGGCATCGCGTTATCGAGGAGCGAATGGCAATTGACCCATACGGTGCCCGCCTTGATGCGCGGCACGAGCTTGTGAATCGCCGAGAGGTTGTTCGACCAGATGCTCGCGCCGAGTCCATACGGCGTGTCGTTCGCTTTCGCGACCACGCTGTCGATATCGTCGTACGGCATCGCGACGAGCACCGGCCCGAAGATTTCCTCGCGCACCACCTTCATCGAATGATCCGTATCGACGAGCACGGTCGGCTTCACGAAGAAACCCGCGCCCCCCTTGCGCGCACCGCCCGCGATCGCACGCGCGCCTTCATCGCGTCCCGCTTCGATATAGCCGAGCACGCGATCCATCTGCCGCGCCGACACGAGCGGACCGATCTGCGTCGATGCATCGAGGCCCGGCCCCATCGGCAAGGATTGAGCGATGGCCGCGACGCGCTCCATCACACGATCGAATACTTTCTCGTGCACGTAGACGCGCGAACCGGCGGTGCACACTTGTCCCGAATTGAAAAAGATCGCATTGGCGACGCCTTCCGCCGCCTTGTCGATATCGACATCGGGCAGCACGATCACCGGCGACTTGCCGCCGAGTTCGAGCGACATGCGCGTCATGTTGTCGAGCGCCGCGTGACCGATTGCCTTGCCGGTCGGCGTCGAACCCGTGAACGCAATCTTGTCGATGCCGGGATGACGCGCGAGCGCCGCGCCTGCCGTGCGGCCGAGTCCCGTAACGACATTCACGACACCCTTCTCGATGCCCGCTTCCTGGATCAGCATCGCGAGGCGCAATGCGGACAGCGGCGTGTCTTCCGCCGGTTTCAGCACGACGGTGCAGCCTGTCGCAAGCGCAGGCGCAAGTTTCCACGAGGCCATCAACAACGGGAAATTCCACGGAATGATCGCGCCGACGACACCCACCGGCTCCTTGCGCGTATAACCGAAGAAATCATTCGACGGGCTATACGGGATCGATGCTTCGAGCGTGCTGCCCTCGATCTTCGTCGCCCAGCCGGCCATATAACGGAAGCATTGCGCGGCCATCGATACATCGAGCCCTTGCGCGACCGTTACCGGCTTGCCGTTATCGAGTGACTCGATCTCCGCGAGCTCGCGCGCATTCGCTTCGATCAGATCGGCGACCCGCAGCAACAGGCGTTCGCGATCAGTCGGCTTCATGCGCGACCATGCGGAGTCGTCGAATGCGCGACGTGCGGCAAGCACCGCGCGATCCACATCGGCCTCATCGGCACTGGGGACGCGGGCGAGCAGTTCGCCATCGGCGGGATTGATCACATCGAGCGTGGCGCCGCTTGCGCTGTTCACCCATGCGCCGTCGATCAACATTTGCTGCGCCGACGCGATGAACGTGCGCGTCGAATCGAGCATCGCGAGATGCTGGCTGTTATTCATCACAGTGTCTCCTAGTAGTGTTCGGGGACGGCGTTGACGCCGTTCTCCTGCAGTTCCTTCACGAGCTTCATGCGCGTGCGCGCAACATCGGTGAGCGCGGGACGGCGATACGCGGCGATCTCTTCCGCCGTATAAGGCTTGAACGATGCAGGCCGCGATTGCTCGTTCATCGTCGCGAGCAGCCAGTTCAGGACGTTCGCGAGTTCGGCATCGTTCAAAGCGGAATTGGCGGCGCCCGGCACGCGCATCACGAACTGACGGCCCTCGGGCAACGAGACGAAATGGCCGAGCGAGTTACGCAATGCGGGCACTTTGCCGGGGATGCCGGAACCATCGGCGGTATGGCATCCCATGCAATTGAGCACCCAGTCCTGACGCGCCCGCGCCGCGTCGTACGCCTGCGCCTGCGATGCGTCCGCGATGAAGAGCGCGGCAAGCATCGCAGCGGCGAGGACCGCGCGCGGCTTCATAGCCCGAGGCCCTTCACGACCGCTTCGCGATGCTGATGCACGGCGGTCTGATCGAGCGGTCCGGCGCGCCATGCCTTGACCTCTGCCACGTCGAAGGGCTTGGCCGAACCATGCTGCGCGTTCAGATCGAACACGACGTAGTTCAGCACGTCGGCGATTTCTTCATCGGATAGCGATGCGAAGCTTGGCATCTTGAAGTTGTAGTTCTTCTCCTTGACCTTGATCGGACCGAACATGCCATAGAGCACGGTATGCCCTAATTGCGCGCGGCCCTCGGGCGAGCCCGCGTATTTACCCGGATAGTCGACGAGCGGCGGCGCGAGTCCGTCCATGCCCTTGCCGCCCGCTTGGTGGCAGACGGCGCACTTGCCGTCGAATGTCGCTTTGCCGCCGGGATAATGCATCGTTTGCGCGAATGATTGAGATGCAAAACTCATCGCGCCGGCAGCGAGCGCCGCCATCAAAACACTTGCTGTGTTCATTGCGTCGCCGCTCCCAATAGCACCGATACCGAGCAGTGGTAATTCGAATTGCCGTTCGCCATGCACCAATTGATGTCGTTATTGAGCGATAACTTGTAGAGCGGCTTTTCGCGTTCGTTGCGATTGCAGAAGCAACGTCCGCAAGTCGTCTTGCCGCAGCAGTCGTTGTACGACACGATGTAGTCCGAGCCATCGTGCGGATTGCGGCATGTGCCGATCCACGTGATCGGCGACGGCGTCGTGCCCGGCGGACAACTGCTCGATGTGCCGCCGCAGCAACTGCAAAGCCAGCCGTCGATCGCGCAATACTTCCAGTAGTCGCAGCTCGTCGGATCGTCGCTAGCCGACGCGCCCGGCTTCTTCGGTTCCGTCGCATACGCGGTGCGATCCACTGGCAGCAGCGGCACCATTGCCGATCCGACCAGCACCTTGCCGAGCTTCGCCATCGCACTGCGCCGGGAACTTCGCTGTGCAACGCCGCGCGCCTTATGTTCGAAGAATGAATCAAGCCATTTCATGGACGCTCACCTGTAGGAATGAATGATTTGTCGGCGTCTTCAGGCGTGCTGCCCGACTTGCCCTTCATGTTCGTGATGTGCGTGATCGTCGTGCTTGCCGTGCACGAACTCCTGCAACGAAGCGACACCCCGTTCTTTTGCTTCGAACAGGCTTTCCAGATGCTCACGCGTATTAACGAGACCCTTCGCGCGGACCTTGCCTTCTTCATCGAGCAATACGGCATAAGGCAGCTTGCCGATCTGATAAGAAAGGCCGAGTTCCTGCGACAGCACATACGGATATTGCGAAAGACCGGTCTTTCGATAGAAGGCGGCGTGCTCTTCGAATTCACCATCGCTTGCAAGCACGATGTCGGTTGCACCTTCGCGTGCCTGAATCGACGGCAGCAAGGGCAGCAGCTTCTTGCACACGGGGCACGTCGGCGAGAGGAAGAAGACGAGCGTGTTGCGCCTCGAGTTCGACAAGCCGCCGACCTTCACCGCGCGGCCCGCGATATCGCCCAACTCGAACACCGGTGCGATCGCGCCGACCGCCGGGCCCTTGTCGATCATGAGTGCGCCCGCCGGCATCATGCGTTCATAGAGAATGCCGACTTGGCGAACGAGTGCGAGACAGATCGCGCCGAGCGCAAGCAATGCGGCCCACGACAGTGCGGCCGAAATCATCAGGGCGGTTTGCATCATGAATTCCTCAGAGAATCGAGCTTGGGAAGATTGACCAGCAGCGCATCGAGCGTGAACCACGCGGCGACGGCAAAAAGCGTGCAGGCGCCTGCGCTCGAATAGTCGAGCCACATGAGCTCGCGAGCAGTCGCGGGTGCGAGCGCGGCGCATGCGAGCGCGGCGAGCATCAACGCGCGCGCGACGTGCCACCAGCCGATCGACTTCGGCGCGCGTTCCGTTGCACGCGCGGCGATGAAGCCCGAGCAGCCGCAATCGATATCGGTATGACCACGCAACACGTTGATCGCGAGCGCCGCGCCGAAGAGCGTGAACAACGCGATCAGCACCATGGCGCTGAGCGTGCGCGTATCGGCGAACAACAAGCCGATTGCGCCCGCAGCCTCCAGCGCAGGAAACGCGAACGACAAGGGCGTGAGCGCAAACGAAGGCAGCAACGCGAACGCTTCGAGCGACGCGCGAAAGCGCGACGGCTCGCGCCACTTCGGCGCAGCGCTCGCGAGCGCGATGATCGTCGCGGACGCGATGCACACCATGAGAATGACGGGATCGATCATCGCGTCACCTCACGGGTTGAGCAGCAATGTCGACGTCGCGCCGAGCTGCTTTTCGACGTGCTGGCGCTTGCCTGTCATCGCATCCATCACGACGAGATCGGAGGTCGGCGTAAGGCCGTAAAAGAGCGGTTTGTCGTCGGTGCTGACCTGAATCGCGAGCAGCGGGTCGATCTTCTGCTTCGCGAGATCCCAGCGCGCCACACGCTTTTTGCTCTCGGTGTCGTAGACCCAGATCTCCGTGCCCGGGTCCTTGTGCGAGCCGTCCGCGCCCTTGTGCATGGCCACGTAAAGACGGTGACTGGCCGTGCTCAGCGCGGTCTGCTGCAAGCCGCCCGGACGCCAGCCCGCCTTGCGCTCCTGATCGCTCAGCAAGGACCACGATGCGCCGAAAACCGGCGTATCGCCGGAGAAGTCGGCCGTGCGCACATTGCCGTGGAAGGTCGTGAACACATACTTGTTACCGTCGCGCACGGCGTTGACGAAGGCAGGATCGTGATCGACGTCGATGAACGCCTCGGAGAGCTTCCGGCTCGCTTCCTTGCCCGTGGCGTCGAGCCTGACCGTGAGCGCCTTGCCGCTTTCGCACAGCGCCGAGAAGCGATCATTGCCGCTCGGATAGGCGAGCACGCAGCCGTCGGTATCGATCTCACCGAGCACCTTTTTCGCGGCCGTATCGATGACGGTGACCGACGTCGACGGCGTGATGTTCGACACATACAGGCGGCTGCCGTCTTCCGAAAGAATCGTGAGATATGGCGTCGGCACGGTCTGGCCATGCTTGGGCGGGATCACGATTTCACCGGTTACGTCGAGCGTCGTGTTATCGATGATCTCGACTACGTCCGTGCGTGGGCCGTGGCTGCCGCGCGCGAAGTACGTCGTCGCCACATAGCTCGTCTTGTGATCGGGCGAGATCGTGAAGCCCGGCGCGAAACCGGCATCGATCTCGCCGACGAATCGTTTGGTGTCGCCGTCGAACACATGCACTCGTGCATCGGTCATGCTCGCAAACGAGACATCCGTCACGAACACGCGATGCGGGCTATACGGCGGCACTTTCGCCACCGTCAGTTCTTCCGGCTTTTCGGCCGCACCCGCGTGTAACTGACACGCAAGCAGTCCATAGAACAAGGCCCCCATGGCGGTGGCCAGCCGTCTCACCTTCATCTGTGCTCCTCCTCGTTTATCGTCGAAACGACTCTAAAGATGACAATAAAAAAGAGCACTTCGTAACCGGCAGCGCGTGCGTGCCGAAATGGAGTATTCGAAAGGGAGCCGACAGCGATGCGCGCGACAGGCGTATTCAGGCGACTCTTGATGCAAGCCTCGGAAAGGAAATGCCGATTGCCGAGCGCGGCAATGCGGCTCGCGATCGGCAGGAAGGGAATGTATTGCGCCTGCGTTAGCGGGCGCGCAGTGTTTGAGAGGGAAGTTCGCCGAACAGGCTCTTATAATCGCTCGCGAAGTGGCCGAGATTGGTAAATCCCCAGCGCATCGCGGCTTCGCGCACCGGTACTTCGCCTTGCGATGTCGTTGTCAGGAGCCGTCTCACTTGTGCAAGACGCACGGCTCGCAGATAACTTACCGGATTCATCTGCGTGACCGATTGA
This sequence comes from Caballeronia sp. INML3B, assembly GCF_023631305.1. Classification (NCBI taxonomy): domain Bacteria; kingdom Pseudomonadati; phylum Pseudomonadota; class Betaproteobacteria; order Burkholderiales; family Burkholderiaceae; genus Caballeronia; species Caballeronia sp. INML3B. The sequence continues at coordinate 474,253 of NZ_JALQDI010000040.1, forward strand.
AAGCTGTTTTGAATGGTGCGCCGGCTCACGCGCAGCTTTTCGCAGAGATCCAGCACCGAGATAGGCTGCTCGGGGCGAGCAAGCACCAGATCATGAGCGCGTCGCACGACGTCGGCACGGCATGCATAAGTGAGCCGGTCTTCGCGCGTCGGAACATGGAACGTGAGCAGATTCAGAATGCTCTCCGTCACGGTGTGCGTGAAGCGACGCGCGCCATCGCCCGAAGAAAACGGATCTGGGTCTGAGAGAACGGTCTCCACCGCCGCGATGATGCGCTTTCCCGCCCGCCAGCCCGCTGCGGCAGGGATGCTCAGCACGTGGCGACCGAGAATCTCGTCCTGGACATCGACACCCGCCGCGTCCGCTGCCGATGCGAGCAGACTCGTATTCACGGCGACGCCGAGCATCGACATGTCGGGTGGCGAATGCAGCAAAAATTCCCTGCCGCCAGGCGCGGCGACGAGCGCGTGTTCGTCGACCCGCACGCCTTGAAACGAGAACGGTGCGCCGCCGCCGAGCACGAGCCCGAATGTGACGAACCCCGGCGGAAGTTGCCCGCGCTGCACGATACGAACGTTCGCGGATTCCTGAAAAACCTGCACGCCCGCCACCGAAACCTGCTTCACCGTGCTGCGAAACGCGCCTTCGCCCACCTGGTCATAGCGCTGTTCCCAACCTGTCAGCGCATGCGCGTGGCGGTCGGCGTCCTCAAAGGTTTCATAGTTGGCGTACATGCCCTGCTCCTGCTACTTGCGTCGATATCGATGCGACTGCTTATAGGTTTTCGATTTTTTGGCGTCAAGCTTTCTAATTTTTTGCTTCTGTCGCTCGTTGCACAATTCTAGGAATGCACGATTGAAAAACAGGCGCGCCCATGCGTAGGCGCCCGCGCGTACTTCACAAACCACTTTAGAACTTGCGCCGGATGCCGGGGCGCACGGTTTCCTGACGGATTGCGTCGCTCGCCGCCATTTGCAGCGACTTATGGGGCTTCTCGGCAAAATCGCCTCGGTTACGTGAGGTAGCCAAAGCTTTAGTGCGGTCGGTAACCACGCGTGGCATTTAGCGGATCGTGCCGATCATCTTTGTGCGGTTCAGCGCGTACGTTCGATTCACGGTTTGCTATACACGAAGTTAAACACGAAACGAACAGGAGACGCTCCATGTCCGCGCTGCCCCGCCCCGACTCTGCCGATATCGAACAGGTACGCAAGCAGTTTCGACAGGCAATGGCTCATCTCGGGGCCGCGGTGAACGTCATCACGACGACGGGCACGCATGGACGCTGCGGCATTACAGCCAGCGCCGTATGCTCGGTCACGGATGCGCCGCCGACGCTGCTCGTCTGCATCAACCGGTCGAGCGCGATGCATGCCGCATTCGTGAACAATCGTAACGTGTGCATCAATGTCTTGCCCGGTCATCTCGAACAGATCGCGCGGCACTTCGCCGGTCTCACGCAACTCTCCATGGAAGAACGTTTCTCGTTGCCGGTGTGGGATGAAGGCATGAACGGCGTGCCGGTATTACGCGATGCGCTGGCGAGCCTGCAGGGCACCATCGTCGAGGCAAAAGAAGTCGGATCGCATTCGGTGATGTTCGTCGAAACGACCGCGATCCGCGTGCGCGACGACGGCGACAGCCTGATTTATTTCGACCGCAACTTTCATCGCGTGCCGCGCGTGTGCGCCGCCCAGTGAAAGGTATCGCCGATTCTGCGTTAATTGATTACAGGAAGACCGCTGCCTATACTCCACGCGCAGACGGGCGACTGTAAGCAAATTCGAAAAATGACACCGGAATCGGTGCTTGCGTTTTTCATCACCCGCACGCAGTCACACATCGCCCAGGTCTGCGAGTTCGCCACTTGGAGATACGTGATGAAAAAATCCTTAAGGCAATTCGGTGCCGGCGTGCTGTTCGCATTGATCGCGTCGCAAACTGCATTCGCGCAGCACGACAAGGTAATAGACGATGCGAATACCGCCTGGAATGCGGCCTTTAACAAGGGAGATGCTCGGGCGCTGGGCGCCTTGTACGACGAAAAGGCCGTGGTGTCCCCCGGAAACGGAACAACCGTTCAGGGACGTGCCGACGTCGAGAAGTTCTACAAAGGCCTGTTTGATGCGGGCTTTCGCGATCACACGATCGATGTCGTCAGTGCGAAGCGAGTCGGCAATCTGATGTATCAAACCGCGAACTGGACCGCCGTCGCGGAAAAGGACGGCAAGAAGACGTCATATAAGGGCGTGGTCCTCAAGGTGCTCGCCAAGGGCGCCGACGGCAAGTGGCGGACGACCGCGCAGACATGGAACGCGGCACAGTGATAGGCGCGCGGGCCTGATGCAACGTCAGACCCGCCGCCGCATTTCCGTCACTTGAGCGCGCAGAGACGCGCATTCAAGCGCGCACGCGTGATCGACGCGATTTGCGCCAAAGCCTCATCCAGCTCCTGCTGCGTGCTGCGGCCGATACGTCGCTCCAGCGCGCTGAAGATGCCCTCGCGCGTGTAATGCCGCACGCAGATGATGAACGGAAAGCCGTGGCGCTCGAGATAGGCGGCATTGAGACGATCGAGCAAGGCGTCCTGTTCGGCCGACATCGCATCGAGCCCGGCGCTTTTTTGCTCGGCATCCGAATCCGCCGTCATCGTTCCGGAGCGAATATTCGCGCCTGACAACAACGGGTGCAGGTTCAGAAAGGCACGCTGGCTCTTGTCGTCAAGATTGCGGATGACATTCATCATCGCGTCGTGCAATCCCGTGGCGGATGCGAATGGACGCGCGCTCCAGGCGCCCTCCGCCGCCTGCGGAAAATGTTCGAACACGCTCGCGAAGGCGCCGACGAAGGCCGTGTGATCGAACGCGTTGATCGGTTCGAGATTGATTGTCTGTGACATGAATGGCTCTCCTATAAGGCATCGATGGCGATTCGTGCCGAGTATAGAAAGCGCGCGATCGGGCGGCGAGACACCCTATCCTATTGACCGCATAACAGAACGCGATAGCGCTAACTGCGATGCATGTCGCGCAGCGCGCGCAGCTCCTGCGCGGCCGCCGTCAGCATGCCGCGCAACCACACGTGCGAAGCCGAACGATGCCGCGACGGATGCCAGAGTTGATAGAACCGCATGAACGGAAATTCGATCGGCGGATCGAGCACGGCGAGCGGCAGATGCTGCGCGTGATAGTTGGCGAAATGCCGGCCTGTCGTGAGAATCAGATCGGTGCCCGGTATGAGGCTGGGCGCGAGATTGAAGTATGGGCAACTCACGCGGTTGTCACGATGCACGCGCATGGTGCTGAGCCCGGTATCGACGACGCCGCGCTGATCGCGCGAATACGGCGTCGGCACGATATGCGACGCGCTCAGATAGTCCTCGGCATCGAATTTGCCTGACTTCGCATATACGCTGTCGCGGGCAACGACACACACGACGTCATCTTCGAGCAATACCGACAAATGCAAATGCTCGGGAGGATTGGGCCAGTTGCCGATGACGATATCCGGCGAGCCCTCCGAGAGCCCCTGTTCATAGTTGAATGCGGCCGAGAGCGGCACGGCGACGAGGCGCGCATGCGGTGCAGCGCGCCTGAATTCGCGCACGACATGCGCAAAGAAGGGGGGCGCCAGATAGTCGGGCATGCCCACTGTGAAGCTTTGTTCGGTGGTCGCAGGATCGAAATGATCGTCCGATACGAGCAGGTTATCGAGCGCGCTCAATGCGGCTTGCGCACTTTGTGCGAGTTGAATGGCGCGCTCGGTCGGCACCATCACATTCTTTTCGCGCGTGAGCAGCGGGTCGTTGAAGATCGCGCGCAACCGCTTGAGCGCGGAGCTGATAGCCGGTTGCGACTGGTTCATACGAATGGCCGTGCGCGACACGCTGCGCTCGCCGATCAGCGTGCACAAAACGCGCAACAGATAGGTATCGAATGGATCGTCGGTGCGATTCATGGTGAGTGCTGTCTCTATGGTTCGCGTGGCCGCGCCGCTATTCTGCCAGCCGGCATTGCAAGAACCGCTTGTTGCAGGCGGCGCTAGGGTAATCCATAGGTACGAAAAAACACCGCAACGAGCGGCGCCAAGGCCCGCCAGACAAGGCTTCGCAACCCATATACGCGTTGCTATGGGGCCTATTGGCTCGCCGCCCGTTCCCGATTTTTTGGCCGTTTCTATACTTGCTTCCACCGAATGCACGACAGTGTCCGTGCGACGCAAACCGACTGGAAAGGAGAAACCATGTCGCTCATCAAACAGGAGATGCCGGTCTTCGCGAGCGAGGCCGAAAGCGCCGAAGCGAGCGTCTATCGCAAGGTGTCATGGCGCCTGCTGCCGTTTCTCGGCGTGCTATGGGTGCTCGCGTGGCTGGATCGCGTGAACATCGGCTTTGCCAAGCTGCAGATGCTGGACTCGCTGCATTTCAGCGAAGCCGTATATGGACTCGGCGCGGGCATATTCTTCCTCGGCTATTTCCTGTTCGAAGTGCCGTCGAACATGCTGCTGCAGAAGATCGGCGCAAAGAAGACGATCATGCGCATCACGATCTGCTGGGGCATCATCTGCATGCTGCAGACGCATGTCACCACGCCTACGCAGTTCTATATCCTGCGCTTCCTGCTTGGGGCTTTCGAAGCGGGCTTCTATCCGGGCGTCATTCTCTATCTCACGTACTGGTATCCGTCGCAGCGGCGCGCGCGGGCCTTCGGCACGTTCATGTCGGCATCGGCGATAGCGGGGGTGCTCGGCGGTCCGCTCGCCGGCTGGATCATGACGTCGATGGGCGGCGTGCACGGCATGCATGGCTGGCAGTGGCTCTTCATCATCGAAGGCATTCCGTCGGTGCTCGCCGGTGTGTTCGCCTACTTCTACATGACGGACAAGCCCGAGCAGGCGCGCTGGCTCAACGACGATGAAAAACGCGTAGTGCTCGATGCCCTGCAACGCGACAATGCCGCAATGGGCGAGCGTGGACACGACTGGCGATCGCTCTTCACGAATCGGAAGGTGTGGCTGCTGATCGCGATCTTCTTCTGCCTGCTGTGCGCGAACTCGACGCTCACCTTCTGGATTCCGACCGTCATCAAGGACGTAGGTGTGAGCACGCCGATGGCCGTCGGCTGGATCGCGGCAGTGGCCTATCTGTGCGGCGCGGCCGGCATGATCATCAACGGTGCGCACTCGGACCGCAGCAATGAAGTGCGCTGGCACTTCAGCGGGGCGGCCATCGTCGGCGGCATATCGATGGCGGTGCTTGCCGTGCTGATGGGCCTCGACAAGATTTCGCCGGTTATCGCGCTGTTGGCCATGACGGCATCGCTGATCGGCACGATGAGCGCGATCCCCGTGTTCTGGCAGTTGCCCAATCGCTATCTCGCGGGCAGCGCAGCGGCAATCGGCGTGGCGCTCATCAACTCCGTCTCCAATCTCGCGGGTTTCGGCGCGCCCTACGTCATGGGACTCGTCAAGAACGCGACGGGCAAGTTGACCTCCGGTCTCTATCTCGTGGCCGTCATCGAAATTCTGGCTGCGGTGCTGGTTATCGTCGGCATCCGCAAGCTCGGCAACAAACAAGGTGCATGACATGCGCGACAAAGACACTTCTCCGGCTTTCGATGTGAGCCGCCGACGCTTTGCCCTGCAATCGGTCTCGTTGGGCGCAAGCATGCTGATGGCGAAGACCGCCCTCTCCGCCGATGCGCCAGCGTCGCCCGCGCCGAACCAGACGACAGGTCCGGTGCAACAGGACGGCCTGAGTCCGCGTCTCACGATGCACGGTCTCGATACATGGCACGGCACGCCCGCCGCGGGCATGCGTGTGGACTTGTTCGCAATCGAAGACGGACGCTCGAAGCTTCTGCAGACGATCACGCTCGCAGCGAGCGGCCGCAGCGAGCCGCCGCTTCTGATCGGCGATACGTATCGCGCAGGCACGTATGAACTGTTGCTGCATGCAGACGAATACTTCGCCGCGCGCAAGGCGAATCTGCCGCAACCGTTGTTCCTTTCGAAGATCCCGCTGCGCTTTCGCATCATCGACATCAACCAGCGCATTCACCTGCCTGTGTTGTTCGGGCCGTGGAGCTACAACTACTACCGCGGCAGTTGAGCGGAACACAAACGAAACGCCAGATCAGGAGACACATCATCATGGCCGCAGGCATCACTACGCATGTGCTCGACGTCGCGCTCGGCAAGCCCGCCGCGGGCATGCAGATCGAATTGTTCGACATCGGCACGCAGCCGCCCACGCTGCTCGCGCGCACGCGCACCAATCGCGATGGGCGCACGGATTCACCGATCCTGCCGGCCGCACAGGCGCGTGCAGGCGATTTCGAATTGCGTTTCTGGGTAGCGGACTACTTCAAGACCCCCGATGTATTCGCCGACGTCGTCCCAGTGCGCTTCACACTTGCCGATGCCGCGCAGCACTATCACGTGCCGCTGCTGTGTTCGCCGTGGAGCTTCGGAACCTATCGCGGAAGTTGAAGCGCAGCGCGTGCATTGCGCTTCACGCCGTTTATGGCGTGCGTCAACATCGAAATTAGCGCAATGTCCATCGATGCCAAGCGCGTTTCGCTCACCGGTCGATCGCAACGCCTTTGGTCATAAGACGCAAATGTCGACGATCGTTCAAAGAACTCGAACAGACAGCTGCTTTAAGAAAGATGCTGAACAACTTTCCTGGCGGGATAGCAATAGATACCTCAATGTGCGTCGCACGGTTATCGCGTTAAAACACTTTCCGTGAATGTCATTTGCCATGTATTGACACGAATTTCCTCTAGCGCGTCACGCACGTCCGTGGCATAGTGCAGACGACAATTTATTAGAGGTAAGTCATGTCGACGCTAGAAAGTATTCAGGCACGTATCGAAGCACTTCAAGCGAAAGCCGATGCGCTCATCGCTAAAGAATCTGAAAGCGTGCTGAAAAAGATTCATGATTTGATGTCGAGCCATGGTTTGACCGTCGCGGACATCGAACAATATTCTGGCACGCGCAAGAAGGCAGGCCGATCGGCCCCGGCAAAAAAACAAAGCACGGTTGCCTATCAGGATCCGAAAACCGGCGCGACCTGGAGCGGGCGCGGACGTGCACCCGGCTGGATCGCCAAAGCCAAGGACCGCAGCAAGTTCGCGGTCGGCGCGAGTGCGCCGGCGACCAAGGCTGAAGGCAAGGCGCGCGCCGCAGTCAAGCGCAAAAGAAAGGGACAGCCGCGCGGTCCCCAACCCGCGCTCTATCGCGATCCGCAATCAGGTGCAACGTGGAGCGGACGTGGACGTGCACCCGCATGGCTTGCATCCGTCGAAGATCGCACGCCTTTCCTGATCGGCTGAAGATGAATAGATAAACGGCGGAGTTCGTTCAAGACTCCGCTGTTTTTTACAATCCATTTAATCTAAACGCGTGGATCGAACGCGAATTCGATCCGAATGCCGCCCGGTTCATAGATCATCATATGGCGTTTCGGCCCTGCCCCTAGCGGTTCCGGCGCGAATTCCACCGTCACGCCAGGCCATGCCGACACGCGATCGAGAATCGTCGCGAGCGCGGCTTCATCCGCTGCACGCAGCGCAAGATGATGAAGCCCGATATTCTTTCGCCGGTCGAATGCTATTGGCGCCGGGTCGTCTTTCACCTGCCATAGCGTAACCAACAACTTTTCGTCGGATACGAACACGGCTGGGTACTCGGGCCGCTCGCCGGCGATCTTCCAGCCCAGACACTGAACGAAGAAGTCTCGGGTCGCGTCGAGATTGCGGACGGCGAGGCCCACGTGATCGATTCCAGAAGTCAGCATCGTTTCCTCCTCATGTCGGATACATGAAGCGCGCATGCACGCTTCGTTCGGTTCCGTTCGCATGCTATCTCATTCCACAGTCGGTGTTGCCTGCACGCGCGGCGTTTAAGCGGTAATCTGAACGATATCGACAACGCGTCGTCCCCCGACAGGAGACCGTTCATGCTGAAGCCGACTTATCCCTATTACCTCGCCAACGAGCCGGTAGCCGCCAATACCGATCTTGCGGTGACCGACAAGTTCAGCGGTGAAGTCGCCACACGCGTGGCACTTGCCGATGCGCACGCCATCGACGAGGCAATCGGCCTTGCGGTCGCCGCGATGCCCGACATGCGCGCCTTTCCCCCGTTCAAACGTCAGGCGGTGCTCGAGCATTGCGTGAAGCGGTTTCGCGAGCGCTCCGATGAAATGGCAATGGCCTTATGCATCGAAGCCGGCAAGCCGATCAACGATTCGCGCGGCGAAGTTACGCGTCTTATCGATACGTTCAAGGTCGCAGCCGAAGAGTCGGTTCGGATCGACGGCGAAATACTGAATCTGGAGATCTCGCCGCGCGCAAAGGGTTATCACGGCTATGTAAAACGCGTGCCGATCGGTCCCTGCTCCTTCATTTCGCCTTTCAATTTTCCTTTGAATCTTGCCGCGCACAAGGTCGCGCCCGCAATCGCCGCTGGTGTGCCGTTCGTCATGAAGCCTGCGAGCCGCACGCCGATCGGCGCGTTGATCATCGGTGAGGTGCTCGCGGAAACGGATCTGCCCAAGGGCGCATTCTCGATACTGCCGGCGCATCGCGACGGCGCCGATCTGTTCACCACCGACGAGCGTTTCAAGCTCCTCTCCTTCACCGGTTCGCCCGCGGTCGGCTGGGAACTGAAGGCGAAAGCAGGCAAGAAGAAGGTCATTCTGGAACTCGGCGGAAACGCCGCCGCGATCGTCGATAGCGATCAGGGCGGCAAGCTCGACTATGTAGTCGACCGGCTGGCGTTCGGCGCTTTCTATCAGTCCGGGCAAAGTTGCATCGGCGTGCAACGCATTCTTGTGCACGCGTCTCTATACGATGACTTGCGTGAAAAGCTGATCGAGAAAACGAAGTCGCTCCGGATGGGCGATCCAAAGGACGAGAAGACCTTCGTCGGACCGATGATTTCCGAGTCGGAATCGAAACGCCTCGCCGGTTGGATGGAAAACGCCGTGAAGGCCGGCGCGAAGATCATCGCTGGCGGCAAGGTGGATGGCGCGATGTTCGAAGCGACGCTTCTCGAAAACGTCGGACGAGATTCGGATCTCTATCGCAAGGAAGCGTTCGGGCCTGTCGCCATTCTCGAAAAGTTCGATAACTTCGACGACGCGCTCGATACCGTGAACGACAGCGATTTCGGCTTGCAGGCGGGCATTTTCACGGATTCACTCGCGCATGCGCATGAAGCATGGAATTCACTTGAAGTTGGCGGGGTCGTGATCAACGACGTGCCCTCTTTCCGGGTCGATAACATGCCTTATGGCGGCGTGAAGGATTCGGGACTCGGCCGGGAAGGCATTCGCTATGCGATTGAGGACATGACCGAAGCGCGTCTGATGGTGATGCGAGAAACGTGGTGACGCACGCCCGAGCGTCCCTTCCAAAGCACGCTCGGGCGTTCGACATGCCTATGCCAGCGTCAGTTTGACATCGATGTTGTTGCGGGTCGCGTTCGAATAAGGGCACACGACGTGCGCCTTGTCGATCAACGCCTGCGCCTCGTTACGATCCATGCCTGGCAGCGAGATCTTCAGTTCGACTTCGATGCCGAAGCCGTTCGGGATTTGTCCAATGCCCACGCTGCCGTCGATGGCAACGTCTTTGGGCAGCGTAATCTTGTCGCGTGCGGCAACGAACTTGATCGCGCCAATGAAGCACGCGCTATAGCCCGCGGCGAACAGCTGTTCGGGATTCGTGCCATCGCCGCCACCGCCGCCGAGTTCTTTCGGAGTCGTCAGCCGAAGATCCAGATTGCTTTCGGGTACGGTCGCGCGGCCATCGCGTCCGCCGGTGACATGAGCATGCGCACGGTATAGAACCTTTTCGATCGACATCGCCAGACTCCTGTGCATTGTGTTGAGCGGCCCTCGCGACGCGAACGCGCCGTTCGACATCCGCCGACATGGATTCCCGATGGGACACTGCCCGCGAAGGGCGGGTTCCAACCTCGAAGGATACTCAAGACGCGGCGAGTTCGCTGACGCGACGTATTGCGACGCATCAAGGCGCGTTCCTCTCGGTCACAACACGACGGGTTCTCTGCCGGGAAAAGCCGCATCGGCTATGGGCGCGTTTGTTTCCTTGGCCATGCGTTCGCACAGCGCGACGACGTGCGCCGAGCCGGCCGTCATGAAGAGCGAATGGTCGAGGTCCGGAAAGATCATCATGCGCACGGACGGAAAGCGCGAAAGGCGCGCGCCGTGCTTGCCGAAATGCGCGGCGATCAGATCCAGCCCCGCATCGTAGGCGCCATAGACGAGCACCGTCTTCACGCCTTTTGCATCGAGCGCGCGAATAATCGGACCGGGCTCCGTGGCGAGTTCGGGCGGCGTCTGGCTCAGACGATCGAGCCTCAGCACATCGACGATACGTGAACGCGCGCGTGTCATCACATAGCCGAGCACAAAGCGCAAGACACGCGTCAACTGTTTTTCGCCACGCAGGATAGCTTTCCATTTCTGCGGATCGAGCATCGAAAATGCATAACCTGCCATGGAATTGCGCGTCGATTGACGCAAGCCATCGGGCGCGACGTCCGCTGGTCGTTTGAACGTCGGCAGATTCACCGTGACGACGCCATTGATCGCCTTTTCGATGACCGCCGCCTTGAGCGCGTGATACCCGCCTGAGCAAACGCCGAACGCGAATATCGACTTATAACCTTGGCGTGCGAGCCAGCGTGCCGCGGCCGCGGTGTCGTCGGTCGCGATCGGGTTGTAGATGCGGCCGAATGCCGTGTCCGATTGCACCTTGCCCGGCGCTGCCGGGCTATCGCCGCGGCCACGCGCATCGAAACGCAGCGATGCCACGCCACGTCTCGCGAGCTCGCGTGCAATGCGTACCGATAGCCTGCTGTCGCCCACGCGCGAACTCGCCGACGTATTCGCGATCAGGTACACCGGCCCGCGCGCCGAACCCGTGCGCGGCTCGCACAGGATGCCGAAAAGCCCTTCGTCGCCGATACGCACCGGACGCTCGATCGCCTCGGGGGTTTCAATGTTCAGCGCGGGCCAGCTATCGGCATCGGCCATGGACGCCACATGAGCTACCGGCGCGGCGCGGCCCGCGATCCACGCCACGACCTCGGCGAACGCGGCGCGCGGCACTGCGTTGAAGGCAGTTTCCTGAATGAAGCCCGTCAGGTCTTCGAACGGACGCGCCTCTGCTTCGACGCCCTTGTCAGCGAGGGCGTCGCGCAAAGGGTCCGTCCCGCCCGCCTTGACATTCATGATCAACGCGCGACGCGCCGGCGCGCTTGCCGTGCCGTTCACGCTCGCGACGAGGTCGATAGCTTGCAGCGAGTCCCTGAATTCGTCGCCATACATCTGACCAAGCACGTTGAACCGGACATCGTCTTGCTGCATCTCGCGCAAGGGCGGCGCAAGCAATTCGAGCCATGTTTTGCGCACGATGTTCAGTTCGCGCATATACACGCGCCCGCTCGTGACGGGCGCGAGCAGTACAAGTTCGTCGACGGGTCGGCGCAGTGCCGCAGCAAGCGCGAATGCCGCGCCCACGCGAAAACCGCATAACGTGACGTGTTCGATGCCTGTCTCTGTCCTGAACCAGTCGACGGCCGCGTGGATGTCTTCGACCGACGATTCGAATTGATCCGGTGCGAGATCGGCGCCCGCCGAGTCGCCCGTGCCCCGATAGTCGAAACGGAGCACCCACATGCCGCGCGCCGATAACGCATCCGCGAGGTGGCGCATGCCGCTGTATGTCCACACGTATTCGTGGCCATACGTGTTACAAAGCACCACGCCGCGCGTGCCGCTTCCCGCGTGCAGCCATCCGAAGCGGTTCCCGAATACAACCGGTCTCATTCGATCTCGCCCTCGTGTCGAGGTATTGAGACGATTATATTAAGCGGCTCCTTCGTAAAGCGGCATCCGAGAGCGAATATGCTCCAGGGAACTATCTATTGGCGCATAAGGCATGGCTTGTGTTTGCTGGCGCTCACTTTGTTTGGACGGTTCGTCGGCATCGCGTCAAGTTGGTGAACGCAATGTCGAGCCGACGAAGGCTCGCCTCGAAGTAATGGACGAGGCCGAGCCTTGAGTCTTTCGTTGTCTGAGCGAAGCTCATGCCGCCTGTCTGGCCCTCGCCTCCTCCACCATGCGGGCGTGCGCGTACACGCGATCGCGTTCGCGTGCGACGAGGGTGCGTTTGCGCGCGAGCGTCTGGCGATGATATTTCGGGTCGCCCATCTGCATTACATATTCACCATGACGATAACGCAGATAACGCTGGAAGAACTCCGCGCCCGGCAAGCCATTGTCGAGCGCCATGAGCACGCCGTAGTCGATGTCACTCACATCGCCGAGCGTCTTGATCGCCGACTCGAGCGCGGCGTAGCGCTGAGGCAGCGGCACCGTCTTGTCGCATTGCGCATGAAAACGCTGATAAGTCAGCACCTGCCCGTGCGATGCACAACGCCATAACGATTTCGCAAGCCGTTGACTCAGTTCCGTATCCACGTTTCCTCCTGCATTGTGCAAGGATCGTATGCGTGCGACATTCCACCGTCATTGAGAATCGATGACGATAACCGGTTGTCTGGAAATCACCTGCGGCGCCAAGAGATATTTCCGGCGCTCAAAGAAAGCGCGTAAATAGCACAAAATGTGAAATGCGTTAAACGTCGGTGCTTATCTTTATTGCGATGCACTGCAGCGCTCGGCGCAAAACTACCAGTCGACCGTTCAGCGGCCGACATGCGGAATTCATTTCTTATGCAGCGATGCAACGCGAAACGGCGACCTGGCGCGCTCCGACTATTGTTGGCCTCGACGGCCTTATTGACTTCCACGCCACAGCGCCGCACTTATTGACCGAAGAATCAAGAAACGGCTGCGATCCGATTACATGCTAGCAAACATATTGAAGGAAACCAAGGTGAGTTTCCGGTATGGATGAACGCCGCGTTTTTCATGCTGCTGTCATTCGGCATTTTTTCCCGACCGTTTTAGCCGATAAGTGAACACGCTTATTTGCAATGGCACGGAAAGCGACGCATTAGAAACGATTGACCGTATAGGGGGTTTCGTGCCCATACGCGCCGCTCCGTGCGCACAGTCCTTAAGATTGGTTTAAGCCTGTAGGACTAAAACGTCTCACAAGGCGCAGGCAGTATGGCAATTCGATGGCTCTGCCTTGCAGCCCGCTGCGACTCGGCTTTCATTCAAACGTCCACGCGGATGGTCAGACCGGGCAACGCCGCACGCGCATTCCAACTGCGCGATCAGGCGCAGGCGATGACCGTCCCATTCAGCCCGGCAGCAATGCCGGGCTTTTTTTTATCCGCGCCATCCGTGCGCATGCGGCGAGCCTTCGCCGCTTTGCGCGACAGCGGCGGGCAATTCGAAGCGAAACGTCGTGCCTGTGCCCTGGGTATCGATCATGCGAATCTCACTGCCGTGCAATTGCAGCATGCGTTGCACGATGAGCAAGCCGAGCCCGCCGCGATGCGCACCGCCCGATGCAAACGGGCGCTGAAACAGCGCTTCCCGCATCGCGGGCGCAATGCCTGTCCCTGTGTCGCTGACGGTCACCTCGACTCTCTCGGCATGCTCGCGCCCATGTGCAAGCGTCACATCCACCGTGCCGGTTGCAGGCGTATGACGGATCGCGTTGTCGAGCAGATTCGTGAGCACGCGTTCGATCATGCCGAGGTCCGCAATGACGCTCGGCAAGCGCGGGGCGATCTGCGCAGTGAGACGCACGCCTTTGGACTGCGCGGCCAGCTCGAACTTTTCGAATACGTCCTGCACGAGATCGACCAGCGAGAACGGCTCGGCTTCCGGCGCGACCATGCCATGTTCGAGCTTTGCGAGCTCGAACAAAGACTGCGCGAGATGACCCACCTTCGCGCTCTGCGCAAGCGCGATCGACAGATAGCGGCGTCTGTCGGCATCGGGAAGCGTGTCGGACTTGAGCGACAGCGTTTCCAGATAACCATGAAGCGACGACAGCGGCGTGCGCAAATCGTGCGAGATATTCGCGACCATCTCGCGACGCTCCCGATCCTGCCGGCCGAGCGCGCGCCACTGTTCGGCGATGCGCTCGGCCATCTGCGCGAATGCGCTTTCCAGCACGACGATCTCGTCGCGTTCGTTCTCACGGGCGTCGGCTGCGCCCTTTCGCGGCGCCGAAGGCAAAGGCGGATCCGCAGGCGCGCCGCGCGCGTCGAATTTGCGCATCGCCTCGGTGAGTCGCCGCAGCGGCCGTGTAACGAGCCCGAACGCGACCAGGCCCGCGACGAGCCCGAGCAAGGTGACGAGTCCCATCGATGCGAGCGTGGTGCGCAAGACCGCGCTCGCTGATGCCTTCGCCGCCAGCGCGTCGTGCTCCTCGCCGAGCAGCACCACATAGACATAGCCGAAGGGCGGCTTGCCGGGCGCGGCGAGCGGCGCGGCGCTGAACACCTTGCGCTTGTCGTCGCTGCGCGGATCGTCGCCCAGGATCGGCAGGGCCGCGCCATCGAGGAACTTGCGAACCGGTGCGAGATCGACGTGGTTGCGCTTCAGGTGTCCGGCCGGCGCATCGTCGGCGCGCACGCGCCCCGTGTCATCGAGCAGATAGACCTCGACGCTCGGATTCACCACCATCAACTGACTGAAGAGACGGCGCACGGCAGGCGCGTCGATATCGTTCGCGTCGGCGAGCGCGCCGTCATGGGCGATGTGCGCCGCAAGTCCGCGTGAAAGGCTTTGAATGACCTCCTTCTCGCGCAGGTCGCTCGCGCGGATCTGCAGCCATGCCGACGCGCCACAGCACGCGAGCAGCAGCACGCAAAACACCGCGAAGAGCCGTTGAGACAGCGTGAGCTTCACGGCGCGGTGTCCTCGCCCTCGGGCGATTGCGCCGCGAGCTTGTAGCCGTGGCCCCATACCGTGAGAATGCGCTTCGGCTCAGCGGCATCTCTCTCTACTTTTGCGCGCAGCCGGTTGATATGCGTGTTGACGGTGTGCTCATAGCCTTCATGTCGATAGCCCCACACCGCATTGAGCAGATCCATGCGCGAAAACACTTTGCCCGGATGACGCGCGAAGTGATACAGCAGATCGAATTCGCGCGGCGTGAGTTCGATGCGCGCGCCATCGACCCATGCCTCGCGCGCGAGCGGATCGATCGCGATGCCCGCAACTTCGATACGCCCCGCGTCGAGCCGCGAGTCCTTCGCAACGGCATCGACGCGGCGCAGCAGCGCCTTCACGCGCGCGACGAGTTCGAGCACCGAGAACGGCTTCGCGAGATAGTCGTCCGCGCCGAGTTCCAGACCGAGTATGCGATGCACCTCGCTGGAGCGCGCACTCGTGATGATGATCGGCGTATAGCGCGTCATGGCCCGCGCACGGCGGCAGATTTCGAGGCCATCGACGCCGGGCAGCATCAGATCGAGAATCAGCGCGTCCCAGCCGCCCTGCTCCAGCAAGCGCAGCCCTTCGGCGCCATCGGCGCTATGCACGACTTCATAGCGCTCGTCGCGCAAGTTGAGACTCAGCACATCGGCGATATGCACGTCGTCTTCGACGATCAGAATGCGTTTCGGATGATCCATGAGCGAATGTCGAATGATGCTCGCCCTGTTAGCGGAAGAAATGGACGAGCGTCTGTGCCATTGTGCAGAAAAGCGCGCGCCGAAGTATCACATTTAATTTAACTTTCGGTGAGGACTCGGGGATGCGCGCGCAACTACGATGCGTCTAACCCACTCGATGACGAGGAACGCATCATGCAAACCCGCCGCCGCTTTCTCCTGACGGGCACCGCGGCAGCCGCCGCCGCGTTCGCTCTGGGCGGACGCCTGCGCGCGCTCGCCGCCGGCCCGCAAACGCAGACGCCGTCGCAGGAACGCTTCGAAATCGTCCATACCGATGACGAATGGCGCCGCCTGCTCAATCCGGTTCAGTTCGACGTGTTGCGACGCGAAGGAACAGAGCGCCCGTACACGAGTCCGCTGAACGACGAGCATCGCACGGGCATGTTCAATTGCGCGGGATGCAACCTGGCGCTGTTCTCGTCGCGCACCAAGTTCGATAGTCACACGGGCTGGCCGAGTTTCTGGGCGCCGCTCGATCATGCGGTTGCGACGCGTATCGACGGCTCGTTCGGCGTCGAGCGCACCGAAGTGCATTGCCGGCGCTGCGGCGGTCATCTGGGCCATGTCTTCGACGACGGACCGAAGCCCACGGGCCTGCGCTACTGCATGAACGGCGTCGCAATGACTTTCACGCCGGGCGCGGCCTGAACCGCGTTCACAACACGACCAAATCCGACCCGACATCATCATGTTGCTCATCGTCCTTGCCTATCTCGGCGGCGCGCTGACGATTCTCAGTCCGTGCATCCTGCCCGTGCTTCCTTTCGTGTTCTCGCGCGCGGACCAGCCGTTCGTGAAGAGCGGCCTGCCTCTGCTCGCGGGCATGGGTCTGACGTTCGCCGTGGTTGCGACGCTTGCGGCCGTGGGTGGCGGCTGGGTCACGCAGGCCAATCAATACGGCCGCTGGGCCGCCATCGTGCTGCTCGCCGTATTCGGTCTCACGCTGCTTTTGCCTGGCGTCGCCGAGCGCGTGATGCATCCGCTCGTCAGCGCGGGCAATCGTCTCACCGCCCTCGCGCAGCGCGGCGACGGCAAGCCGGGCTTCGGCGGATCGTTCGTGCTCGGCATTGCGACGGGCCTGCTGTGGGCGCCTTGCGCGGGCCCGATTCTCGGTCTCGTGCTCACGGGCGCGGCGCTCAACGGCGCGAGCGTCGGCACCACGCTGTTGCTGCTCGCTTATGCGGCGGGCGCAGGGAGTTCGCTCGCGGTCGCGTTGCTGATCGGCAAACGCGTGTTCGCCGCGATGAAGCGCTCGCTGGGTGCCGGCGAATGGGTGCGGCGTGGCATCGGTGCGGCGATGCTGCTCGGCGTCGTCGCGATCGCGCTCGGACTCGACACCGGCGCGCTCGCTCGCATCTCGACGGTGGCGACATCCGGTATCGAACAGCAACTCGTCGATAAGCTTTCGACGAAGAACAATGGCGCGATGATGATGTCCGCCGACGCCGGCAACAACGGGGCCGCGATGATGCGGGCGAGCACCGAGCCGCCGAAGTCCGCGAGCCCCGCGCCGTTGCCCGTTGAGGGCACGCTTCCGCCGCTCGACGGTGCCGTGCAGTGGATCAACTCGCCGCCGCTCACGAAGGAAGCGTTGCGCGGCAAGGTCGTGCTCGTCGATGTATGGACGTACTCGTGCATCAACTGCCTGCGCACGCTGCCGTATCTGAAGACGTGGGCGCAGAAGTATCGCGATCAGGGGCTCGTCGTGATCGGCGTGCATGCGCCGGAATTCGCGTTCGAGCGCAACGTCGACAACGTGAAGCAGGCGGTCCACGATCTCGGCATCGATTACCCCGTCGCGATCGACAACAACTATGCGATCTGGCGTGCGCTGAACAATCAATACTGGCCGGCGCATTATTTCATCGATGCGCAGGGCAACATCCGTTATCACCATTTCGGTGAGGGCGACTATGCGCACTCCGAGCATGTAATTCAGCAACTGCTGGCCGAAGCGGGACACGGCGCCGCGCCTTCCGTGGCGATGACCGCGAAGAGCCACGACGATGCCATCGGCGAGGGCGCGATGATGCAGGCCGATAATAAGGACATGCGTTCGCCGGAAACGTATATCGGCTACGAGCGCGCGCAGCAGTTCATGTCGCCGGGCGGCGAAACGCCGGATCGCCTTCACGACTATGCCGCGCCGAAAGCACTCGACGTCAATGACTGGGGCCTCGCGGGCGCCTGGAAAGTCGGCGCGGAGCACGCGACGCTCGAAGGCGCGACGGGCCGTATCGTCTATCGGTTTCACGCGCGCGATCTGCATCTCGTGCTCGGACCGTCGAAGGACGGCACGCCTGTGCGCTTTCGCGTGAGCATCGACGGCGCGGCACCCGGCACATCGCACGGCAGCGACGTAGAGGCCGACGGAAGCGGCACGGTGACAGAGCAGCGCCTCTATCAACTCGTGCGGCAAACGGGGCCTGTTGCGGATCGCACATTCACGATCGAATTTCTCGACCCTGGGGTCGAAGCGTACGCGTTCACGTTCGGTTGAACGAGACACACGAAGGAGCAAAGATGTTCAAGACCACCAGCAAGACGTTCAAGGCCGCAAGCGTGGCCGTGCTGTTCGCGGGCGCGTTCGCATTGCAGCGCGTCGCGCATTCGAGCGAGGCAGCCGTGAAGATCCCGCCGCCCGCGCACGACGAAACCGCGGGCGCCGTGCATACGGAAACCGCCGTGTTCGCAGGCGGTTGCTTCTGGGGCGTGCAAGGCGTGTTTCAGCACGTGCGCGGCGTAAAGGAAGTGATGTCCGGTTATGCGGGAGGCCGAGCCGATACCGCGCAATACGACCGCGTCAGCGAAGGCGACACGGGCCACGCAGAATCGGTGCGCATCACGTACGATCCGGCACAGGTCACCTACGGCAAGCTTTTGCAGATCTTCTTCTCTGTCGCGCACAACCCGACCGAGTTGAACTACCAGGGCCCGGATCACGGCACGCAATACCGCTCGGCTGTGTTTCCGACGAATGCGGCGCAGCGCGATATCGTCGATGCCTATATCGCGCAACTCGACAATGCGCACGTTTATAGCGGCAAGATCGTCACGCGGGTCGAAGACTACAAGGGCTTCTATCCGGCCGAAGGCTATCACCAGAACTACCTGACGGAACATCCGGAAAGCCCGTATATCGCGATCAACGATCTGCCGAAGGTAGCAAACCTGAAGCAGATGTTCCCGGCGGCGTATCGTCAGGATGCGGTGCTCGTGGCGGTGGCTTCCAAATAGGCGTGGAGAAGCCCGACGACCTCGGGCAGGTTGCGTCTGCCGAAGCCGAGGCGGACATGCGCGTCGCCGTGATCGAGCAGCGTCGAAGGCAGCAGCAGCACGCCCGTGCATGCGAGCAGTTCGGCACAGAACTGCTCCGCGTGTCCGCGCTTCAGTCGCACGAAGCCGATCGTGCCCGCGCGCGGACGATGCCATTCGAAGCGGTCCGCGTGACGCGCGAAGAAGTCGTCGAGCGTATGCAGATTGGCGCGTACGATCGACACATTGCGTGCGATGAGCGCATCGGTGTGGCGCACCGCGATCGCCGCAAGGTACTCGCTCGGCGCGCTATTGCTGATGGTGAGATAGTCCTTGAACGTGCTCATGCGCGCGAGCACCTGCGCGCTCTTCGTCGCGATCCATCCGAGACGCAGACCCGCGAGCCCGTGCGACTTCGAAAGCGCGCCGAGCGAGATCGCGCGCTCGTAGACGTCGCACGCGGCGGGCAGGCGATCGGCTGGATCGTGCTCCAGCCCGCGATACACCTCGTCGCTGAAGAGCCACAGCCCGTGCTTTTGCGCGAACGCGAGGATCGCATCGAACACTTCGCGCGGCGGCAGATAGCCGGTCGGATTGTGCGGGGCGCAGATCACGAGCGCACGCGTAGCCGGTGTGACTAGCCTTTCGAGTTCGTCCGGATCGGGCGCCCAGCCCGCTTCCTCTCGCGCCTTCCACGGCGACACACGCACGCCCATGGCCTCGGCCACCGAGTAATGCGACTGATAACCCGGCATATGCACGATCACGTGATCGCCCGGCGCGAGCATCGTGTGCATGAACGAATAAATGGCTTCCTGCGCGCCCGTGTGCACGATGATTTCGTCTTCGTCGATGTGCTCGTACAACGTCGCGAGTTCGCGTCGCAGCGCGGGCGCGCCGGGATACTCGGTGTAGCCGAGCCAGGTATCGCGCAATCCGTCGATTGCATCGGGTTCGTACGCCAACAATTCGCCGACCGACATGGATTCGGGATCGGAGCTGCACAAGAGATGGCGCGCGGTGAATTCGTGCCGTGCGAAATAGCGTTCGAGCTTGAAGGGATTGGGTTGCATGGCGTCGCTTGATCGGAATCGAAGAAAGCCGTAGTCTGCGCTCTGATCCCCCATTCAAAAAACTAAACTTTCTTATTTCGATTAAGGAACGCTAATGCTCGACTACGCTCTGCTCGATGCGCTGCTCGCCGTCGTACGCACGGGATCCTTCGAGCGCGCCGCACGCGAGCTCAACGTCACGCCGTCTGCGGTGTCCCAGCGCGTAAAACTGCTGGAGGAGCGTGTGGGGAGCCTGCTCGTGAAGCGTGGCCAGCCCTGCGAAGCAACGGCATCCGGTGCGCTGCTGTGCCGCCATACCGAAAGCGTGCAATTGCTCGAAGCGGAACTCGGCGGGCGCATGCCGGCTTTGCCGGGTACGCCGAACGAGCGGCGCGCGAAGCTGCGCATCGCGGTGAATGACGACAGCATGAGCACCTGGTTCATCGATGCCGCGGCGGACTTCTGCATCGAGCGGGGACTGATACTGGATCTCGTCGTCGACGATCAGGATCACACCGCGCGGCGCATCCGCGAAGGCGACGTGCAAGGCGCGATCACGACGCAGGCCGAACCCGTGCCCGGCTGGCGTTCGATGAAGCTCGGGCGCATGCGCTATCGCGCCGTATGTTCACCCGCATACTTCGCGCGCCATTTCGCCGATGGCCTCACGCGCGACGCGCTGCGCCGCGCGCCATGCGTCAACTTCAACGAAAAGGATGAATTGCAGAAGCGCTTCATCAAACGTGTGAGCCGCGCGGATATCGAGCCGCCCGCGCATGTCGTGCCGCACGGCGAGGGCTTCGTGCGCGCGTGCACGTCCGGACTTGCGTGGGGTATGTGTCCAAGCCGGCTCGTCGCGCGGCAACTCGATAGCGGCGCACTCGTGGAAGTGTCGCCCGGTTCACGCTTCGATGTTGATCTCTATTGGCAAAGCTGGCGTCTTTCCCTCGGCTGGCTCGACAACTTCAGCGCGATGCTGAAGCACCGCGCAAAAACGTTCCTCGACTGAGGGTCATGCGTCGCGCGTTTCGAACGAATCGACGCGATCGCGATAGAAAGCAAGATGATCTTTGATCGGCGCAACCGCATCGTAGGGCGACTCATAGGACCACACTGCGTTGGCCGATTTTTGTCCACCCGACACAATGCTGTAATAGCTGCACTCGCCTTTGTAAGGGCAGTATGTCGTGTGAGCGGTGCGCTCGAGTTGCGTCATGTCGACGTCCTTGCGCGGCACGTACAGCACTTCGGGATACGATGCCTCGCGCAAGGACAGCGCCTCGGTCGTATCGACGATGACACGCCCGCCTGCTTTCACGGTCACGCGTAACGGACTAGCTTCGATCGTGATCGGATGATCGGGGCCGGGAATCTTGACGGCTTTATCCATGAGTGTCTTCCTGCGAATGAACGCGACAATGCACGCGGAAGAATCGATGGTAGCGTCGTTGCGTCAAACGTGCAGAATGCATCCCCGGCCCGAGCGGTCAACGGCCGAAATATATTGGCTTCGTGCCGTCGTTGTCCAAAGGCGGCATCGTGTTGCGCGTGCCCGAGGCCGACGCGCCGGGGACGGTCCCGCCGTAGCCGCCGTTCTGACGTGATACGCGGCTTTCAGCGGCCTGAATATCCGACGGATACGAGGTCTGATCCGCGCGCGATGGATCATAGCCCGCGGCTTCGACCTGCCGCAGATCCTGCTTCACCTGGTCGCGCGTAAGCGATGAATCGGTTTGCGCGAAAGAAAGCGCCGGCGCCACCGCTACAGTTGCGACGGCCACGGCCTTGACGAACAATTTCATGGCGAACCTCCGGTATGTTGGGCTGCGCACGGTGTTTTCTGTGCGTGCTGCATAACACAGCATCGGCCGTGCCCGCCTGCGCGCTCCCACCCCGGATTGCGGCTATGAAGCCTTGCTTTCGATCGCCTTGACCAGTGCATGCAGCAGGCGATTTGCGGGCGTCGGAATCCCGAGCGCCTCGCCGCGCCGCACGATCAGGCCGTTCAAATGGTCGATCTCGCTCGTCTTGCCACGCGCCAGATCTTGCGCGGTCGACGAGTACTGGTTCTGCATCGTCTCGGCGATGCGGCGCACGGCGGCATCGACGTCACCCGGAATGATCACGTTATCGGCTTTCGCAACGGCAAGGCATTCGTCGACCACATCGCGCATCGCACGCGTGATGCCCTCGCCCTGCACGAGCTTGCCGTACGGCAGTTGCGTGATCGCGGACAGCGCGTTGTAGGCGCAATTGAGCACGAGCTTCGCCCATAGCGCGCCGCGCACGTTCGTGGATATCTCGGTCGGTACGCCGGCCTCGACGAAAGCGCGTGCGACATTCTCGCTTTTCGTCGACGGCTCGATCACGAGCTCGCCGCGCCCGTTGTGCTTCACGTGCCCCGGCCCCGCCATCTCCGCCGCCACATACACGACCGCGGCCGCCGCTTCCTGCGGCAACAGTTCGCGCAGACGCTGCGCATTCTCCACGCCGTTTTGCAACGACAGCAGCAACGCGTCGCGTTCGAGATGCGGCGCGAGCGCCTGTGCCGCGCTGTCGGTATCGGTGGATTTCACGCAGAAGAGCACGAGTTGCGCGCCCTGCACCGCGCGCGCGTCGGTGCTCGCGGCCACGCGCACGCGCTCGTCGAAATGCTGTGTGTCGAGCCGCAAGCCGTCGCGTTCGATCGCTGCGACATGCTGCGGCCGCGCGATCAGCACGACTTCGTGACCCGCACGCGCGAGCATGCCGCCGTAGTAACAACCGACCGCGCCCGCACCCATGACGGCGACTTTCATGTTTCGCTTCTCCTTCATTCCTTGTTGCATTGCTGTGGCTCGAAAAGGTAACACACAGGCACTGCATCGACCGAAAGAGACCGGTGTGTTCGATGCTTCGCATAACCGACGACGCGCAAACGCTTGCGTGTTTCAAGGCCATTCGCGCGGCGCTGCGTGCCCGCGAGATTTTGTGGGCGGACGCACGATAGTCAGTCGAATTAGCGGTGCGCCATATTGTTAAAACAGGGCACGCAGAGATACGCTTCTTTCAGCGGATCGACGATGCTGTCCAAACAATGCCGACCGCTGCGGGGTTAGGCGGCGCATGCCGCATCGACAAGGTGAATCCGGGGACCAAATACACGGCGTGCCGGGGGGGAGCACTGCGCGAGCGTCCGGGCGCGCGGCGCACCGGCACGCCGTGAACTTAGACAAGCGCTGGCTCTGCCGCTCGGCGACGAGTAGCGGAAAGCCACAAGCGTGGGCGTTATCACGAGAACAAAAACATGAATCATGGCTATGAAGCATCGCTCGTCAAGCGCGTGGTGAATCAGCTCGTTGCGGGCATCGTGAGCGGCGAATACCAGGACAACGTGCTGCCGCCACAAGTCATTCTTTCGAAGCAGCACGGCGTGAGCCGGACCATCATGCGCGAGGCGCTGAGCATTCTCATCTCGCGCCGCATGCTCGACGTGCGACCCAAGACAGGCACGCGCATCAAGCCCGCGCGGGAATGGCTCATCATGGATCCCGAGGTCGCCGAGTGGCGCATGCGTGCGCTGCACGATCCGGACTGCATACGCAGGCTCATCGAGTTTCGCTCGCTGGTCGATCCGCCCGCCGCCGCGCTCGCCGCGACGCGCGCGAACCGGCATCAGCGCATCGCCATCAACGCGGCCTTCCAGCGCCTCCTGCATGCGAGCCCGTCCGAACCCTTGCAGTCCGCCGCCGAAGAGGCGCTGCAGGCCGCTATCGTCGATGCGAGCGGCGACGAAGTGCTGCGCCAGATGGGCAGCGTCGTGCGCGTCGGCATCCGTACGCTGAAAGCCGCCCTGCGCGCGCAGCCGCATGCGTTGCCGCGCGTGCCCGACTCGCAGCTCGGCGATTACGGCCGGGTCGTGCGGGCTATCGAAACGGCCGATGGCGACGGCGCGCGCACGGCCATGTCGCAGGTCCTTGCGCGCACGGCGTCGCTCTGGGTCGAAGAAATCGCCTGAACGCAGGGTTTTCCGCCATGCCGGTGCCGCGGTCGCGAGACCGCCCGCATCGCCTCCACAGCCGTTCCGGGAGCGCATCTTGCGCGCTCCACTGCCGCAGTTTCGCCTCGCATGCGCCCTGCGCGTGACTACAATGAGTGATGCCGCGGCATGCGACGAGTCATGGCCTCCCCGTGACACGGAGCGCCTGGCGTTGGACACACGGAGGCAGGAATGGCAGAGCTCGAAAAGGAAAAGGTCGTCGGCGTCCTGAACAGGATTCTCGAATCCGAACTGGCGGGCGTCGTGCGCTACACGCACTATTCGTTTCTCGTGTTCGGCTTCGGGCGCATACCGATCGTGTCGTGGCTGCGCGCACAAGCCGACGAATCGCTCATGCATGCGCATCAGGCCGGCGAATGGATCACGACGCTCGGTGCGTATCCATCGCTTGAAATCGGCCCGCTGCTGGACAATCACACCTTCGACATCGCGACGATCCTGCGCGAATCCCTGCAGGCGGAGAACGTCGCGCTCGATCTCTATCGCGACTTGCTGAAGCTCGTCGAAGATCGCTCCGTCGCGCTGGAGGAATACGCGCGGCAGATGATCGAGGTCGAGGAGATGCACGCGGGCGAAGTGGACAAGATGTTGCGCAGGCCCGGCGAAGTCGAAACGTCGCCTGAACGCCGCAGCGGTCACAACTGAGCCGAAAAAAACGCCGGCCCGCGTGTGCGGACCGGCGCCTCTTCGCACTGACACGCGTGCGTTACTTCGGCTGCGCCACCGTGCGCAGATAAGGCTTCAGCGTCTTGAAGCCGTCCGGATACTTCTTTTTCGCGTCCTCGTCCGACACGGACGTCGGGATGATGACGTCGTCGCCCGGCTTCCAGTTCACGGGCGTCGCGACCGTGTGCTTCGCGTTCAGTTGCAGCGCGTCGAGCAGGCGCAGCACTTCGTCGAAGTTGCGGCCCGCGCTCATCGGATACGTGAACGTCGCCTTCACCTTCTTGTCCGGGCCGACGATGAACACGGCACGAATCGTCGCGTTGTCGTTCGCGGTGCGCGGGCTACCGCCGCTCGCGTTCGGGTGGATCATGTCGTAGAGCTTCGCGACGTTCAGATCCGCGTCGCCGATCATCGGATAGTTGACCGCGGTGCCCTGCGTCTCCTCGATATCCTTCGCCCACTGCGAGTGATTCGTCACCGGATCGATCGATAGACCGATCACCTTCGTGTCGCGCTTGTCGAACTCCGGCTTGAGCTTGGCCATGTAACCGAGCTCGGTCGTGCAGACGGGCGTGAAGTCCTTCGGATGCGAAAACAGGATCGCCCATTTGTCGCCGATCCACTCGTGAAAGCGAATCGTGCCTTCGGTCGTCTCTGCCGTGAAATCGGGGGCTTCATCACCAATGCGTATAGCCATATCAAATCTCCACGTGAGGAAAGTCCGGTGAACGCTCCGCGTGCAAAAGGAACGGATTCCGGGTTGAAAATCGCAACTGTCGAACTGATTATAGTTCGCCGCGCATCGAGGTCCGGCGCACTTGGGGTATGTCCTTGACTGCCGTGGGGTCTTGCGCTGCGCCGATGACACCAAACCTCGCGGGGGAGCGCGGCATGTTTCCTGCTGCCAGGCCGCTCGGCGTGAACCGGCGTTCTCGTAAAACGCATCGTTGCACGCAAATCGCTTAGCGGCGCTCGAATTCCCCGGCAAAATCTGCTATCACGAAACGACAATACGTCAGAACGAACGTGCAGGTGTGAAGCAGCAGGCGTGCATCATCCCGCACTTGAACGGGCGACAGACTTCGTCGCGCCACGTGGCGCGGCCTCGCTGCGCCGCACAGGAGGCGAACGTGACTGTCATGCAAAGAAAGTCCGTTGCTTCGCTGCAAAGCGAAGCGGCCGAAAGCGAAGAAGTGCTTCAGGAACACGGCGGCCACTCGCTGAAACGTTCGCTCAGCGCACTCGACGTCGTAATGCTCGGCATAGGCTGCATCATCGGTGCGGGGATTTTCGTGCTGACGGGCCACGCGGCCGCGGCCAACGCCGGGCCCGCGATCATCCTTTCGTTCGTGCTCGGCGCAATCGT
Organism: Caballeronia sp. INML3B; assembly: GCF_023631305.1. Taxonomy (NCBI): domain Bacteria; kingdom Pseudomonadati; phylum Pseudomonadota; class Betaproteobacteria; order Burkholderiales; family Burkholderiaceae; genus Caballeronia; species Caballeronia sp. INML3B. The sequence continues at coordinate 500,279 of NZ_JALQDI010000040.1, forward strand.
CTGCGCGCTCGCAGGCCTTTGTTACGCCGAAATGGCTTCCACGGTGCCGGTGTCAGGCAGCGCCTACACATACGCCTACGCGACCATGGGGGAGTTGATCGCGTGGCTCATCGGCTGGGATCTGATCCTCGAATATGCGGTCGGCGCGACGACGGTCGCCATCGGCTGGTCGGGGTATGTCGTGAGCTTTCTGCATTCGCTCGGCATCGACATACCGGAGCGGCTTGCGAAAGCGCCCTTCGCCTACGATCCCGGCCACGGCTGGAGCCATGCCGGCGCGATTCTCAACGTGCCCGCAATGGTGATCGTCGGGCTCATCACGATCCTGCTCGTCATCGGCATACGCGAGTCGGCGCGCGTGAACAGCTTCATCGTCATCATCAAGGTGCTGATCGTGCTCGCATTCATCGCGGCGGGCATCGCGTATGTGGATACGAGCCACTGGGTCACCGCACAAAACCCGACGGGCGCGTTCATTCCGCCGAATACCGGCGAATCGGGTGTGTTCGGCATGAGCGGCGTGCTGCGCGGCGCGGCGGTCGTGTTCTTTGCCTATATCGGTTTCGATTCGGTGTCGTGCGTAGCGCAGGAAACGCGCAACCCGAAACGCGACATGCCGATCGGCCTGCTCGGTTCGCTCACCATCTGCACGATCCTCTACGTGCTCGTGTCGTATGTGCTGACGGGTATCGTCTCTTACGACAAGCTCAACGTGTCCGATCCGATCGCGGTCGGCGTCGATGCGATCGGCATGCGCTGGCTCTCGCCGATCGTGAAGCTGGGCGCGATCTTCGGCCTCACGTCGGTGATTCTCGTACTGCTGCTGTCGCAGCCGCGCATCTTCTATTCGATGGCGAGAGACGGCCTCCTGCCGCCTTTCGCATCGAAGATCCACCCGCGCTTTCATACGCCCTACATCACGACGATCTTCACCGGCATCATCGTGATGATTCTGGCGGGGCTCTTGCCGATCGGGCTCGTCGGCGAGCTCGTGAGCATCGGCACGCTGTTCGCGTTCATGGTGGTGTGCATCGGCGTGCTGGTGCTGCGCATCACGCAGCCGAATCTCGAGCGCGCATTCAGAACGCCGGCGGTGTATGTGGTCGCGCCGCTCGGTGCGCTCTCGTCGCTCTTCCTGATGTCCGGCTTGCCCGCCGATACATGGATACGACTCATCGTATGGATGGCGATCGGCGTCGTTATCTACTTCGGTTACGGCATACGCCATAGCCGCCTGCGCAATCAGCGCGAGACTCCGCAGCAACGCACCGCGCGAGGATGATCCGCAATAGGGCCGCATTCAGCGCGGCCCTTTGTCACGAATCCGACGCGCGTTTCGATTCGTGTTCGCGCGCTTCTTCCGGGCTTTCGTAAATATACGGCGCGACGCCGCGGCGCTTCAATGCGTCGCCGAGCTTCAGGCGCAGGAAGCTGCTCGTCGTATAGCGCGTCACGCGGTCATAATGACCATCGACGAGCTTCGTTACCATCTCCGAATACGCGTCGAGCATGTCGGGGCGAATCGAAAAGTTATCGTAATTCACGATTGCATGCGGTTTCGTCCTGGCACCCGCCAATTGCTTTTCGACTTCGCGGCGTATGGCTTCGACGTCGTTCAGCGTCTTCACTTCATGGCCTTCGAAGTTGATGAAGAAGAGATTCTTTTCCGCGTCGTAGCTGAAGCGTTCCGAGAGATCGAGCCGCAGCAGCACGTTGCGCAGGCCCATCGGCGCATCGCGGAAGATGCGTTCGTCCATCAGACGCGGCGGCGTATCCATGATCGGCGTAAAGCCCATTTGCGCGACGATGTCCCGCTCGATATCGATGCCGGGCGCGACTTCCGTGAGCGCGAGGCCCTTGTCCGTGAGTTCGAACACGCAGCGCTCGGTGATATACAGCACCGTCTTCCCGCGCTCGGCCGCATAACGGCCGCTGAACGTGCGATGCTCCACCGCATCGACGAACTTCCGGCAATCGCCTTCGCGGCGAATCCTGAGCTTGCCTTCGTCGATCGCGATATCGAGCTTGCCCGCGTTGAACGTGCCCACGAACACGACTTTCTTCGCGGCCTGGCTGATGTTGATGAAACCGCCCGCACCGGCCAGCTTCGGCCCGAACTTGCTCACGTTGAGATTGCCCTCGCGATCAGCCTGCGCAAGGCCGAGGAACGCGATATCGAGGCCGCCGCCATCGTAGAAATCGAACTGATAAGGCTGATCGATGATCGCCTGCGTATTCGTCGCCGCGCCGAAGTTGAGGCCGCCCGCCGGAATCCCGCCGATCACGCCGGGCTCGGTCGTCATCGTGAAGAGGTCGATCACCTGCTCTTCGTTCGCGACGCTCGCAATGCCTTCCGGCATGCCGATACCGAGATTGACGACGCTGTTGGCCATCAGCTCGAATGCGGCGCGCCGCGCGATGATCTTGCGTTCAGTGAGGGCCATCGGCGGCACCGAACTCGCGGCCACGCGCAGTTCGCTCGAGAATGCCGCACTGTATTGCTCGCCGAAGGTCTGCCAGTGATTATCGGGTTTCGCGAGCACGACGCAGTCGACCATCACGCCGGGAATCTTCACCTGACGCGAATTGAGCGTGTTCGATTCCGCCAGCCGCTCGACCTGCGCGATCACGATGCCGCCGGAATTGCGCGCGGCCATCGCGATGGACAGCGCTTCGAGCGTCAGCGCTTCCTTTTCCATCGTGACGTTGCCGTTGAGATCGGCCGTGGTGCCGCGCACGATCGCCACATCGATCGGGAAGGTCTTGTAATACAGATAGTCCGTGCCGTCGATGGGCATGAGCCGCACGAGATCGTCCGTGGTGCGCGCGTTGAGCTTGCCGCCGCCGTTGCGCGGATCGACGAACGTGCCGAGGCCGACCGTCGAAAGCTGCCCGGGCCGATGCGCAGCGATATCGCGAAAGAGTTGCGAAATCACGCCTTGCGGCAGGTTGTACGCTTCGATGCGGTTCTCGATCGCCATCTTCTGCAGGCCCGGCACGAGTCCCCAATGACCGCCGATCACCCGCTTGATCAAGCCTTCGTGCGCCAGATGATTGAGGCCCTTGCCACGGCCATCGCCCTGACCTGCCGCATAGACCAGCGTCAGATCAGCGATCGGATCATCGCCTTCGACAAAGCGCGCCTCCAGCGCGATCGCCACTTCCTCCGCGAAGCCGATGCCCACGAAGCCGCTCGTCGCGAGCGTATCGCCCGAGCGGATCAGGCGCACGGCCTCGCGCGCAGAGACGATCTTGCCGCGCTCGACGAGGCGCACGGTCGAGGGAAAAGAATGGCGGCCTGGCGTGCTGCTGGCGGTCATGGCGTCTCCTCGGTGCCGATTTTCTGTCATGAGTCTCGCGCAATCCTTCGCCGACTGCTTGCGTCGAATGCACGCGAATCAGCCGATTTCCGCCGTCATATCTCGACCCGCGCGCCAAGCTCGATCACGCGATCGGCCGGTAATCGCAGATAGGCCGCCACGTTCCCCACATTGTGCAGCATGATCGCGAAGAGCCGTTCGCGCCATAACGCCATGCCGGTGCCCGGCGTGGGCACCACGGTGGCGCGCGAAAGGAAATACGAAATCGTCGCGCGATCGAACTTGAGCCCCGATGACCGGCACTTCTCCAGCGCGGCGGGAAGATCGACTTCGTCCTTGAAGCCGTAGCTGACCGTCACCTGAAAACAGCCGTTGCCGAGCGCCTCGAGGGACACGCGGCGCGTCTCGTCGACCCACGGCACCGGCTCGGTCGTGACCGTCAGGAACACCGTGTGTTCGTGCAGCACGCGGTTATGCATGAGGTTGTTCAGCAGCGAATGCGGCACGCCGCTCGGATCGTTCGACATGAAGATGGCCGTGCCCTCCACGCGTGCGGGCGAGCGCGCGATGAGGCTCTTGAGGAACGGCTTGAGGGGCGTCGCGCCCGCGCGCGCGCGGGCTTCCTGGATCATCATTTGCGCGCCGCGCCCCCACGTCGCCATGACCGTGAACATCACGAGACCGATGGCGACGGGGAACCAGCCGCCCTCCCTGACTTTCAGGCAGTTCGCCGAGAAGAACATCGCGTCGATGACGAAAAAGAACGCCGTCGCGAAGACGCACAGCGCCCAGTTGTAGCGCCACGCGTAGCGGATCACGAAGAAGGTCAGCACCGTCGTGATGAGCATCGTGCCGGTGACGGCGATGCCGTACGCGGAGCCGAGCGCCGTCGACGAGCCGAAGCCGAGCACGGCGGCGACCACCGCGAGCAGCAGCGTCCAGTTGATCCCTGGCACATAGATCTGCCCGATCTCCTTCGCCGACGTGTACACGACGCTCATGCGCGGCAGGAAGCCGAGCTGCATGGCCTGCTTGGTCATCGAATAGGTGCCCGAGATGACGGCCTGCGACGCGATGACGGTCGCGATGGTCGAGAGCACGACCATCGGATAGAGCATCCACGATGGAAACAGCCGGTAGAACGGATTCTGCAACGCGCTCGGATCGGCGATCAGCAGCGCGCCCTGACCGAGATAGTTGAGCGCGAGCGCCGGAAAGACGACGGCGAACCACGTGAGGCGGATCGGCCGCGAGCCGAAGTGGCCCATGTCGGCATAGAGGGCTTCCGCGCCCGTGAGCGAAAGCACGACGGCACCGAGCGCGACGAACGCGAGCCAGCGATGATGCGCGCAGAATTCGAGCCCCGCGAGCGGATTGAGCGCGAGGAGGATCTGCGGCGCGTCCTTGATGTTCATGACACCCGACACCGCGAGTATGACGAACCACAGCACCATCACCGGCCCGAACACCGCGCCGATGCCCGATGTACCGTGCTTCTGCATCACGAAGAGCGCGATCAGCGCGACGAGCGTCACGGGCACGACATAGGGCTGCAAGCCCGGTGCGGCCACTTCGAGCCCTTCCACCGCGCTCAGCACGGAAATGGCCGGCGTAATCACGCCATCGCCATAGAAGAGCGCCGCGCCCATCACCCCGACGAGCAACAGCACGTGTTTCAGCCGCTTCTTCGATTCGACCGATGACGCCGCGAGCGCAAGCAGCGCCATGATGCCGCCTTCGCCGTGATTGTTGGCGCGCAGGATCAGCGTCACGTATTTGAGCGAGACGATGACCGTGAGCGACCAGAAGATCAGCGACACGATGCCGATCACGTTCGCGGGCTGCAACGGCAGGCCGGACGCTGGATCGAACACGGTTTTGAGCGTATAGAGCGGACTCGTGCCGATGTCGCCATAGACGACGCCGAGCGCCGCGAGCGAGAGCCCGAGCAACGCCGGATGGCCGTGCGGCTCGGGCGCGTGCTTGTCGTCGGCCGGAATGCCGGGTGCAGTCGATCCCATGATTCCTCCCTGCCTTTTTCCGGGCCGCCGCGTAGGCGGCCTATTTGTCAGAGGATGAGCGTCTGCGCTGCTGTGTCGATCAAAGCTGGGTCAATCGAAGTATAGAAACGATGCGCGTTCATGTCCGCGCGAGCTTCGTTACGCGTATTTGATCTGCGCGACCGCGCGCAATTCGTCGGCGGTGGCGGTGCCGTAGCCGAAGAATTCCAGATATGCCGGGATCATTTCGAAAAGCATGTCCGTGCCGACCTGCACGGCGCAGCCCTTGTCCTTCGCCGCGCGCAACAGCGGCGTGTACTCCGATTTCATCACCACTTCGCCGACGAACGTACCCGGCGCGATGCGGTCGATATCGAACGGCAACGGGTCTGTTTCCTTCATGCCGAGCGGCGTCGCGTTCACGATCACGTCGAAGCCCTCGGGATCTTTCGTGTCGGTTCTTACGATCAGCTCGGAATAGTGCTCGCGCAGGCGCGACGCAAGTCCTTCGACCGAAGCCGTGTTGGTATCGAAGATCGCGAGTTCCGCGACGCCCGCCGCCGCGAGCGATGCCGCGATCGGCGAGCCGACGCCGCCGCTGCCGAGCACGAGCACGCGTGCGCCTGCGAGCTTGCGGCCCTTGCGCTCGACGCCGCGCACGAAGCCTGCGCCGTCGAACTGATCGCCGACGAGCGTGCCGTCCGACCGTTTGAGAATCGCATTGCAGGCCCCGGCGATGCGCGCGGTCGGACTGACTTCATCCATGAGGCCGACGGTCGTGATCTTGTGCGGCATGGTGACGAGCGCGCCGCGAATGTTCGTCAGCTTGAACAGATGCGGCAGGAACGCGACGTAATCCTCGGGCTTGACGCCCATCGGCACGACGACTGCGTCGATGCCCTGTTTGTCGAACCATGGGTTGTAGATCATCGGCGCCTTGAACGCTTCGGTCGGGTAGCCGAGGTGAGCAATCAGAGTGGTCTTGCCGCTGATCATGGCAGCTCCTTGTGAGGATGTCGCGCTCGCGTGTTCGCGCGCGCCCGTCACCATGATAGTTCGGCTTGCGGTTGCCGCAGTGCGGCATTTGCTCGAGTGTCAGTGACTCGCGCCGAGATAGGCGGCCTTCACCGATGGATCGTTGCGCAACTGCTCGGCCGGGCCGTGTGTCGCGACGCGGCCATTTTCCAGCACGTAGCCGTAATCCGCGACATTGAGCGCTGCGGCGGCGAACTGCTCGACGAGCAGCATCGTGACACCATCCGCCTTCAGCCGCTCGATGATGCGGAAGACTTCTTCGACGAGAATGGGCGCAAGGCCCATCGACGGTTCGTCGAGCAGCACGAGGTCGGGGTTGAGCATGATCGCGCGCGCCATCGCGAGCATTTGCTGTTCGCCGCCCGACAGCGTGCCTGCCAGTTGATTGCGCCGTTCCTTCAGGCGCGGAAACAGCTCGATCGCGCGTTCGAGATCGGCGTTGATGTCGCCTTTCGGGCGTGACCATGTGAGACGCGGGAACGCGCCGAGGAGCAGATTGTCGGTAACGGACATCGTTGCGAAGACGCGGCGTCCTTCGGGTGAATGCGCCAGTCCGAGGCGCGCGATCCTGTGCGACTCGAGCGAGTCGATGCGCTTTGTGTTGCTGCCGACGCCCATTGTGATTTCGCCTTCTGTCGGCCTGATCATGCCGGAGATTGCCCGCATGGTTGTGGTCTTGCCCGCGCCGTTGGAGCCGATCAACGTTACGACCTTTGCCTTCGGCACGTTCAGGGAGATGCCGTGGAGGACTTTTACTTTGCCGTAGCCGGCGTGGAGGTTTTTTATCGTCAGCATGGTGTTTTCGCTGTTGTTTCCGCGGGGTTTCTGGCGGTCGCGTGGGCGTCTATTGCTTTCGTGAAAATCCTGTTTTCGTGTCGGTCTATTTGCTCGGCCCCGCGTGGGGCAACGCTAATAAACCAACACGAATAAGGAAAACATCAAGCCACCTGAGCAGCCTGCCCCCCCAAATAAGCCTTGATTACCTTCTCATTAGCCTGAATCTCGGAAGGCTTCCCTTCAGCAATCTTCTGCCCGAAGTCGAGCACGGAAACCGTATCGCAAACACTCATCACCACATCCATGTGATGCTCGATCAACACAAGCGTAATGCCATGATTTCGCACCTTGCGAATGATCGCGACAAGCTCGCGAATATCCGGCGCGGTCAAACCGGCCGCCGGTTCATCGAGCAAAAGCAATTGCGGATCGAGCGCCAAGGCCCGCGCGATCTCGAGCAGACGCTGCTTGCCGTAAGGAAGATTGCGCGCTTCCTCCGCAGCAACATTCTCCAGCCCGACAAAGCGCAACATGTTGAACGCCCGCTCACGCGCCGCGCGTTCTTCACGCCGATAGCGCGGACTCATCACGCCGACATCCGCGAAGTTCGACCTGAACGTGTGATGCAAGCCGACCAGCACATTCTCCAGCGCCGTCATCTCGCCAAAGAGCTGCACGTTCTGAAACGTCCTCGCAATACCCGACAGCGCAATCTTCGACGACGTCCGCCCCGCAAGCGACTGCCCCTCGTATTCGATCGCACCGGCCGTCGGCACATAGATACCCGTCAGCACGTTCATCATCGTGCTCTTGCCCGAACCGTTCGGGCCGATCAAGCCGTGAATCGTGCCGCGCTTGACCGTGAGGTCCACGTCGTTCAATGCCTTCAGGCCGCTGAACTGCATCAGTACGCCGCGCACGTCGAGGATCGCGTCGGTGCCGTGCGTTCCGACCGCCGACACCGCATCGTCCTCACGCGTGTCGGTCGCGAGTGCATCGGTATCGACCTTCGTCACACGCACGCGGCCCAGATTCAGCGTCTTGCGTACGAAGCCGACGATGCCGTCCTGCAAGTAATACACGACAAGCAGGATCATCAGGCCGAAGATGGTGAGGCGCCAGTCAGTCAAGGCCTCGATCCGGAAGGAAAACACCGCAAGACCCGCCGTGCCGATGATCGGCACCGCCACGCGCTGCGGCGTCGTGGTCCTGCGCGCGAGCGCGAGCACCGCACCCGCGACGACGATCACCGCCAGCGCGGTCGCGACGACGCGAAAGGTCGCTATATCGTCGAGCAACTTCGGCAACATCACAATGACCGTCGAGCCGATGATCGCGCCCGTGCGCGTCTTGCGTCCGCCCATGATGATCGCGAGCAGGAACAGGATCGTCAGCTCGAAGTTATACGTGTTCGGCGAAATGTACTGCTCGGAATATGAATACAGACAGCCCGCGAGTCCCGCGAAGCCCGCGCTGATGACGAACGCATACACCTTGTACCGATAGACCGACACGCCCATGCAGTCCGATGCGATCGGGCTGTCGCGCAAGGCCTCGAACGCTCGTCCGAGATGCGACTTCAGCACGCGATGCACGACGATAAGCGACACGACGAGCAAGGCCGCGACGAGCCAGTAATACTGCACCTCGTCGAGCCGGTGACCCGCGAACATCGGCTTCGGGATCTTGAGGCCCATCGGCCCGTTGGTCAGGAAATCCATCTCGTTGATGAGGATCTGGATGATCGTGCCGAACGCGAGCGTGACCATCGCGAGATAAGGGCCGGACACGCGCAGCGCGGGCAAGGCGAGGATCGCACCGAAGCCGGCCGTCACCAGAATCGAAAGCGGCGCCGTCACGTAGAACGGCATGCCGAGCTTCATGAACAGCACGCCCGCCGTGTATGCGCCCACGCCGAACAGCCCCGCATGACCGAGCGATACCTGGCCGGTATAACCCACCACGATATCGAGCCCGAACAGCAGGATCGCGTAGATCATGATCGTTTCGACGAGGTGGATGTAGTACGGGTTGCCCGACACCACCGGAAATATCGCGAGCGCGGCAAGTCCGGCCAGCGCCGCAATCCAGTTCTTTGCTTTCATCGCCGCCTCAGACTTTCTTGATCGCCATCTTGCCGAAGAGACCTGCGGGCTTGACCGCGAGCACGATCAAGAGCAGCACGAGTCCCGGCACATCCTTGTAGCCGGTGGAAATGTAGAAGCCGGTCGTCGTTTCGGCGATGCCGAGAATCATCCCGCCGACGATGATGCCCATGCCGCTCGACAGGCCGCCGATGATCGCCACGGCGAACGCCTTGAGGCCGAGCACCGCGCCCATCGTCGCGCCGGTCAATGTGAGCGGCGCGATCAAAACCCCTGCAAATGCAGCGGTCAGCGACGAAAGCGCATACGAGAAGGTGATGACGAGCCCCGTGTTGATGCCCATGAGCGACGCCGCATCGCGATCGTTCGCGGTTGCGACCACGGCCTTGCCGAAGATCGTCTTGCGGTTGAAGAACTCGACCGCGAGCATCATCACGAGCGCGCCGCCGACGACGAGCAGTTCCATCGGCAGCACGTTCGCGCCGAACACGTTGAGCGGCGCTTCGGGCAGCGGCGACGGAAAGCGCAGATCGTCGCGGCCCCACACGTTTTCCGCGACGTTCTTGAAGATGATGCCGAGCGCGATCGTCGACATGATCCAGCCGAACTCGGACTTGATCTTGATGGCGGGCCGCACGCCGATGCGCTCGACGAACGCGCCCTGCACGAGCCCGAAGAGGCATACGAGCGGAATCATCAGCCAGTAGTTGACGCCCGCCGAGACGAGCGTGAGGCCGACGAGTGCGCCGAGCATCAGCGCATCGCCCTGACCGAAATTCAGCGTGCCCGATGTGGCGAACGTGAGTTGATAGCCGAAGGCGATCACGGCGTAGATCATGCCGAGGGCTATGCCGCTGTAGATGAGTTGCAGAAGGATCATGGGAGGCTTGCGTTTGGGTGCGATGCGGTTTGCGCTTCTGTGAAATCCTGAATTCGTGTCGCTCCATTGGCACTGCCCCTGTGCGGGGCGGCAGTCACTTTGCAGCAGCAAAGAAAGGATCAGCGCCAAACGGCTCCAGCCCGCTTTGCGGCCGATGGGTCAATCGGGTCCGCCCGTACCTCTTCAGTAACGCGCCCATCTCACTGCATGTACAGACCGATGTTGTCCCTTCCATACCTGTCGGCAGCGCGTGCTGAACCAGCGCCCTATGACTGCTGGCTTGTCAGACCGTGCGCGATCCAAGCCCGGTATTCTTGTGAGGGCGACACTCAGGTAGCCCACGATCACATGGCAAGCATGGCCAGACTGCGTGTGACCGCGGGCATATCGAGCTGCCTTCTTTGGTTACTTTCTTTGCAGCAGCAAAGAAAGTGACTGCCGCGCCGCACAGGGGCGTGCTAAGGTCAATTAGAAGCAGTAGTAGCCTGCTTGCTACGCAAAGTCCCGCCGCCTTTCTTGTCGTCGTCATACGCATAGACCACGCGGCCGCTCTTCACTTCGCCGATCACCGGCACGTTCGGCGAGATCGCTTCGTGATCGCCCTTCTTGAAGGGTTTGTCGTAGACCATCACGACGCCTTCGACCTTCGTGTTCAGGCTTTCGAGCGCGTCCTTAACCTTCGGGCCGTCCGTCGTGCCCGCCTGCTTGATCGCGGCCGCGAGCAGATACACCGAGTCATAACCTTGCGCCGCCGACACTGGCGAATCGATGCGATCGTTCTTCGGCTTGAATTCCTTCAGGTACGCATCGATGAAGGCCTTGCGCTTGGGCGTATTCGCTTCCTGAATGAAGGTCTGCGGCATGCGCGCGCCTTCGCCGTTCGTGCCCGCGTTGTCGATGTAGTTCGCCATCGAAAGCGTCCAGCTGCCGATCAGCGGCACCTTCCACCCGAGCTTGGCCATGCCGTTCGCGATTTGTGCAAGCTCGGGCCCGATGCCATAAGTCAGCACGGCTTCGGCGCCCGCTTCCTTCGCCTTCAGCAACTGGGCCGTCATGTCGACGTCCTTGATGTTGAACTTTTCGACGGCCACGGGCTTCACGCCTTTTGCGGCCAGCGCCTTCTCCAGATCTTCACGGCCGAGCTGGCCGTAGTTGGTCGAATCGGCGAGAATCGCGACCTTTTTGAAGCCGCGCTTCGTCACCGCTTCCTCGACGATCATCGGCGCCTGGATGCGGTCGGCGGCCGCGTTGCGGAACACGTAGTTATCGGGCTGATCGTCGAACTGCTTGGTCACCACCGTGCCGGTCGCGACGTTGTTGAAGACGGGAATCTTCGCTTCCTGGAAGAAACGCTGCGACGCGAGCGCCACACCCGTATTGATGTAGCCGACGACCGCGACGACCTTCTCCTTGTTGATGAGTTCCTGCGCGATCTGCACGCCGCGCTCGTTCTTCGCTTCGTCATCGCGCTCGACGAGCACGATCTGACGGCCCAGCACGCCGCCGGACTTGTTGATCTCCGCGGTGGCGAGACGCACGCCGTCGCGCATGCTGACACCCATGGAAGACGAACCGCCCGTGAACGGCCCATCGACGCCGATCTTGATCGGATCGGCCGCGTGCGCCAACGAGAAAACGCCGAACGCGAGCGTGCTCGCAATGAGCTTCATCTTCATTCCCATGTGTGTCTCCGTCGCCTGATTCGTTATTTGAAGTCCCATGCAACGCGGGAAATGCCAGCAATGCTTTTTAAATGCATTACGCGTTATCGATTACATAGGCTGTGAGCGAGTGTAGAAAAATGTAAGGATATGACCATATTCGGACATACCCGAAGAGCACGAGCGTTAGCGCACACCTGACGCCTCGTAAGGGTGCAGAGCGATGAACCGGCGCGAAAACAGGCATTGCGAAGGCGCGATTTGGACAGCATCCCGAAGCGTTTTTTAAGTCACGGGCAAGCGAAGAGACAGCGGGTATACGCGTAAAGCATCGAATAAAAAACGCGCGGGTTCCCGGAGGATCGCCGCGCGCAACCTTGCGCACTCTCAGGTTCTTTCAGCGAATTTCTTCATGCACCTCTTTAGCGCGGCGCACCGGTTTCGATCGCGTGAGCGAACTGGCGCAGCACCGCGCCCGATGCATCGGTGACGGCCCAGAACGTCATGCCGTCGTGGTTCCAGCGCGCAAGCGCGTAACCGTCGTCGGACTGCGTGACGACCGGCGAGAACGCCTTGTCGTTCGCGTCGCTCTTCACGTCGCCCTTGCGCTCCGGAAACACGTACACGTCGATCGGATGCTTCAGGTAGCGATACACCACGACCGCCACCGGCCGATGATCGATGTAATCCAGCCGCCCGCCGACGAGCGCGAAGCCCGGCCCCGCCGGATCGATCACCGGCGGCGCGTAGTCGATGCGGCCGTTGAACCACGGCTTCACCGTGTGCTTGTCGCTGGAAAGCACGTCGATCGGACGGTCCGACATCAACGCGCGCACATGACTCGACACGATCTCCTGCGCAATGGGCGAAGCGCCCGCTACGCCGGTCATGAGCGGCGCCGCCTGGAACCACAGCATCGTGCCGAGCACGAGCGCGCAGAGCGTCGCGCCCGCGAATGCGCCGCCGAAAAACGGCCAGGGCGCAGCCAGCAGGTCGCTCCAGCCGCGCTTGCCGGCGCGCGCCGGCTCACGTTTGCGGGCGTCCCGCTCGGCTTCCTCCCGCACGCGCGCGAGCACTTGCGCCCGCAGATGCGCGGGTGCGCGCTGATAGAGCGAACCATCGGTGAGCCTCGTATCGAGCGAGGCGGTGTCGTTATTGTCCATTTCCCGACTCCTCTGCATGTCCCGGTCCCGCACGGCGCACGAGGCGCACGCTCGGCTTGTCCTGCCCGCCCTGTGCCGCGCGTACCGCCCCCGCCAGCATCTTGCGACCGCGCGCGAGCCGCGACATCACCGTGCCGATGGGCACGCCCGTCACGGATGCGACTTCCTTGTAACTCATGTCTTCGAGCTCACGTAACACCAGCACTTCGCGAAAGACGATCGGCAGCGCCTCCAGCGCGCGATGCACCAGATGAACTTCGTCGCGGCGCACGGCGAGCGTCTCCGGGTCGGCCGCGCCTTCCTCGGACCAGCCCGGCAATGCTTCGTCGCCGCCCAGCTCTTCGTCATAGGGCGTCGCGTCCGCGAGCTGCACGCGCCGCCGCCATTCCGTGAACCACGTATTGCGCACGATCGCGAGCAGCCATGCCCGCGCGTTCGCTTCCTCGCCGCCCTCGAATCCGCCGAAAAATCGGAACGCGCGCAGATACGCTTCCTGCACGACATCGTCGGCGTCGCTCGCACTGCCCGACAGCCAGCGCGCGAGGTTGTACGCGGCGTCGAGGTGCGGCATCACCGTCGCCTCGAAGCGCGCGTGCATCGCCTCGGCGCCCGCCTGGCCGCGGCGCCCGGACTTGTCTTCTCTCGACCTGCCTGGCCACATCGCGCGAGTCTCCTTTTACAGCCACGTTCGGAAAACATTCCTTCGGGCGCGGCTGGCATTGCTTTTCCGCGCCTTCCCCTCCGTTACTCCCCGCGCGGACGGTTTATTCCCATTTGCGGCAGCGACTCGAAAAAATATAGCGGGAATATCCCGCCCCCTTCGCCGGTTCGATGAACGGATGCCCAAGCGACCTCGCCCGAGCGAGCGGACGTCGCCGGCCTCGCGCCCATGCATCGAGCCGCCGTGGGCGCGACTTTGCCGATTCGAACGACAAGAACCGCGGCCGCAATCCCTAGAGGAACCATCATGACACCCGACCCGACCGCACTGCCGCCCGCGCCGGAACGCGACGAACTCGACGAGCACGGCAAACGCCGCCGCACCGCCCTCTCCTGCATGGCCTGGGCGGGTGCCGGCGTCATTTGGACCGTGAGCGGCGGCGTGCCCGTTTCGCGGCTGATTTCGTCGGCGGAGGCTGCAGAGAAGACGAGCTCGTTCAGCTTCGTGCAGATCAGCGACAGCCATATCGGCTTCAACAAGGACCCGAACACCGAGCCGACGAGCACGCTCGAAGAAGCGGTCAACCGCGTGAGCACGATGAGCACGCGCCCCGCCTTCATGATCCACACGGGCGATATCACGCATATGTCGAAGCCCGCGCAGTTCGACACGGCGACGCAGATCATCGGCCGGGCGGGCATGGACGTGCATTACGTGCCGGGCGAGCACGACGTGCTGGTCGAGGAAGGCAATCCGTTCTTCGAACGCTTTTCCGGGCAGTACGGCAAGGACAGCACGCGCCACTGGTACAGCTTCGATCAGGCCGGCGTGCATTTCATCGGCCTCACCAACGTGATCGACCTGAAGGGCGGCGGCCTCGGCTTTCTCGGCGATGCGCAGCTCGCGTGGCTCAAGGCCGACCTTCAGGGCAAATCGAGCAGCACGCCGATCGTCGTGTTCGCGCATATCCCGCTTTGGGCGCTGTATCCGCAATGGGGCTGGGGCACCGACGACAGCGCGCAGGCGCTCGCGCTACTGAAACGCTTCGGCTCGGTGACGGTATTGAATGGCCACGTTCATCAGGTGGCGCAAAAAGTGGAGGGAGAGATGCGTTTCTATTCGGCGATGTCGACCGCGTTTCCGCAACCCGCGCCCGGCGCGCCGTCCGGCCCTGGGCCCATGAAGGTGCCGGCGGAGCAATTGCGCACGATGCTCGGCTTGCGGGAGGTCACGCATGTCGCGGGACGCGGGCAGCTTGCCATCACCGACACGGCGCTCGCCGCCGCGCAATCATGAACGCCGCCACGATCGCGAGCTACGTCTCGCCTGCCAATCTGCGCCCGCTCGCCGGCAAGTTCCTGCGCAAGGCCGCGTTTGCGCTCGTCGTGAAGGGCGTCATCAGCGCCGCGATTCCGACGGCCTGCGCGCAGGAGCCAGCGCAACAGGTCGCCGTGGCGAACGCGCCGACCATTTCCATCGACAACTTCGCGTTCAGTCGGCCGGCGCTCACCGTGCCGGCCGGCACGAAGGTGACGTGGGTGAATCACGACGACATGCTGCACACCGTCGCCGATGAAGGAAAGAGCTTCAAGTCCGATCCGCTCGACAGCGGCGAGAGCTTCTCACACGTGTTCGACAAGCCGGGCACATACAAGTATTTCTGCTCGCTGCATCCGCACATGACGGGGACGATCGTCGTGCAATGAACGCCGCCCGCCGCGGCGCGCGTGGTGGTCCGGTCAGCCCCGCGCCTTCGCGATCGCGGCGAGGTTGCCTTCGCCGAATCCGTGATGCCCGCGCCGCTCGACGATCTCGAAGAACATGTCGCCGGGCTGGCGCTCGACGAAGGTCTGGAGGAAAAGCTGCGGCGTGCCATCGGGGAGAATTTCGCCGTCGACGAGAATGCCGCGCGTGCGCAGCTTGTCGATGTCGAGGCCGTGGCCCGGAAGCCGTTCGCCGATCTCGTCGTAATAGCGCGCAGGCGGCTGCAGGAAGCGCACGCCGCGCGCCATCAAAGCATCGACGGAAGCGAAGATATCGGCCGATGCCAGCGCGATATGCTGCACACCCTCGCCTTCGTGATCGGGCAGATACTGCTGCATCAGGTCCGTGCGATACGTGCCTTCCTCATAGACCGGAATGCGGATCGAGCCGCACGGCGACAGCGTGACCGCCGAATCCTGCGACACGTGCCAGTCCGGGTGCACCTGATGAATCTCCGAGAAGTGCAGGACTTCACGATAGAAATCGAGCCATTCCTGGATGCGGCCCGCGCCGACGGTCTGCGTGAAGTGATCCACCTCCAGGAGGCCGGTGCTCGACGGTTCAGCGCCCGCGCCCGCGCATGACGAATCAAGCGGACGAAAGTCGATATCGTAGATCGACGCCTCGCCGCTGTTCTTGCCCGGCCAGTGATCGACGAAATAGATATGTGAGTCGCCGATGCCCTGAATCGCCGGAATCGCGAGTTCGTTCGGGCCGATCTTTTCGCCTTCGAAATCCCACGCGCCGAATTCGAGCGCGCGCTCATGGGCGACCTGCGCATCGAGCACACGAATGCCGATGGCGGCGATGCCCACGCCATGCGACTGGGCGAAGCGCGTCGCGAACGAATCCGGCTCGGCGTTCAGCAGGAAATTCATGCTGCCCTGGCGAAAGCGCGTGACCGCCTTGCTGACGTGCCGCGCGACAGGCACGAAGCCGAGCGTCTCGAAGAGCCTGGCGAGCCCCTCGGGATCGGGACTGGAGAACTCGACGAACTCCAGCCCCGCGATGCCGAGCGGATTGTCGCCGAGGGTCGATTCGGGCGTCGCGCGGGCGGAGGAAGAGGAGTCGGGCTGGGTCATCGGCAATACCTCGAAAATGTACGATCTGGTTCACGGACGCAAAACTACCACGACCTGCCGCATCCGTGCGACCCGGCGACTTCAATGGCCGCGATGGGTCCACCTAGAGTAGCGGCAGCGGGATTGCCGTGTCAAAGCCGGGGCAGCCCGACGCGCGCCGGCTTGATCGTACGCGCTTCAGGCGGCGAGCCGCTGCGCGCTCATCGACGGACGCTTCGCCTGCGGCGGGAACACGTTCCAGGTGCCGTCGTCATGGCGGAAGAAGATGATCGCGAGCGGGCCGCCCGGATGCTGCGCCTCTATGCACACATAGCGCGCGCCGGTGACATGCGAGCGGCACAGACGCACGACGCGTGCCGGACGCGCGGGTGTGGGGGCGAGCCACTTGTCGACAGCCCAGTGCAGCGAGTTTTCGATGGTTTGCATGATGGTCTCCCCGGAATCGATGGCAGGACGTGCGGTTCAGGCTGCGAGCGCCGCGTTCATGCGGCGGCGCTCGGCGGCGACATAGGCGCGGAACAGTCCCGACACCGCACGAAGCGCGGCGCGCGGATGCACGAAGCACGCTTGCACCTGACGGCTGCGGGCGCGGCCGTCGAGGCACCACGTGACGAAGTGCTCGCAGTTGTTGGTCAGCAGGTGGTATTGGTCTTCGCCGAGGCGGCTGCGCGCGCGGCGCACCGCTTCCATGCCGACGAACTTCGCGGCCGGGTTCTGACGGATCGTGACTTCGTGGCCTGCGGCGAACTGCGCGACGGTGACTTCCTCGACCGGGCCGCGATGCAGCGACTTCGCAAAGCCGGCATAGTGGATGACCATGCCGTTGCCCGCATAGATGCCGTGGTGTTCGTAGCCCGAGCGGCGCGTGACGAGTTCGGTGCCGAGCGCCGGTTCGTCGTCGAGCGAGAAACCGCTCGCGGCGGCTTGCTGGTCGATCACTCCGGATTGCTGGTTGGTTGACATGGCTGGCTCCGATGCTTTTCTGCTTGGCGCCAGGGTGTTTGTTTGGCGCCGGGTTGCCATGTCATTTGCATCTTCCCTGCCAGCCCTCATAACTTATTGATTTTGCTAGATTAACCATTGTTCGCTGCCGATTCGCAACGAGGTTGTGTGCTTGGCCAGCCAACACTTTCGAAGTGTGTTTGTTGGGTTGCATGCGCCAGAACGCGTCTCGCCCGGCCGCGTGCCTGCGAGCGTGGGAAGCGCCGGCATGTGTTGGTTGTTCAGCACTGCGCCAACATCGCTTGTTGGCGAGGACCCAACGGATGTCACCCCTCGCGATGCGGCCCATGCCGCGAGAACGCCGCCCGATCGGCCACGCGCGGAAAAACGCTAGGGCGGCCGCGGATCGGCATGGGCCTTGCATTGACTCCGGACGTCCTGCTCACAGGCCCATCCCGGAGAAAACGACATGTGCGCCCTCACCGTCACCGATCTTGAATACGACCGCGAGCTGGATCACGCGGCGATGTCGGCCATCAGCGGCGGAGGCGGTGCGCCGTGGGTGTACGGCTGGATCACGCCCTACGTGGATCGTCCGTCGGGCGGCGCAGGGGCAGGCGGCGCCGTGGTGACTCTCATCGACGTGACCAACAACGTCTATGAAGTCACCAACAACATCACCAACATCACGGTCGGGCAGATGGTCAATCAGTTTCAGAACGTCGCGGTCAGCAACACGGGCAACGGCGCAACGCTTACGGTCAATCCGAGCTCGGTGGCAGGCAATCGCGCGGGTTGAACGGTGCATATCAAGATTCGCTTCGGGCGCGCGTTGGTTCACAATGAGCGGGACCGTCCGCGACGCGCGGCCGACGCCGCGCCACCCAGGATTCCGGAGGTTGCCGTGACCTTCAACACTGAGTTTCGATGGACTTCCGCCGCCCGCACCGACACCGGCTGCGTGCGGCAGATCAACGAAGACGCGCTGCTCGACGCCCCCGAGCGCGGCTTGTGGGCCGTGGCCGACGGCATGGGCGGACACGCGGTCGGCGATCTTGCGAGCCGCATGGTGATCGAGAGCCTGGCGAGGGTATCGGCGGCGAACGACCTTACGGGCGTGATTGACGATGCGCGCACGCGGCTTCTCGACGTCAACGATGAGTTGCGCGCGGAAGCGGCGCGGCGGACGGTATCGCGCATCGGCAGCACGGTGGTGCTGCTCGCGGCGCGCGATGGCGCATGCGGCTACATGTGGGCCGGCGACAGCCGCATCTATCTGCTACGGCAGGGGCGCCTCGTGCAGCTCACGCGCGATCACAGCCATGTCGAGGAACTCAAGGCGCGCGGTCAATTGACGGCGGAGGAAGCGCTGCATCATCCGGCGCAGCATCTGATCACGCGTGCGGTCGGCGCGCTCGACGTGCTCGAACTCGACGAAAACACGCTCGCATTGAACGACGGCGATACGTTCCTGCTGTGCAGCGACGGCTTGTCGAACGAGGTGAGCGAAGCGGAGATCATCAGCGAACTCGCGCCGGGGAATTGCGAGATGGCGGCGCAAAGGCTGCTGGAGATCGCGCTGGCGCGCGGCGGGCGCGACAATATATCAGTCGTCGTCGTGCATGCAGAGGATTTGACGGCGCCGGACAAGACGCAGGTGAATCCGTCGGTTTAGCGGCGTTCAGGAATGACGCCGTTGCTGAGTCTGCAAAAAATCGACGTCGGCGTCCTTCATCTTCGCCGACCGCGCGCCGAGATGATACGGATCACATCCGCCAATGACGCGGACAAGCACTCGACGCCAAGATGCTTTGGGCGGTCAGGCCGCTACTCTGCCGCTTCCTTGTTCTTCTGCGCCGCCGCTCGAAACTCCTTCGAATGCAGCCCATGCTTCTTCAGAAGCATCTGCAGATGCGACCGGTTCATCTCATACCGCCTGGCAAGCTCGGCGACCGTCCCGCCGGTTTCCTGCAACCCGCGCTCGAGAAACGCGCGCTCTGCCTCATCGCTTGCGACGCGCTTCGCTTCCGCCAGCGAACTCGCCGTCGCGATGACGTTGCCGCTTGCGGCCGGCCCGCCCATTGCCAGCGAGAGCGATGACTTCGGCCGGATATCGACGGGCAGATGATCGATGTCGGCCATATCGCCCGCAAGACACGCGATCCGGTACACCACGTTCCGCAACTCGCGGATATTGCCGGGATAGTCATAGTTGCGCAGAAAGTCGCGCAGCCTCGGCGACAGCTTCACCGGCCTGCGCTTCAGGGTCGCGGCGGCTTCATCGCCGAAATAGGCGAGCAGCAGCGGAATCTCGTCGCGCCGCTCGCGCAACGCCGGCAGCGTCAGATGAATCACGCTCAGCCGATAGAACAGGTCTTCGCGAAAGCGCCCCTCGTCACAGAACTTGCGCAAGTTGCGATTCGTCGCCGCGACGATGCGCGTGTCCACCCCGATCGGCTCATCCGAGCCCACGCGCTGAATCTCGTGCGCTTCGAGCACACGCAGCAGCTTCACCTGTCCCGACAAAGGCAACTCGCCGATCTCATCGAGAAAGATCGTGCCCGTATGCGCGCTTTCGAATTTGCCCTTGCGATCGTTGGACGCGCCCGTGAACGCGCCCTTGCGATGCCCGAACAGTTCCGACTCCAGCAGATTGTCGGGAATCGCGCCGCAGTTCACCGAGATATACGGCTTGTCCGCGCGCGAGCCGTTGGCGTGAATGACCTTCGCCATCAGTTCCTTGCCGGTGCCGCTCTCGCCGTCGATCAACACGGGCAGATCCGTCGGCGCGGCTTTTTCCGCGATTTCCAGCGCTTCGAGCAGCTTCGGGTTATCGCCGAACGTGCCTTCGAACACGAAACTGCGTTCGATCAGCGCCTGACGCCGCGCGCCCGCCGGCAGGTCGCGCTTCGGCTCCGCGGCAGCCGCCTGCACGAAGCGCTCCTTGTGCGACAGTTGCATGACTTCGTCGCGCAAGGTGCTCGCCTGCCGCAGCAGCTTCTCGATTTCGGGCCGCTCGAGACGCGAGGTCCATCTGAGTGTCGAGCGCAGGATCTCGATCTTCTCGATGAGCCCCGCATATGAAATCGCCGATGACGCGGGCGCGCTGGTGTCACCTTCCGGTTGGTCGAGTATTTTCATGCTGCGCTCAGTTGCTTTTGCACGAGTTGGTAGTACATGCCCTTTCGCGCGACGAGTTCGTCGTGCTTGCCCTGCTCGACGATGCCGCCTTCGTATAGCACGAGAATCTTGTCGGCGCGCATGATGGTCGAGAGCCGGTGCGCAATAATCACGGCCGTGCGGCCCTTCAATATCTCCTGCATGTTGCCGAGAATATTGCTTTCCGATTGCGTATCGAGCGCGGACGTGGCTTCATCGAACACGAGCAGGCGCGGGTCGTGATACAGCGCGCGCGCAATGCATAGCCGCTGAATCTGTCCGCCCGAAAGCCCCACGCCGCGCTCGCCGACCACTTGCTCATAACCGAGCGGCATCTTGACGATGAACGCATGCGCGTCGGCCATCTTCGCGACTTCCTCGATGCGCCGCCTGTCGGGTGCTTCGTCGCCGCTCGCGATGTTCTCGGCGATCGTCCCCGAGAACAGCAGATTGCTCTGCATCACATAACCTATCTGCGCGCGGAAAAAACCTTTGTCGACGACGTTGATATCGTAGCCATCCACAGTCATCTTGCCCTCGCTCGGCGCATAGAAACCGACGAGCAGCTTCGCGAGCGTGGTCTTGCCCGAGCCGCTGCGCCCGACGATCGCGATCAGCTCACCCGGCTTGATATCGAAGCTGATGTTCTCCAGCACGTAGGGCGCGTCGCCTTCGCCATAACGGAAATACACGCCGTTGAAGCTGATATCGCCCTGCAAATCCGGCAGCATCACGCGCTGCTGCATGTCTTCGGGCTTCTGCTCCGGCTCGATGTCGAGCACGTCGCCCAGGCGCTCCATTGCGACGCCCGCGTCGTTCAAGAGACTCCACAAGTTGATGAGACCCATCAGCGGCGCCAGCACGCTGCCCATGTAGGCGTTGAACGCGATCAGTTGCCCGATGGTCAGTTCGCGCGCGAGCACGAGATTCGCGCCGACCCACAGCACGCCGATGGTCGTCGCCGCGTTCAGCAACTGGCTGCAGAGGCCCACGGCGATATTGAAGCGCTGCGACTTGTACTGCACTTCCAGCGACTTCGCGTACTTCTTCTCCCACTTCAGGCGCACCGGGCGCTCGATGCCCATGCCCTTCACCGTCTCCACGCCGCCGAGCGCTTCCATCAGATACGAACGCGCATCCGTGCCTGCCGAAAAGGTCTCGCGCGCGTTCTGCTTGATGCGGGGCGTCGCGACGATCGTGAGCACCATCATCGGAATCACGAACGCGATCAGCAGCAACGTGAGCTTCACGTTGTAGAGGAACATGATCGTGAAGTAGATGAAGATCATCAGCAGGTTCAGCACGGTCGATACGGTCGATTCCGTGAGGAACGCGCGGATCGTGTGATTCTCCTGAAAGCGCGCGAACACGTCGCCGGTCTTGCGCTTCGCAAAGAAGCCAAAGGGCAGCGAAAACGTATGCCTGAAGAACTGCGACATCATCGCGAAATCCATGTTGCGGACCATGAAGTTCGCGAGGTAAGCGCGGATCGTCGTCATGAGTTGCGTGAACAGGCTCGCGATGACGAGCCCGCCGATCAGCACGTGCAGCAAGTTGACGTTCTGATGCACGATCACGCCGTCGAGAATGTTCTGGATGATGAGCGGCGGAATCACGCCCAGCACCTGAATCACGAATGTGGCGAGAAAGAGATGCAGCAGGATCTTCTTGTACGGCTTCAGATAACCGACGAAACGCAGCCACGGCGAGCGCGACACGGCCCTTTGCGTGAGATCCTGGCCCGGCGTGAACAGCAGGCACGTGCCGCTCCAGCCGCGCTCGAACTCGCCGACCGTCATCTTCCTGAAGCCGATCGCCGGGTCCGCGACCCACACGTTCTCGCTCGACACGCCGTAGATGATGATGTAGTGATAACCCTCCCAGTGCGCGATGAACGGCATCTCGAAGCCGCGCAGCGATTCGAACGTGCACTGCACACCGCGCGTCGTGAAGCCAAGCGATTCGCCCGCACGGGCGAGTGAATCGAGCGTCGCGCCGGACGTCGTCACGTTGGCGAGTTCGCGCAGCTTCCCGAGCGTCATGTTGATGCCGTAGTGACGGCAGATCATCGCGAGACAGGCCGCACCGCAGTCCATCTCTTCGGCCTGCTCGACCCACGCGAAGCGCTTGATCACACGCTCGCCCAGTTCGGGCTTCGTGTGCAGGTCGAGCATCGCGGGCAACTTGCGGCGCTCGGCAAGCTTCTTCTGGCGCTGCAGTTCGCGCTCGGTGAAGCGGATGCGCTCTTCGAGCACTTCGCGCAGCTTCACGTTGCGCTCGATGATGAAATGCACCGTTTTTTCGGGGATCACGAGCAGGCGCGTATCGGCGCTGGCGATTGCCGAAGCCATCTGCTCCTGACGCATCACGCAGGCCTTCTCTCCGAAGATCTCGCCGGGGCCGAGCGTGGCGAGCACATGTTTTTCGCCGCCCTCTTCGCGCACGATGCGCACTTCGCCCTGCCGCACGACATAAAGACGCCGGTCGTCGCGCGATTCCTGCTTGAGAATCTCCTTGCCCTCGGCGACGCGCTTCACGCCGACGCTGCGCACGCATTCCTCGAGCTCCGCCTTGTTGAGCTTGCCGCGCAGATCGAAGAGCTTCGCAACGAAGCCGCCCGCCGAATTGATCGCGACGTAGCTCGTCACGAACGCGAGCGCGGCGGGATTCTTCGCGATGACCGGATCGATCGCGGCGCGCGGGATATACAGCAGCTCGGTCTTGCCGGAGGAGCGCACCGACGACTCGTGCCGGTAATCGCGCAGCATCGCGATATCGGCGAAGGTCTCGCGCTCCTTCTTGACCCCCATGCTGATTTCCTTGCCGTGCTCCTCGGTGAAGATGCGCACGGACCCTGCCTTCACGATATAGAGCCCGTCGGCCGCATCGCCCGCATTGCATACAGTCTCACCGAAGCCGAAACGGCGCGACTCGGCATTGGCCGCAAGATGCTCGATCTCTTCGCGCGTGAATGGCGAAAGAATCTCGACCGACGACAGAAAGTCGGCGGGGGAATCCAGGCTCGATGGCGCGTCCATGTTCTGTCGCGTTCCGTCAGTCAACGTGCTTCGATGACATGTTCCTGCGCGCGCGCCAGCATCCACTCTTCGCGCAGCAGGCGGCGGATTTCCGCGGATACGTCTTCGTCGAGCTTCGCGGGATACTTCGCCGTCACCGCGAAAATTTCATACGACGCGCCATCCGCGGAAATGAACGGTCCGAGCAGATCGCCGACTTCCGCGTTGAACACTTTCGCCTCGACGTCCGGCTTCATCTGACCGCGCATCACCCGGCCGATCACGCCGCCCGCGTCGCGCGTGTCGGCCAGCGAATGCTCGCGCGCCATCTCGGCGAAGCTCTCGGGATCGTCGTTGAGATAGGAGATCATCTCCTTCGCGCTACCCTCGGTATCGAGCAGGATGTGACTGACTTCGATGCTGTCGAACTTCGGCGAGTTGAGCTGGAAGTATTCTTCGATCTCGCGCTCGGTGCCGACCTTGTCGAGCATCTTTTCCTGATAGAGCGTGTCGGTGATATAGACCTCGAACTCGTCGAGGCTCACGTGCAGCGCGTCGAGATAGTTGTTCATGTCCGCCGCGCGATGCAGCCCGCGAATGCGGCGAAACTGATCGGCGCGGTTCTGGATTTCCTCGTCGCTCACGGCGACGCCCGACTTCTTCGCCGCGCGCACGGTCAGCTTGTCGCGCACGAGTTGCTCGATG
The DNA here is from genome assembly GCF_023631305.1 of Caballeronia sp. INML3B. NCBI lineage: Bacteria > Pseudomonadati > Pseudomonadota > Betaproteobacteria > Burkholderiales > Burkholderiaceae > Caballeronia > Caballeronia sp. INML3B. Next base: position 524,550 of record NZ_JALQDI010000040.1, read on the forward strand.
AGACCGTCGAACTGGCCGTTCAGCTTCAATAACCTGACAAATTCGCCGACGTCGACCACTTCGTCGTCGATACGCACAATCGCCGTCATGTCGTTCTCCGTTCAGTTCTATGTTGAATTGCGCATCATGTCCGCGTTGCGGCGCTCGTGTAACCCTCCATTCCTATCCCGCCACACTGCGGAATGGATCGAGCCCGAGGTCGATCAGGCGCCGCTCGCGCACTACGATTTCCGCGGTCGCCGTCATGCCGTAGCGCAGCGGATACTTCGTGTCCGCGATCTGATAGAAATCGCGATCGAGCGTCACGCGTCCTTCATAGACGGGTTGCTTGGTCGACGGGCTCGGCTTGGTCGCGGGCGAGATGAACGCGAGCGTGCCGTCGATCACGCCATAGCGCTGATAGGGAAACGCGTTGAACTTGAGCTTCACGCGCTGCCCTTCGCGCAGGAACGCGCGGTCGTGCTCGGCGATCTCGATCTTAAGCACCGGCTTCGCATTCGCCGGCGCGATGCCGCCGAGCGGCGTGTTCGCCTGAATCTTGTCGCCCGGCTGCGTCGATGTGACGTCGGTGACCACGCCCGACACCGGCGCGAGAATCAGCAGAAAATTGTCCTTGTCGATGTTCTCGAACCTGATGCGCGCGGCCGCATCCGCGACGAGCCGCGCCGTCTGTAGTTGCAGACGCAACTTGTCTTCCGTGCTCGCGACTTCGCGCATCGCGGCTTCGTACTGCAGCCGCAGAGTCGTCGCCTCCTGACCGCTCGTTTCCAGTTGACGCTTCGCCTGCGTGAAATCGTGGCTCAGGCGGAAATCGAGTTCGGCGAGCCGCGATTGCTCCACGCGATATGCACCGTCCGCTTCCAGATACGCATTGCGTTTCGCATCGACCTGCGCCTCCGCCACGCCCCCGCCGCCCGGCAGCGCGAGCAGACGTTGAAAGCGGTCGAGTTCCACCTTGGCCGCATCGCGCGCGCGGCGTGCGTTTTCGAGCGTGCTGCGCGCTTCCTGCAACTGCGCCTTCTGGCCTTCCGCGAGCTTGCTCGTGCCTTCCGCCACACGCTGCTGATGCTGATGCTCCTCCACATCCATCTGGTCCTTGAGCGCGGCGATCTTGCGCTCCATCAGCAGCTTTTTCTCGGGAAACTGCTTCCACTCGCGCTCGGCATCGTCGAGCTTCAGTTGCGCTTCGAGCGCGTTGCTGGCCGCCTCGATTGCACCACGCGCGTTCAGGCGCGCGACGACATCGTCCTTGCGCACCGGCTGCCCTTCGGCGATATAGAGGTCGGCCAGTTCGCCGTCGATCGGTGCATAGAAGCGCCGCACTTCCGATTCCGGCGCGAGCGTGCCCTGGGCGCTGACCATCACGTCGGCATGGCCGACGAACGACCACACGAGCGCCGAAGCGACGAGCGCCACCATCGCGAAGACGAGCCCTTGCGTGAGCCCGAGCGGCTCGGCCGTGAGTATCGCGATGCCTTCTGCGCCGTGTTCCCCGAGCGCCTCCGACAACGGCTTAAGGTGTGTGTCTCTCTTCACTGCGCGTGCCTCCGCCGATCAGACTCAGCTTGGTATTGAGAAGTCCCGGTTCGAGCACCATGCGCAGATCCTGCAGCGAGCGCCGCTGCAAATCCGCCTCGGTGTCGATCTCATTGGCGAGCGCGGTCCACTTCGCCGTCGCGCTGTCCGCCTTCACTTGCCTGAAGATGCGCATGCCGCGCGTGGCCGCATCCTCTGCGTCCGACAAAAGCCGCGCCTGGGTCCTGAACGTATCGGACACGCCCGATTCGAGCCGCTGGGACCCGCCGATGCCGCCATTCGTCCGATACTGCTGCCAGAGCGTCTGCGCCTGCGTCATCAAGGCCTGCGCGCGCGCCGTCGCCTTGTCTTTCAGCGATGCGACATCGGGCGCGACCGCCTTCGCATAGAACGGGTCGGCATCGAGATCCAGTGTTTCGTAGAACGACAGCAACGCATCTTCATAGCCCTTCGTCCCGCGCGCCTTCTGTAAATCCGCAAACTGGGCGGCCACGGCCTTCTTGTGGGCGAGCTCCTTTTGCACGGTCGGCGACCACGAACCTTGCGGCAGCTTCTGCAGGCCGTCGATCGCCTGCGCGCTCTGGCCGCGGTTCCACGCATCGGCGACGCTCGCGTATTGCGTGAGCATATCGGGTGGCGGCAGCTGGCTCGCGCTCATCTGCCTGAATTTCTCCTTGAACGGCGGCGTCGAGAAATTCGTCTTGCTGACCGATCCCGCGAGCGGCGCGAGGCTTGCGGCGTCGAGACCGCGCCGCAGGCCGGTATAGGCATCGAGATCGGCGCGCACGCGATCGAGGCCCGCGAGGCGCGGGTACTTGTCCGCGTATTCTTTCAGCGATGCGTTGATCGCATCGGGATCGTCCTGGCCGAGGCTCTTGACGATGCTCGCATCGAGCCTGTCGATGGCCGCGAGATACACGGAATCGTCGCTTTGCAGCTTGCGCAGATGACTCAGCGCGAGCGCATACGGATCGCGAAACTCCGGCACGTAGCCCGCGATGCGGTCGAGATCGCGCTGATGGCCCGCCGCATCCGCTTCCCAGTGCTTCAGGATCGCGCCGATGCGCGGCTCGTCGGCGTACATGCGGATCGGCGCCTCGGCGCCGCCGCGGCTCATCACGAAGCTCTCCAGCTTGCCGATCCACTCGAGCTCGTCGACGAGCGAATGCACATCGGCGTTGTGCGCGGCGAGCGTTCGCATCTGCGCGATGATCGCGTCCGCGCTCGCGAAATCGCCCTTTTTCAGCGCGGCGAGCCAGCGCGGCACGTTCGACTTGAGCACGGCCTCGGTGTTCATCGACGTGAACTGCGCGTCTTGCGGATGCGTATTCAGATAGTCGTTCGTGACGGTCGCCGCCTCGCCGAACTCGCCGTGCGACATCAGCGATTTGGCGTGACGCTCGGGCGAGCCGCTATAGAAGAGCGCCGTGCCGCCCGCGACGAGCATGGCCAGCACGCACACGATGATGATGCGCGTGCGGCGCGCGGCGCGTCGGTCATCGCTTGCGAGCGCACGATGCAGTTCGGCCACGAAGAGCGCGAACTTGCTGCGCTTCTTTGCGGCGCGCGTGTCATGACGGCTTTCGATTGCGGGTTTCGGCTGCGCCTCCTCGTTGACTTCGTCCTCGCGCGCGGCGGCCTGATCGACGCAAAAGATATCGAGGAACGAGTGCGCCGAGCCGACGAAGGTCGTCTTGTCGCTCTCAAGCTCGTCGTCGTGGGTCTGCGCTGCCTGTGCGACCATTTCGGTGAGCGTCGACTCGCCCTCTTCGCCGTGCAGATGCACCGTGTACGCGAAGTGCGTGCCGCCGAACGCGACGGTGTCGCCGTTCTTCAGCTCGACCGCCGACGCGCCGAGCCGCTCGCCATTCACGAAGGTGCCGTTGGTGCTGCCGAGATCCTCGACGAACGGCGCGCCGCCCTTGATGAACACATGCGCGTGCCGCCGCGACACGTAATTGACCTGATGCGGATACTGCTCGCGATAGCGCGAAAAGGTCTCGTCGGTCTTGCTGACGAGAAACGGAAATTGGGCGAGCTCGACGGGATGAAGACCGAGATCGTTGCGCTGCGGCGTGAGCGTGATGCCGATCGGCTTCGGCATGTTCACACGCCGCGTGCGCGGCGCGAACTGCACGCGATACGACAGCCGGCTGCCGAACGAAACGATGTCGCCGTTTCTCACGCGCGCGGGCGTGTCGCGCACGGGCGTGCCATTCACGGCGGTGCCGTTCTTGCTGGCCAGATCGGCGATATAGACGAACCCGTGCTCGATGAAAATGCGCGCGTGCCGCCGCGAGAGTTGCGCGACGGCTTCGGGCGGGCTCGTGTCGAACGGCGCTTCGGCGCGGCCGATCGCAAAGAGATTTTCGTCGATGCGGATTTCCGTCAGCCTGTCGGCCATCTCGCCGGCAAGCTCGGGACCCGGCATGGGCTTCAGGATGACGTCGAATGCCTCGCCCACGCCCGGCTGTGGTTCCGCTATGGAGAAGCCTTGAGCCATGTCCATGTCACGAGGTACGTCCAGCCGCTGCCGCCGACGCGCCAGAGGAATGCCCGGCATCGTCGGGCGCATGGACAGGTTGGTCCGCGCCGTCATGGAAGTCATTCGTCACCGGCGGCTGTTGAGAGTTTAAGTCACGCATCGTCGTAGTCAATCGTGCGGCACCGGTTCGTCACGCAAATGGCGAGCCATCCTGGAACGATCGTTAGTTATTCATATCATTGCGAAGGAGACAATGAATGAAGCGCTTCACTTCGTCGTGTCCTTGCTTGCGCTTTGCACATCGATCATCGGCCAGCCGCCGCCTAACGCCTTATAGAGCGTCACGGTGTCGGAAAGAATCTGCTGATGGTTCGCGAGCAGCGCGAGTTGCGCCGCGAGGAGCGTGCGCTCCGTCTCGAACACCTGGAGTTGCGAGATCACGCCTTCTTTCAGTTGCGCGTCGATCTGCGCGGCGACCACCGTCAACTGATCGACTTCCTGCTGCAACTCGACGCGCTGCTTCGTGTGCGAATCGAGATTGACGAGCGCGTTCTCCACTTCCTCGAAGGCGTTCATCACCGTGCTGCGATATTGCTGTTCCGCGACCGTCGTCTGCGCTTCGGTCGTCTTCACGTGCGCGCGCACCGACGGATCGAGAATCGGGATATTGATGCTCGGCACGAAGCTCAACGTGAACATCTTCAACAGATCGGTCAACTGAAAGCTCGCCGTGCCGCCACGCCCGGTCAGGTTGATGGTCGGCAGTTGCGCGAGCTTCGCCTGCCCGACGAGGTCGTAGGCTTCGAGCACGCGATATTCGGCCGCGATGAGATCGGGACGGCGCGCGAGCAACTGCGACGGCAGTCCGCCCGGCACCGGGGGAATCTGCACGCGCTTTTGGAGCTTGCCGTCGGGCATTCTGAACTCGCCCGCGGGCACGCCGATCAGCGTCGAGAGCGCGTTATTCGCGAGGTCGCGCGAGCGGCGCAGTTCCAGCAACTCGCGCGTCAGACGATTCAGTTCCGCACGCTGCGTGAGCACCTGCGTCTTCGGCACGAGGCCGTTCTTCTGCATGCCTTCGAAGATCGTCAGGATCTGCTGGTTCGTTGCGATGGTCTGCTTCTGCTGCTCGATCTGATCGTCGAACTGGAGTATCTGGAAGTATGTCGTCGATACGAGCGCGACGAGTTCGAGATAGCCCGCGCGCCAGTCCGCTTCGGTTGCGCGAAATTCGGCTTTCTGCGCCTGCACGCCCTTCTGGACCGAGCCCCAGATGTCGATGTCCCAACTCACCTGCGTCGCGAGGTTGTACTGTTTCGAGAACGGCTGGCCGGTCGTCTTTTCGAAGCTCGCGCCCGCGCCGAGATCCATCGACGGCAACGCGCCCGCACGCGCCTCGCCGATCTGCGCGCCTGCCACCTGGATGCGTGCGGCCAGCACCTTGATATCGAAGTTGCCGTTGATGGCCTTCTCCACCAGCGCGTCCAGAGTCGGATCGTGAAACTGCTTCCACCAGTCGGGCTGTATCGTGTCGGCCGCGGCGACCTTCGCTGCGTCGATCTTCGTGAAGGCGGTTTTCTCGGGTGTGTCGGGCCGCTGATAAGTCGGCACCTTCAAGTCGATACAGCCGGACAGCAACACAGCGGCAATCAGCCCTGGCAGCACGGCCCACTCGCGCCTGATGGTCACGCGCAACGATGGCAACAAGGCTCGCACGATCTCGCTCCCGGTGAACGCGCACCGACGGTCAGTTTGATGGGTGAGAAGCGCGGCGCCGGCCGTTCGGTCCTTCAAGTAAATCACACGGCGCGCCGGGACTCCATACGGGTTAAGTCACGTGGCGCGCGCGTGCTCTGTGGCACGTCGCGCTTCGTGACGCGGTCCGGCGGGATGCGACCCCGGCCGAACCGCAGCGCCCGATGTCGCGGGCGGTGTTACAGCAGAGCTCCCCGTGCCCCGCTTTTACTGCCGACTGCATGACTGCATGAATGCTTACCGCACCGGCATCCGGTTCATTCCTCGCGGCGTTCGCCTCACGCGAGGTTGCCCGCCACACCGAAGTTGACGTTGGCGATGTTCTTCGCGTCCTGCGTCGGCGCGACCGTCGATTGCGACTTCAGCGCCTCGGCGAACGCGATGTTGCTGCCGTTCTGGTTGAACGTGGTCTGCGTCTGGTTGATGATCTGCTGCGGGTTGAACGGCATCGAGAGCGTCGCCCCGTTCATCGAGATATAACCGGGGAACAGGGTCGCATAGCCGCCGCGCACCGCGGACATCGCGCGGCTGTCCAGTTCTTCGGTGACGGGAAGGTCCTTGATGATCAGCGTCTTCATTTCCGCTCCTTGGGTGCGCGTCGCGCGTTTCGGTGGTGGCTTCGAGCAACTTGTCTGCTCGCGACCATGTAATGCATAGGGTGTGCCAATTACATCGGGCGTCGGCTGCTTTTCGCCGTGTGCGTTGCTGTGCAAGGCTTCGATCATTCGATGCTGCGCCGGCATCCGCGCCTTCGTGGTGCTGTTCCCCCAACACTTCGCTATTGCACTGTCGGTTGTCAAGCGACACCCCTACGGATTGCACTCACGAGCGTTTCCCTCCGCCATACAGCGCGCGGAATCGAAGTCGATAAAAGAAATCGGGAAAGGCGCCGCTCAGTGCCTCACTCGGCGCCCGAACTCATTTGACGTAGATCGTGATCTTCTTGGAATAGACAGGCGGGTTATGCGGTATGTGCTTGTCATCGCCCATCAGAAGCTGAATCGTGTGCTTGCCCGGCGGCAGTTCGAGCATCGTTTCGGTTTCGCCGGCGCCGTAGTGCAGGTGATTGCGATCCGATGGAATCTCCTGATCCATCGGCGGCAAGTCGACATCGATCAGCAAATGATGATGCCCCGTGTTCGGAAACTTCACGCCGCGCGGCGCGACACCCATGAAGCGCAGCCCGAACCAGACCTTGAAGGGCTTGCCCGCGGGCAAGGTCTGCCCGTCGTTCGGATAGCCGATGTACGCATAGGCGTTGGCGGGCGCGGGCGTCGGCCCGGCGAACGCGCAAGGCGCGGCGATCGCCGTCGCCAGCGCGGCCGCAACGAGGAGCGAACGCGCGAGCGCGAGTGCGTCAGCGGATCGTTTTTTCATGTCATGTGCCCTCGGCAAGTGCACAGCTCATTTCACGGTGATCGTGATCTTCTTCGAATACACCGGCGGATCATGCGGAATGTGGTTGTAGTCGCCCATCAGCAACTGCAGGGTGTGCTTGCCCGGCGGCAGTTCGAGGCGCGCATCGGTTTCGCCCGCGCCGTAATGCAGATGGTTGCGGTCGGACGGTATCTCCTGATCGAGCGGCGGCAGATCCGCATCGACCAGCAGATGGTGATGCCCCACGTTCGGAAGATCGACGCCCTTCGGACAGATGCCCATGTTGCGCAAGCCCATGCGCACCCAGAGCTTGCCGCCCGAAATCACGGCGCCGTCCGGCGGCCAGATGATGTACGCCTCGGCGTTCGGCGGAGCGGGCGTGCGCGCACGCGCGGCGGCGGAGAACGACGAATCGGCGGCCAGTGCGGCCAGGGAAGCCAGCGCGCCAAGCACGGTTCTTCTCAGCATGTTATGCACGCCTCTCGTTGAAAGGCCTCGCGGATGGGCCAGGGAAAACGTTCCTTGCACGTGCGAACGCTCGTGCCCGGAGCGTGATGCGGGTTGCGTGATGCACCGTCGTTGGCTTTTAGATTAGGACGTAACGTTTAAAAAAGATACGTACACAGGGGTGTCCTTCAGCCCTCATGACGGATACCTCCCTTCAGGGGATTAAGCGGCGCGTGAGTGCGTGCTATCGTTGGTAGTGCTGGACGCAGAGCCTCGGCATCGGGCCCGAATGCAGCACGATGCCCTCCACTCAAAGCCGGACGGACAGGGTGTGAATATGTGGCGAACTCTTCTTATCGCGGGCGTGCTGCTGACGATCGGCCTCGCCCCCGCACCAGCGAGCGCGGCGTCTGTCGCAGCGCTGTCTTCTCCTTCTACCGCGACGACCGCGCACGCGCCCAGGCATCTCGCGCTCGTGATCGGCAATGCAGACTATGTCGACCATCCGCTCGCGAGCGCATCGCACGATGCCGATGACATAAGCAAAGCGCTCGGCGCCCTCGGCTTTCACGTCACGCACCGCACGAACCTCGATGAAGCGGCAATGCGCGAGGCACTCGATGCCTTCGCCGCGCACCTTGGCCCGAACGATACGGCGCTCGTCTATTTCGCCGGCCACGGACTTCAAGCGGGCGGCGACGCGTTGCTCGTGCCGCTCGGCGCACGCGAGCGCCGTCCCGCGACGCTCGTGCGGGATGCGCTCTCCGCGAAAGAAATCGTCGAGCGCATGACGCGCGTGCGCCCGGGCGCGGCGAACATCGTCGTGCTCGACATGTGCCTCACCGATCCTTTCGAGAAAGCGAACGCGCGGACGTGGACGCTGCCGCCGCGCACGCTCGTCGCTTATGCCGCCGCGCCCGGCGATGCCGCGATAGAAGGCGAGCGCAACGGACGCTATACCGCGGCGCTCTTGCGCGCGCTGGGCACGCGTTCACCGGTAACGTCGTCGACGTTCGCGGCGGCTGCGTCCGATGTCACGCAGGCATCGCGCGGCGGGCAGCGGCCGTGGATCGCGTCGACGCTCGATGCGGGCTTTCCGATCGCGGAGGCATCGGTGAACGCGCGCATCGCGGACGCGAACGCCATCTTTCCCGCCGATTCCGCCAATGCCGTGCGCACGCGCGGCATCCTTCCTAAGGACAGCAACGAGCAGTACGAACTGACGTTCTGGGAATCGATCAAGGACAGCACCTATCCGGGCGATTACGAGGCGTATCTGAAGGCATATCCGAACGGGCGTTTCGCCACGCTCGCCAAGGCGCGCATCGAGCGTCTGCGCGCGGCGGGCAACGCTAAACCAGCGGCATCGTCGCCAGCGGCGCCCCCGGCGGCGACGGCGACGCCCGCCGCCCCGACGCCGAAGCCTCCGCCATCCGCGCCGGCGACCGCGGCCGCGCCGGAAAAGCCTCGCCCGAGCCCGCCGGCCGCGCCCGCCGCCGCTGTGACCGCGCCGCCCGCCGCCATCACCACGAAGCCTGCGGCGAAGACGGCGAGCGGCGGCGAGATCAAGGATTGCCCGGCATGCCCCATCCTGATTCCGCTTTCGTCCGGCAGCTTCACGATGGGCAGCAACAACGATGATCCGGCCGAGAAGCCGCCGCATCGGGTGTCGATCGGGCGGGCGTTCGCCATCGGTAAATACGAAGTCACGGTCGAGCAATGGAACGCCTGCGCCGATGCGGGCGCGTGCACGCGCGTGGCGGCGGAGGGCGAGTCGGCGACACCGCCGCCCGGCAACGCGCCGATGCGCAACGTGAGCTGGGACGACGCGCAGGTCTACGTCAAATGGCTGAGCAAGGTGGGCGGCAAGCCGTATCGCCTGCCGACGGAAGCGGAATGGGAATACGCCGCGCGCGGCGGCACGCAATCCACGTACTGGTGGGGCGATCAGATGAAGAAGGGCACGGCCGACTGCAAGGATTGCGGCGACCCGTACAAACCCGATGCGCCGACGCCCGTCGGATCGTTCGCGGCGAATCCCTATGGCCTGTACGACATGAACGGCAGCGTCTGGGAATGGGTCGCCGATTGCTGGCATAGCTCGTACAGGAACGCGCCCGTCGATGGCCGCGCCTGGGACGATCCGTCTTGCTCCGTGCGCGTGATTCGCGGCGGCTCGTGGCGCGAAGGCGCGCCCTACATGCAGTCGGCGACGCGCTTCAAATACAGTTCGAGCGTGCGGCAGTCGCAGAACGGCTTTCGCGTCGCGCGGGACATGGAGTGAGCTTCACCGGCCGGCTGCCTTGACGATGATCTGCGCCTGCGCATCCCGCTCGATTGTCTTCAGCGCGGGAAGCGCCGCCCGGAATTCGTCGGGCGTGCAGACCTGCTTGCCGAAGCGTGCTTCCAGCGTGCGCGAAATCTGGACGACGTTGGTCGACGGATCGAAAAGATAGCGCGAGCGGTAGCGGAAGAAATCGCTCGTCAGATCCTGATCGACGGGCACCTCGGCGACGCGCATCGTTTTCGGCAGCGTGATCTGCGAGACCTCGTCGAACGTGCCGCCGATGCACAGATACGGCTGCGTGCGCGTGCGCTCGGCGAGCCAGTTGCGCGTCGCCGTCGCGATGCCGCCCGACAGGCTCGTGAGCGCGGGCAACGCCGTCGTGCCGGTCGGCCAGACGACATCGTCGAGCGTGCCGCGCAAGGTCGTCGCGAATGGGCCGCCGGTTGCATCGACATCGCTCGTCGTCAGGGCGCCCGCGCCGCGCAGGTTCGTGTAGCGCAGCCGGTCCGCCGCGATCTGGTCGCGCCGCTGCGCGTTCGCGAGCCGCAGGTTCATCCGCTCGATCTCCGCGCTCCATCCCGAATCTTCCACCCAGTACGCGAAGCTCGCCTCGCCTTGCGGCGCGACCTCGATCTGCAGCCGCGCCGTGCGCGCGAGCGGCTGGGTCGCGGGCGTGCGGGCGAGCACGCCGGTGTTCACGAGCAGCGCGGGGCGATCCATGTCCGCGAGCGGCAGAAAGCCGAACTCGACGCTCGACGCGGTGCTGTCCGCATACGTGTTCAGATCCGGCAGCCACGTGACGATGTGATTGATCGCGCCCGAACCGTAGCCCGGCACCGACGGCAGCGTATAGACCGAGCCGAGGCCGATCAGCGCGGGCTCGTTGCGAATGCCGACGGCATCGAGCAGCGCACCGTAGAGCGCGACGTCATCCTTGCAATCGCCGTAGCGGTTCGCGAGCACTTCGGTCACGCGATGCGGCACGGCGGGACTCTGGCCGATGAACATCGCGACGTAGCGGATCGTGTGGCGCACCCAGTCGTAGAGCGTTCTGGCTTTCGCGCGGTCGTCGGTGTCGTTCTGCGTGAGCGATTGCGCGAGTGCGCGGATGGCGGGATCGTCCGTTCCCGGGTCCGCGGCCGCTTCCCGATAGCGCTTCGCGAAGCTCGCGTAATCGGGGAAGGTCGTGACCATCAGGCGGTCGCCGTACTGGGCATAACCCACCGAGCCGCTTTCGATGCGCGCGATACGCTCGCGCCGATACGTGAACGCATGACGCGTGCGGCCGTTTTCCGTGACGGGCGGCTCGGCGACATAGCCGCGCGCATCGGCGAAAAGCGGCTTGTCCGCCGGCAGATCGAAGACGAGCCGCTGCTGCAACACGGGCCGTTGCCCCGGATCGACGTAATAGTTGAACTGCCCGGGAATCACCGCCGCCGCCTGGCTCTTGCGGGCGCGCAAATGCACCGTCGAGCCGATGCCCACCGCCGGGAAGATCACCGCGCGCAGTTTCGCGTCCTGAAACGTGGGCGCGCCCGCCGAGCGCGGCTCCTGAATATCGCGGATCTGCCCGGGCGAGACGTCGTGGCGCGCGCCGTTCGCATCGACGGAATACGCCTCGACGATATCCACCTTCGACACGCTCCTGTCGTACCAGACGTAACGCTGCGCGATCTCGTCGACGCCCGCCGACGTATTCGCGCGCAGCACGGCGGTGTCGTCTTCGGTCAGCGAGCCATCGGCGGCGACGACGAACTCGTGAACGTCGCTGACGAGGGTCGACGGATCGTCGTCCGTTGCGGCGGCCGCGCACGACCACGTGCACGCGCCGACGATGACGCACGCCAGACCGGAAATGAAGCGACGAGCCATGTAGAAGTGTCCGCGACCTGCGGGAGATAAGTGATCGTACAGGAGGACGCGCGCGTCCGTTCAGCCGCGACGCACCACGACGCGCGACAATTTGTATCATATTGCGATATAATTTTGCGGTCGTCGCACGCTTGCTTTCGCGCCATCGACCCGGCCGGCCAGTGTGACCCTCCACTGACTTTCCCGGAACGCTGAAAAAAGTGTCGCGTATCGCATTGCTTCGCTGGCTGCATGGCTTTCTTCCCGCGCCCGTCACGCTGCGCTGGACCGAGCGGCTGCGCGCCGGTCTGGGCGCGCTGATCGGCATTGCGCTGACGGGCGGGCTCGCGCATCTCCTGATCGGCGATGCCTCGGCCACTCCCTATCTCATCGCGCCCATGGGTGCCTCCGCCGTGCTGCTCTTCGCCGTGCCGGCGAGTCCGCTTGCGCAGCCGTGGTCGATCATCGGCGGCAACATCGTGTCGGCGACGGTCGGCGTCGCCTGCGCGATGCTCGTGCACGATCCGATCGACGCCGCCGCGCTCGCCGTCTGTCTCGCGATCTGCGCGATGTTCGCGCTGCGCTGCGTGCATCCGCCTTCGGGCGCGGTCGCACTGACCGCGGTGCTCGGCGGACCGTCGATTCATGCGCTCGGCTTCGGATTCGTGGTCGCGCCGGTGGCGATCCAGTCGGCGGCGCTGCTGTCGTCGGCGATCGTGTTTCATGCGCTGACGGGCCATCGCTATCCGCACGGGCACGCCGCGCCGCAACCCGCGAACGCGCCGCCCGACGCCGCCTCGTTCACGCGCGCCGATCTCGAAGCCGTGCTTTCGCGCCGCAGCGAAATGCTCGATGTCGATCCGGACGATCTCGAAGCGCTTCTTCGCGAGACGCAGTTGCAGGCCTATGCGCGCCGTTTTACCGAGTTCACGTGCGCGGACATCATGTCGCGCGCGGTCGTGTCGGTGACGCCCGATACGAGCGCACAGGCGGCGCTCGCGCTCATCGACAAACATCACGTCAAGGCACTGCCGGTGATCGACGCGACGCGCCGCGTATGCGGCATCGTCACGCGCGCGGATCTCGCGCCGGTGCGCGGCGGCGGCATCGTCGAGGGCATGAGGCGCGCGATCGAGCGGGTCATGCGCGGCCCGTCGACGACACCGCCGCTCGTCGCCTCGCTGATGACGACGGACGTCTGCACGGTGAAGACGCACACTGCGATCGCCGAGCTGGTGCCGATGTTCGCGCACTTCGGGCACCACCACGTACCGGTGGTCGGCGCGCACGATCAGCTTGCGGGCATGATCACCGAGACCGACCTGATCTCCGGCCTCTATCGACAATCGTTCGCGGGCGAGCGCAAAAGCGCCTGAACCGCCCCGCGCTGACTGGAATCCGATGACAACCCCGCGCAACCTCAACAAGCCGGACTTCGAGCAGTTGTCCGAATTCCGCTATCAGATGCGCCGCTTCGAACGCTTCTCCGAGCGCGCCGCGCAGGACGAAGGCATCACGCCGCTGCAGTATCTGCTGCTCCTGCACATCAAGGGCTATCCGGGCCGCGACTGGGCGACGGTGGGCGAACTCGCCGAGCGGCTGCAATCGCATCATCACGGCGTGGTGGCGCTCGTCACGCGCTGCGAGGCGGCCGGGCTCGTGCGCCGCGCGCCGAGCGACGAGGATCGCCGTCAGGTGCGGGTGCATCTCGAAGCGCGCGGCGAAGACGTGCTCGAACGGCTCGCCGCGCTGCATCGCGCGGAGCTGAAGTCGCTCGAAGGCGCGTTCCGCGTGCCGCGCATCGATCTTTGAATATCCTGGAGCGCTGATCATGGACCATCACAAACGCGACTTTTCGGTCAACGACCGGCTGCTGAAAATCTGCGGGCTCGCCGCGGTCATCGGCGGGATCGCCACGCTCGCGGCCGTCCTGCTCCTCGGGCTCATCCATCTCTTCACGAACCTGTTTTTCTTCGGCACGTTCTCGATCGCGGACCGCTCGCCCGCGCTCAACACGCTCGGGCCCTGGGTAATCGCGATTCCGGTGATCGGCGGCCTGATCGTCGGGATGATGGCTCGCTTCGGCTCGGAGAAGATTCGCGGCCATGGCATTCCCGAAGCCATCGAAGCGATTCTGTTCGGCAAAAGCCGCATGTCGCCCAAGGTGGCGATTCTGAAGCCGTTGTCGTCGGGCATCGTGATCGGCAGCGGCGGGCCGTTCGGCGCGGAAGGCCCGATCATCATGACGGGCGGCGCGCTCGGGTCGCTGATCGCGCAATGTTTCGACGTGACGGCCGCCGAGCGCAAGACGCTGCTCGTCGCGGGCGCGGCGGCGGGCATGACCGCCGTGTTCGGCACGCCGGTCGCGGCGGTGCTGCTCGCGGTCGAACTGCTGCTCTTCGAGTGGCGTCCGCGCAGCTTTTTGCCGGTCGCGCTCGCTTGCGCCGTCGCGGGTTTCGCGCGCGCCGCGGTGTTCGGCACGGGCGCGCTCTTTCCGCTCGACACGCAGCCGCCGCAGATGATCTCGCTGCTTTCGTGCCTCGTGGCCGGGCTGCTGTCGGGCGCGCTGGCATCGGGGCTGTCGGCGGCGCTCTACAAGCTCGAAGACGTATTCGGCAAGCTGCCGATCCACTGGATGTGGTGGCCTGCGATCGGCGCGGTGTTCGTCGGCATCGGCGGGTACATCGAGCCGCGCGCGCTCGGCGTCGGCTATGACGTGATCGGCGACTTGCTGCATCAGCACATCGCGATTCAGGTGGCGCTGTCGATCCTCGCCGTGAAGGCGATCAGCTGGGTCATCGCGCTCGCCTCGGGGACCTCGGGCGGCGTGCTCGCGCCGCTCCTGATGCTCGGCGCAGGCTTAGGCACCGTGCTCGGCGCGATCCTTCCGGGCCATGACGCCGCGCTCTGGCCGCTCGTGTGCATGGCCGCGACGCTCGGCGCGACACTCGGCGCGCCGCTCACCGCGATCGTCTTCGCGTTCGGCCTCACCCACGATGCGAACGCGCTGTTGCCGCTGCTCGCCGCGACGCTCGTCGCGCACGGCTTCGCGACGGTCGCGATGAAGCGCTCGATCATGACCGAGAAGATCGCGCGGCGCGGGTATCACATCTATCGGGAATACGGCGTGGATCCGCTGGAGCGTCATCACGTCGAGGAAGTCATGACGCGCGACGTGCTGACGGTCGATGCCGCCACGCCTTTGAGCGACGTGCTCGCGAAGCACTTCGGACCGCATCAGGTGCATCGCGCATATCCGGTCGTGCAAGACGGCGCGCTCGTCGGGATGCTCGATCGGGCGGCGCTCGGGACGCTGACGGATGGGCAGGCGAGTGTGGGCATCGGCGAGGCGTTGGAGCAGCTTCAGCGTGGCGCGCCCGTGTTCGCGCTGCCGGGTGAGCCGTGCCGGCTCGCCGCGACGCGCCTCGCCGTGCATGAACTGGAGCGCCTTCCGGTGGTCGCGGACGAGCAGTCGCTGCGGCTCGTCGGCATCGTTTCGCGCAGCGATCTCGTCAAGCCCGCGCGCGCGCACTTCGACGAGGAACATCGGCGCGAGCGTTTCAGGGGCTTTCGGCGGACGACGGCGCTACGGAAGCACTGAGCGCGGCGAGGTCGGCCTGCATGTCCGCGAGCGGCTGGGCCCAGTTGCCGAGCTCGGTCTGACGATAGAGGCGCATCGACGGATACCACGGCGTAAAGCGCTGGCAGTCGAGCCAGCGTGGATCGCATGCCTGCGGCAGCAGCACCCAGACGGGGCGATTCAGCGCGCCAGCGAGATGCGCCGTGCCCGTGTCGATGGTGATGAGCAGATCCAGCTTTTCGAGCACGCGAGCGGTGTCGCCGAAGGTCGAGAGATGCGGCGCCATGTCGGTCACGCCGTGGCGGTTCATGACGGCGCGCTCTTCTTCGCTGATCTCGCCTACCTGCAGCGAATAGAGACGACAGGTGCCGCTTGTTAGCACAGATTCGAGGCGCTCCAGCGGAATCGAGCGATACGGCTCGTGACGCACGCCGCTCGCGCTTTTCCAGATCAGGCCGATTTTCGGGAGCGTCGTTTCGACGCTCAACTGCGCGCTCGCCTCGTCGGACAACACCCTGGCTGGATCGATGGCAATGCGCGCCCCGGGATTCTCCGCAGGAAAGTACGGCGAGCGCTGATATCGCGCGTAAAGACTGAAGCCGAAGGTGATGCGATCGCAGCGCTCGATTTCGATCGCGCGCTGCTCGGCTGTCGCCTTCGACAATGTCACGTCGTCGCTCTGGCGAAAAATGCCTTCCCATGCCGGGATGTGCTCCACGACGACCGCACGCGCCCCGTCCCGAAGAAGGAGATCGATGTAGCGCGAGAAATGCACGAAGTCGCCGAAACCGCCCTCCCCGCAAATGAATATCCGTTTGCCCGCGACAGGTTCTTCCATGCTGAGGAAATCGTCAGCCCCTACGCCCTGCCAGACGGGATCATCTCCGATAATCAGACGGTGAAAGGCTTGGGCATACTCACGCCCGCGCAGCGCGCGGTATCCCTCGTGCGCTTCGTGAAACTTGCCGAGGATGAATTGCACGCCGCACAACTCGTCGATCACAATATAGCGATCGACGTAAGAGAGCGACTCGTTCGCTAATGCGCGTTTCAGTTGCGTTTCGGCGTCGGCATACATGCCGAGATAGCTCAAATCGATTCCAAGCTGGGCGATCACGCAGCCGGGATCGTCGCAGGCGGACAACTGCGCGCAAAGGGCGCGGGCTTCGGCGGCGCGGCCAGCCAGACGCAGCGTGCGAATCAGTTCCAGGGGCTGCATGTTTTGCAGATCGTTTCGGCGGGTCATGGCGGATTATTGTGGACTGAGATCGCTGGCGAGAGCGAGGTATGCTAATTCCTCGAAACGTCCGAAACGCAAAAAAGCATAGCTTCAAACGTAGACGCAACGGCCTGAAAGCAGGAACGAACTTGCGTCATCGTGCGTTCCTCACGGCGAAAGAATCGAACGGACCGTCATCGAGCAGGAATTCGCGACATGCCTTTTCCCCCAGCCGAATCGCACAACCCGCGCTCACCGCCCATGACCACCCGCCGAGATTTCCTCTGCCTCACCGCCGCCGCGCTCGCCGCACAAACCGCCCTTGCAGCCAAACCGCCCGTCCAACCCATGAACAAGCGCCCGATCCCCGCAACCGGCGAGCCCTTGCCCATCGTCGGCTGCGGCACCTGGCGCACCTTCGACGCAGGCAACGACGCAACCCGTCGCCGCGAGCTCGCCGACGTGCTGGGCGCGCTTTTCGCCGCGGGCGGCTCGGTCATCGATTCATCGCCGATGTACGGCTCCTCCGAAGCCGTCGCGGGCGCGCTGCTCGCCGAGTCGCACGCGCGCGACAAGGCGTTCATCGCCACCAAGGTCTGGACCGACGGACGCGAGGCCGGCATCGCGCAGATGGAGCAGTCGATGCGCCTCTGGCGGACCGATCGCATCGATCTCATGCAGATTCACAACCTGCTCGACTGGCGCACGCATCTCGCCACTCTGCGCGACTGGAAAGCCGCGGGCAAGATCCGCTACATCGGCATCACGCATTACACGTCGAGCGCATTTGCCCAAGTCGAGGCCGTGCTGCGCTCGGAGCGCGTCGATTTCATGCAGATCAACTACGCCGCCAACGACCGCGACGCCGAAGCGCGCCTCCTGCCGCTCGCCGCCGAGCGCGGCGTCGCGGTGATCGTCAATCAGCCGTTCGGCGGCGGGTCGCTGCTCGCGAGCCTGCGCAACCGGCCCTTGCCCGCGTTCGCACAGGAACTCGGCTGCGCGTCGTGGGCACAGCTTCTGCTCAAATTCGTGCTGGGCAACGCCGCCGTGACCTGCGTCATTCCCGGCACGGGACGGCGCGAATACATGATCGACAACGCGCGCGCGGGCATGGGCATTTATCCCGACGCGGCGATGAGACAGCGCATCGCCGACGCGCTCCCTTAAGGAGAGAACCATGAGCGATCCCTACGACCTTCAGCGTTTCGTCGACGCGCAGGAGAGCGTCATCGACGACGTGCGCGCCGAACTCTCGGCCGGCCGCAAGCGCACGCACTGGATGTGGTTCGTGTTTCCGCAGATCGCCGGCCTCGGGCACAGCGCGATGGCGCAGCGCTATGCGATCTCGTCGCGCGACGAAGCCCGGGCGTATCTCGCGCATCCCGTGCTGGGCGCGCGGCTCGTCGAGCTGACGCGCATCGTCGGCGGCGTGCAGGGGCGCAGCGTCGGCGACATCTTCGGCTATCCGGACGACATGAAATTTCATTCGTCGATGACCCTTTTCGCGCACACGGCCGACGACCCCGGGGTCTTTCAGGAAGCGCTGCGCCGCTATTTCGGCGGCCAGGACGACGAAGCCACGCTCGCACGCCTGCGATGACGGGCATGGCGGTTGCGCCTTCTGAAACGTCCACGTTCCTTCAGGAGCCAAGCGCCATGCGCAAGTCTTTCAAGCTGCACGATCACGTCCGCTGGAACACGCCGCAAGGCGAAACGACGGGGCATATCGTGCGCATCGTCACCGAGCGCACGACGCTCGACGGCCATACCGTCAACGCGTCGCGCGAGGATCCGCACTTCGAAGTCGAAAGCGACAAGAGCGGCAAGCGCGCCGTGCACAGGGCCGACGCGCTCACGCGGCTATTGCATTGATTCCGTTTCAAATCCCGCGGCAGCACGCGCCGCACGTTCGCACTATTGCAGTGCGCGCGGCGCAAGCTGACACCGTTCCTGCATAATCCACGATTAACGTTCAAACTTCTACCGCGCCGGAAGCTTGAATCGCGCATTTCCATTGACGGCTTTCCTAATCCTTTGAGGAATCGAAACAATGAAATCGAAACTCGTGGCACTGCTCGTTGCATCGTCGGCACTCGGCCTGACTTCCACGGCATCCTTCGCCCAAGTCGCGGGCACGCAACCGCTCGGCGTATCGGTCGAGGTCTCGACGGCCATCATCGATGGCTGGAGCATCAAGAAATCCGTCCTCAACAAACCCGTCGTCAACGATCAGGGACAACGCGTCGGCGTGATCAATGACATCATCGTCGCGCCGGACAAATCCGTTTCGTTCGCGATCATCGCCGCGAACAAGTTCCTCGGCGTGGCGCGCCACGACGTCGCGATTCCCATCGATCAACTCGACGTCAAAAACGGCCAGTTCGTGCTCGCGGGCGCGACCAAGGACGCGATCAAGGCGCTGCCCGAGTTCCAGTACAACAAGGTGAAGGCGACGCCGAAGCCGCGCGCGGAATTCGAGCATCATTAAGCTTGCCGGGAGGCGGCCGCGCGCCGCCTCTTTCGCTCAACCTCCTCCGGAATCCGACGATGTTCAAAGCCCTCATGCTCGACAAACAGGACGACCGCACGGTCGCGTCCATTCAGTCGATCGACGAATCGCGCCTGGCTTTGTCCGGCGACGGCGGCGACGTGCTCGTGCGCATCGACTTCTCCACGTTGAACTACAAGGACGGCCTCGCGATCACCGGCCGGGCGCCGGTCGTGCGCATGTGGCCGATGGTGCCGGGCATCGACTTCGCGGGCGTCGTCGAGGCGAGTTCGCATCCGGATTACGAGCCCGGTGACAAGGTCGTGATGAACGGCTGGGGCGCGGGCGAAACGCATTGGGGCGGGCTCGCGCAGAAGGCGCGCGTGCCGGGCGACCATCTGATCGCGCTGCCCGCGAACATCACGACGCGCCAGGCGATGGCCGTCGGCACCGCGGGCTATACCGCGATGCTGTGCGTGCAGGCACTCGAAAAACATGGCATCGGCCCGAAAGACGGCGACGTGCTCGTGACGGGCGCGAACGGCGGCGTCGGCAGCTTCGCCGTCGCGATTCTGGCCAAGCGCGGCTTTCGCGTGATCGCGTCGACCGGCCGCCCCGAGGAAGCCGCGCGGCTGCGCGAGCTGGGCGCGGCGGATATCGTCGAGCGCGCGACGCTTTCGGACCCGGGCAAGCCGCTGCAGAAGGAACGCTGGGCGGCGGCCGTCGATTGCGTCGGCAGTCATACGCTCGCGAACGTCTGCGCGAGCTTGCGCTACGGCGGCGCGGTTGCCGCGTGCGGGCTCGCGCAAGGCATGGATCTGCCGGCGTCCGTCGCGCCGTTCATCCTGCGCGGCGTCGCCTTGCTGGGCGTGGACAGTGTCTACGTGCCGCGCGAGCGGCGCGTCGCGGCGTGGAAGGCGATCGCCGACGAAGTGCCGGTCGCGACCATCGAAAGCGTCGCGACCACCGTCGCGCTCGCGGATGCGCCCGATGTCGCCGCGCGCTTGCTGCGCGGCGAAGTGAAGGGCCGCGTCATCGTCGATGTGAACGCCTGAACCGGCGTCAGAAGGTGCTCCAGCCGTCGGTGGTCGCCGGCTTCGCGACCGCAATCTGAGCGACCCGGGCAACGCGAGGTGCGGACTTCGCAACCGGCGCGCGGGCCACGTGCGTCTCAGAGCGCGTGAACGTCGATGCCGGCGCGTCCACCGTGAAGAACGCGACCGCTTCGTTGAGCCTGCGTCCCTGTTCTTCGAGCGACGATGCCGCCGCGGCCGCTTCTTCCACCAGCGCCGCGTTCTGCTGCGTGACTTCGTCCATCTGCGTGATGGCAAGATTCACCTGCTCGATGCCGCGTCCCTGCTCCGCCGAAGCCGCCGCGATCTCCTGCATGATGTCCGTCACGCGCGCGACGGCCTGCGTCACCTCGGTCATCGTCGTGCCTGCTTCGCCCGCCAGCACGGAACCGTCGCGCACCTTGTCCGTGGAGGCCGCGATCAGTTCCTTGATCTCCTTCGCCGCCGTCGACGAGCGCTGCGCGAGACTGCGCACTTCGCTTGCGACGACCGCGAAGCCCCGGCCCTGCTCGCCTGCCCGCGCCGCTTCGACCGCCGCGTTGAGCGCGAGAATGTTCGTCTGAAATGCGATGCCTTCGATGATGCCCGTGATCTCCGCGATCTTGTCGGAGCTGTCGCTGATGCCGTTCATCGTCGCAACCACGCGGCCGACGACATCGCTGCCTTTCCTCGCGATATCCGATGCATTCGACGCGAGCGAACTCGCCTGCTGCGCGTTCGCGGCGTTCTGGCGCACCGTCGACGTGAGCTCTTCCATGCTCGCCGCCGTCTCCTGCAAGGAAGCGGCCTGCTCTTCGGTGCGCTGGCTCAGATCGGTGTTGCCGGTCGCGAGCTCCTTCGCCGCGCCGCCGACCGCGCCGCTGCCTTCGCGCACGCGGCCCACGGTTTCGGTGAGGCGCGCGTTCATCGTCGCGAGCGCGCGCAACAGGTCGCCGGTTTCGTCCTTCGCATCGGCGACGATATGGCTCGTCAGATCGCCGCGCGCCACCGTCTGCGCGATGCCGACCGCTTTGCCGATCGGCGTCGTGATCGAGCGCGTGATCGCGATGCCCGCACCGACCGCGAAGAGCGCCGCGGCCGCGCAGAGCGCGATCAGCACGTTGCGTTGCATCCGATAGCTGGCCGCGTCAGCGCGCACGATGTCCTCGCGGCGCGCGGCGGTGTAGGTCGCGTAATCGTCGGTGGCCTTGACCAGTTGCGCGAGCAGCGGGCGGCATTCGTCGTCCATTTTTTGGATCGCCTCGTCGCGCTTGCCCGCGAGCGCAAGTCCGGCGATATTCGTCGCGACCGGCCCGTACAGGGTCTCCACGCGTCCCATCTCGGCGACGAGGCTCTTCGCCTTTTCGCTGGTATCGGTCGCGGCGGCGATCATGTCGTTCAGTTGCTTCAGGCGCGCCTGCACGTCCTCGTGCGCACGCGTGACGTTGGCTTTCTCGAGATCGATATCGGAAGGTTTCGTGACGAGCACGAGATTGCGCGCGGCGATGGCGCGCCGGTCGACGGCGGTGCGAAGCTGGCTGGCCACGTCGGCGCGCGCGTTGATGCCGTTCACGTAGTGCGCGAAGCCGTCTGACGCGACGGATAGCGCGCGCAGGGACATGCCTGCCACAAGCACCACCAATACGGCCAGAATACCGAATCCAGCAACCAGCTTGTTCTTGATCGTGATGTTCTTCAGGTTCATGTTTCAGGTTCTCTCAGGGTCCGTTCAAGGGACATACGGCGTCGTGCGCGCGCTTCGCGCGGACTGCCCCGCACGAGCGGACGTTTCGCCGCACCGGGCGCGTGACGCTCTTCCTGCTGATTACGGCCCGCCGGTTTGAGCTCTGAAGGCGAAAGATGCAAATAGTCCGCATTTTGTCCGGGCGCAGCGGTAAGCCCGTGCCATGAAGCATGATCACGCCAAGTAATTTTTTCCACCCTCATCGACTTCCGATTCCGATGCCCGACCTCCTCGACTACCGCACGCCCGATTTCGAAGCCGCGCTCGCGGCGCTCCCGCCCACGCCGGCGACCGGCCTCGCCACGAACGAAAACTACTGGGACGCGGTACGCGCCTTGTGGCGCCAGTCGGACGCGCTGATCAATCTGGAGAACGGCTTCTGGGGAGCGATGACCGAGCCGGTCAAGGCGATGTTCCATCACTGGACCGAACGCGTGAATCGCGAGACGACGCTGCTGATTCGCCCGCATCTGATGACGCTGTATCAGGGTCTGCGCGAGCGCGTCGCGAAGGAAATGGGATGCGCGGTCGAGGAAATCGAGCTGACACGCAACGCGACCGAAGCGCTGCTCGCGCTCATCAGCGGCTACAACCGGCTCTCTCCTGGCGACACCGTGCTTTACAGCGATCTCGACTATCCCTGCGGCAAGGACGCGATGGAATGGCTGCGCGAGCGGCGCGGCGTCACGCCCGTGCGCATCACGATGCCCGAGCCGGCGACGCGCGAGGCGGTGCTGCAAACCTACGCCAGGGCCTTGAGCGCGCACCCGCGCACGCGGCTCGTGCTGCTCTCGCACGTGTGCTTCGCGACGGGACTCGTCCTGCCGGTCGCGGACATATCGGCGATGGCGAAGGAAGCCGGCGCGGACGTGATCGTCGATGCAGCGCATTCGTGGGGGCAGCTCGACTTCGACGTGCCGGACCTGAACGCGCCCTTCGCCGCGCTGAATCTGCACAAGTGGATCGGCGCGCCGCTCGGCTGCGGCGCGATCTATATCCGCCGTGGACACGTCGCGTCGATCGATCCGTATCTGGGCGACCGGACCTGGCCCGCCGACGATATCCGCGCGCGCGTGCATACCGGCTCGCCCAACTTCGCCGCGTGGTTCACGCTGCCGGCGGCGCTGGACGTGCATCTGTCGATCGGGGCCAAGGCGAAGGAGGCGCGCCTGCGTGCATTGCGCGATGCCTGGGCAAAGCCGGCGCGCGAACTTCCCGGCGTACAGATCATGACGCCCGACGATCCCGCGATGACCGCAGGCATCACCGCTTTCCGCCTGCACGGACGCGCGACGAAAGAGGGCTGCGATGCGATCGTCGCGGCGCTGCGCGAGCGCTTCGGCGTGTTCACGGTGACGCGCCCCGGTCCGGATGCGGGCGAAGTCGTGCGCGTGACGCCTGCCCTCTTCACGCGCATGTCGGACGCGGCGCGCCTGCTCGAAGGCATCGCAGCGCTCTCGCGCGAGCTGAAGTAGCCGCTAGCCCGCCACCGGCCGCGCGTCGAGGCGCTCGATCAAGCGTTCGAGCGCCTCCGAGCACGGCGCTTCGACTTTCAGCGCGAGGAGCGCATCGGCGCGCGTCTTGCCGATGTTGATCGCCGCGATCGGCTTGCCGCTCTTCGCGGCCCACTCGCAAAAGCGGTAGCCCGAGTACACCATCAGCGACGAGCCGACGACGAGCATCGCGTCGGCGGCTTCCAGCGAGCGCGCCGCGTCGTGGACGAGCGCGCGCGGCACGCTCTCGCCGAAGAACACCACGTCGGGCTTGAGCACGCCGCCGCAGCGCGTGCAGCCGGGCACGTCGAACGATGCGAAGTCGAGATCCTCGATGTGCGCGTCGCCGTCCGGCACCGCGGGCGCCGTATGACCGACGAAATCGGGATTCGCCGTTTCGAGCATGCGCTGCACCGCTGCGCGCGTATGTCGCTCGCCGCAATCGATGCAGCGCACCCGCCCGATATTGCCGTGGAGCTCGATCACATCGGGATTGCCCGCGCGCGTGTGCAGCCCGTCGACGTTCTGCGTGACGAGCCGATGCACCCGCGAGCGCGCCTCGAGCGCCCGCAACGCGTGATGCGCGCCGTTCGGCTGTGCGTTCTGCACGATCGGCCAGCCGATGAGACTGCGCGCCCAATAGCGGCGCCGCGCGTAGTCCGAGCCGAGAAAATCCTTCAGCAGGATCGGCGCGCGGCCCGTGCGCTGGCCTTCGCGGTCGCGATAGCACGGAATGCCCGACTCCGTGCTGATGCCCGCGCCCGACAGCACGAAAAGCCGCGGATGCCGCTCGACAAATTCATGAAGCTGCTGCACGTGCAGTCCTTTTTACGTGTTTTTGCGGGGTTCGCTGTGATGAAAATATAAGGCGAAACCGCGCCCGCCGCTGGCCGCGATTCTGGCCTTACCACTTTCGCATTAATGAAATTGGCTTGACCAAATCGACCGGCATCGTTAGATTGTCGAACGCCCCACTCCAACGACATCACGAGACAAAGCATGCTGACCGTCATTTGCGAAACGCCCGGAACCCTGAAAGCCGAACAGCGCGAGAAGCCGCAGCGCGGCGAGAACGAAGTGCTGTTGCGCGTGAAGCGCGTCGGCGTGTGCGGCACGGACCTGCACATCTTCACCGGCAATCAGCCTTATCTGTCGTATCCGCGTGTGATGGGCCACGAGTTGTCCGGCGTGATCGAGGAAGCGGATCCGGCGAGCGGCCTGAAGGCGGGCGACACGGTCTACGTGATGCCCTATCTCTCGTGCGGCGAATGTATCGCGTGCCGTCAGGGCAAGACCAATTGCTGCGTGAACATCCAGGTGCTCGGCGTGCATCGCGATGGCGCGTTCACCGAATACCTGAATTTGCCCGCACAGTTCGTGCATAAGGCCGAGGGCGTCACGCTCGATCAGGCCGCGATGGTCGAATTCCTCGCGATCGGCGCGCACGCCGTGCGTCGCGCGGACGTGACGCCGGGCCAGCGCGTGCTGGTCGTCGGCACAGGGCCGATCGGCATGGCGGCCATCACGTTCTCGCGCCTGCGCGGCGCGAACGTCACCGCGCTCGACACGCGCGAAGACCGCCTCGCGTTCTGCAAGCGGGAACTGAAAGTGGATGCCACCGTGCAGATCGGCGAGCAGGACAAGCAAGCTCTGTCGGCGCTCACGAATGGCGAATTTTTCGATGTCGTCTTCGATGCGACCGGCAACTCGCGCGCGATGGAACGCGGCTTCGAGTTCATCGCGCACGGCGGAAAGTACGTGCTGGTCTCGATCGTGCCGGATCGCATCTCGTTCGCCGATCCCGAGTTCCACAAACGTGAGGCGACGCTGCTCGCAAGCCGCAACGCGACGCCGGAGGACTTCGAGACCGTGCTCGCGGCAATGCGCAAAGGCGAAGTGCCGACCGATGCGCTCAACACGCATCGACTGACGCTGAGCGACGTGCCCGAGCGCTTCTCGTCGCTGCTCGATCCGAAGGCGGGCGTCGTGAAGGCGATCGTCGAATGCTGATGGTTTGATCAGGGCGCGCCGCGCGCAAAACGCGGCCGTCCCTGCGCGTCGTGCCAGGGCTCCGCGCTCTTGCACCAGATTTCGTATTGCGGCGGATAGAGACCGGTTTCGTCGAAGATGCCGGTCGGCACTTCGATTTCGTCGACACCGTCGAACGCCAGATAGACCGGCGACCCGCACGTCGGGCAATGGTGCCGCTTGCCTGTGGTCGAACTCTCCCACGCCACCGTGTCGCCCGACACCTGAAACGCGTCGCGCGCAAAGATCGCATAGACGCCGAACGGCGCGCCGTGAATGCGCCGGCAGGTCATGCAGTGGCACAGATTCACTTCCTTCGGCTCGCCCGCGACACGCACGCGCACGGCGCCGCATGCGCATCCGCCTTCGTGAATCGGCCGAGAGTTCATCCGTCGTTGCTCCCGCAATCGACGCACGCCCGCGATCGATCGGGCGCGCTTCGACGATTCATCGCGTGAAGTAGCCGCGATTCTGCATGCACTCGCTGTAAGCGCGCCAGTAACGCGTCATCGGCGG
Source organism: Caballeronia sp. INML3B (assembly GCF_023631305.1). Lineage (NCBI taxonomy): Bacteria > Pseudomonadati > Pseudomonadota > Betaproteobacteria > Burkholderiales > Burkholderiaceae > Caballeronia > Caballeronia sp. INML3B. The sequence continues at coordinate 550,408 of NZ_JALQDI010000040.1, forward strand.
CTCGGGCGGCGGCAGCGGCGGCATCTTCATGTCGCCGCCGTAAATCGCATCCGATGCGCCGGACGCGCCGGCCGCCATCGATGCGGGCATCGCGGGCATGCCGGGCATCGGACCAGATGCGCCGGGCAGCCCGGATGCACCGGAGACCCTTCCCGGCGGCAAGCTCGACGCCGCGATCGCCGCCGATGCGCCCGATGCCGGCGCAGCAGCGGACGCCGCCATCGCGCCCGACGCGCCCGACGGCAAGGGCGGCTCGACGGGGCGCGGCGGCGTGAGCACGCGCGTTTCACGCTGGGCATCGCGCGGCGGCGCCTGCGGCTCGCGCGCCACGTTCACTTTCGTCGTCTGATTGGCGTAGCCGTAGCAGGCGGCGTTATCGACGGATTGCTGCCACGCGCTCTGGCTGCGTCCGGGCACGGCGAGCGGCTGTTGCGCGAAAGCGGCGCCACACGCCGCGAGCAAGGCGATTCCCGCGTAAGTGGAAGGTCTCATTGGCTTGCAGTTCCCCGATGCGGTTTTATTAGTCGTTGCAGGTCGCACGCCGTTCGCGCATGCGCGAGCGGCGCGAGTCTGCGCCGGGCCTGCTGCCAAGGATACCGCGCCCGCGAAACCGTCCACGCCAGAAGCACCGGTATCTTCCGCCAATTTCCAGACACAAGGCGGCGCGGCGCACACTCGCCGGAAAAGCGCACATGTCAGAACTTCATGCCGACGCCGATACCGATGACCCACGGATCGATCTTGAGCGAGCCGAGATCGGCGCCGTCCGCCGACGCGCTCGTGCGCATCCAGATCTTTTTCAGATCCGCGTTGACGAAGAGATTTTTCGCCACCTGCACGTCGACGCCCGCCTGCAGCGCCGGGCCGAAGCTGCTGTGCCGGATCGACACCGGCGTATCGCCCGCTTTCAGCTTGTCGTTGTAGAAATACGTGTAGTTCACGCCCGCGCCGACATACGGACGCACGCGGCCCGCGTGATTGAAGTGGTATTGCAGGAGCAACGTCGGCGGCAGCACGCTCACGCCGCCCAGCCCGCCGATGCTCGACGTCACCTGATGCCGCGACGTAGCCAGGATCAGCTCCACGCCGATGTCATCGCGGATCATGTAGGTGAAGTCGAGTTCCGGCACGATCGCATTGTTCACGTCCACGCCGAGCGTGCCGAGTGCGCCGCCCGCTGTCACATCGGGCTGGATGCTGATCGCGCGCAGGCGCACCAGCACGTCGCCGGCGTGGATGCCGCCCATCGAATCACTCGACGGCGCATCGCCCGCCGCGTGTGCCACGCCTGCAAACAAGGAGGCGCACGCCATCACCACTGCCCCGAAGACTTTTTTCATTTCTATCTTTCCCGCGTTAAAAGCGGGAATTTTCCCGGGCGGGGGCGCACACGCCATTGACCGCGCGCAAGGCATGATCGCGCGCGCTCGTCAGCGGCGACGAGGTTTGAGCGACGACAAGCCTGCGCTCGAACGCCGCAAACCGCGGGTCCGCGCTTTGCTAGATAAAGTTAAAGTACAAAGGGAGGCAGCAGATGAGACCCACACTCGGCACGCTCGGGCGCATGACGGGGGGTCTGCTCGGTGGCACGCTCGCCGTCGTGGCGAGCGCTCAGCAGGCGCCGCAAAAACCGAACAAGCTCGAATACGACAGCACGCCCGCGTATCAGGAGAAAAACGTCACGCCGCCTGCGGCAGCGGCCGCGAACGCCAGCGATGCACTGAAGACGCGGCCGGGCAAGACATCATCGGGCAAGGGCGCCGCGCCCGACCGGCCCAACGGCCTCGGCTTCGATGCGGGCGCGAGCGGCATGAGCAAGAAGCAATAGCCTTCGATTACGCGTCGCCTGGCTTGTCGGGCCACGGCCATGTCGAATAGCGCGATGGCTTTTCGGACGCGGCCTTGCTCTTCTGCTTCTGCCGAGCCGGCGCCTGCGCTTCATGCGCCGGAGCCGCGCTCTTCGCGGTTTCGGGCAGCTCCTCGCCGAACCACGGCACGTCCTTGCGCCGCTCTTCCACATAGGCGCCCCAACCCTTCGCGTTGTCTGCGAAGAGATCGTGCCTGACGGTGTTGGCGAGCAGTTGCCGATTCAGCGTCTCGTCGAGAAGCGCCTTCGGCCAGACGAAGAACGCGCCCGATGCGCGCCGGATGAAATCGCGCGGCGTCATCTTCTCGTCGATGAAGCCGAGCAGCGTGAAGCCAGCAAGCGCGTCGTTGCCCTTCACCGCTTCGCCGATGCTCGCGTATTCGTCGGCGCATTGGCTCAGGCAAAACACCGACTCCATCACGTCGCCGAGATGCAGCAGCAGCGCGCGTCGTTCGTAGGGATCCTGCGTGGCGGTCTCTTGTTTCGTCATTCGCTGTTCCGATATGTCGAGGGTGGATTCGGCGGCGCGCGCGCACTGCTGCACGTACCGCATCATCACGAAGTTTAGCGAACTCGGCGTGAGGCGTCGGCGTACAAGCGCGCCAATTACTTCGTGAAGCGCGTGCGGAAGCTCAGCCGATAGTCGTTCGGCGACACGCCGAGCCGCCGCGTGAAAACGAGCCGCATCCGATCGGCCGTGCCGAAGCCGCACTCGTATGCGACGGTTTTCAGAGGCGTGTCGCTGCTCTCGAGCATATTGCGGGCCGCGTCGACGCGCGCCCGTTCGACGAACTCATGCGGCGTCATCTGCGCGAGTTGCACGAAGGCGCGCGCGAAGTTGCGCTCGCTCATGCCGGCGACGCTCGCCAGTTGCGCGACCGACAGCCGCTCGCCGATGTGCTCCATCACATACGCCTGCACTTTCGCGACCGGCGAAGTCTCATCGGCGGGTGCGCTCAAGTACGGGCTGAATTGCGATTGCCCGCCGCGTCGCTGCGCGAAGACGACGAGGCGCTTTGCAACCGCGAGCGCGACCTGCGCGCCATGATCTTCCGCGACGAGCGCGAGCGCGACATCGATGCCCGCCGTCACGCCCGCCGAGGTGACGAGCCTGTCGTCGCGCATGTAGATGCGGTCCAGCTCGACGCGTGCGCGCGGAAAGCGCTCCGCGAGGCGCGGCGCGTTCTGCCAGTGCGTGGTCACATTGCGGCCGTCGATCAGGCCCGCGTGTCCGAGCGCGAATGCGCCCGTGCAGATCGAGCCGTAGCGCTCGCAGTGCGAGGCGACATCGGCGAGCCAGGCCGTCAGCCGCGAATCCGGCGCATCGGCGGGAAGCGCCGGGCCGCCCGCGACGAGCGCGGTGCCATAGCGCCGATGCGCTTCGTCGAAAGACAGGTCCGCGACGAGACGCGTGCCGTTCGACGCGCGCACGATGCGCTCTGCGGGACCGACGAGCGTGATCTCATATGCGTTCGATTGGGCAATGAAGCCGTTCGCTTCCGCGAACACATCGACGGGACCGGCCACATCGAGCGCCTGCACGCCCTGGAAGATTGCGATTGCGACTGTAGGCATCGAATGGAAGGTCCGTGATGAGCGCGCATGGCAGAAGACGGCGTGCGCTTGGCAGGGTTCGACGCGCCGTTTCGATTGAGACGTGAAGGCGTTTTGACGAGACTAAAGCCATCCGACGCGCTGCGCGATTTTAGCAACGCACCCGCATCCGCGTCGTCGATCGACCCACATCACGGAGCCATACTCATGAGCGAAATCATCGCAGGCATCAGGATTCCCGACAGCCAGATGGCGCGCGAAGCCACGCAACTCGTGCGCGATACCGAGCCCGATCTGCTCTACCACCATTCGCGCCGCGTGTTCCTGTTCGGCGCGCTCGCGGGCGAGCGCAAGCAACTGAAGTACGATCCCGAACTGCTGTATATCGGCGCGATGTTCCATGACATGGGCCTCACCGAAGCGTACAGCAGCGCGCACGACCGCTTCGAAGTCGATGGCGCGAATGCGGCGCGCGATTTCCTGCGTCGGCATGGCATCGGCGAATACGAGATCGAGCAGGTGTGGGACGCGATCGCGCTGCACACGACGCCCGGCATTCCGCAGTACAAGAAGCCGGTGGTCGCGCTGGTCACGGCGGGCGTCGAGATGGATGTGCTCGGTCTCGCCTACGACGAGTTCAGCGCGGATGAGCGGCGCCTCGTGGTCGCGGCGCATCCGCGCGAGGCGAACTTCAAGGAAGGCATCATCGACGCATTCGCCAAAGGCACGATCGGCAAGCCCGAATCGACCTTCGGCAATGTCAAGGCCGACGTGCTCGCGTTGAAGGACCCGAATTACAGGCGGCTGAACTTCTGCAGCATCATCCTCGGGTCGGCGTGGAACGATCAGCCTCACGATCATGCGGCGTGCCGCGACCCGGCGCACCGCCACGCGTAGGTCAGCGGCACATGCGATACGGTCCCATGTCGACGTGAAAGTGCGTCTCGTGCAGCGCGTTGTAACCGGGGCCCAGCGCGGTGGCGAACGCATGGCACGCGCCTTCGTGAACGCGGCGCAGGAACTGTCCATCGGGAGAGGCCGCATCGCTCCAGCGCGCGAGCGTGATGCGGCGTCCGTCTTCGAGCACGAAGCCCGTCAGGTCGATGGCGTTCGCGCTCGCATGCTGGCTCAGCGCAGCGTCCTGCTGATGATTCACGTTGCGGCACGCATAGCTGCCGACATGCTCGATGCGCGCGACGCGCTCGCCGTAGATGTCGAGCGCGGCGGGCTGAAGATACTGATGCTCGAAATAGGCGATGCCGAGCGCGAGCGGACACGTCGCGAGAAAGGGCGAACTGATGCGCAGGTCTTCCATCTGCGTGACGCGCACTACGTCCTTGAGCGCACAACCGCCCGGCCCTGTTGCATCGGCCATCGCGCGATACACGAGACCGGAGCGCGCGAGCGCGGCGTCGCAGAGTGGCGCGTCGTGCATCGTGCGCCATAGCCTGAAGCGCGTGAGCGGACCTTGAGGCGCACGCACGTCGAGCGGGGCGAAGGGATCGTAGCGCTCGGACAGCACGATGCGCTTCGAGTACACCGCGTAGCCGAATGCGGCCGCGCCCACGAGCGACGCGAGCAGCAACCACGCGACGATGCGCGCGATCATGCGAAGCGCTTACGCGCCGGTTGCGTGCGCGGCGTTCACGCGTTCGGCGAGCTTCGCGTCATAGCTCGAATGCACGTGCACGCGCTTCTTCTCGGGATACGCATACGAATAGGCCTTGCGCAACGCGAGCGACGCTTCATGGAAGCCCGACAGAATGAGCTTCTGCTTGTTCGGATAGTTGGCGATATCCCCGACCGCGAAAATGCCCGGCCGAGAGGATTCATAGTTCGACGTATCCACTTCGATGCGCCCGCCGCGCACATCGAGGTTCCAGGTGGCGATCGGGCCGAGTTCGGAGACGAGACCATAGAGCGCGACGATCTTGTCGGCGGCAACATCCGTCGAACCTTCCACCTGCTTGATGCGCGCGCCGCGCAGCGTGTTATCGGGCGCATCGAGCGATTCGATCATGCCGATGACGAATGCCATCTCGCCCGCGTCCACCGCGCGCTTCATCGTCGCAACCGAGTTCGCCGCCGCCGAAAAGCCGCTGCGCCGATGCACGAGCGTGAGCTTCTTCGCGATGTCCTTCAACGCGAGCGCCCAGTCGAGCGCAGAATCGCCGCCGCCCGCGACGATGACCTCTTTGTCCGCGAAATCCGCCACGCGCGAGACGCTGTAGTGCACGTCCTTGCCTTCCAGCGCGGCGACCTCGGGCAATTGCAGCCGCTGCGGCACGAACGCGCCGTTGCCGGCCGCGATCAGGATCGCGGCGCAGTCGACGGTCATGCCGCGTTCGGTCGTGACCGTCCAGCGATGATCGTCTTCGCGCTGCGTGACGGACTGCACGCGCTGATCGAGATGGATCGGCACATCGAAGGGGCGGATCTGCTCGAGCAGGCGATCGACGAGCTCGCGTGCGGTGCATGAAGGAATCGCGGGAATGTCGTAGATCGGCTTGTCGGGATAGAGCTCGATACATTGGCCGCCGATGCGCCCGAGGGTGTCGACGATTTGACACGTGAGGCCGATCACGTTTGCCTCGAAGGCGGCAAATAGGCCTACCGGGCCGGCGCCTATGATCAATACGTCGGTTTTTATCGCTTCGCTTTGAGATTCCATTTCGGTTCGCTTTCCTTTGCTTGCTGAATTTTTCAGCATTCTTCGGGTCACGATACAGAAAGGTTTTTGCGGGGGCAATGAAGTCCCTGTTTGCTTAGCGGCGATTTTTTTTCGCCGGATCCCGTTTTCTTGTTGGTTTATTAGCACTGCCCCTGTGCGGGGCGGCAGTCACTTTCTTTGCTGCTGCAAAGAAAGTAACCAAAGAAAGCAGCTCGATAGGCCCGCGGTCACACGCAGTTTGGCCATGCTTGCCATGTGATCGTGGGCTGCCTAAGTGTCGCCCTCATAGGCCCAACCGCGCTTGGATCGCGCACGGTCTGTCTCATCGCACCACTCCACTTGCTGGTTCAGCACCAAATAGCTTCGGCACAGCGCTGCGCGCTGCCGACGGGTCTACCAGGGAAACCAACCTATCGCACATGCAATGAGATGGATGCGTTAGCGACGAAGCGCGCGCAAACCCGATGAACCCATCGGCCGCGAAGCGGGCCAGAGCCTTTTGGTGCTGAACCGCTCCGCTGTGCGGCGCGCGGCGACAGACCGTGCGCGAGCCAAGCCCGATTAGTCTTGTGAGGGCGACACTTAGGCAGCCCACGATCGGCTGGCAAGCGTGGCCAAACTGCGTGTGACCGCGGGCGTCTCGAGCTGCTTTCTTTGGTTACTTTCTTTGCAGCAGCAAAGAAAGTGACTGCCGCCCCGCATAGGGGCAACGCTAATAAACCACAAAGAAAACGGGATCCGGCGAAATCAAAGTCAACCCCAAAAACAAATCACTTAGCATTCGCATTCAACTCCCGCGCGTAATACATCGCCGCCGCATCGATCTCCTCCGGCGTCATGTTGCGCGCAACATTGCGCATCACCTCGTTAACATCGTTCGTCCGCGTGCCATTGGCAAACGCGATCAATTGCGACTTGGTATAAGCCGCCGGCAAGCCATCGAGCCAAGGGCTACCGGCCTTGTTATCGATGCCCCCATGACACGCCGCACATGGCGCGATATTGCGCATCGGCGCACCATGCGCGACGATCGCCGGCGCGAGCGCGTCGCTCACCTTCCGCTGCGCCGGCGGCCGCGGCAAATTCGCGTAATACGCCGCGAGATCGCGCATATCCTGATCGCTCAGGTTCATCGCCATCGGCGACATCACCGCGTTGGTGCGCGCGCCCTTCTGGAAATCGATCAGCTGCTTGTAAATCACCGACGCATACTGCCCCGCCAGATTCGGCGAATTCGCGTCGCTCATGCCGCGTTCCCCGTGGCACATCGTGCAGCGCAAGGCCAGCGTCGCGCCACGCCCGATCGAATTCGCGCTTACGTTAGTGAGCAACTGCGGGGTGATCTCGACGCCCGTGAGCTTCACCTTCGGCTCGACGGCCGCGCCGCCCGCATACCACTCGCGCGGCACGCCCGCCGCGCTGCAGATCGCATTCCAGATACCGGTGAACGGCGCGTCGCGCTGCACGGAAGGCAGCCATACGAAACCGATCAGCGCCGACACCACGGCGATGCCGATCGTCCCCAACACGCTGACGGCGAACCAGCGGTTGCGGAAGGTGAAGAGGCGTTCGTCGCTCATCGCTGCGCTCCGATCGGCACTGCGGGCACCGCCGTATCCGAACGCGCGAGCAACTGCGCAATCGGGTAGCCGTAGTTGACGAGCGTAAGGCCGATCATCAGCACGAGCCACAGCGCAAAACTGTTCAACGCCACGGGAAGCGTGCGCGGCTCATGCACCGCGCGGCTGAAGCGGAACTCCTCGATCGCCGTGCGCGGCGCGCGATGCGCCTTGATCAGGACGATGAAAAACAGCACCGCCGATACGACCAGAATCAGCCCGCCCAGCACTGAGATCACCACATAGACCGCTTGCGCGGCGATCGCCGGATCGCTGTAGTCGTAGAACGCCATGCGCCGCGGCATCCCCAGAATGCCGACGAAATGCCACGGGAACGTGAGCACGATCATGCCGATGAACCATAGCCACAACTGCCAGCGCATCAGCTTCACGCTCTCGAGTGCGCGCCCGGTCAGATGCGGCCACAGATCGTACGCGATCACGAAATACATGATGACGATCGCGCCGCCGAAGATCAGATGAAAGTGCCCCGTCACCCATTGCGTATTGTGGACCGTCGAGTCGAGCTGATAGCTCATGTTGATGAGCCCGCCCGCCCCGCCGAAGCCGAGCATCACGAAAGAGAACGCGACGGCCAGCATCATCGGGTTGTCCCACGGCAAAGCCTTAATCCAGCCGAGCGGCCCGCGTCCGCCGCGCAGCCGCGCTGCAATCTCCACCGATGCGCAGATCGTGAACACGGTGAGCAGTGTCGGCACCGCGACGAGCGCGGTGAACACCGAGTGCATGAACTTGAAGCCCGAGCCCACTTGCGGATCGGCGAAAAGGTGGTGAATGCCGATGGGCATCGACACGACGAGGAACAGGATGAACGAGATGCGCGCCATCGAATCGCTGTAGAGACGGCCGCCGATCGCACGCGGAATGATGGTGTAGTACGCGATGTACGCGGGCATCAGCCAGAAGTAGACGATCGCGTGCAACGTCCACGAGAAGAACACGCGCGCGAGGCCCGCGTCGATCGTCGACTTCCAGCCGATCGCGACGGGCAGGATCATGAACAGCACTTCGATCGCCGCGCCCACCGCCGTCCAGCCCCACAGATAGGCACCGGCGACGGTCGCGAACATCGCGAGCGGCACCGGCTTGCCCGCGTTCTCGCGCTTCCACGACGCGAGGTTCACCGACATCAGCGCGACCCACACCCACGAGCCGACCACCACGAACACGACGCCGATGTAATAGAACACGTTGCCGATCATCGGCGGATAGAAGGTGTAGAGCACGGACGCGAGGCCCATTGCGACGGGCACCGTCGCCGTGACCGCGCCCACCGCGACCAGCCAGAAGCCGAGCCACGCCCAGCGCAGGCCGACGAGCGGGCGCTTCAGCGCAAGCTCGCTCACCGCGTAGCCGAAGCCCATCGCGATGAGCGTCGGGAACGCATAGCCCATCACGGTGCCGTGCTCCGTCACCGAGCGATAGTAGAGTTCCGGATTCTGCAGCCACGGATGCAACGGGCTGCGCACGAGCATCTGCCATGCGCCGAGCAAAAGCGCGACGCCGAAGGCGATGAAAGCCAGCCAGAAATGCGCGAGTACGAGGCGCTTGCTATTGAACACAGGACACTCTCCGCGAATTGGCCGGCATCTTGTCGGCCATCTGCATGAATTCGGCGCGGTCCACCACCTTCACGTGCGCCCACATGTTCTGATGCCCGGTGCCGCAGTACTCGTGACAGGGCATCAGATGCTCGCCGGGCTTGTCGAAAGTCGTCTTGAACGTCGAGACATAGCCCGGCTCCAGCATCGAATTGATATTCGTGTCGGTGATCAGAAAGCCATGCACGACATCCGAGCTCGTCGCGCGGAAGGTCACCGGCACGCCCGCCGGCACCACCAGGCATTGCGGCGTGAACGAGTACTGCTGCGCGACGATGCGCACCGTCACCGAGCCATCCGCCTCGGGCGCGGCGCCGAGATTGCTTTCGATGAATTCGCCCGACACATGCAGCGTTTCAGGGCGAATCGTCTCGACGCGCGACGGCGGCATCATCGACCAGTGCACGCCGGTATAAACGACCATGCCGACGAGCACGACGACGATCGCGAGCACGAGAATCGCCCAACGCCGTTCGACCCGTTCGGCGATGTCGTGCGAGCTTGGATTGATGGCCATATGCGATGCCTTAGTGAACCTTCCGAATCGTTGAGGTCGCTGAGATCACTGAATCACGCCACGCGGCAGGAACACGGCGAAATAGAAGACGAACCAGAGGCCGATGACGATCGCCGTCGAGATGCCCGCGAGCGCAATCGCGCCCGATGGGCCGCGCTTCACGATCTCGTCGAGCTTCGCGTCCTGCCTCGCGATTTCATTCGGGTCTTCAGTCATGGTGTCGTCGATGCTCAGTAAAGTGGCGCCGAACGCAGCTCGTTCACTTCCTTCACGCTGACCGGCGTGCCGCGGTTGCCCCACGCGGTGCGGATATACGTGACCACGGCCGCGACCTCGACATCCGAGAGCGACTGCGCGAACGGCGGCATGCCGTAGGGCTTCGGGTTTTTGAAAGTGCCGGGCGGATAGCCGCCGTTCAGCACCATTCGAATCGGGTTCACGGCCGAACTCATCACGATCGACTGATTGTTCGCGAGCGGCGGAAAGTCGGGTGGCTTGCCCTGGCCCTGCGCGGCATGGCATTCGGCGCATTGCGCGTCGTAGATCTTCTTTCCGAGCGGCGAGAGGCTCGTCTTTTCTTCGACGGCCGCCTGGCTCGGCGGCGCCGACTTGTCGCCGGAGCGCGCGGGCAGCGCCTTCAGATAGACGGCCATCGCGCGAACATCTTCCTCGGTCAGATATTGCAGGCTGTCGTAGACAACTTCGGCCATCGGCCCGTACACGGCGCCGCGATTCGACACGCCCGCATGCAGAAGACCGACGATGTCGTCGAGGCTCCAGTCGCCCAGACCCGCTTCCTTGTTCGACGTGAGCGACGGCGCATACCAGTTCTGGATCGGGATCAGGCCGCCTTCGAACGCCTTCGATTTCACGTTGCCGCCGAGCGCGTTGATGGCCGTATGGCACATCGAGCAGTGTCCGAGGCCTTCCACCAGATACGCGCCGCGATTCCATTCGGCCGATTGCGACGCATCGGGCTCATACACGCCTTCGCGGAAGAAAAGCGAACGCCAGCCGAGCAACAGCTCACGACGATTGAAGGGGAAACGCAGCTCGTGCGGCCGGTTCGGCTGATGCACCGCCGGCGTGGACATCAGGAATGCGTAGATCGCGTCGGAGTCGGCGCGCGTGACTTTCGTGTATGACGTGTAGGGCATCGCCGGATAGAGCAGCGAGCCGTCGCGGGACTTGCCCGTGTGCATCATCGCGAAGAACTCTTCGGCGGTCCATTTGCCGATGCCCGTCTCCTTGTCCGACGAAATGTTCGGCGTATAGAGCGTGCCGAAGGGCGTGTCCATCGGGCGGCCGCCGCCGAACGTCTTGCCCGCGGGCAGCGTATGACACGCGATGCAGTCGCCCGCGCGCGCGAGATATTCGCCGCGCTTGACGGTGGCGGCATCCGCGCCTTGCGCCGCGGCCTGGCCGATCGGCGCGGCGCACGCCGCAATGAAGACCGCGACGGTCAGCGCTCGGAAATGTCGAAAACGGAGCACGTTGGGGTCTCGGTTAGTTATGGACGCTGCCGCAGGCGAGCGGCATCCTGAGCGAGCCGGCGGCGACCGGCACCGGATTCGCCGGCGCGGGCAGCGACGCGAGATAGGCCGCTATCGCGGTGATGTCGCGGTCGTTCAACAGTTTCGCGACCTGCCCCATGCAATCCGGCGCGACGGTCGAGCGCGTGCCGTAACGCCACGCGCCGAGTTGCGCGCTGAGATAGTCGGCATGCAGGCCGAGAAGGCCGGGAATCGCGGGCTCCATGCCCGTCATCGCCGCGCCGTGGCAACTCACGCAGGCGGGCACATTGCGCGATGCATCGCCCTTCGTGACGAGCGTCTTGCCGAGATCGAGCGTTTTCTCGTCGACCCTCACGGCCGCGGGCGGCGCGAACGGCGGGCGTTCGCCCGCGAAGTAATCGGCCATCTGCTTCAGGTACGCGTCGGGCAGATAAGCGAGCAGGTAGTTCATCGGCGGATATTTGCGCCGGCCGTCGCGGAACGCGAGGAGCTGGTTGTACAGATAACCGGCGGGTTTGCCGGACAGGCGGGGGAAATAGTCGTTGTCGGTGCCCTCGCCGTGCGCGCCGTGGCAGGCCGCACAACCCATCACGCGGGCCTGCATGGTATCGGGGGCGCGTTCGAGCGCCGCGCCTCGCGCGGGGGCGTCCGCCGCGAGTACGCCGAAGCTGAAAAACGCGAAAAGCGCGGACAAGAAGAAAGCGCAGAGCTTTGCCACGTTTCGCACGTAACCCCCGTTGTCTTTGCCGTGTTCGATTTGCCGGGCGTGTGAGGCATGCGTCCGACGCGGTTTTTCAAGGCGCTGCGATGTTCTTGATGCCGATGGGTTGCGCTTGGCTTTTCTGATCTTAGAAGAGACGGCCTCTTTTTCCCAGTCTGGAGATTGTCTCAATGCACGACGTCGATGCGCATGACACAACGCATCGTTATTTGCGCTCGAACAATGAATCGCACATTTTTGAGATGGGCAATTGCGCCAGATCAACCCGCTGGGGATTGCATACAGCAGCTTTGAACGATCAGGTCGATTATTTCGAGACGGGTAATGAGTTGCGGCGCGTTCACTTGAGGCCGAGGCGCCGGGCGAGGCGATTGAGATTGGCGCGATCCAGACCGAGCTCGCGCGCCGCCGACGCCCAGTTCTGGTTGTGACGCTTCAGCACATCGAGAATGAGCGTGCGTTCGTAGGCGGTCACCGCGTCGCGGAAGTCCGTGCCCGGCGCGGGCAACGGCGATGCCTCCGCCCGCGGCGCGCTAACCGTGGCTGTCGCGCCATCGCCGTTGAGCGTCAGATCGGCGGCGGTGAGCGTGAGGATGCGCGGACGCTCCCGATGCGCCGCGAGCGCCTTCAACGCGCTGCGCCCGATCAGATGCTCCAGTTCGCGCACGTTGCCGGGCCAGCGATACGCGAGCAGCGCGGCCTGCGCGTCGGCGGAAAGACGCAGACTCAGGAGGCCGAGGCGCGAGCGGTTCTCTTCGAGGAAGTAACCCGCGAGCAGCAATACGTCGCGCCCGCGCTCGCGCAGCGGCGGCACCACGAGCGGATACACCGACAGGCGATGATAGAAATCCGCCCGAAAGCGCCCTTCGCGCACTTCCTCGGCGAGATCGCGATTGGTTGCGGCGATGAGCCGCACGTCGACCTTGTGCTCGTTGTCCGAGCCGATGCGCTGCAACTGCCCGTTCTGCAGCACGCGCAGCAGCTTCGCCTGGACGGGCAGCGGCAGTTCGCCCACTTCGTCGAGAAAGAGCGTGCCGCCATCGGCGAGCTCGAACTTGCCGCGCCGATCCGACGACGCCCCCGAGAAAGCGCCGCGCACGTGCCCGAAGAGCTCGCTCTCGACGAGCGTATCCGGCAGCGCCGCGCAATTGAGGCTGACGAGCGGCTTGTCCGCGCGCGGCGACAGCGCGTGGATCTCGCTCGCAACGAGCTCCTTGCCGACGCCCGTCTCGCCGGTGATCAGCACGGTCAGATCGCTCGACGCGACGATCGCGATTTCCTCCAGCAAGCGGTTATGCGGCCCGCTGCTGCCGATCATTTCTCGCCGCCGCGGCCCGTTCGCCTGCCGATACACCTCCGCGCGCTGACGCTCCGCCTCGCCTCGTCTCGCGAGCGTGTCGATGCGCTCGGCCACGCGCACGGTCGCCGCCGCGAGACTGAGAAACGCCTGGAGCGATGCCATGTCGATACCGTCGAAGCGCGCAGGATCGAGCGCGTCGAGCGTCAGCAGACCCCACGCGCGCCCGTCGATGATGAGCGGACAACCGAGGCAATCGTGCACTTCGAGATGGCCGCTTACGCCCTTCACGAGGCCATCGTACGGATCCGGCAGGTCGGAGCCGGCGGCAAACCGCGTCGGCGCCTCGCGCGCGAGGATGCGCGCGAATCGCGGATGCTCGCTGACGCGAAACCGCCGGCCGAGCGTATCGCTCGACAGACCGTCGATGGCAAGCGGCACGAGTGTGTCGCCATCGAGCCGCAAAAGCGCAGTGGCGTCCCCCGGAAAGAGCGCGCGCAGCGTGTGCAGCAAACGACGGTAGCGCTCGGTGTCGGGCATCTCGCTCGACAGGTCCTCGATCAGCGGCACGAGGGCGTCGAGCAGCACCCTTGAAGTCATTGCGACTACTTCTGTAGTCTTTTGGACCAGAGTCGAATCGACCATGAATTTCGATAAACGATTGATTTAACGCCAATTCTACTCTGGCACGGAACGTGTATTGGTCTTGCCCGAGGATTGCGACGCGGAAGCGCCCGCTTCCGCCTTTCATCATGAGGAACCGAAGAATGCTGTCAGCCGAACACCGAGCCATCGTCAAGGCAACCGTCCCCCTGCTGGAAAGCGGCGGCGAGGCGCTCACCAGGCACTTCTACAACAAGATGCTCACCGAATACCCCGAAGTTCGCCCGATGTTCAATCAGGCGCACCAGGCAAGCGGCGCGCAGCCGCGCGCGCTCGCCAACGGCGTGCTGATGTATGCGCGGCATATCGACGAACTGGAGAAGCTCGGCGGCCTGGTCGGTCAGATCATCAACAAGCACGTCGCGCTGAACATCCTGCCGGAGCATTATCCGATCGTCGGGCGCTGCCTGCTCGCGTCGATCCGAGAAGTGCTCGGCGAGGAAATCGCCACCGACGCCGTCATCGAGGCATGGGCCGCCGCCTACGGGCAACTCGCCGATCTGTTGATCGGGCTCGAGGAAGGCATCTATAGCGAGCGCGAAAAGGCGCCGGGCGGATGGCGCGGCACGCGGCGGTTCGTCGTCGCTCGCAAGGAGCAGGAAAGCGACGAAATCACGTCGTTCTATCTCGTGCCCGAGGACGGCGGCGCCCTGCTCGACTTCCATCCGGGCCAGTACATCGGCCTGCGCCTTGTCATCGACGGCGAGGAACTGCGTCGCAACTATTCGCTCTCGGCGGCGCCCAACGGCCGCGACTATCGCATCAGCGTGAAGCGCGAGGCGAACGGCAAGGTGTCGAACTTTCTGCATGCGAACGTCCGCGAAAACGACGTGCTCGAGCTTTATCCGCCCGCAGGCGACTTCAGGCTGGAAAAGAGCGAGAAGCCGCTCGTGCTGATCAGCGGCGGTGTCGGCATCACGCCGACGCTCGCGATGCTTCAGGCCGCGCTCGAAACCAGGCGCCCGGTGCACTTCATCCACTCGGCGCGGCACGGCGGCGTCCATGCGTTCCGCGCGGTCATCGAAGAGCTGGCGGCGCGTCACCCGCAGCTCGAGCGCTTCTACTGTTACGAGCACAAGCGCGACGGCGATCACGAAGCGCATGGCATCGGCTTCGTCAACGAAAAGCTGCTCGACGCGTGGCTACCGAAGAACCGTGATGTCGATGCGTACTTCCTCGGCCCGAAGGCGTTCATGAAGGCGGTGAAGAAGCATCTGAAGGTGCTCGGGGTGCCCGAGGCGCAGAGCCGCTACGAGTTCTTCGGCCCCGCCGCCGCGCTCGACTGATTCCGCGCGCGAGGCTGCGCCTGTGGACCCGCGGCGCGTGCCGCCGTGGGTTTTTTTGCGTCCTGATTCGAGCGGAAAGCAGTCCGGCGCCGATGCGGTGGCTACCTGAAATTCCATAAAACCGGTCATTTCAAACAGCCACTCCGAGGCCTAATCTTCTCTTGCCGCGCCGCTCTGGCGCGCTTTCCGAACCAAGCAAAGAGGATACGTCAATGGAACCCCGTCTCGACTTCTACAAGGCCAGCCCCGCCGCGATCAAGGCGCTCGTCGGTGTCGAAGAGCGCATCGCCAAGTCGGCGCTCGAAAAATCGCTGACCGAACTGGTGCGCCTGCGCGCATCGCAGATCAACGGCTGCGCGTTCTGCGTCGACATGCACACGACCGATGCGCGCAAGGGCGGCGAAACGGACCGGCGTCTGGCGACGGTCGTCGTGTGGCGCGAGACGCCGTTCTTCACCGATCGCGAACGCGCCGCCCTCGCATGGACAGAAGCGTTGACGCTGGTGTCGCAGGATCACGTACCCGACAGCGTGTGGGAAGCCGTGAAGCCGCACTTCAGCGACGAGGAAATCGTGGACCTGACACTTCTCATCTCCGCGATCAATAGCTGGAACCGCTTCGCCATCGCGTTCCGCAAGACGCCTGCATGAGGACATGGACATGAGCATGCGCAAATCTTTCGTTCTGGCCGCTGCGCTGATGATCGGTGCGGCGAATGCCGGCGCGCACGATACGAAGGGCGCGGAGGTCGTCGCGCCGGTGATGAAGCAGGCCATTCCCGAGGCAGCCGGCAAGAACGTGCTCATGGCGACCGTCTCGTACAAGCCGGGACAGGCATCGGAAGCGCACATGCATCCGGGGTCGATCTTCGCTTACGTGCTCGCAGGCCACGTCACATCGCAGCTCGAAGGTTCCGCCGCGAAGACGTATGGTCCTGGGCAATCATGGTACGAGCCGCCGGGCGCGCATCACATCGTGTCGAAAAATGCGAGCGCGACGAAGCCGGCGAAGCTGCTCGTGTTCGCGATCGTCGGCGACAACGATCCGGTCAAGCAGCCGATTCCGCACTGATCGAGGCGATGACATCGTGAACCGTCCGCGCGTTGCCGCTTGGCTCTTGAGCATCGTGCCCGGGCTCTGCGGGCTCGGGCAAGCGTGGTGTGTCCCGGCGCGGCTGTGACGCGCCGGTGCAGCTTCGGCCTGGCCTTGGGGACGCTCGCATGCGTGAAGCTAGCGCTCGCGTTGCCGATGTTCGCCGGCGCGAACCTGTTCATCGGTTACCCGTGCGCGCACTCGCGCGCACGGCGGTTCCATCGTGAGGATGTCATGAAGATCGCAGAACCCAGCACCGTTTTTGTCGCGGCGTCGCAAAAGCGCGAGCCGAGCCATTATCAGCGCGGCGCGCTATTCAATCTCGGCTTCCGGCCGTTCTATTTGTGCGGCGCGGCGTTCGGCGCAGTCGCGTTGACGGTGTGGTTGCTCGTGCTGTCGGGCGTGCCGCTTTCCGGCGGCTATCTGCTGCGTGCGGACCCGATCGGCTGGCACGCGCATGAAATGGTGTTCGGCTTCGCGGCGGCGATCATCGCCGGTTTTCTGCTGACGGCCGTGCGCGCCTGGACCGGACGCGACACGGCCAAAGGCGCGGTGCTCGCAGCGCTCACGCTGCTGTGGCTTGCCGGGCGCGTGCTCGTGTGGAGCGGTCCCGCGCTGCCGGCTGCGATCGTCGATAGCGCGTTCTTGCCCCTCGCCGCACTCCTGCTGCTCCGCGTGCTCATGAAGGCGGGCAACCGGCGCAACTATTTCCTCGCCGTCGTGCTGCTTGCGTTCGGCGCGCTGAACGCCCTGTTTCACGGCTTCGCGATCGATACGCGCGCCGATCTCTCGATGCGCGCCGTGTATGCATCCGCGGGCATCGTCGTATTGCTCGTCAGCGTGATCGGTGGACGCGTGATCCCGATGTTTACCGCCAACGCGATCCCCGGCTTCGTCGCGCGGCGCCGGCGCATCGTCGAGGCGACGGTCGCGCCGCTCACGCTCGCGGCGTTTTTCGCCGATGCCCTCGCGCTCGATGGCGCGATCGTCGCGCCGCTCGCCTTGCTGGCGTGCGGGGTGCATCTCGCGCGGATGATCGGCTGGCGCTCGTACGCCGTGCGCGGACGGCCCATTCTCGCGATTCTGCATCTGGCTTATGCGTGGTTGCCGCTCGGCTTCGCGCTGCTCGCTGCGTCCTCGCGAGGATGGACGCGCGTGCCCCATGGCCTCGCGATGCACGCGTTCGCGGCCGGCGCGATCGGCGGCGCGATCATCGCGATGATCACACGCACCGCACGCGGACATACGGGACGCCCGCTCGTCGCGGACAAGCGCGATATCGCGTGCTATGCGCTCGTGATCGCGGCAGGCGCGCTGCGCGTGCTCGGGCCGCTCGCCGCGCCTGCATGGCATTCGACGTGGATCTTCGCCGCGGGCATCTGCTGGGTGCTCGCGTTCGCGCTGTACGTCGCGGCGTACGCTGCGCCGCTATTCAGACCGCGTGCGGATGGCAAGCCGGGTTGAGAGGCAACACGTTTTGACATCGGGATGCGCCGGTTCCGCGAGAATCGCATCCCGCTTTCCCATTCCGATGTCACCATGAAGCACCTTCGTCATATTTGCGCCGTGGCGCTCGCCGTCGCTGCGCTCACGCTTTCCGGCTGCGGCCTTCTCGGTTGCAGCGCCTTCGCCACCAATGGCGGCGGCTTCGGCGGCTGTAGCGTCGGCACGCGGTTCTGATTCACCGTCCCTCCATATGCGGGGCTCGCTTCATCCGTCTCCTGAATAATCGTGCGTTCCCCGCGCGAGCCGGGTTGGCCCGCGCGCCCTTCGCGACGACACTACGTTCATTGGACAACCGTCGGCGACATCTAGCGCCGACATCGACTGGAGACAGCATGAGCGCTCACGTAAGTCTGGTTCTTCTCGCTCTCGTGTCGCCGGCGTGCGCGCTGGCATTGCGGGCGGGGATCGCCAGCATCGATACACGCGTGCCCCGCCTGGCGTTCTGCGCCGCGCTTCGAGGCGTGTCGAATCCGCGGCGTCATCTGCTTTCGTTTCGCGCGTCGCCGTAGCCCGCGACGGCGCTGAACGCCCATCCTGCTGCCGCAGGATCGCTCGAATCACGGGGATAAGGGAGCGAGGAGACCACCTGCCGGCGGCAAGACGAAACGCGCATCCGCAACGCGGCCTCGAGCGCCGCATCATCAGTCGCAAGCCGCGGAAAGCGCGAGCTCGATAACTAGAAACGGGCGACACGCCGGGTCGCCCGCCCAGCCGACCTCACGCCGTACGCATCACTCCTTCACCGCCGTGTAGGACATGTCCAGCGACGCCGCGCGCGCGTGCTTCTGCGAATGCGCGTTACGCATCGGCTTCAGCACGAAGAGCGCGAGCAGCGCCGATATCGCCGCCATGCCCGCCGCGAGCATGAACACCGCGTGCCAGCTTCCGGTCGTCGTCGTGATCACGCTCGAGAATGGCACGAGCAACGCAGCCGTGCCCTTCGCCGTATAAAGCAGACCCGCGTTGGTCGCCGCGAACTTCGGACCGAACGTGTCGCCGCACGTCGCCGGGAAAAGGCTGTAGATTTCGCCCCACGCGAAGAACACGATGCCGGTCAGCACGACGAACGCCGTCGGATTGTGCCCGTACTTCGACAGCGCGACGATGCCCACCGCTTCGATTGCAAACGCGACGAACATCGTGTTTTCCCGCCCGATGCGATCCGACACCCAGCCGAAAAACGGTCGCGTCAGGCCGTTGAGCACGCGGTCGATGGTGAGCGCGAAGGTCAACGCGGGCAGCGTCAGACCGAGTATCGACACGGGCGAATCGTGCAGCCCGAAGTCCTTCGCGATCGGCCCGAGCTGGGCCGTCGCCATCAGTCCGCCGGCTGCCATCATGACGAACATCAGATACATGACCCAGAAGATCGGCGATGCCAGCACCTGTTTCGGACTCGCGTTGTAGACCGCCGCCTTGACCGCGCTCTTCACCGACGCGATCATCTGCGCGGGCGGCGCGTAGAGCGCCATGCCGAGCAGGAACACCACGAGTCCCTGCCCCAGACCGAACCAGAGGAACGTCGCTTCGTAGCCGCTCGACTTGATCATGTGCGCGATCGGCACGACCGTCGCGGCGGAGCCCATCCCGAAACCCGCCGCCGTGATGCCCGCAGCCAGTCCGCGTCGCGCCGGGAACCACTTGAGCGCATTGCCGACGCACGTGCCGTACACCGCGCCCGCGCCGACGCCGCCGACAGCGGCCGCGAAGTACAGAAGCGGCAGCGACGACGCCACCGAGTTGATCGCCCATGCGATCGCGCACAGCAGGCCGCCGCCGACCACGACCGGCCGCGGCCCGTACTTGTCGACGAGATAACCTTCCACGGGCACGAGCCATGTTTCCGTCACGACGAAGATCGTGAACGCCACCTGAATGGCCGCGCGGCCCCAGTGATATTTCTCGTCGATCGGGTTGACGAAGAGCGTCCAGCCATACTGCATGTTCGCGATCATCGCCATGCAAATCACGCCGAAAACCAATTGCACCCACGGCGACGCCAGGCGCGACGCCTTGTCGTCGCGGTCCATCTGGTTCATTCCCATGCCTGTCTCCTTGGCAAATTGCCTTGTGTATTCGGACGCCGAACGGCGCCTCACGCGACGCATTTCATGTCGCATCGCATATACACAGTATGTGATATATCAAGTAAGTCAAGCGAAAGAAATGGCGGGGTTTTCACTAAGCGGATCTTGCTTCGAAAGCGCATGAAAGCTGCAGTGAGGAACAACCGCGCAGACAAAAAAAAGCCCGGCAGAAACAGGCCTGCCGGGCGATGAGCGTGGGCGAGACATGGCAATCCGCAGCACGCCCTTCCTTTATAAATGAAAGTTAAACGTAATGTAAACGGGTATTTCTGTAGGGTTTACGCTTTACCGCGTTTCGACAATTTCAGAAGATGTTGACGGGCACGTTGACCATCAGCCGGTACACATCGCTGGTGCCGTCCGGGTAGTAGGCGCTATTGCTGTGATGGTGCATGTAGTAGAACTTGACCGACGTGTTCTTGAACTTGCCATCCGGAATCGTATAGCTCGGAATCACGCCGATTTCATAGTGCGTGCCGTGGATCGGTTCACCGTTGACGAGATAGTTGGCCGCCTGAGCCGTGCCGCTGTTGGCCATCGCACTGCCATCGGCGTCCCAGCCATATGCACCCCACATCGTGAACTTGAGTCCCGGCACGCCGTACTGCTTCATGTTGAGCGTGTAGGACAGGCTCAACGACTTTTCATGCGGCTGGTTGTAGTCCACGTCGAGCGAGTTCGAGAGATAGTCGCCCGCCGACTGGCCCATGTAGTCGAACGTCTGATCGCTCACGATCTGCTGGAACGCGACCTGCACCGTATGCGCGCCGTGCGTGCCGGCAAGTGCCAGCGAATACGCGTTGTTGTTGATCGCGCCTTGCCGCTTGTCGCCGATCGCGCCCGTGTAGTAGTAGTTCAGCGAGCCGGTCCAGCGCACGGTCTTGGGATCGCCGATGCTCTGCGTCGCCGTCAGGTAGTACTGTTGCCACACGTTGTTCGCGACGCTGCCATACAGCGACACCGACGTATCGTCACCGTGCGTCCAGTCGCCGCCGAAGTACGTGAACTGCGAGACGTGCGTGCCGCCGTATTCGGTCGTCAGGCCGGTGACGGTCGTCATGCCGCGCGCGAGCACGCCATCCACCGTGCCGGCCTTGAGCGTCAGGTTCTTGATTTCATCGCTCGCAAGCGAGAAGCCGCGATAAGTCGGCGGCAACGCGCGGTTGTCGTGCGGTACGAGAAACGGGTTGTCGAAGAGTTGCTGACCGTACTTGAGCACCGTGTTCGACACGCGCGCCTTGACGTCCCACACGCCCGGATAGGCCCACGCCAATTGATTCGATCCGCCGCCGTCCGTGCCCACGTGCACGCGATTACCCGCCCCGTTGCCGCCGTTCAGCTTGAACGCGCCGAAGAGCGACACGTCGCCGCCGAGCCCGATCAGGCCCTTGGTATAGCCCGATTCGAAGACGGCCTGCGCGCCGAGCACCCACGCGTCCTTCTTGCCCGCGCCCTTGAATTCGTCATGCTCGGTAAAGGAGCGCATCAGCACGTTGAAGTGCGAATCCTCGAGGAAGCCCTTCGACTTCGCCTGACTGCTCACCGGCGCGTCCGCTTCGGTGTTGGGCGGCGAATCCGGCGGCGCTTCGGTGTGACGCGAAACAGGCTGAGTTTCGGCTTCATCGGCGTGCGCGGCGACTGTCGCGGCCATGAAACCGCTGAACAACAAAATCGATAGCGCTAGTGAACGTTTTTGTTTTGTCACGAAAAAGATCTCCACTTATTTTGATTCAACTGCTGACGGCTTGATCGAAACGAAGGATTGCGAAACACCTCGCCCGGCGACGCTAGAAGCGTCGAGGCGTACAGGCGGATGAGCAAACGGAGCAAAGGACGGGCGACGCGTGTACTTTATTTATTGCGGGTGTGTCTTCCTCGAATATCGTTGATTTTCTGATTGGCGCGGATTGGCGCGAATCGCCATTCAAGCAAACAGGCACGCCGCCGATGAATCCGCCCCGAACGTGCGCAGCGCCGGCACTTCGCGCGAGCAGCGCGTCTGTGCCATCGGGCAGCGCGTATGGAACACGCAGCCCGAAGGCGGATCGATCGGGCTTGGAATGTCGCCCGACAGGATCTGCACGGTCTTGGCGCGCTCGACCGACGGATCGGGCACCGGCACCGCCGACAACAGCGCGCGCGTGTACGGATGGCGCGGCGTGCCGTAGAGCGCATGTTTCTCCGCGAGCTCCATCACGCGGCCGAGGTACATCACCATCACGCGATCGGAGATGTGACGCACCACGGCCAGATCGTGCGCGATGAAGATGAGCGCGAGCTTCATCTCCTTTTGCAGCGACTTGAGCAGATTCACGATCTGCGCCTGAATCGACACATCGAGCGCCGACACGGGTTCGTCGCAGATGACGAGCTTCGGCTCGACGATCAGCGCGCGCGCGATGCCGATGCGCTGGCACTGCCCGCCGGAAAACTCATGCGGATAGCGGTTGATCATCTGCTCGCGCAGGCCGACCTTCGCCATCATCGCGCGCACGCGTTCGTCCATGTCCCGCTTTGCGATACCAGGCCGATGCTCGACGAGCGGCTCCGCGATGATCTGTCCGATCGTCATGCGCGGATCGAGCGATGCGAGCGGGTCCTGGAAGATCATCTGCACGTCGCCGCGCACGCGATGCCATTCGCGCGCCGATGCACCCGAGAGCGTGGCGCCCATCCATACGATGTCGCCGGCCGTCGCGGGAATGAGGTTCAGGATCGCGCGCGACAACGTGGATTTGCCGCAGCCCGATTCCCCGACGACGCCGAGCGTCTCGCCCGCCTTTAAATCAAAGCTCACGCCGTCGACGGCCTTCAGCGTGCGGCGCGGCGCCCACGGCAGGCGGTTTTTCGACTTCACCTGAAAATGCACGCGCATGTCGCGCACGGAGAGGATCGTCGCGTCAGACATGGCTCGTTTCCTTCGTGACTTGATGAACCGGACGATGACAGGCCCGCAGCCAGCCCGGTCCGACGGCCTTCAGCGCGGGCGCATCGACGGCGCATTCGTCGCCGGCATCGGCGCAGCGCTCGTGGAACGGACAGCCCGCCGGCGGATGCGCCATGTTCGGCGGATTGCCCGGAATGCCGGTCAGCTCACCACCCTCGTGATCGAGGCGCGGCAGCGCGCGCAACAGGCCGATGGTGTACGGATGCGAAGGCTTCGCGAACAACGTGGCGGCATCGCACTGCTCCATCACGCGGCCGCCGTACATCACCATCACCTTTTCGCACAACCCGGCGACGACGCCGAGATCGTGCGTGATCAATACGATCGACGTGCCGAAATCGTGTTGCAGGTTGCGCAGCAATTGCAGGATCTGCGCCTGCACGGTGACGTCGAGCGCGGTGGTCGGCTCGTCGGCGAACAGCACTTCGGGTTCGCACAGCAGGGCCATCGCGATCATCACGCGCTGGCGCATGCCGCCGGACAGCTCGTGCGGATACTGCCCGATGCGATGCGCCGCCTCCGGAATGCGCACGGCTTCGAGCATCGCAATCGCGCGCTTCTTCGCTTCACGGCGCGTGACGTTCTTGTGCAGTTCCAGCACTTCGGTCATCTGCCGCTCGATCGTGAGATACGGATTGAGCGAGCTCATCGGATCCTGAAAGATCATCGAAAGGCGATTGCCGCGGATGCGGTTCATCGCGCGATCCGACATGCCGATGAGATTCTCGCCGCGATACATCGCCTGTCCGCGCGCGCGCCCGTTCGATGCGATGAGGCCCAGCATGGCAAGCACGCTCTGGCTCTTGCCCGAGCCCGATTCGCCGACGATGCCGAGCGTCTCGCCCTCTTCCAGCGAAAAGTTCACGCCGTTCACGGCGCGCACGGTGGCGTCGTGCGTCCTGAACTCGACCTGCAGGTCATTGACTTCGAGTAACGGCATGGCTCACCTGTCCTTCGGATCGAGTGCGTCGCGCAGCCCGTCGCCGACAAAATTGATGCAGTAAAGCGTGATCGACAACAGCGCCGCCGGGAACAGCAAGATCCACGGCGACGATTCCATCACGCCGACGCCGTCCTGAATCAGCACGCCCCAGCTCGTCATCGGCTCCTGCACGCCGAGTCCGAGAAACGACAGCACCGATTCCGTGAGGATGACGGCGGGCACGGTGACGGTCGTGTAGATCGCGACGATGCCGAGCAGATTCGGCACCACATGCCGCGCGATGATGCGTCGCGTCGGCACGCCGATCGCGCGCGCCGCCTCGACATACTCCTTCGAGCGGATCGAAAGCGTCTGGCCGCGCACGACGCGCGCCATGTCCATCCACGAAAAAATGGTGATGGTGACGACGACGAGATAGAACTCGCGGCCGAGCAGCGTCACCATCAGGATCGCGATGAGCAGGTACGGGATGGCGTACATCATGTCGACGATGCGCATCATCGCGTTGTCGACGCGTCCGCCGACGAAGCCCGCGATCGCGCCCCACACGATGCCGAGCGTGACGGACGTGAGCGTGGCGAGCGCGCCGATCATCAGCGAGACGCGGCCGCCGATCAGGCAGCGCACGAGCAGATCGCGGCCGGTGTCGTCGGTGCCGAAGAGGTGCCAGTTCGCGAGCGTGGGCGCCGCGCTCGTCGCGTTCCAGTCGGTGGAGTCGAATTCGTTCGGCAGGAGCCACGGCCCGACGATGCACGCGAGCGTGACCAGAACGAGCAGGATCAGGCTCACGACGGCGGCCTTGTTGCGCAGGAAACGCGCGCGCGCGTCCTGCCACGGGCTGCGGCCCGCGACGGCCTTTTCGAGCATGGGTGCAAGAGAAGCAGATTTCATCGCGCGCCCTTTCAATAACGGATCTTAGGATCGAGCCACGCATACGCGAGATCGACCAGCAGGTTGAGCACCACCGCCACGACCGTGACCAGCACGACGAGGCCGAGCACGAGCGTGTAATCGCGATTGGCCGCGCCGTTCACGATCAGCTTGCCGATGCCCGGCAGCGAGAACACCGATTCCGTGACGACCGCGGCCGTAATCGACGAAATGGCGAGCGGCCCGATCACCGAAACGACCGGAATCAGCGTCGGCTTCAGCGCATGACGCAGCACGACGGTGCGCATTGGCAGTCCCTTTGCGCGCGCGGTGCGGATGTAGTTCGTGTTCAGCACCTCGATCAGGCTCGCGCGCGTCACGCGGCCGACTGTCGCCACGTTGATCATCACGAGCAGCGCGACGGGCAGCGCCATGTAGCGCAGCTGGAAGTCGTTCCAGCCGCCCGCGGGCAGCCACTTCAGCAGGATCGCGAAAACGAGGATCAGCACCGGCCCGAGCACGAACGACGGGAACACGTTACCCGCGTTGCTGACGAGCATGAGCGCATAGTCCGCGATGCTGTTGCGATAGAGCGCCGCCGCGACGCCCAGCGCCACGCCGATCACGATCGCGAGGAGCATCGACACGCCCCCGATCGTGAGCGACACCGGCAGCGCCCGCAGCACGAGGTCGTTCACGCTCCAGTCGGCATAGCGGAACGACGCGCCGAGATCGCCGTGCATGAGACCGTCGAGATAAAACAGATACTGCTTCCACAGCGGCTCGCCGAGGTGGTACTTCGCCTGCAGGTTCGCAAGCACTTCGGCGGATACCTTGCGCTCGCCGTCGAACGGTCCGCCGGGCGTCGCATGCAGCAGCAGATAGCAGATCGTCACGACGATCAGCAGCGTCGGCAGCGTGAGCAGCACGCGCCGCAACGTGTAGGACCACATGAGCGTTCCCCTTCGCCTATGGCAGTGAATTCAGCGATGTCAGTGCTTGACGATGTAGAGATCCTTGCTGCCGTAGTGATCCATCGGGTTCTTCAGCGAGTAGCCGCCGACATAGCTCTTCACGAGACGCGGCAAGCCGTATTGCAACAGCGGCAGCATCGGGTAGTCGTCCATCACGAGCTTCGCGGCCTCAGTCTGCAATTGCGCGCGCTTCGCGAGATCCGCGGTTCCGGCCGCATTCTTGATGAGTGCGTCGGCCTTCGGGTTGCAGTTGAAGTTATCGTTCTGCTCCGACTTGCATTGCACGAGCGTAAGGAAGGTCGTCGCGTCGTTGTAGTCGGCCACCCAGCCATTGCGCGCGATCTGATAGTCGCCTTCATGGCGCTTCTTCAGCAGCACCTTGAACTCCATCGACTCGATGTCCATCGTGAGGCCGAGCTTCGTCTTCCATTCCGACGCGACGAAGATCGCCATCTTCTTGTTGTAGTCGCTCGTGTTCATCGCGAAACGCAGCTTCGTGCCCGGCTTCACGCCCGCCTGTTCCAGCAGCTTCTTCGCTTCCTCGACGCGCTTCGCCATCGGCCAGGCCGACCATTCGTAGTTCGAGACGTCCGCGCCGCTCACGCCCTTCGGCAGCAGGCCGTACAGCGGCGTCTGGCCATCGGCGGTCACGCGCTGCGCGAGCAGATCGCGGTCGATGACCATCGAGAGCGCCTTGCGCACGCGCACGTCCTTCAGCAGCGGATCGCGATTGTTGAAGCTGTAGTAGCGCGTGCCGAGAATCAGCGAGTTGCGGATGTCCTTCGGAAATTGCTGGCTGTACTTCGCGTACGTGCCCGTCGGCAACTGATACGTCATGTCGTTCTCGCCGGACTGGAACAGCTTGACGTCGGTGTTCTCGTCCTCGACCGGCAGGTAGGTGACCTGCGTCAACTGGACGTTCTTCTTGTCCCAGTAGTTCGCGTTCTTCGTCAGCACGAGCTTGCTGTTGACCTGCCAGTCCTTGAGCTGAAAGGCGCCGTTGCTGACGAGATTGCCTGGCTTCGTCCAGTCCTTGCCGAATTTTTCGACCGTCGCGCGATGAACCGGCCCGAAGTTCGGATTCGACATCAGTTCGGGCAGGAACGGCACGAGGCCGTCAGTCCTGACTTCGATCGTGTTCGCGTCGATGGCGCGCACGCCGAGCGCGCTCGCCGGCTTCTTGCCCGCCACGATATCCGCGCCGTTTTGCACGAAGGGGCCAAACACGCTCGCATACGACGACGCCGTTTTCGGATCGACGAAGCGCTGGCAGCCGTACACGAAATCGTTTGCGGTGACGGGATCGCCATTGGACCAGCGCGCGTTCTTGCGCAAGTGGAAGATCCAGGTCGTCGCGTCCTTCTGTTCCCACTTTTCCGCGACGCCCGGCACAACTTTGCCGTCCGGGTCGGTGGCGGTCAGGCTCTCGAACAGGTCACGCGAAACGTTGGCCGCCACCACGCTTTCGACCAGCGCGGGATCGAGCGTTTCGACCTCGGAGCCGTTGTTGCGCACGAGTTCCTGCTTCGCGGCGAGCGTAACGCCAGTCGGCACGATGGCGGCCGTCGCGTGCAGCGCGGAGAGGGCCAGCAGCGTCGCGGCGGCGGCGAGCTTCGGGCGTCGGATCGATACGTGGGGAACAGCAAAAAACGTCATGGGGAATCCTCTTTCTTTGTCTCGACTATTGGTTGTTGACTTTCGTTTTCCTTGCGTACGTTCGCAGTCCTTCGTGTAAGGGGTGTTTATCGCAAGTAGGATAAACAAGCTGACCGCAAACTTGGCAAATCTAACGAAAAGCTTTCTTGATGCCACCGCGTCGCTGCGGCGAAGTCACGTACAGATCACGCGCCTGGCGGACGATTCTTTTGCGGGACGCTTTCATTCGCGCTTCAGGCTGGCGGCGAGTATTTCGCATCAATAAGTCAGATGCCACTCACATGTGCTTATAGTCACTAAATTTTTCGAATAGTCGTTCAATTTGTTGAATCGAGGCACTTTGCGGTTTTTGCTGCATAGCTGGCCTTAAGGCAGCAAGTGCTTGTTTCCTATAAGATTGCGTCGCCGTATAACTGCCGCTTCAATGCCGTCCGAAAGATGATCCGTTTTCGCCAGATCGAGGCTTTTCGCAGCCTCATCATGACCGGCACCAGTGTCGGTGCAGCAAAAAAACTCCATGTGACGCAACCCGCGATCAGCCGGCTGATTGCCGACCTCGAAGCCGATCTCGGTTTCAGCCTGTTTTCGCGCATCGGCGGCCGTCTGAATCCGACGACCGCAGGGCTGCGCTTCTACAAATCCGTCGAGGAGAACTTTCTCGGCCTGGAGCGCCTGAAGCAGGTCGCCGACATGATCCGCGAGGAAGCGTCCGATGGCCTCACGGTCGCGTGCATGCCCGTGCTCGCAACGACGCTCCTGCCGCCCGTGCTCGCCGATTTCACCGAGCGGCACCCTGGCGTGCCGATCAAGGTGGACTCGGTGAAGGTGCCCGAGGTGCTCGTGAACCTGCAGAATCACAAGGCCGATATCGCGCTGAGCCTCGCGTTTCCGGCGGTCGCGGGCATCGAGGTCGAGACGCTGCTCAAGGCGCGCGCTTCCTGCGCGATGCCCGCCACGCACAAGCTCGCAAAAAAGAAGATCGTTCGACCATCCGACTTGCGCGGCGAGAAGCTGATCGGCTGGTTGCCGAATTCGCGCCAGCCTTACGAAGCCGAGCAATCGCTCATTTCATCCACCGAGGACCGGCCGCGTTATACGGTCTTCACCGACACGGCCCACACCCGCTATGCGATGGTCGCGGGCGGCCTTGGCATTTCGATCGTCGAGCCCTTCGGGGCGAAGGTCTGGCGCGCGCATGGTGTCGTCGTGCGGCCGTTCGAGACCGACATCGAGTATGAATATGTGTTGTCGTATCCGAGCAGCGGAATTCGCTCGGACCTTGTCGCGTCGTTCCGCAATTCGGTGAAGCGCGTCGTCGAGCACTATTCGTTCGAGGCCCCGCAGGAAGTCCTCTCGGGGGACGCCCCGAAGCGAGTCCCCCAAAACGACGCGCCGCACGATGACGCCGCAAGTGATACACCGGACGCGGTTTCTTCGAGCGCCGACTGACGCCCTGCGCGCCGTTCAGCCGCCGAGCAGTTTTCGCGCGCGCTCGCGCATCTGCCCGGCGGAGACATCCTCGATGTGAGTCGCGATCCACCAGACGTGCCCGAACGGATCGCGCAGCTTGCCACCGCGGTCGCCGTAGAACTGGTCTTCGACCGGGCGCAGGATCGTCGCGCCTTCGTCGGTGGCGCGTTGCGCGACCGCGTCGACGTCCGTCACGTAGAGATGCAGCATCACGGGCGTGCCGCCGACCGAGAGCGGCCCGATCGTCCCGTGATCGGGAAACTCGTCGCACAGGTAGATGACGTTGCCGCCGATTATCAACTCCGCATGTCCGATACGTCCGTCCGGCTGCTCGATCCTGAACGTTTCGGTCGCGCCGAACACTTTCGTGTAGAAGTCGATGGCGCTGGCGCAGCCCGCTACCGCCATGTAGGGAATCACGCCACGACGGTCATGTGGAATCGGATCGACTTGCGAGGCCATGTCACTCTCCTGGAATGTCGCGGACGCCCTGCCCGCGTCTGCTTCGACACGCATGCACCGCCGATGGTGCCCGGCCTTGATCCGGCTCCGCGTCTCGGGCATGCTGTGGGCCAATTCCGGCGGCCTCGCCTCGAACGCGCATTCGCGCTTCGCTTCATACTCTTGCTTGTCGTAGTCGCTTCAAACCCCATCCACACGGAGCACTCATGCACGATCTGAAAGGCAAAACGATCCTCATTACCGGCGCGAGCACCGGCATCGGCGCGGCGGCAGCAAGGGCGTTCGCGCAGTATGGCGCGAATGTCGCGGTGCACTACAACAGTTCGAAGGACAAGGCCGAGGAAGTCGCGAAGGACGTGCGCGCGCTCGGCGTCACGGCCATCACGGTCGGCGCGGACGTACGCGACTCGAAGGCAATCGACGCCGCCGTCGCGCAAGTCGTCGATACCTTCGGCAAGATCGACGTGCTCATCAACAATGCGGGCAGCCTCGTGAAGCGCGAGCCGATCGCATCCGCGAGCGACGAACTCTTCGACGAGATCATGCACATCAACGCACGCTCGGTGGTCGCGTTCACGCGCGCGGCGCTGCCGTCGCTGCGCTCGGGCGGCGGCGGGTCGATCATCAACGTGACGTCGGTGGCGGCGCGCAACGGCGGCGGCCCCGGCGCGCTGCTCTATGCGGCATCGAAAGGCTTTGTCAGCACGATCACGAAAGGCATGGCGAAGGAACTGATGCCTGACCGCATCCGCGTGAACGCGGTGGCGCCGGGCGTGATTCAGACGCCGTTCCAGGAACGCTTCACGACGCCCGAGCAGCTCGAATCGTTCCGCAAGTCGATTCCGATGGGCTTCATCGGCGAGCCCGACGATTGCAGCGGCGCGTTCCTCTACCTCGCGTCCGAGGCGATGTCGCGCTATGTGACGGGGCAGATCATCGACGTAAACGGCGGGCAGCTGATGCCCTGATCGTCGCACCGCGGCGCTCGTGGTATATAAAACGTCTGCTCTTTCGTCGCATGCAATAAAGGAGAAATACAGGAGATGCTTTTGAAAAAAGAACCGCGCATCCGGTCCCTCGCGCTCGGCGCCATCGTCGCGTCGGCGCTCATGACGGCGGGTTTCGTCGAGACAGCGCCGGCCTATGCGAAAACCGCCGACAACCAGCCGGCCGTTCTGACCGCGTCGGCGGTCGCCGTCGCGGACAAATACGCCGCCGACACCGCCGAGCAGATCTTCAAGCAGGGCGGCAATGCGGTCGATGCAGCCGTCGCCATCGCCTTCACGCTCGCCGTGACGTATCCGGAGGCGGGCAATATCGGCGGCGGCGGCTTCATGACGCTCTACGTCGATCATCGCCCGTACTTTCTCGACTACCGCGAGCGCGCGCCGCTTGCCGCCACGCGCAACATGTACCTCGACGACAAGGGCGAGGTCATCAAGGGCATGAGTCTCTACGGGCACCGCGCGGTCGGTGTGCCCGGCACGGTCGACGGCATGTGGGAAGCGCAGAAGCGCTTCGGCAAGCTGAAGTGGAAGCAGGTGCTCGCGCCCGCCATCAGGTACGCGCAGGACGGCTTCGAAGTCGACGATCAATTGATCAAGCGCCGCGACGACGCCTCGAAGGATTTCGCCGGCAAGACCAACTTCGACCTCTACTTCGGCGGCATGAAGGCGGGCCAGGTGTTCAAGCAGCCCGACCTCGCGAAGACGCTGCAGCGCATCTCCGACAAAGGCGCGAAAGGCTTTTACGAAGGCGAGACCGCCAACCTGATCGCCCGGTCGATGGAAGGCCACGGCCTCATCACCGCGCGCGACCTGAAGGACTACAAGGCCGTGTGGCGTCAGCCGATCACCGCGAGCTGGAACGGCTATCGCGTGATCACCGCGCCGCCGCCGAGTTCGGGCGGCGTCGGCCTCGTGCAGTTGCTGAAGATGAAGGCCGATATCAAGGACAAGTTTCAGGACGTGCCGCTCGATTCCGCGCAGTACATTCACCTCGTCTCCGAAATCGAAAAGCGCGTCTTCGCGGACCGCGCGCAATATCTCGGCGATCCCGATTTCTACAAGGTGCCGGTCGCGCAGCTCATCAACGACGACTACATCCTGAAGCGCGCGCAGGAAGTGAATCCCGATACGCCTTCGGACACGAAGAGCGTCCAGCCGGGACTCGGCACGTCGATGCCCGAGAAAGCGGAGACGACGCACTTCTCGGTGGTCGACAAGTGGGGCAACGCGGTATCCAACACCTACACGATCAACGGCTACTTCGGCTCGGGCGTGGTCGCGGAAGGCACGGGCGTCGTGCTCAACGACGAAATGGACGACTTCGCGTCGAAGCCGGGCGTGCCGAACATGTTCGGTGTCGTCGGAAGCGATGCGAACTCCATCGCGCCGAAGAAACGCCCGCTTTCGTCGATGACGCCGACCATCCTCACGAAGGACGACAAGGTCGCGATGGTGATCGGCACGCCGGGTGGATCGCGCATCTTCACGTCGATCTTCCAGGTCATCACCAACGTCTACGACTTCAACATGCCGCTCGCCGAAGCCGTGGGCGCGACGCGCTTCCATCATCAGCTGCTGCCGCCGAACACGATCTTTCAGGAGCCGTTCCATCAGCTCGATCCGGAGGTCATCAAGCAGCTCGAGGAGAAGGGCTACAAGTTCACGATGCAAGGCTTCAACGGCGACATTCAGGCGATCCGCATAGACGGCGACAAGCCCGAGCCGATGTCCGACCCGCGCGGACGCGGCGTGTCGCGCGTCATCCAGTAATGCGCCGCACAACGGCGAGCAAGTAAAATAGCGGACCGCGCCGGACTAGCGTTTGCCCTAGTCCGGCGTCGTGCCGGTCTTGCCAAAGCCCCGCCCCGCGAGCGATTCCGGGCATATAAGCCCCTCGGCATGACCGGCATGTTTTTCATGGGATTGGACCCCGCGTTCTGTTCCCCTAGTCTCTGTCCTGACCGAGTGCAGCCGCAAGCGCACGTCACTCGGCATCATCCAGAACTACATACGAGACGACCCTGACGATGGCCCCGCAGTGCCCGCCCCGCCACGAGCGCGGCGCACGGTTGCCGTTTCAGCGTGCTGATAAAGGAGCAGCTCATGATGGAATCCCCCGCCCAGCAGCTTGGCGACATCGATATCACCTCCACGGAACGAGACGAAAGCGAGCAGGCCGCGAGCGGCGGATTTCTCGATCGCTACTTCGGCATTTCGCAAACCGGCAGCACGGAAAAGCGTGAGGTCGTGGCGGGCGTCACGACGTTCCTCGCGATGGTCTACTCCGTGTTCGTCGTGCCGGGCATGCTCGGCAAGGCGGGTTTCGACACGAGCGCGGTGTTCGTCGCCGTGTGTCTCACCACCGCATTCGGCTCGCTCCTGATGGGCGTCTGGGCGCGCCTGCCGATCGCCATCGGCTGCGCGATCTCGCTGACCGCGTTCACGGCCTTCGGCCTCGTGCTCGGCAAGGGACTCCCGCCGGCGATCGCGCTCGGCGCGGTGTTCCTGATGGGCGTCGTGTTCACGGCGATCTCCGTCACCGGCGTGCGCTCGTGGATCCTGCGCAATCTGCCGACGGGCGTCGCGCACGGCACGGGCATCGGCATTGGCCTGTTTCTGCTGCTGATCGCGTCGAACGATGTCGGCCTGATCATCAAGAATCCCGCGCCCGGCATGCCGGTTTCGCTCGGGCATATCACGGCGTTTCCGGTGCTGATGTCGGTCGCCGGTCTCGCCGCGATCTTCGGTCTGGAGCGCCGGCGCGTGCCGGGCGGCATCCTGCTCGTCGTGGTCGGTCTGTCGGCAATCGGCCTGATCTTCGATCCGTCCGTGCGCTTTCACGGCATCTTCGCGCTGCCGTCGCTGTCGGCGCCGGGCCATGCCTCGCTGATCGGCGCGATGGACATCAAGGGTGCATTGTCGATGGCCGTGCTTCCGAGCGTGCTGGCGCTCGTGATGACCGCCGTGTTCGACGCGACCGGCACGATCCGCGCCGTGGCCGGCCAGGCGGGCCAGATCGACAAGAACGGTCGCATCGTCAACGGCGGCCGCGCGCTGACCGCCGATTCGCTCAGCTCGATCTTCTCCGCGTGCTTCGGCGGCGCGCCGGCGGCGGCATACATCGAATCGTCGGTGGGCGTCGCGGCAGGCGCGAAGACGGGCCTCGCGGCCACGGTCGTCGGCGTGTTGTTCCTCGTGGTGATGTTCCTCTCGCCGCTCGCCGCGCTCGTGCCCTCCTATGCGACGGCGCCCGCGCTCATGTACGTCGGTCTGTTGATGCTCGGCAATGTCAGCAAGCTGCATTTCGAGGATACCGTCGACACGATGTCGGGCCTCGTCTGCGCGGTGTACATCGTGCTGTCGGCGAATATCGTGACGGGCATCATGCTCGGCTTCACCACGCTCGTGATCGGGCGCATCGTCGCGGGTGAGTGGCGCAAGCTGAATGTCGGCACCGTGGCGATTGCGGTCGTGCTCGCGGTGTTCTATCTCGGCGGCTGGGCGATCTGAACGCTGGCTGCATCGTTTGAAACGCAAACGGCGCGCTGTCCGAAAGGACAGCGCGCCGTTTTTTCTCTGAAGCCCGCGGGCCCGTCAGCCAGCGACGCGCGTGCCGGCCATCTTGCGAATGCTGCGATCGACACGGAACATGATCAGCGAAAGCACCAGCGTAATGAACAGGGCTGTCGCACCGGCGACTACGCTGAGCGACTGAAGCGCCGAAATACGCTTTTCGGAAGCCTCTTCCTCCGCCGCGGTCTTTTTCAACGCGATGGCGGCGTGTTGCGTCTCCCACTCGGAACTGAACTGCGTGATGGCCGAACTGACCACCGAGAAGAATTGGTCTTGCGAGCCGTTGACTTTCTTGCCCACGTCGGCCCGCGACAGCACGTCGTCCAGATACTTCGTTTCCGCTTTCCCGAAGTTTGCGCCGCGATCGGGATTGTCCATCCATGAACCGACGAGTCCTTGCAGGTCGCTCTTCTCCAAGGCGAATCCGGTCCCCACGAGACGCTTTCCATGCTTGAGCAGGACGGTATGCACGCCGTCGACGAGCGCGGCTCTTTCCTTTTCCGCCGGGTCTGTCGGCGCGGCGTCGGTTTCATGCTGATCGGCGGCTGGTTCTGCGTTTTCCAGATGGAACGCCGACGCGCTGACTGAGATATCCGAAGGTACGGCCACTGCCTTCGCTTTGTAATTCATCGCGGCCGGCACGCCAGCCACGACCGCGACGATCAACGCCAGTGTCGCGAGCACCAGAAAGATGATTCTGACGAGTTGCAAATAGCCGTTCTCCAGCTTGCTTATGAAGTACATCGTGTGCGCCCTCTTATTCGAGATTTTTTGTCATGCCGACCACGTGGCGCGGCGGCATGGAGTCGAGACCGTCCGCTCGCGCGAACCGGTACGATTATCTCTGAGAGGAATCCTCACGATCCAGGCTTTCTGTAAATTTTCGAATTACCTGCGCGCTGGCGACACGGGCCGCCAGCACGCGTTGCTCGGGCGCTTCTACTTGTCGACGAGCGCCACTTGCCCCGTCTCCAGCAACGACTTGAGATTCGACAGAATCTTTGGCCACCCGCCCGACACGGCCTCGATGAACGGTTTGCTGTCGCTCACGTGCGTAATGGTGAGTTTGACCGCATCGCCCTGCTGCTCCAGTTCGTAAGTGCAGCGCGAATAGCCCGCGTCCTTCAGATCCTCGCGAAACTCGTTGCGCCATTTGAGCACGAGGCGTTTGCCCGGCTCGGCTTCGAGCACTTCGCCCGCGTCCGCGACGCGCCCGTCGGAGAACAGCATCTTCCATGACGAACCGGCCTGCCAGTCGGATTCCTGGTGCATGCCGAACCAATAACGTTTTATATGTTCCGGCGTCGTCAATGCTTCCCATAATTTATCGGGCGTCGTGCGGATGTAGGTCACATATACAAAGGTGTCGCTACTCATGATCGTCTCCTTCAAGCGTGCGTTTGAGGTCGGACAGAGCGTCCAGGCGCGGACGCTCGAACTTGCTGATCCAGCGTTGCGCGATCTCGTGGATCGGCACCGGATTGAGGAAATGACGCTTCTCGCGGCCGTGACGCTGCGTCGACACAAGATTCGCGGCCTCGAGTATCGCCAGATGCTTCGACACGGCCTGTCGTGTCATGCGAAGGCCATCGCATAGTTCGCCGAGCGTCTGCCCATTAGCTTGATGAAGCCTGTCGAGTAGTTGCCTGCGGCTGGCGTCCGCGAGTGCGCGAAAAACCGAATCGTCATCCATGAGCGCATTATGCAACCATTTGGTTGCATGTCAAGCGGCTTCGTTCGATAAAGCAGCGGCCCGAATGCAACAACGCCCCGGAAGCCTTGCGCTTCCGGGGCGTTGTTCGATGCTCTGACCGGGATGCAGTCGCGCGGTGCTTACTTGCGGCGATAGGATTCGACGAGAATCTCGCAGTTTTGCAGATGCAGTTGCAGCGCACGGTTCCACTCGCGACGCACCGCAGCCTTCGACGCGCGCAGCCAGGAACCGAACGAAACGAGCAGGGATTGTTGTGCAGTGGTTTTCATGAGCGGCTCTCAGGGTAAGTAGCTAGGGAATAACCCTAACTATACGCCGTTTACGCTGCATTGCAACAATTTCACAAAAATGCAACAGGGTATCCCCTAGGTCGCCGGTCAGACTTACTGCGGCACGTCCGGCGCGAGTTGCACGCCTTTCTTGAAAATGAAGCAGCCGTAGCCGCGCGTCTCGCCGGTGGCGATCACGCAATACGCCTTCTTCGCGCGCTCGTAAAACGCGAAGCGCTCGACCGACGCAAACGGCACGGCGCGACCTTCGGCGACGTCGATCTCGCGCTGGGCCTCGCGTTGCACGGCGGGCAGCGCGGCCGCGTCGCCGACGACTTCCATCCGCTCGGCGGGATGATCGACGAAGGTATCGAGCGGCAGCACCGAGAGCACCGCCTGCACCGCGCGCGGCGCGCCAACGCCATCGAGCCGCAGCACGCGGCCGAGCACGGTCTGACGAGCGACCGAATCGGCGGGAAAGTTGGCGTCGCAGATCACGACCTCGTCGCCGTGGCCCATCGCGCAAAGCGCGTGCAGGATGTCGGCGTTGAGCAGCGGATCGATATTCTTCAGCATGTTTTCTTGTTCTCCATGACGTTAGGCCCAGTCGATTTATGGTACGCGCCGCCGCGCCGCTAGGGCACGAGCAAGTCGCCCTGCCGCGCCGCGCCGTCGCCCGCGATGCGCGCGACCAGCATTCCCGCCGTCGCGAAACGTGTCCAGTGCCGCGCGTACAGCACGCCCTCGGTCTGCGCGACGAGCGGCACGAGCCGGTCATCGAGCGGGTCGAGCACGTCGGCGATGACGTCGCCCGCGCGCACCGTCTCGCCGATATCCCGCCGATGCAGAATGACGCCCGACACCGGCGCGTGCACGTATTCGCATCCGGCGAGTGGGGTCGCGCGATGACGCAGCGGCGGCGGTTCCTGCGCCTCGCCCGCGATCATGCCGATATGCGTCAGATAATCGACAATGGCCTGAGCATCGCGCGCAGCCATGTCGTGCGACACGTCGCGCACGCCGCGCAGTTCGAGCGTGACGGAGCGCGTGGCCATCGGAATCGGGAAACGATCTTCGAACGCGCCGCGCAGATAGCGCCACGCCGCCGTGCACGCCTCGTCGAACGGCTCGCCGCCCGACACGTCCGCGAGCAACTGCGCCTCGCTGCCGAGATAGCGCGCGAGCGGCTCGATCGCGGGCCACGCGTCAGGCGTCGTATAAAGATGCGCAACGGCTTCCCAGTCGCAATGAAGGTCGATGACGAGATCCGCATCGCACGCGAGCTTCATCAGTTCGAGGCGCTGCGACTCCAGTTCGGTCGCGGGCCGGCGCGCCGCGAGCGCATCGGAAAGCGCCGCGCGGATCACGCGCGCGTTGTGCGCTTCGTCATCGGCGAGACGGTCTTTCAGTTGCAACGCGAGTCCGGCGCCGAACTCGGGAAAGCGCCGGTTGAAGTCCTGACCCGAGCGCATCTCGAAGCGGCCCATCTGCGCGCCGAACCAGTGCTGATTCAGGCCCGCCGGATTCGCGACCGGCACGAGCACCACGCGCGCACCCAGACGTCCCGCGGCTTCCAATCCGGCAAAGTGCTGCTTGAGAATCCACGCGACGACCATGCCGGGCAATTCGTCCGCATGCAGCGACGCCTGGATATAAACCTTGGGCAAATCGCCGTCCTGCGGACCGAACCGATAGCTCGTGATCGCCCGCCCGGTGCCCAGCGACGCACCGACGAGCGGATGGTGATGAATCTGCATCTGCGAAAGTTCTCTCGTCGAAAAGAAAAGGCATCGCGAGCGATGCCTTTGCGGTCGAATGCGTCGGACGGCGATTAGTGGATCGAGATATCCGTCTCGAAGTACTTCGCCATGATGCGCTTGAACGTGCCGTTCTTCCTGATTTCGACGAACGCGTTGTTCAGGCCGTTCTTCAGATCGGCGTCGCCCTTGCGCAGCCCGATGGCCGTGCCCGGACCGATGATCGCCTTATCCTCCACGATCGGCCCGACGAGCGCGAACGGCTTGCCTTGCGGCTTCTTCAGAAAGCCGATGGCGGCTTGCGCGGCGTCGGTAAACATTGCGTCGATACGGCCCGCGACGAGATCCGCCTCGACCTGTTCCTGATCGCCGTACGGCACGACCGTCACGCCCTGCGGCTCCCACTTCACCTTCGCGTAACGCTCCTGCACCGTGCCCTGCTCGACGCCCACGCGCTTGCCCTTGAGCGATTGAGGCGTCGGCAGAATGCCCGAGCCGGCGCGCGCGACGAGTTGCGCGTGAGTGTCGTAGAGCGGCTCGGTGAAATCGATCTGCTTGAGGCGCTCTTCGGTGATGCCCATGTCGGACAAGACGGCGTCGAACTTGCGGGCCTTCAGGCCGGGAATCATGCCGTCGAAATTGTTTTCGACCCACACGCACTTGACCTTCATCTGCGCGCAAAGCGCATTGCCGAGGTCGATGTCGAAACCGGCGAGTTTGCCGTCGGCCTGCTTGGATTCGAACGGGGGATAGGAGGGAT
Source organism: Caballeronia sp. INML3B (assembly GCF_023631305.1). NCBI lineage: Bacteria > Pseudomonadati > Pseudomonadota > Betaproteobacteria > Burkholderiales > Burkholderiaceae > Caballeronia > Caballeronia sp. INML3B. The sequence continues at coordinate 588,826 of NZ_JALQDI010000040.1, forward strand.
CGACGGCGAAGCGGATTTGCGTGATCTCTTTGGCGTGCGCCGAGAATGACACAGCGGCGAGTGCGGCCAGCACCGCCAATGATGCGGACTTCTTGAATGACATGCTTTTCCTTCTGGACTTTCGATGAGACGGCGAACCATCGCGCGCGAACGCGCGAAAAACCGTGAATGGTAACAAAAGCACACGATTGGCCGCACGACGCCGGTCAAGGCACGACCGAAAGAAACAGGAAAGTCGCAAATATCACGAGATGCACGACGCCTTGCAGGACCGTCGAGCGCCCGGTGCCGAGCGTGATGACGGACACGAGCAGCGTCAGCGCCAGCATGACGATTTCCTTGGGCGCGAGCCCGAGCGAAATCGGCTGGCCGATGACGATGGACACGACCGCGACCGTCGGAATCGTCAGGCCGATGCTCGCGAGCGCCGAGCCGAGCGCGAGATTCAGGCTCGTCTGCAGCCGGTTCAGGCGTGCCGCGCGCACGGCGGCCAGGCCTTCGGGCAGGAGCACGAGCGCGGCGATCACGATGCCGACCACGGCTTCGGGCGCGCCCGCCGCCGCGACGCCCGCCTCGACCGCCGGCGAAAGAAGCTTCGCGAGGCCGACCACCGACACGAGCGACAACATCAGAAAACCGAGCGCAAGCCACGCCTCGCCGTTGCTCGGCGGGGGCGCGTGCGGCGCGTCGTCTTCGTCGTGCGCGCCGGCGGCGACGGGCGGGGTGAACGGCAGGAAGTAATCGCGATGGCGGATCGTCTGCACGAACACGAACGTCACATACAGCACGAGCGAGATCACGCCGACGAAAATCAGTTGCGATGTGGACAGCGCAGGACCGACGACCGTGCTCGTGAAATTCGGCAAAACGAGCGTGAGCACGGAAAGCGCGCAGAGAATCGCGAGCGCGGCCGCCGCGCCCTGCAGTTGAAAGTCCTGAACGTGATGCCGCAAGCCGCCGATCAGCAGACACAAGCCGACGATCGCGCCACTGCAGATCATGATCGCGGCGAACACGGTATCGCGGGGCAGTCCGGCTTTTTCGGGGCCGCCGGAGAGCATCACCGAGACGATCAGCGCGACCTCGATCACCGTGACCGCGATGGCGAGCACCAGCGTGCCGAACGGCTCGCCGACGCGGTGCGCCACCACTTCCGCGTGATGCACGGCCGCGAACACGGCGAACGCGAGCGCAATCGCCGCGAGCACGATCATCACGGTGCTGTGGATGAACGCGGCGGCGGCCAGCACGACGAGCGCGAGAATCGGGGTGGCGAGGGTCCAGTCCAGCTTGAGTTTCATCGGCGCTCCGGGCGGATCGGGTGAATGGGATCGTCGGCTCAATGCGATGTGGCCGCAAGGTCTGCAAATCGCGCCGAATGAATCGGACCCGCTCGGGCGCCGGGCGTGCGAAGTGACTGCCGTGACAAGGGGCCGCAGACCCATCGGCATGATAGCGAAAACGCGGCGTGGCGCGTTCGCCCGTGTGCACGGTCGGTTATGCCGGGAAACTCGAGAGACTTGCTCCTCGCGCCGGCACGCCCGCCGGACAGCGCGCGAACCGGCGGAGGTGCCGATTGCGGCCGTGCGCCTCGCCGTCGGTCACGCCGCCTTGCGGGAGGCGTTGCGGGAAAGAGATGTGATCGAACCAAAGGGCGGCGAACGAGTTCGTCGCCCTTCTGACTACGAGAACACGAAGCACGCGACGAAAAGCGGCACGAAGCGCCCGAACACTTCGCGGTGGACCGGAGCGAAGTCGCGCGGCGCGGCTATGCAATCCACGTGCCTTCGATCTTGTGTCGGGTGCGACGCTATCCGCTATCAGTAAGTCGCGCGTCCTCCGGACAAGTCGAACACCGCGCCCGTCGTGAACGAATTTTCCGACGACGCCAGGAATGCAACCATCGCCGCGATCTCCTTCACTTCGACGAAGCGCCCGCGCGGAATCTTCGACAACATGTAGTCGATATGCTCCTGCTTCATCTGATCGAAAATCTTCGTGCGCGCGGCGGCCGGCGTCACGGCGTTCACCGCGATATCGAGGCCCGCGGTTTCCTTGCCGAGACTCTTCGTCAATGCGATCACGCCCGCTTTCGCCGCGCTGTACGCCGATGCGTTCGGATTGCCCTCCTTGCCCGCAATCGACGCGATATTGACGATGCGTCCGTAGCCGCGCGCGATCATCGTCCTGACGACTGCCTGATTGACGTGAAACGCGGCGTTCAGATCGACGTCGATCACGCGCGACCATTCTTCCGGCGCGTAGTCGGCGACCGTCGCGTTCGCGCCCGCGATGCCTGCGCTGTGCACGAGGACGTCGATCTTGCCGAAGCGATCCAGCGTGCGCGAAGTGGCGTTGGCGACCGCATCGCGATCGGTCAGATCGACGTGCATGGTCTCTACATCGCCCAGACAGACCCGCGCCTCGGACAGCGCGCCTTCATCGCGGTCCCACAGCGCGACGCGTGCGCCGCCTTCTCGCAGACGCTCCGCCACCGCGTAGCCGATGCCTTGCGCGCCGCCCGTCACCACGGCCGCGCGATTCGTGAAGTCGTACTGGTTCATGCGTCGACCGTCCGTTGCCGTTGTTCGCCGAGCCCTTCGATGCCAAGGCGCATGGTCTGCCCGGCGCGCAGATAGACCGCTTCGGGCTTCTGTCCCATGCCGACGCCCGGCGGCGTGCCCGTCGAGATGACATCGCCCGGTTGCAGGCTCATGAAGCGCGACAGATAGGACACGATTTCGCCGACCTTGAAGATCATCGTGCTGGTGTTGCCGTTCTGATAGCGCTTGCCATCGACTTCGAGCCAGAGCGGCAGCTTATGCGGATCGGGCACTTCGTCGGCGGTGACGAGCCACGGCCCGATCGGGCCGAACGTGTCGCAGCCCTTGCCCTTGTCCCAGGTGCCGCCGCGCTCGATCTGATACTCGCGCTCGGACACGTCGTTGATCACGCAATAACCGGCGACGTGGCTCATCGCATCGGCTTCCTCGATGTATGCGCCGCCTTTGCCAATCACGACGCCCAGTTCCACTTCCCAGTCGGTCTTCTTCGAGCCGCGCGGAATGCGCACGTCGTCGTTGGGGCCGACGACCGCCGACAGCCACTTGTTGAACACGACCGGCTCGGTGGGCACGGGCAGATTCGATTCCGCCGCATGATCGGCATAGTTCAGCCCGATGCAGATGAACTTGCCGATGCGCCCGACGCACGGGCCGATGCGCTCGCCCGAAGGCACGACCGGCAGCGTCGACACATTGAGCTTCGCGAGGCGCGCGAGCGATTCGGGCAGCAGCGCGTCGCCCGCAATATCGCCGATTACGCCGGACAGGTCGCGGATCGCGCCGCTGGAATCGAGAATGCCGGGCTGTTCCCGGCCGGGCGCGCCGTATCTAAGCAGCTTCATGAGTCGGTGTTTCCTTGACGGTTGGACAGAAGCCCACAATGTAGAGAAGCGGCTCACGCCTGGATAATGAAAGCTGCTGCCTGGGTGATAACTTTCAGTTATCTTCTCGTAGTCCCCTAGCCGCTCTCAGCCATGCTGCCGAATGCCGATTCCATCGCCGCGCGCCTGCGGCTCAAGCAACTGCGCCTCCTGATCGCCCTCGACGATCATGGATCGCTTCATCGCGCCGCCGACGAAATGGCGCTCACGCAGCCAGGCGCCACGAAGTCGCTGCGCGAAATCGAAGCCACGCTGGGCGCAACGCTCTTTACGCGTTCGCCGCAAGGCATCCAGCCCAACGAACTCGGTCGCTGCGTGATCCGCTATGCGCGGCTGATTCACATGGACGTTGCGCACCTGCGCGAGGAAATGGCGGGGATTCTGCAAGGCACGGGCGGGCGGCTCGCGATCGGCGCGATCACGGGTGCGGTCTCGGGCGTGCTCGTCGATGCGCTCGCGCGCCTGCGCGAGCGTCAGCCTCTGCTTACCGTCGAAGTGGTCGAAGACACGAGCGCCCGGCTTCTGGCCCTGCTCGATCAGGGCAGACTGGATGTCGCGATCTGCCGGGCGAGCGTCGCGCGCCAGCCGGATCAATATCACTACGTCGAATTGCGAGATGAGCCGCTCGCGATCGTCGCGGGCGTCGCGCATGCGCTCGTCGATGCGCCGCGAGTCGAACTGAGCGAACTGGCGTCCAGCCGATGGATCGTCTATCCGGCCATCATGCCGATCCGCAGCCTCTGCGAGCGCGAGTTCAAGGAAGCGGGCCTGCCGCTGCCGTTGCATCCGATCGAGACGGCATCGACCATCACCACCGTCCTGTTGCTGCAACGCGACCCCACGCTCGTCGCGATGATGCCGCTCGATATGGCGAGCTTTCTCGCCGATCACGGACTTGCAAGGCGGCTCGCAATCGCCGTGCGATCGCGCACGGAGCCGTATGGCGTCGTGACGAGGAAAGGCGCGACGCTGCCGGCGCCCGCGCGCCTCGTCATCGAAGAACTGACGCGCGTAAAAAACGCGGACGGGTGATGTGCCCGTCCGCGCCTTTGCATTTCTGTCCGACTGCCCGCCCGATTACGACACGAGTTCCGCGTTCAGCGTGATCTTCGCGTTACCCGCGAAGAGCTTCGACACCGGACAGCCTTCTTTCGCGGCCTGCGCGGCCTTGTCGAAGGCGGCTTTATCCGCGCCGGGAATCTTCGCCTTCAGATCGAGCTGGCAGGCGGTGATCGTGAAGCCTTCGCCGTCTTTTTCCAGCGTGACCGTCGATTTCGTTTCGAGGCTCTCGGCCTTCATGCCGGCCATCTCCAGTTGCAGCGAAAGCGCCATCGTGAAGCAGCCCGCATGCGCCGCGCCGATCAGTTCTTCCGGATTCGTGCCCGGACCTTCCTCGAAGCGCGATTTGAAGCCGTACGGCGCTTCGTTGAGCACGCCGGTTTGCGTCGAGATGAAACCCTTGCCGTCCTTGATGCCGCCGCTCCATTTTGCCGATGCTGTCTTTTGCACGAGAGTTCTCCAGAAGATGAAGTGGAACTGCGATGAACGGCGCCGCGCGATGTCGGCGCACGCGTAATGCACGTCTTGGTAATTCGCATGCGCCGTGCCCGGACCGGCACGCTCCGAGCGCGTCGCTTGCATCGTAGCGGATCGCGCCAGCGGGCGCAGAGAGCTTGCGCACCGGCCTATGGCGTTCGGACTATGCCGCCCGCTTTGCCTTGTGCAGCGAGGATTCTCGGGGTCCGGCTGCCGCTGGTCGATTTCATTCGTATGGTCAAAAGCGCTTGCTTCACTTAGCATCCTCTGACCCGCGGATCGACACGCCGCAACCACACGATAACGAACACCACCTCACATGGGTCCACCCACCGAACGCATCCCCGAAGATCGCACGCTTCCCAGTCACGTCGATGTCGTCATCGTAGGCGGCGGCGTCATCGGCATCAGCACCGCGCGTGCGCTAATCGAGAAAGGCCTGTCTGTCGCCGTATGTGAAAAGGGGTACATCGCCGGCGAGCAGTCGAGCCGCAACTGGGGCTGGTGCCGCGCGACGCACCGCGACTTGCGCGAGCTCGAGCTGAGTCTGGAAAGCCTCAAGCTCTGGCGACACATCGATGCCGAACTCGGCATCGACACAGGGTTTCGCCAATGCGGCATCCTCTACGCCGCCGACGATGCGAAAGCGCTCGCCGATCACGAAGCATGGCTCGCGCGCGCCGTGGCGCTCGTCGGCCGCGACGCGCTCGATTCGCGCATCGTTTCGCCGGATGAGACCGGCACGTTGATGTCGGGCGCCGCGCGGCGCTTCGCGGGCGGCATCTACACCCCGAGCGATGGCCGCGCCGAGCCGCAACGCGCCGTGCCTGCGATGGCCGTCGCATTGCGCGAACGCGGCGTGAAAGTGCTGACGCCCTGCGCGGTGCGCGGCATCGAGACGAACGGCGGCGCGATCAGCGGCGTCGTCACTGAGTACGGACGCATCGCGTGCGGGAGCGTGGTCGTCGCGGGCGGCGCATGGACGCGATATTTCGCCGGCAGCATCGGCGTGGATGTGCCGCAACTCATGGTGCGCTCATCGGTGATGCGCACGTCGCCGCTGGAGAATGGCCCCGACGTGAGCGCATGCAATCAGGAGATGGGATACCGCAAGCGTCTCGACGGCGGCTACACGATCGCCAACGCGTTTCATAGCTATCACGACATCACGCCGGACAGTTTTCGCCTGTTCACGAAGTTCCTGCCTGCGCTGAAAAGCCAGTTCGGCTCGACCAAGCTCGCACTGAATGCGCGGTTCTTCGAGGAATTGCGCCGGCCGCGCCGCTGGCCGCTCGATCGGCCGACCGTCTTCGAGACCTCGCGCACACTCGATCCCGCGCCCGTCGAGGCCTTCAACAAGGCCGCGTTCACGGAGTTCCGCGCGCTCTTTCCGGCGCTTGCCGGACTGCGCATCGAACAGGCGTGGGCCGGATACATCGACGTGACGCCGGATGCCGTGCCGGTCATCTCCGCCGTCGACGAAAAGCGCGGGCTCTTCATCGCGACGGGCTTCTCGGGGCACGGCTTCGGCATCGGGCCGGCTGCGGGCAGGCTGATGGCGGACCTCGTCGCCAACGACGCACCGCTCGTCGATCCGCGCGCGTTTCGCCTGTCACGATTCTTCGATGGCAGCAAGATCGAGATGGACGGCGGCTTCTGATACATCGGGCATGCGCGCGCCTGCGGTCGGCACGCGCTAACATACCGGTTTTGCGGACGCCGCCGTCTCGTGGCGTTCGCCCGGTTCAGTTAAACGGCGCACACGCGCCGTTCGTTTTTGAGGCTTACATGGCATCCACGTCTGTCCTTTACATCGACGTCTGGTCGGACTTCGTGTGTCCGTTCTGCTATCTCGAGACGCCCGTGCTCGATCAGTTCCGCAATGCCTACGGCGATGCGGTCGAGATCCGCTGGCACGCGTTCGAGTTGCGCCCCGAGCCCGCGCCGCTGGTCGATCCGAACGACGAGAAGATCGTCGAGTCCTGGGAAAACTCGGTCCGTCCGCTCGCGGAAGAACGCGGCGTGACGATGCGCTTGCCGCCGGTCACGCCGCGCAGCCGCAAGGCCTTCGAGACGGCCATGTTCGCGCGTGAATCCGGCCGCTTCGATCTCGTGCATCGGGCGATCTTCAAGGCGTATTTCGAGGAAGGCATCGATATTGGCGACACGGACTCGCTGCTCGACATCGCGGCAACCTGCGGTGTCGATCCGGAGATGCTCGAAGAAGCGCTCGATGACGGCACGTACACCGATCTCGTGATCGAAGATGAAGAGTTCGCGAAGAAGCTGGGCGTGAGCGGCGTGCCGTTCGCGGTGCTCTCGCGAGAGGCCGCGCCCGGCCAGGAACCGCCGCCGCCGATCGCGCTGCGCGGCGCCGCGCCGATCCAGCATTTCGAGGCGGCCGTCGAGCGGCTCTTTCCGGACGGCTTTCCGGGGGTCTGAACCGCCTTCGCGGTCGGTCGCGCGCGAGCCTAGCTGTGCTCGGCCATGAACGATTTCAACGCGATGCGCTGCGCCGGTTCGAGCGATTCGAACTCGAGCCCGTAGGCCGCACTGCCGTCGACGGGATCGGTCGAGCCCACATGACGCACGATCGCGATGGTGTCGATCTTCACGTCGACTCCATCGGTCTTGAACTGAAACGCGAGGTGCAGACGACCGCCCACTTGCGCGGCGGGATTGGCGACGGTCAAGGACATCCCGTAAGGGCTGATGTCGCTGACACGGCCCAGTTGCCGCGCAGTCTGCGGCTCACCATCGGCCACAAAGTGCGCGGCAAGCCGCGTCGGCATGCGCGCGAATTTGCGCGTGCGCAATCTGCGGATCGCGCCCGGCGCGGACAGCACCGCGTAGTTGAACGGCTCGCGACAGGTGGCATCGACGGTACAGGCGAAGCGGAACACGCCCCGCCCCGTGAGCGCGACCAGATCGACTTGCTCGCCGAGCGTCAAATCGAGCGGATCGAACCCGGCCATCAACGGTTGCGTCACGAATAGCGAGCGCTCTCCATTGCGACGCGGCGTCGAGAATCCGATCACCCGGCTCGCGTACATTGCGGAGCCCGTACCGCCGGTGCCGCGCAACCCGACCCGCGCGCCGATGGTGAGACCGATGTCTTCGAGCGTCAGCGGTCCGTCCTTGACGGCGTCGTCTTCAGCCACGCTCGGTGCCGGCTCCCGGAGCGCGCGGTGCGGCTCGAAATGGCGGAACATGAATTCGAGCGAGTGAGTGTCGGGCACGGTGGCGCCCGCATCGAAGAGCAGGGCGCCATCGGCGGCGACGATCGGCCATTCGAGGCAGGCGTTGAGCGGAATCTCGGAAGCTTCAAGGCGCACCAGCGACTGGCGCGCGTCCACGGCGGTTTCGGCGGTCATCTTTCGGACGATTCTTAAGTTTTTCGCAATCGTCGTGCTTGCCGAGTTTGCCGTCAAGTGCCGCCTGGCAAATTTTACGTTGGCGCACTTAGGTTTTTATCGCCAAATGGACTTCCTACCGGTTAGCGGCGGCCGCCGGTTTATGCGCATAAACGTTTTGATGCGAATGCGTTCTCAGCGAATCGTCGCGCCGGACTCGGCTGAACGAGAGAGCGGCGTGGAGCGCGCATTCGTCACGCTCTCGATCGCGGCGAGTACTTGCGGCACATCGGGTGGCGCGCCCTCTTCGCCGACCGAAATGGAACGCCCCGGATCGTCTACGCCGAAATGTTCGCGCGAGGTCGCGGCGAACAGCATGACCGTGCGACGCTGCAGCGCATGCGCGAGATGCACGAGCCCCGTGTCCGTGCCGACAACGAGTTCCGACGCCTGAATCCAGTGCGCGCATTCGACTACGGATAGCTTCGGCAGAACGACGGCGCCCGGCACGAGCGCTGCAATGGCTTGCGCTTCGCCCTGCTCGCGTTCCGTGCCCCACGGCAGCGCGATCGAGTAACCACGTGCGGCGAGCCAGCGGCCCACCTCGCCCCAATGCTCCTTCGGCCACTTCTTCACATCTGCCGACGTCGCGTGAAAAAGCATCGCAAAACGCGCGTCACGCGGAATATTCAGTTCGCGTGTGAGAGCCGGAAGGCGAATGTTGTAGTCCGGCGTGTCGTCGAGTTGATAGCCGAGTGCGTCGGCGACACTCACGCGCATGCCGCGCCACGCGTCGGTGAGCGGCCGAGGGCCGAAGCGCGCGTTGTACGCGAACGCCGCGCCGCGCTCGCCGAGATCCTGATTCTGGTAGCCGTAGCGCCGCCGCCCACGGGCGATGAACGCAATGATCGCGCTCTTGTACACGCCGTGAATATCGACGATAACGTCGTACTTCTCTGCCCGCAACTCGCCGATCGACGCCGCGATCTCCTTGAGATCGTTCCAGCTGCGCGCCTTCTTGAACTTGCGCAGCGGTGCGCTCAGCACGCGGTCGACGCCCGGATTCCAGCGGATGATATCGGCGAAGGCGGCGTCCGCTGCCCAGTCGATTTTGGCGGACGGAAACGCGCGCCGCAGATCGGACACGACCGGGAGCGTCTCGACGATATCGCCGAGCGACGTGACTTTGACGATCAGAATTCGCTTCATGGATGGTACGGGAATGCTCCGGTGCATGTTTCGGCACAGCAACACGCTGTGCCAGGACCGGAAAACCAGCGATTCTAATGAATTTGAGACAAAGGCACTGTCAGCGTTTGTAAGCGTCGTGCGTAAGCGGACGCGGCGACGGTTCCAGAATAGTCCAATCGGGCATGCCCGTCGCCGCGCGCGATGACGATCAGAGCGAGCGCGCCGAGAAGGTGTCGCACTGGCCGACGTCGCCCGACGACATGCCGCGCCGCAGCCAGCGCTGGCGCTGCGCGCTCGTGCCGTGCGTGAACGCTTCGGGCACGACACGCCCTTGCGACTGCTGCTGCAGACGATCATCGCCAATCGCGGCAGCCGCGTTCAGCCCTTGCTCGAAATCGCCCGGTTCGATCAGCTTCGCGTTGTCGCGTTGCGCGACCGCCGCCCAGACGCCCGCGAAGCAGTCCGCCTGCAACTCGACGCGCACCGACAGCCCATTCGCCTGCTCGCGCGTCATCCGCGAGCGCGCCTGATCGACCTTACCCATGATGCCGAGCACGTTCTGCACGTGATGCCCGACTTCATGCGCGATCACGTACGCCTGCGCAAAGTCGCCGCCCGCGCCGAAGCGGTCGCGCAACTCGCGATAAAACGAAAGATCGATATACACCTTGCGGTCGCCGGGACAATAGAAGGGGCCCATCGCCGACTGTCCCGTACCGCACGCGGTCTGCGTCGCGCCCGAGAACATCACGAGCCTGGGCGCCGGATAATCCTGATTCAATTGCGCCCGGAAGATGTGCTGCCACGTCTGTTCCGTGTTGCCGAGCACGCGGCGCACGAACACGGCGCCGGGATCGTTGGCGGGCTGCGCGTTGCGCGGCGCGGCCTGTTGTTGCGGCGCGTTGCCCTGCAAGACTTGCGCGCCGTTGATGATCGTCATCGGATTGATGCCGAAGAAATACGACGCTGCAAGCGCCACGATGATCGTCCCGATGCCGAGCGACCCGCCGCCGATGCGCAAGCCGCCTCCGCCGCGCCGGTCTTCTACGTTCTGACTTTCTGGCTGGTCATCGAGGCGCATGATGCTTCTCCTACCCGCGCGGTGCGCGTGGTCAAAAGCCATTATGGTACCCGCGCCCGCCGCACGTCTCGTGCCGCTTCAACGTAAAAGTTGTTTCTCAGCGCTTCATCGTGCGGCGTGCGATCAGTGCGGTCGATTGTCGCGAAAGCGTGTGCGCGCTCGTGCCGCACTGCACTATGCCGTCGCCCCGAAATAATCGAGGAATCAACCTCATAGCACCGCTAACCCCTTGAAACCGCGGCATTTGCGCGCAATGCACATTCACTGACGCAGCGCAACACTTTCTCGAAATAGCGCTAAGCTCCGCCCCGTTACACGTCTGGTGTGAACTTCAAGGCACAAGTCATCATGCATTCGACTCCCGAAGCACTCGATCTGGCGCGGATCCAGTTCGCGTTTACCGTCTCTTTCCACATCATATTTCCTGCGCTTTCCATCGGACTCGCGAGTTTCATCGCGGTGCTCGAGGGCGCCTGGCTCAAAACCGGCAAGCCGGTCTACAAGGAGCTGTGTCTTTTCTGGTCGAAGGTCTTTGCTGTCGCATTCGGCATGGGCGTCGTGTCGGGCGTCGTGATGGCGTACGAATTCGGCACCAACTGGGGCGGCTTTTCGAGCTTCGCCGGTCCCATCACCGGGCCGCTGCTCACGTACGAAGTGATGACCGCCTTCTTCCTCGAAGCGGGCTTCCTCGGCATCATGCTGTTCGGCTGGAACAAGGTGGGTCCGAAGGCGCACTTCGGTGCGACGCTGATGGTCGCCATCGGGACGATCATCTCCACGTTCTGGATTCTCGCGTCCAATAGCTGGATGCAGACGCCGCAGGGCTTTCGCATCGAAGGCGACCATGTGGTGCCGGTGGACTGGTGGGCGATCATCTTCAACCCGTCCTTCCCGTACCGGCTCGCGCATATGGCGATTGCGGCGTTCATCGTCGCGGCGCTCGTCGTCGCCGCTACCGGCGCGTGGCATCTGCTCAAAGGCCGGCGCGATCCGGCCATCAGAAAGATGTTTTCGATGTCGCTCTGGCTGCTGCTCGCATTGACGCCGGTCCAGGCGCTCGTCGGCGACGCCCACGGCCTGAACACGCGCGAACATCAGCCGGCCAAGATCGCGGCGATCGAAGGCATCTGGGACACCGAGAAAGGCGGCACCGCGCTCAATCTCTTCGGCATTCCCGACATGGAAGCCGAAACCACGAAGTACGCCGTATCGATTCCGCATCTCGGCAGCTTGATCCTCACGCATAGCTGGGACGGCGAGATTCGCGGACTGAAGGAGTTTCCCAAGCAGGACCGCCCGAATTCGACGCTCGTGTTCTGGAGCTTTCGCGTGATGGCGGGTCTCGGCGTGCTGATGATCGTGATGTCGGTTGCCGCGTGGTGGCTGCATCGCAAGCGCAGGCTGTTCGATGCGCGCTGGTTCCATCGCTTTGCACTGGCGATGGGCCCGACCGGATTCATCACGCTGCTCGCGGGCTGGGTCACGACCGAAGCCGGGCGCCAGCCGTGGGTCGTGTACGGCGTGATGCGCACGGCCGATGCCGTGTCGCCGGTCACCGCGCAGCAAGTCGGCGTGTCGCTGCTCGCGTTCGTCATCGTCTACACGATCGTGTTCGGCACCGGCATCTACTACTTGCTCAAGCTGCTGCGTCACGGTCCCGCGTTGCCGGGGTCGCACACGCCCACATCCGACGGCAGCGCGCGCCGGCCGCTCAGCCTTCCGCATCAGTCCATCGAAGGAGCCTAAGTATATGGACCTCACACTCGCCTGGGCCGCGATCATCGCGTTCGGTCTTTTCCTCTACGTGGTGCTCGACGGCTTCGATCTCGGCATCGGCATTCTCTTTCCGTTCTTCCCCGACCAGCGTGATCGCGACGTGATGATGAACACCGTCGCACCCGTCTGGGACGGCAACGAGACCTGGCTCGTGCTCGGCGGCGCGGGACTCTTCGCCGCCTTCCCGATGGTCTACTCGACCGTGCTGTCCGCGCTTTATCTGCCGCTCGTGCTGATGCTCGTGTGCCTGATCTTCCGCGGCGTGTCGTTCGAGATCCGCGCGAAGGCGCAGCGCACGAAGCCCATGTGGGATCTCGCGTTCATCGGCGGATCGGCGGGCGCGACCTTCTTTCAGGGCGTGGCGCTCGGCGCGTTCCTGGGCGGCATTCCCGTCGCCGATGGCCGTTTCGCCGGCGATCCCTTCGGCTGGTTCTCGCCCTTCTCGATCTTCACGGGCGGCGCGCTCGTCGTCACGTATGCGCTGCTCGGCGCGTGCTGGCTGATCGCGAAAACCGAAGGCGATCTGCAGCGGCGGATGTATCGCGTGGTATGGCCGCTGACGCTTTTGCAGCTCGCGACGATCGCGGTGGTCAGCGTCTGGACGCCGCTGCAGGATGCGGGCATCGCGTCGCGCTGGTTCGATTCGCCGCTGTTCTACCGCCTGCTGCCGGTGCCGGTGCTCGTCGCGGCTTGTGCATGGGCGATGCGCCGCTCGATTCAGTCGCGTCACGAGAAGCGTCCGTTCGCGGTGGCGCTCGGCTTCGTGCTGCTCGGCTACGCGGGACTCGTCGCGAGCATTTCACCGCACGAGATTTTCCCCGGCGTGTCGATCTGGGACGTGGCCGCGCCCCGTTCGAGCCAGCTCTTCACGATCATCGGCGCGGCGGTGATCCTGCCCGTGATCGTCGCTTATACGACGTTCGGTTATTGGGTCTTCAGGGGAAAGGTACGTCATGGCGAACATCATTACCACTGAACGCGCACGGAAGATTTTCTGGTTCGTCGCGCTGTGGATGGCGGGCGTCGGCGGCACGATGCTGCTCGCGCTCCCGTTCAAGTTGCTGATCCGGGCGGGAGCCGCGATTCACTGACGCGCGAAGCCCGCCCGCTCAGAACCACGCCGCCGCGATCAGCCCGCCCACGATCCCGAACACCACCACCGCGGCCGCCACGAACGCGAGCACGCGTGGAGGAAACGACCGCGCGAGCATCGCGAGCGACGGCACGCTGACGGGCGGCAGCGTCATCAGGAGCGCGCCGGCCGGGCCCGTCGCCATGCCGAGCGACAGCATCGCCTGAATGATGGGCACCTCGCCCGCCGTCGGAATCACGAAAAGCGTGCCCGCGACGGCAAATGCGGCGATCCACAGCATGCCATTGCCGATATCCGGCCCGATGTGCGGAAAGAGCCACGCGCGCGCCGCGCCGAGCAGCAGCACGAGCACGATGTACTCCGGCACGAGCCGCAAGGTCATGCGGCCGAGGATCTTGACCCAGCGGGAGAACGCAGTGCCGGGCTCGTCTTCTTCGATCAGCTTCGCGAGCGCCTGACGCGACGCTGCCGCCTGCGCCGGCGTCACCATGCGGTTCACCGCGTAGCCAAGGCCGAACACCATCAGAACGCCGAGCACGAGGCGCAAACCGGTCCATTGCCAGCCGAGCACGAAGCCCATGAAGACCAGCGCCGCCGGATTGAGCACCGTATTGCCGAGCCAGAACGCGACAGCCGCGCCCGGCGCCGCCTCGCGCGCGCGCAGGCCCGCGACGACCGGCGCCGCGCAGCACGTGCACATCATTCCCGGCAAGGACATGAGGCCGCCATTCACGACGCTGCCGAAATTGTGCTCGCCGAGCGCCCGCGCGACCCAGCGCGGCGGAATCAGCGCCTGCACCGCGGAGCCGAGCAGCAGGCCGAGCACCATGGCCTGCCAGATCGCTTTGCCGTAGGCCATCGCGTAGTCGAGCGCAGCTTGCCATGAAGGTTCCGGCGCGCTGGCGGACGTGCCCATCAAAATTGACTTACCGATCGAATGCTGGCTCGCCGCGACGAACGCGCGGTTGTAGTAGGGAAACCATTTCACGTAGAAGAGGCCTGCGACGGCGATCAGCAGGAACACCATCCAGCCGAGGGCGACGCGCGGTTGTCGGAGCGTGGTCATAATTTTTTGTTTCGTGGGGTGAAAATGGGTCAGCCGAGCGCGGGCGTCGTCTCGGCAAGTTGCGCGAGAAGGGCCTTCGCCTGCTCGATGTTGTCGGCGTCGTTCGGACGGAACAGCACGTGCGCCGCGTGCGGCAATTGCGTGTAGAGCGCCTGATTGCTGCGCCGGTACGCGGGATCGTAATGGTGGTCGATCAGTTCGGCAAAGAGCGCGGCGCGCGCGTTCTCATCGATCAGCCGATGCCAGTGCGCCACGCGCTCGCGGCTATGCAGTGCGACGAGCTTCGTCAACTGCGCCTTGAAGAACGCGGGATCGTCGAAGAGATGGCCGTAGTCCTGCAACAGAAACGCGATGCGGTCCTCGCGGCGCGCTTCCACCTGCACGCACGACGCCACGTGCAGATTGTCGAGCACGGCATCGGGCATCGTGATCGAGCCGATGCGCCGCCCTTCCGCCTCGACGAAAACCGGCTTGGCGGGATCGAAACCCGAGAGCGCGTGCACGAGCGCCGAATCGAATGCTTTTTGCGACGGCTGCGCGCGCCCCGGCAGCGCGCCGAGCAGCGATCCGCGATGCGCCGCGAGCGCTTCCAGATCGAGCGTCTGCGCGCCCGCCGAGTCGAGCGCCTGCAATAGCCGCGTCTTGCCGCTGCCGGTATGGCCGATCAGTGCGATATAGCGAAACCGCCCGGGCAGCGTGCCGAGCCGCTCGATCACGTCGCGCCGGTAGCTTTTGTAGCCGCCGTCGAGTTGGCGCGCCTGCCAGCCGATCATGTTGAGCCACGTCGTCATCGAGCCCGAGCGTTTTCCTCCGCGCCAGCAATAGACGAGCGGCCGCCAGTTGCGCGGCTTGCCGGCGAAGATCGTGTCGAGATGCGTTGCGATGTTGCGCGCGACCATCGCCGCGCCGACGCGCGTCGCCTCGAACGGCGACACCTGCTTGTACATCGTCCCGACGATCACGCGCTCCTCGTTGCTGAGCACGGGCGCGTTGATCGCGCCGGGAATGCGGTCTTCGGCGAATTCGAGCGGCGTGCGGACGTCGACGATTTCGTCGAAATCGCTCAGACGATCGATGGAAACGAGCAGGTTTTTCACGGGCTGCGGGCGGGTTTTGGCTGAATCAAGCGGAAAATTATCGCATGCAGGCGGATTTCGGCCCGACGGCGCATTTTTGAGCGCGGCGCGGCGCGCGCGAAGCGGCTAAAGTGCATCAATCGATCCATCCGGGGGAAGCGATGAGCTATCACGAGACGATCGGCGCGCGCCGCTACCGCTTCGACGATCTGAAGACGCTGCTCGCGCGTGCCAGCCCGCGCCGCTCCGGCGACGAACTCGCGGGCGTCGCCGCGGCGACGGAGGAAGAGCGCGTCGCCGCGAAAATGGCGCTCGCGCAGGTGCCGCTCGCCGCGTTTCTCGACGAGCCGCTCATCCCCTATGAAGACGACGAAGTCACGCGCCTGATCGTCGATACGCACTCGCGCGAGGCCTTCGCACCGATCGCGCATCTGACCGTCGGCGAATTCCGCGAGTGGCTGCTCGCCGACAGCACCGACACCGCCGCGCTCGAAAGCATCACCATGGGCGTCACGCCGGAAATGGCCGCGGCCGTTTCCAAGCTGATGCGCAACCAGGACCTGATTCTCGCTTCCAGGAAGCGCCCGGTCGTCACCCGCTTTCGCACGACCATCGGATTGCCCGGACATCTGTCGGTGCGCCTGCAGCCGAATCACCCGACCGACGATCCGAAGGGCATTGCCGCATCCATGCTCGACGGCCTCCTTTACGGCTGCGGCGATGCGGTCATCGGCGTGAATCCCGCCTCGGATTCGCCCGCCGCCATCGGCAAGTTGCTGGCGATGATGGACGACTTCCGCCAGCGCTACGACGTGCCGATGCAATCGTGCATTCTCACGCACGTCACCAACACGCTCGCGGCGATCGAGCAAGGCGCGCCCGTCGATCTCGTGTTTCAGTCGGTCGCGGGCACCGAGCGGGCGAACGCGAGCTTCGGCGTATCGCTCGGGCTGCTGGAGGAAGCGCACGATGCGGCGCTGTCGCTTCGGCGCGGCACAGTTGGCGACAATGTCATGTACTTCGAGACGGGACAAGGCAGCGCACTGTCGGCGAATGCGCATCACGGGCTCGATCAGCAAACGTGCGAAGCGCGCGCATACGCGCTCGCGCGGCGCTTCAGACCGCTTCTGACGAACACGGTGGTCGGCTTCATCGGCCCGGAGTATCTTTTCGATGGCCGGCAGATCATCCGCGCCGGACTCGAAGATCACTTCTGCGGCAAGCTGCTCGGTGTGCCGATGGGCTGCGACATCTGCTACACCAATCACGCCGAAGCGGATCAGGACGACATGGACACGCTGCTCACGCTGCTCGGCGTGGCGAACGTCAACTTCATCATGGGCGTGCCGGGCGCGGACGATGTCATGCTCAACTACCAGAGCACGTCGTTTCATGACGCGCTCTACATCCGCCGCGTGCTGAACCTGAAGCGCGCGCCGGAGTTCGAAGCATGGCTTGCGAAGATGCGCGTCACCGATGGTCACGGCAGCCTTCTCGCGGCGCCCGCGCAACCTCTGCTCGAATGGATCGACTCATGACGGACGCCGACGCATGGAACGCGCTGCGGCGCTTCACCAACGCGCGCATCGCGCTCGGCCGCGCGGGCAGCAGTCTGCCGACCGCGCCCTTGCTCGCGTTCGAACTGGCGCATGCCCAGGCGCGCGACGCGGTGCATCAGCCGCTCGATACGGCCGCGCTGGGCGCGACACTGCGCGCCGCCGGTTTCGAGACGCTGGACGTGCAAAGCGCCGCGCCGGATCGCGATCATTATCTGCGTCGCCCGGATCTCGGCCGCATGCTCGACGAGGCGAGCGTTGCCCGTTTGAGCGCGCACTCCGCCGCGACCGACGATCCGCCCGAACTCGTCTTCGTCGCCGCCGATGGCTTGTCGGCTTTTGCTGCGCAACGTCATGTCGCACCGTTGCTTATGTGTCTGCGCGGAACATTCGACGGCTGGAAGGTGGCGCCCGTCGTGATCGCGACGCAGGCGCGTGTCGCGCTGGGCGATCGCATCGGTGAGCTTTTACGGGCGAGGATCGTCGTCGTGATGATCGGCGAGCGGCCGGGACTCAGTTCGCCCGACAGCCTCGGGCTTTATGTGACTTACGCGCCGCGCGCCGGGCGCCACGATGCCGAGCGCAACTGCATCTCGAACGTGCGGCCCGAAGGACTCGATTACGAGAATGCGGCCTTCAGGCTGATGTGGCTGTTGAATGAAGCGCGCAGGTTGAAGCTCACAGGTGTCGGTCTGAAGGATCATAGCGGCTCGTTACCCGCGCGGGATGATGGGATTGTTGAGGGTTAGGTTTTTGTTTCGCCGGATCCCGTTTTCGTATTGGTTTATTAGCACTGCCCCTGTGCGGGGCAACGCCAATAAACCACAAAGAAAACGGGATCCGGCGAAAAAAACCAGCCATCCACGGCAATCTCGCTGGCCGAGCAAAAAAAACCGAAGCGTCGTCAAACCCGCAACTTCCGATACAACGTCGTACGCGAGATGCCGAGCGCCCGCGCCGTCGCCGACACATTGCCCCCGTGCGCCCTGAGCGCCGCGGCCACCGCGCTCGCTTCGATATCCACGAGACGCGCCCCGCTCACCGGCAGCGGCGCGTCTTCGATCAAACCGCCTTCACCGAGCTCATCGAGAAAATCATGCGGCAGATGTTCGACACCGATATGCGTGTCGTGATCGTCGAGCATGGCCGACGCGGTGCGCAGCACATTGCTCAATTGCCGGAAGTTGCCCGGCCACGGATGACGCGCGAAGAGCGCGAGCACGTCGTCATCGATGCCGACGATGCGGCCCGCGAAACGCTCGTGGCGCAGCATCTCGTCGACGACCGCGCGCAGATCCGTCCGTTCCGCGAGCGGCGGCAGCGTCACCGAAAGGCCATTGATTCGGTAATACAGGTCCTCGCGAAACGTCCCCTGCGCAACGCACTCACGCAACCGGCGGTTGCTCGCGCAGACGAGCGTGAAATCGACCGGCACCGCGCGCGCCGCGCCGAGCGGCTCGACGACGCGTTCCTGCAGCACGCGCAGCAAGCGGCTTTGCATCGCGAACGGCATATCGCCGATTTCATCGAGGAAGAGCGTGCCGCCGTTCGCCTGCACGATCTTGCCGATCGCGCCGCGCTTCGCCGCGCCCGTGAATGCGCCCTGCGTATAGCCGAAAAGCTCCGATTCGATCAGCGTCTCCGGCAACGACGCGCAGTTCACCGCGACGAACGGCCCCGTGCGGCGCGGCGAATCGCGGTGAATCGCGCGTGCGAGCATTTCCTTGCCGGCGCCCGTCGGCCCGCCGATCAAAATGGCGATGTTCTTGCCGATGACCTTCCGCACGCGCGCCACGATGTCGTTCATCTGCGCGTCGCCGGTGCAGAGATCGGCGAGGCTCGACCCGCTTTGCTCGCGCACGGCCATCGCGGTTGTCGCAGGCGACACGCTGGATGCCGGACGCGCATGAAATTCGATACTCGCGAACACCGCGACGCCGCTATGCAGTTCGAGACGGCACGGTGCGTCGCCCGCGCACGCGATCAGCGAGTCGACGCGCTCGCCGAACAGCGCCTCGAGCGTCTGTGAGCGCAGATGCGCCAGTTCGAACCCGAGCTGGAATTGCGCGCTGCGGTTCGCGCACAGAAGGCGGCCGTCGAGATCGAATACGGCGAGGCCCTCCATCAGCGTGCCGATAAACTCGGGCCGGCTGGGAAAGCGGATGCGCAACCCGTCGCCGAACGCGCTCGCGATCAGGCGGTTCTCAATCATCTGCCCGGACATCTTCACGAGCGCCATCGTGTGCTGGTGATAGCCGCGCCGGTCGCCAGTCACATCGAGGACGCCGGAGAGATTGCCGTGCGGATCGAGGATCGGCACGCTCGAACAACTGAGGAAATGATTGGCGCGCAAATAATGCTGGTCGCCATGAACGGTGACGGCGGTGCGCTCCGCGATCGTCGTGCCGATGGCGTTGGTGCCCTGATGCGCTTCACTCCACACCGCGCCCGCCCTCAGCGCGACTTTTTCGGCACGGGCGAGAAAATCGTCGTCGCCGAGCGAATGCAGGATAAGACCGCTCGCATCCGTCAGCGCGATCATGCTGTGCGTATTGGCGATCTGCGCATACAGCGTTTCCATCACCGGCAGTGCGTGCGCAAAGAGCGCGCGGCTCTCGCCGACCTTGACGGCGAGTTCCGCGCCCGACAGCACGGCGTAATCCGGGCGCATCGTCTCGCACAACCCGAATGTGGCGGAGCGCTCGTGCGAATGACGGATGACGTCGCATTGCGCAGGCTGCAAGGCCGCGCCGATGGCATGCTGCATCGCCTCCTCCTTTCCGGTTCACTGTCGCTCGCTTGTCTCTCGCGGCAATGTAACACCGTCGCGGCGTGCGGGTCGATGCGAGGAAGCACGCAGACGCGCCCGCACGGCGTTTCCGACGTTCCCGGCGCTACAGCACGAGCGAACCCGCCGTGATCGCGATGACCAGGAACACGACGAACAGGATCAAGAAGATGAAGAAAAAAATCTTGGCGATGCCCGCCGCGCCGGATGACACACGTGTAAAACCGAAGAAACCGGCGACGACGGAAATGATTGCGAACAGGATGGCGAGCTTCAGCATGACGAGTCCGTTGTGTGTTGAACTGCCTTCAGCGTGCAAGCTGCATGCCATGACGGTCATCGTCGATTTTTGTCGCGTGCGACGAGAAAATTCGACAGTTAGTTGCGCATCGGCTCAGAAAAAAGCGGGCAGCGAACTGCCCGTCTGAATAGCGTTCTCAGCGTACCGCCCGCGCCCGAGTGTCGGCGGTTGCTGCGACGGTCGCACGCGCGGCAGTGGCTACCGGCGCCGGCTGTCGCGTGCCGAGCCACGTCGCGACCCGACGGTGCGCGTGCGGCACGGCGAGCAGCGCGCCGATCGCGATGGCATCGGCGGCAAGGCCGGCTGGCACGTTGACGAGGCCATCGGTGAGGGTGAACAGGATCGAATCGACGACGAGCGAGATCACCGTCCCCGCAACGAAGGACACCATGCCGTCACGCCCCAACGCGCCGACCCACGGCAAACGACGCGCCACGGCCTTGACGACGCCGTAACGCGCCAGATTCGCTGCAATCCACGCGATGGCCAGGAAATTGACGACGCGCGGTCCGGCCAGATCGCGCTTGAAAGCGCTATCCAGCACGGGCGGCAGCACGAGCAGCTTGTAGTACGCCATGCCCGCGATCAACGCGACCGCGCCCGCACTCACGATCCAGCCGAAGCGGTTCGTGCTCACTCGCCGGTAAACCGGCTGGCAGCGCGCCAAAACGCCCAGCACGAACATCAACTGCCACGCGGCGGGATTGAAATCCCACAGGTTGTCATCGACGGACGGCATGTATTCGCCAATCTGCGATGCGAAGGCCCACAACGCGAGGCTCAGACCCAGCAACAGCCAGGGCTTGCTGCGCGCGAGCGGCAGCATGAGCGGCACGGCGAGCGCGAAGAGCGCGTACATCGGCAGAACGGCGGCAAGATACGGCTGGCGCTCGAATGTGAGAATCTGCGCGATCGACGAAAGCGGCTGCGACATCAGGCTGTCGAGGTCATGCAGCGCGAGATTCGGCGCGTGGCCGAAAAACGGCCGCAGCAGGAAGGACGCGACGAGCATCAGCGAGGCGGTGACCAGAAACGCGCGATAAAGCTCGAACGCGCGTTTGAGGAAGCGCACGCGGGCCACGCTTTCGGAGCGTCGCTGCGCGAGCGACCCATACGCCGTCGCCGTGGCGAAACCGCCGAGGAACACGAAGACTTCGGCGGCGTCGTTCAGCGCGAACGAATGAAGCGTGAAGCGCGACACCATGCTGCCGCCGATATGATCGACGACGATGATGAGCAACACCAGTCCGCGGAAGAAGTCCAGCTCGACGAGACGTTGTGATTTTCCCTGCATGCGGCTTGAGTTCGGTGTGTCCTGGCGACAGGAAGTTGGACGGCGGCCACGGACACGCGGCACGAAAGCATAGGAGTTTACCCGTAAATGCGGCGGCGCATCATCAGAACAGGCGCAAATAATCGTTTTAATTCCGGTATTTGCGACCGATAACGACCACAGCGCGACGACGGGTGGGCTTGTCACCGCGGCTTGAGCATCACGATTTGCATGAAGTTTTCAAGTTCCTTTCACTATGGGCGGCGATCAGGCTAATATCTCGCCCTCACCTGTCGAATCATTCCCCGGACCATGGACTATCTCGTCGCCCTTCTCGCCGATCCCGCCGCCTGGGCCGCGCTCGCAACGCTCGTCGTCATGGAAGTCGTGCTCGGCATCGACAACCTGATCTTCATTTCCATCCTGACCAACAAGCTGCCTGCGGCGCACCGGGAGCGCACGCAGCGCATCGGCATCGCGCTCGCGCTCGTCATGCGGCTCGGGCTGCTCGGCACCGTCGCGCTGATCGTGCGGCTCACAACGCCCATCTTCGAAGCGTTCGGTCACGGCTTCTCATGGCGAGACCTGATTCTCATCGCGGGCGGCGCGTTTCTCGTCTGGAAGGCGACGACCGAAGTCCATCACCACGTTACGCACGACGACGACGGTCATGCCGGCGCCGAATCGGCCAAGTCGCTGACGCCGCTGTCGGCGATCGGCCAGATCCTGCTGCTCGACCTCGTGTTTTCCATCGACAGCATCGTGACCGCGGTCGGCATGACCGAGCACATTCCGATCATGTTCGTCGCGGTGATCGCCGCCGTGACCGTGATGCTCTTCGCCGCAGGCCCGCTGTCGCGCTTCATCGAGCGCAATCCGACGATCGTGATGCTCGCGCTCGGCTTCCTGCTCGTAATCGGGATGACGCTGATCGCCGAAGGATTCGGCACGCATGTGCCGAAGGGCTACATCTACGCGGCGATGGCGTTCTCGGCGCTGGTCGAGGGGCTGAACATGCTGTCTCGCCGGGCGAGGGGACGACGAGCCCCGGGCCCGCGATGAACGGCGCCCTTGCTCGCGAACGCGGCTAGCGCTCACCCGGCGCCGTGCGCGGGAGCGCCTGTTGCGCCATCGTCCTGCCCGCCGGACGAGTCACGCTGAACGGCGCATCAGAAAGGTAATTCGCGCTGCGGATTGTCGGGCGCGGCGTCCTTCGCAGCCGGCAGCGGTTGCGCGCGCAGCCAGCGCGCGATCGCATCGACGACATGTTGTCGCCCGGCGTCGTCGAGCGCCTTGCCTGCCGCGATGCCGTGCCACTTGGCGAGGCACGTACGGCAGCACGTCGCCGTCGCGTGCTGCGCGATGAACACCGGATGCCCGCGAAACGGCGTCTGCTTGCCGTCGTTCAACGGCGCTTGCGGCGCGAGCCGCTTGCCGATCAACTCATGCGCCTGCGCGATCACCGTGTCGACGCCCTTTTCCCGCAGATATTTCCCCTCGCGCACGCCGAGCGCGAAACGCCGCCGGAAAGCCGATTTCGCGAGCGCGTCGAACACGGTGTCGAGGTCGCGCATGGCGTGATCAGTCCTTCGCGTAGAGCGTCGAATCCGCGAAGCCGTCGGCGGCCAGCACGCGGCCGACGAGAATCATCGCCGTGCGCTCCACGCCCGCCGCACGTACTTTCGACGCAATCTCCGCGAGCGTTCCTTCGATGCGCGTCTCGTCCGGCCAGCTCGCGCGAAACACGACCGCCACCGGACAATCCGCGCCGTAGTGCGGCACCAGGTCCGCGACGATGCGCTCGATATGCCGCACGCCGAGATGGATCGCGAGGGTCGCGCGATGACGTGCGAGATCCGCGAGACTTTCCCCTTCCGGCATCGACGTTTTCGTCGCGTAGCGCGTGAGGATCACGGTCTGCGAGATGCCCGGCAACGTCAGTTCCCGCTTCAGCGCCGCCGCCGATGCCGCCGTCGCCGTCACGCCCGGCACGACTTCGTAGGGAATCGCGAGCGCGTCGAGCCGGCGGATCTGCTCGCCGATCGCGCCGTAGAGCGACGGATCGCCGGAATGCACGCGCGCCACGTCCTGCCCGTTCGCGTGCGCGTCCTGCAACAGCGCGACGATGGCGTCGAGGTCGAGCTCGGCCGTGTCGATGCACTTCGCCGCGCGATGCCCGTCGAGCACGTCCTTCGGCACGAGCGAGCCGGCATAGAGAATCACGGGACACGTGCGGATGAGCCGCTGTCCCTTGACGGTGATGAGTTCGGGATCGCCCGGCCCCGCGCCGATGAAATAGATCGTCATGTTTCCGATGTGTCGATTGAGTCGAGCCAGCGCAGCAGCGCGTCGCGCGCGCTCGCGGCGTCGTCGAACGTTCTGTGCGCGTCCGGCAGCGACGGCCGCGTGAGCATCACGACCGGCAAGCCGCGTTCGCGCGCGACGGCGAGCTTCGCTTCGGTCGCGCGGCCGCCGCTGTTCTTGCTGACGACCACATCGACGCCCGCCGCGTCGAACAGCGCGCGCTCGCCTTCGAGATCGAACGGGCCGCGCGCGTCGATGATCTTCGCGCGTTCGTTGCCCGGATGCGCTTCGAGACAGCGGACCGTCCAGCGCTGCGACGCGGGAATTTCATGCAGATGCGCGAGCGCCTCGCGCCCGAGCGTGAAAAGCGGCCGTTGAAATGCCGCGATACGCGCCACGATTTCGCGCCAGTCGGCGGCATCGCGCCAGTCGTCGCCCGGCTGCGGCTGCCACGCGGGACGTCGCACCGCCCAGAGCGGCACGTCCGCGAGCGCACAGGCGGCGTGCGCGTGACGGCTCATCTGCGCGGCATACGGATGCGTCGCATCGACGACGAGCGCGATGTTCTCCGCGCGCAGATAGCGGGCAAGTCCGTCGATGCCGCCGAAGCCGCCGACGCGCACCGTG
This sequence comes from Caballeronia sp. INML3B, assembly GCF_023631305.1. Lineage (NCBI taxonomy): Bacteria > Pseudomonadati > Pseudomonadota > Betaproteobacteria > Burkholderiales > Burkholderiaceae > Caballeronia > Caballeronia sp. INML3B. The sequence goes on from NZ_JALQDI010000040.1 coordinate 613,292, forward strand.
CACGTCAGGTCGCCCGGCACGCGCCCGAGGCCCGCGAGACTGTAGACATGCGCGGCGGGCAGTTCGCGCGCGATGGCGAGCGCGTCGCCGGTGCCGCCGAGCAGCAGCACGCGCTTCGAGTTTCCCGGCATTTCCTTACGCATGACTCGTCACGGCTTGCTCGCATGCAACAGCGTGATCGGCAGCGCCTGACGCCACGTATCGAAGCTGCCGAGCGGCTCCGCCTGCGCGACACCGATGCGCGTCAGCTCGCCGCCATGCCGCCCGCGCCATTCGACGAGCGCCGCCTCGCTTTGCAGCGTCACTGCATTGGCGACGAGCCGCCCGCCCTGACGCAGGCGCGCCCAGCACGCATCGAGCACGCCCGGCACCGTCAATCCCCCGCCGATGAATACGGCGTCAGGCGCGGGCAGGCCGTCGAGCGCGTCGGGCGCCTCGCCCTTCACGAGCTGCAGCGCGGGCACGCCGAGCGCGTCGCGGTTGTGCTCGATGAGACGCTGCCGGCTTTCGTTCGCTTCGATCGCAATCGCGCGGCACGCGCCATGCGCGCGCATCCATTCGATACCGATCGAGCCGCAACCCGCGCCGACATCCCACAAGAGTTCGCCCGGTTGCGGCGCGAGGCGCGCGAGCGTCACGGCACGCACGTCGCGCTTCGTGAGCTGGCCGTCGTGACGATAAGCGTCGTCGGGCAGGCCCGGCGTGAGCGGCGGACCCGCGTGCCCGGCGTGCGTGCGGCATTCGATCGCGACGAGATTGAGCGCGGCGACGAGGGGCTCGCGCCAGTCGTCGGCACGTTCGTCGATGCGGCGCTCCTCGTCCCCGCCCAGATGCTCGAAGACGGTCATGCGGCTCGCGCCGAAGCCATGCGCGGTCAGGAGCGCGGCCACGGCGGCGGGCGTCGCGCCGTCGGCGCTCAGCACGAGCAGACGCACGCCGCGATGCAGGCTCGCGAGCAGCGACGCGACCGGCCGCCCGACAAGCGATACGCACACGGCATCCTGCAGCGCCCAGTGCAAACGCGCCGCCGCGAACGACAGCGACGACGGCGCGGGAATGACGCGCATTTCGCCGTTGGCGACTTCACGCGCGAGCGTCGCGCCGACGCCAAAGCACATCGGATCGCCGCTCGCGAGCACGCATATGCGGGTCTTGCCGTCGCCGCGTCCGGCGAGCACGGCGTCGAGTGAAAAGGGTTTAGGCCACGGCACACGGCTCGCGGCAATGCGCGCCGGCAGCAACGCGAGATGGCGCTCGCCGCCGTGAATCGACTGGGCGTCGAGCAGCGCGCGGCGCGCGACGCGGGACAGGCCGTGCCAGCCATCTTCGCCGATCCCTACCACGGTCAGCCAGTTCGACATGCGCGGCCTCCTTCATGCGATTTGGAATGCGCTTCGGGCGGCGGCCCTGAAGCGCCTGGATGGTCGATAAAAGCGGGCATAATACAGGTCCGTCGGTGCCCGGAGTCGAAGAGACCCAGGGCCTAAGAGGGAACACAGAAAACTGTGGCTGCCCCCGCAATTGTACGCAGCGAGTCCGCGCTCCACTGCCACTGGTTTCTACCGGGAAGGCCGGCGCGAATGAAGACCTGCCAGCCAAGAGACCTGCCGACTCACCGCATTCGCGCGACGCCGACCGGGCGGGGTGTACCGGTTCGCTCATGACGCGCGAAGCCCAACGGGTCACGCTTTTGACTTCATTCGACCGCTCATCGCTCACGACCGCGCCGCGCGCTTTTGCGTGCCCGGGCCTGATGCGCATCGTGCCCGCGCGGGACGGCGGCCTCGCGCGCCTGCGACTGGCGGGCGGCGTGTCGAGCGCGCACGCGGCGCGGGCCGTTGCGCGGGCGGCGCGCGAATGCGGCTCCGGCGTGATCGAGGTGACCAATCGCGCGAATCTGCAGTTGCGCGGCATCCGCGACGACGCCCACGCCGCGCTGATCGACATTGCGCTCGAGGCGGGCCTCGGCCCCTCGACGGCCGGCGCCGACGACATCCGCAACGTGATGCTCAGTCCGCTCGCGAGCGACGACACGCGCGCGCTCGCCGATCGGATCATCGACGCGATGCAGGCCGACGCATCGCTTCATGCGCTCTCGCCCAAGTTCGCGCTGCAACTCGATGCCGGCGAGCGCCTCGCGATGCTCGATCATCCACACGACCTGTGGCTTTGCGCAATCGACGATGGCGCGCGCTTCGCGTTCGGCTTCGCGGGCACGATGCGGCAGCGTCCGTCCGGCGCGATTCATCGCAGCGATGTGGTGACGTTCGTGTCGGGCGTGCTGCGCAGGTTTCTCGCGCTGGCCACGCCAGAAGAGCATCGTATGCGCGATCTGCTCGCGCGTATCGGCGTCGCGCGCTTTCTCGAAGCATTCGATGTCGATGCAGCCGTTCAGAACTGGCGACGCGGACCCGCCGATGCATCGCTGCGCCTCGGCGCCCACGCGGAGCCGTTTCGCGCGACGTGGTACGCAGGCGCGCAAACACCCCTCGGACGCCTCGACGCGACCACGCTCGAAGCCCTCGCCGATATCGCCGACACGCAAGCCGAAGGCCGCCTGACGATGACGCCGTGGCAAAGCGTGCTGATACCCGGCATCGCTGCGCATGACGCGCATGACGTACTGCAGCGCCTTCACGCGCTCGGCCTTGCGATCGACCCGCGCGAACCGCTCGCGCGCCTCATCGCGTGCGCGGGCTCCGAAGGCTGCGCGAAAAGCCGCGCCGACACCAAAGCGGACGCGCATCGCCTCGCTTCGCTTCTGCCTTCGGATGAAGGCGAAGTGCATCTGAGCGGCTGCGAGCGTTCGTGCGCGGCGGCGCATCCGGTCCCGGTGACGCTCTATGCAGTCGCGCCGGGGCGCTATGACCTACATCGCGGCGCACGAACCGTTGCGCACGATCTGACCATCGAAGAGGCGGCCGGACGGCTCGCCCGGAGCCATGCCGATGCCTGACTACATCCGCGACGGAGCGGAGATTTATCGCCAGTCCTTTGCGACGATCCGCGCCGAAGCCGACCTCGCCGCCATTCCCGCCGATCTTGAAAAGCTCGCGGTGCGCCTGATCCATGCGTGCGGCATGGTCGATATCGTGAGCGATCTGCGCTTCTCTTGCGGTGCGGGCATCGCCGGCCGACGCGCGCTCGCAACCGGCGCGCCGATCCTGTGCGATGCGCGCATGGTCGCCGAAGGCATCACGCGCGCGCGGCTTCCCGCCGATAACCGTGTCGTCTGCACGTTGAGCGATCCATCGGTTCCCGAACGCGCCCGCGCGATGAACAACACGCGCTCGGCCGCCGCGCTCGAGTTGTGGCGGCCGCATCTCGAAGGCGCGATCGTGGCGATCGGCAATGCGCCCACCGCGCTCTTTCATCTGCTCGACATGCTCGATGCCGGCGCACCGAAACCCGCGCTCATCCTGGGCTTTCCGGTCGGTTTCATCGGCGCGGCGGAATCCAAGGCGATGCTCGCCGCCGATAGCCGCGGCGTGCCCTTCGTCGCCCTGCTCGGCCGCCGCGGCGGCAGCGCGATGGCGGCAGCGGCGGCGAACGCACTTGCTTCGGAGGCCGAATGATGCGCGGGCATCTCTTTGGATTGGGCGTCGGCCCGGGCGATCCCGAGCTGATCACGCTGAAGGCGCTGCGCTTGCTCAAGTCAGCTCCCGTAGTCGCTTATTTCGTCGCGAAGGGCAAGAAGGGCAATGCGTTCGGCATCATCGAATCGCATCTCGACGATACGCAGACGCGGCTGCCGCTCGTCTATCCGGTGACGACCGAGGCGCTCGAACCGCCGCTCTGCTACGAGACGATCATCAGCGCGTTCTACGACGAAGCCGCGCTCACGATCTCCGGTCATCTCGAAGCCGGGCGCGATGTCGCGGTGATCTGCGAAGGCGATCCGTTCTTCTACGGCTCGTACATGTATCTGCACGACCGTCTCGCCGGACGCTTCGATGCGCATGTGGTGCCCGGCGTATGCTCGATGCTCGGCGGCGTCGCGGTGCTGGGCGTGCCGCTCGTGTATCGCAACCAGAGTCTCTCGGTGCTGTCGGGCGTGTTGCCGGAAGACGATCTGAAGCGCCGTCTCGAAGCGGCGGACGCGGCCGTCATCATGAAGCTCGGCCGCAACTTCGAGAAGGTGCGGCGCGTTCTCAGCGAGCTCGGACTCGATGAACGCGCGCTATACGTCGAGCGCGCGACGATGGCCAATCAACGCATCGTGCCGCTCGATGAAGTCGATCCGATGGCGTCGCCGTATTTCTCGCTGCTCGTCGTGCCGGGGAAGAAATGGCGCGCGTGAGCTCTTCCATGCCGATGGCGATCGTCGTGCTCGGTGCGGGGGCGCTCGACACGGCGCGGCGCATTCAGGCGAAATTCCAGCAATCGCGCGTGCATGGCCTCGCCCGCCGCGTGAACGCGGACATCGCGTATGACGACTTCGGGGCGCACGTGCGCGCGCTGTATGCATCGGGCACGCCGGTCGTCGCGCTGTGCTCGGCGGGCATCGTGATTCGCGCGCTCGCGTCATCTCTTGCCGACAAGGGCGCCGAACCACCCGTGCTCGCCGTTGCACAGGATGGCAGCGCGGTCGTCCCGCTGCTCGGCGGCATGAGCGGCGTGAACGTGCTGGCGCGCGAAATCGGCACTGCGCTCGGTGTCGCGCCCGCGATCACGACGAGCGGCGAACTGCGCTTCGGTCAATGTCTGCTCGCGCCGCCCGAAGGTTACGCCCTCGCGGATATCGAGCAAGGCAAGCGCTTCGTGTCCGGTCTGCTCGCGGGCGACGCCACGCGCATCGAAGGCCACGCGCCCTGGCTCGACGATGCCGACCTGCCCCGCGCCGACCATGCGCGTTTTGCCGTGCGCATCACGCCCTTCGCTGCGCACGATGATGACAATCTCGTGATCCATCCGCGTTGCGTGCTCGCGTGGATCGGGCATGTATCGCCCGATGACGATGTCGCTGAACGCATGCGTGCGGTCATGCGCGCGCAGGGACTATCGCCGCTTGCGCTCGCGGCCCTGGCAGCGCCTGTGCGTTACATGACGACGCGATCACTGGAAGACGCCGCGCATGCCTTGAATGTGCCCCTGCGCTTTTGCGATGCCGCGCCATTCGACGCCGGCGATGCGCCGCGCATCGCATTGCACGTAAGCGATGCGCCCATCGACGCGCAATCGATCGGGCGTGCGCGCGGCACGCTGACCGTGATCGGACTCGGCCCCGGCAGCGCGGAACTGATGACGCCGGCCGCACGCGCCGCGCTCGTCGCAGCGCAAGACGTGCTCGGCTACGAAACCTATGTGCGCATGGCTGGTCCTTTCCGTGACGATCAGCGCGTGCACATGACCGACAACCGCGAGGAACTGCAACGCGCGCGTCACGCCTTCGAACTGGCGAGCGAGGGACGGCGCGTGGTCGTGGTGTCATCGGGCGATCCGGGCGTCTTCGCGATGGCCGCCGCCGTGCTCGAAGCACTGGACGAAGGCCACGCGGCGCATCCCGAATGGAGCGCGGTGAAACTCGCCATCGTGCCGGGCGTGTCGGCATCGCTCGCGACCGCCGCGCGTGCAGGCGCGCCGCTGGGCCACGATTTCTGCGTGCTGTCGCTGTCGGATAACCTGAAGCCGTGGAGCGTGATCGAGAAACGCATCGCGCATGCGGGCGAAGCCGATCTCGTGATGGCGTTCTATAACCCGCTGTCGAAAGCGCGGCCGTGGCAATTCGATCGTGCGATCGGCATCGTGAAGCGTTATCGCGATCCGCACACGCCCGTCGTGCTGGGAAGAGACATCGGACGCCCGGCTGAAGCGTTGCGCGTCGTCACGCTTGGCGAACTGAAAAGCGAACTCGTCGATATGCGGACGATGGTGATCGTCGGTTCATCGACCACGCGTGTAGTCGGTGATTGGGTCTATACGCCGCGATGGTATGAGTAATCATCGCCTTCGCTCAGCGCATCGGCGGTGATGTATCGTGCGCCCCAGTCATGCGCGAGTGCCTTGCCGCGTCCGGCTGGAATCGAACCCTCTTCGAAATCGACGACGACGATCTCATCCGCCGACGCCGGCGCCTGCGGCTTTTCATTCGTGCGCCCGTCGGTCAGCACCCACAACCAGCGCCGTTGCGACGGTCTTTGTCTTGCCGCGCGTTCGAGCACCGTGGCGGCGCTCGCCAACCCGAGCGTAAGCGGCGTGCCGCCACCGCCGCCGATCGGCGCGACCCAGCGTTCATTGAACCAATGCGCCACGCCCGGCTGCCGACGCACTTCGGCACGCCCGCCGCCGAAGCACACGAGCGCGATCTTCGCGCGCTCGCGATAGGCCCGATCGAACAACGCAACGAGCATGCCTTTCGCGCGCGCAAGCCGCTCGCCCGCGAGCATCGAGCCGGAGCAATCGAGGAGAAAGCAATGCAGCACCGCGCCCTCGCCCTGCGTGCGTCGATAGCGAAGATGCCGCGCCTCGAAACGCATCGACCGCTTCGCGCGCAACGTGGACAGCCAGTCGATCGACGCGCTCGCGTCACCCTCGCGCCCAGCGTAGCGGCCTTTCGTGCGCGATTCGTTCCATCGAGGGCGACGCCCTGCGTCGAGGGCATCCGCGTCTCGCCTTCGATGGATCAGGCTTTTTTTGCGGCGAGCGACCTCACTTCCTTGACCTTCGCGGTTCCGGCCGGCTCCGGCGGCATGTAGCCCCAGTCGGATTCCGCCGCGCTCGCATCCCGCGGCGCGGGTTCACGTCCGGCCGGTTCGCGTGAAGGCGATCCGGCTTCTCGCCGGCGATGCTTCAACACCGCATCGGCGACACGCTCGACATGCGTTACGGCCACGTTCGCTGCATTCTCCAACGCGGCCAGCGCCCGCGCCGCGCGCAGCATCACGATGTCCGCACGCAAGCCGTCCACATGCGCCTCGATGCAAAGCTCGCTCACGCGCGCATGAACCGCATCGTCGAAATCGAATTGCGTGAGCGCCGCGCGCGCCGCATGAATGCGCTCGGCCAGCGACGCCTGTTCGGTCGCGTGCCGCGCGCGAAACGCATCGGGATCGGTATCGAATGCAAGCCGCGACTTGACGATGCGCTGCCGCACGAGCGCATCGAAGCAATTGCTCATCTCCACAGCCAGACCAAAACGATCCAGCAGTTGCGGGCGCAACTCGCCCTCTTCCGGATTCATCGTGCCGATCAGCACGAAGCGCGCGTCATGCCGGTGCGAAATGCCATCGCGTTCGACGATGTTGACGCCGCTCGCCGCGACATCGAGCAACTGATCGACGAGCGGATTCGGCAGAAGATTCACTTCATCGACATACAGCACGCCGAGATGCGCCTTCGCGAGCAGGCCGGGCGAAAACTTCACGCCGCCGTCACGCAATGCGCTTTGAATGTCGAGCGTGCCGATCAACTGCTCTTCGCTTGCGCCGAGCGGCAAGGTCACGAGCTTTCCCTCGGGCAACAGTTCCGCGAGTGCGCGCGCCGCCGTGGATTTTGCCGTGCCGCGCGGCCCGCTGACGAGCACGCCGCCGATCGAGGGATCGACTGCCGCAAGCAAAAGCGCTTGCTGCAAGGGCGCTTGTGCGACTAACGCGGTGAAGGGAAAAGTGAGCGGGTTCAATTGTGTCGGCCCTCGATGCTTTGTTCGACATCGAGCAGATGCCGTTCTATCTGCTCGCGGTAGCCGGCGGGTTCCTGCCACAGGCCGCGTTGCATCGCTTCGAGCAGGCGCTCGCAGATCGATTGCAGCGCGTGCGGATTGTGTCGCGTGATGAAGTCGCGCGTGTCGGCGTCGTTCACATAGGCGTCGGTGACGAGCGCGTATTGATGATCCGACACGACGCGCGCGGTGGCGTCGTAGCCGAAAAGATAATCGACGGTTGCGGCGAGTTCGGATGCGCCCTTGTAGCCATGCCGCTTCACGCCATCGATCCACTTCGGATTGACGACGCGCGAACGCACCACCCGCGCGATCTCTTCGTTCAATGTGCGCACGCGCGGCGCGGCGGGATTGCTGTGATCCGCGTTATACGCCTGCGGCTGCAAGCCCGATAAATAACGCACGGCCGCGACCATGCCGCCCTGAAACTGATGATAGTCGTTCGAGTCGAGCAGATCGTGTTCGCGGTTGTCCTGATTCTGCAGGACGACATCGAGCGTCGAAAGCCGCGTGCCGAAGGTCGCGCGCGCTTCGACGCCATCGCCCGTCTGCGAATACGCGTAACCGCCCGTGCTTTGATAAGCCGCGGAAAGATCCGCGTCGGATTGCCATTGTCTTGCGTCGATCAGTTCCTGCAAACCCGCGCCATAGGCCCCCGGCTTCGTGCTGAAAACGCGCCAGCCCGCGCGCCGCCGCGCTTCCTTGCCTTCGATGCCGCGTGCGATCAATTCGTCGCGTTCGCGCAGGATGCGCGCGCGGATCGGGTTGACGTCGTCGGTCTCGTCGTCGAGCTCGGCTACGGCCTGCACGGCGGCATCGAAGAGATGGATGAGGTTCGCGAACGCATCGCGGAAAAAGCCCGATACGCGCAGCGTCACGTCGATGCGCGGCCGGTTGAAGATCGATATCGGCAGAACCTCGAAGTCGGTCACACGATGGCTGCCCGCCGCCCATTTCGGCCGCACGCCAATCAGCGCGAACGCCTGCGCGATATCGTCGCCGCCGGTGCGCATCGTTGCCGTGCCCCACACCGACAAGCCGATCGCGCGCGGAAAATCGCCGTGATCCTGCACATGACGCTCGACCAGCGCGTTCGCCGACTTGAGCCCGAGCGACCAGGCCGCTTGCGTCGGCAATGCGCGTGTATCGACGGAATAGAAGTTGCGGCCCGTGGGCAGGACATCGGGCCTGCCGCGCGATGGCGAACCGCTCGGACCCGGCGGCACGAAACGCCCCTCGAGGCCGCGCTTGAGTTGCAAAAGCTCTTGCGGGCCGCATGCGTCGAGGCGTGCGAGCACGTCGCCGCGCAAGCGTTCGAGCACGAGCGATGTATGCGAACCGGGCGCGGCGGCATCGTCAGTTGACAATAGTTGCGTCGCTAACGATTCGAGGCGTTCGCGCGTATCGCCCTGATGACGCCACGGCGCATCGTTCACTTCGACGAGCGCGCGCGGGCGCGGCCCGCTCCACGGCGCCGCCCAGTCGGCGTCGAGCGGATCGAAGTGATCGGGCAGTTGCAGATCGCGCGCGATCGCCGTGATGAGGCTCGCGTTCGCGCCCTGTCCATCGCCGATCGGAAAGCGGCCGAGCGCGAGCAACGTGTCGCGGCGCTGCACGCCTTGCGGCGATACGCCGAACACGTGCAGCCCGTCGCGAATCTGCGCTTCCTTCAACTCGCACAGATACGCATCGGCGCGCGTGAGCAAGGCGTCTTCGCTCGTGACGTCGCGTGGCGCATCGAGGCCAAGTTCTTCGTGCAACCTGTTCTCGACGATGGTCGCGAGGATCGACTTGCGCAACAGCTTCGCGCGGCGCGCATCGACCATCAGCGCTTCGTAGTATTCGTCGACCTGACGCTCCAGATCCTGCAACGGCCCGTAGTTCTCGGCGCGCGTGAGCGGCGGCATCAGATGATCGATAATTACGGCCTGCGCGCGGCGCTTCGCCTGACTGCCTTCGCCCGGATCGTTCACGATGAACGGATAAAGATGCGGCATCGGTCCGAGGATCGCATCGGGCCAGCACGACGACGACAACGCGATGCTCTTGCCCGGCAGCCATTCGAGATTGCCATGCTTGCCGACATGCACGAGCGCATCCACCTGAAAGCGCAGACGCAACCAGAAATAGAACGCGAGATACGAATGCGGCGGAACGAGTTCGGCGTCGTGATAGCTCGCGTAATCGTTGCGTTCGCGCGAACGCGAAGGCTGAATCCCCACGAAGACTTCGCCGCAACGATAGCCCGAGATCATGAAGCGGCCGCGTCTCACCGTAGGGTCGTCTTCGGGCGCGCCCCAGGTCTTTTCCAGCGCGGCGCGCGCATCGGCGGGCAGCGTGCGGTACGCATCGAGATATTCATCGACCGAAAGACTTTGCAGCGCGGGCCGCAAGTCGCGCACGATGGGATCGTTCGTGACGCCTTCGGTCAGCGCGGCGATGAGCGCATCGCCAGTCTCTGGAATGTCGCCCACGCGATAGCCTTCGCGCGCGAGCATCGACAGAATGCCGATGGTCGATGCGGGCGTGTCGAGTCCCACGCCGTTGCCGATGCGCCCTTCGCTTGCCGGATAGTTCGCGAGCACGAGCGCGATGCGCTTCTGCGCGTTCGGCGTCTGGCGCAGCCTGCACCAGCGGCGGCTCAGTTCGGCGACGAAGCGCACGCGTTCCGCATCGGCCTGATAGCGCACCACGTCCACCTGCGTATGCTTGCAGTAATAAGCGAGTCCCTTGAAACTGATCGCGCGCGTGATGATGCGGCCATCGACTTCGGGCAGCGCCACATGCATCGCGACGTCGCGCGAGTTCAGGCCGTGATTGTCCTTTTGCCAGTCGTCGCGATTGCCGCCGCTCAGGATGACCTGGAGCACAGGCGCATCGCCCGCGACTTCGAACGTTTCGTCTTGCCCGATCACGCTCGCGGCGAAGGCCGTCGTATTCAACACGAGCGATGCGCGATGCTCCGCGCATAAACGTTCGACGACTTCGCGGCTCACGCTTTCCTTCAGCGATGAAATTGCGATCGGCAGCGGATTCATGCCTTCTTTCTCGAGCGCTTCGATGAGCGCATCGAACACGGCGGTATTGCCCGACTGCAAGTGCGCGCGATAGAACAGGATCGCGGCGACGGGTGCGCCTTCTGTCCATCGTGCCTGCCAGTCTTCGATGGCGGCGGTATCGCGTTCGGGATGATAGATCGCGACCGCGGGCAGCGGCCTCGGCGGTTGCGGTTCGCGCCCGAAACCGAACGCGCGATGCGCAATCGAGCGCAGGAATTCTTCCGCATTGCGCGCGCCGCCTTCGCGTAGATAGCGCGACAGCTCGCGGCAAAACTCCGCATCCGCCGTGCTCTTGCCGATGAGATTCGGATCCTCCGTGAGATCGCCTGAAAACATAGCGAGCATCTGTTGCTCTTGCTTCGCGAGCGCGACGAGCCGCTCGATGCCATAGGGCCAATACGATTCGCCGCCGAGGTGATCGACGATCACGACCCTCGCGTGACGCAACACGTCGTCGACATAGAAATCGACCGATGCCGGCTGGCGTAAAAACGATTGATTCGCGAGCCGCACGTCGGGAAAGCCCGCTTCGAGTCGCGGAAAGACGCTCGCGAGCAACGCAAGCGTCGTGTCGGCGGAACTGAGCACCACGATCGGCGCACGTGTCTGCTCGATGCGCATGACGCCTTGCGCATCGTCGACGAAGCCTCCCGGTGTCGTGCGAAGCAGATGCATGGCTGTTACGCCTGCACGGAGGCGCTTGCGAGCGCCGCGTCGAAGGCACGTTGCAGCGCGTCGCGATCGAGGTCTTCGCCGATCAGCACGAAGCGGCTTTGCGTCTTCGCTTCATCGGCTTGCCACCGGCGATCGAAATAGCTGTCGAAACGACGTCCTACGCCCTGCACGACGAGCCGCATCGCCGCGCCCGGCAATGCCGCGAAACCCTTCACGCGATAGATCGTGTGATGCTCGACGAGCGTGTGCAACGCCGCGATGGCCTGCTCGCGGGATTCGACCCTGCCATGAACGACGACCGAATCGAACGCGTCATGATGATGATCGGCATGGCCTTCTTCGTCGGGCGAGCCGTGATGATCGTGCCGCAGATGGATCGTTTCTTCCGATGCAGCTCCGAGGCCGAGCAGCGTATGCACGTCGAGCCTGCCCATTTGCGCGGGCACGATCTTCACTTCGGGCGGGATCTCGGGGCGCACGAGCGCTTCGACTTTGTGCAGCGCTGCCTCGTCCATGAGGTCGGTCTTGTTCACGATGACGAGATCCGCCGACGAAAGCTGATCTTCGAACAACTCATGCAACGGCGATTCGTGATCGAGATTCGGATCGGCCTTGCGCTGCGCATCGACGGCGACGGGGTTCGACGCGAACTGGCCGCTTGCGGCAGCGGGGCCATCGACCACGGTGACGACCGCATCGACCGTGAACGCGTTCTTGATCGACGGCCAGTTGAACGCCTGCACGAGCGGCTTCGGCAACGCAAGACCCGATGTTTCGATCAGCACGTGATCGATGCCATCGCGCCGCTCGACGAGCTGCTCCATCACCGGATAGAACTCTTCCTGCACGGTGCAGCACAGGCAACCATTTGCGAGTTCATACAGATTGCGGTCTTTTGAGCCGGCTTCGTCGTCGCAGCCGATGCCGCAACCCTTCAGGATTTCCCCGTCGATGCCGAGCTCGCCGAACTCGTTGACGATGACCGCGATGCGCTTTCCTTTCGCGTTGGACAGGATATGGCGCATCAGTGTGGTCTTGCCGCTGCCGAGAAAGCCGGTCACGACCGTGACGGGGATCTTGCGGGTTTGCATCGTAGCTCCGTGGCTTCGTATGCGTGCGCTTCGTGTCGCGCGATGCGTGGCAACGCTGCGGCATGAAAAAGGAAAGCACACGCTTGAATGAACATGGGCCGCGCCGCATCCCCGCGACAGCGATCCTCCGTGAAAGTCTGGCCGGTATCCGGGCTGACGACCGCGCCGCTTCGCCTTCCCGCGCGTTACTACGCGCAGTGGCCTCGAAGCCGGCTTCCCGATCGTGCGATGAAAACATCGCGCGCGCGGGGAATCGCTTACCGTTGCGGGGGCAGCGCAGGTTGACGTCCGCTCGATCGGTCGAAAGGAACGTGTCCTGCTTCCCGTTTAACTGCGCACGAGAGAATCCGCGCGCGAGCACCAAAACTGCGTGAAAGTCTAGGCCCGGCGCGCGCGAGCGTCAAGAAATGACGCCGCTCGCGCGGTGTCATAATGTCGGCCCACGCAGCGCACTCTCGTCATTCACCATGAAATCTTCGATCGTTCGCATGAATGTGCCTGCAATCATGCGGCTCGCCGTCGGCATCGGCTGCAGGCGCGACACGAGCGCCGATGCGATCGAACATGCGGTGCGCGTCGCGCTGGGCACGCTCGAATTCGGCGACATCGCGATCGTCGCGAGCATCGATGCGAAGCGAAACGAAGCGGGCTTGCTCGCTTTCTGCGCACGTCATGGCCTGCCGCTGCGCTTTTATACCGCCGATGAGATCGCGCGCACGCCTCGCACGGCGATGTCACATCACGCGGCGAAACATATGAACGTCGATGGCGTATGCGAGCCATGCGCGCTGCTTGCAGGCAACGCGCACACGCTCATCGTGCCAAAGACGATCGGTTGCGGCGTAACTGTCGCGGTCGCAATGGCGCATGAACCCGATGCGAACGGAACATGAACACCGGTTTGGCCGTGGTGCGCGGGCGCGCCGTTTCGGCGAGCGGCTTTGCAACGGGTGGCTTGAACTTATCGCGGCAAAGCCAGACGAGAACGGCCAGCGCCACGAGTTCCAGATAGAGATAGAGCGCGTCCATTTCCTTGCTCCTGAAGTCGGTGATTGCGTGACTGCATGATGCCCACCGTCTGTTAGCGCAGAATTAAGCCGAAAACGCGGCCGCTGCTGATGTACGATACGGCCGTCTTTCGTCATGCAAAGACCCGCTGCAACCCCATTCGAATGGAGTCGATGTGAAAACCGATACCGAATCGCATCTGCGCATGACCCAGCGTCGCAAGGAAGGTCACGAGAAAAAGCAGGCCGCCGCCGATCATGAAAAAGGCCTGCTGATCGTGAATACCGGCAACGGCAAGGGCAAGACCACGGCGGCGTTCGGCATGGCCGTGCGCGTGCTCGGTCATGGGATGAAGCTCGGCGTCGTGCAGTTCATCAAGGGCGCGCTGCATACGTCCGAGCGCGATTTCCTCGGCGCGATCGCGCATTGCGATTTCGTCACGATGGGCGACGGCTATACCTGGAACACGCAGAACCGCGAGGCCGACATGGCCACTGCGCGCAAAGGCTGGAACGAGGCGCGGCGCATGATCGAAAGCGGCGATTATCAGATGGTCGTGCTCGATGAACTGAACACCGTGCTCAAGTATGAATATCTGCCGCTCGATGAAGTGCTCGACGTGCTCAAGGCGCGGCCCGCGATGCTGCACGTGGTCGTGACCGGCCGGCATGCGCCCGATGCGCTGATCGAACTCGCCGACCTCGTCACCGAGATGCGGCTCGTGAAGCACCCCTATCGCGAGCAGGGCGTGAAGGCGCAACGCGGCGTCGAGTTCTGAACGCAATGCCCGACTGCCCCGCTCTTTTCATCGGCGCAAGCGCGTCGCATCAAGGCAAGACCACGGTGACGGCCGCGCTTGCGCGCCATCACACGCGCCGTGGCCTGAACGTGCGCGTGTTCAAGACCGGCCCGGATTTTCTCGATCCGATGATCCTCGAGCGCGCATGCGGCGCGAGCGTGTATTCGCTGCATCTCTCGATGGTCGGGTTCGACGCGTGCCGCGCCTTGCTTGCACAGGCCGCCCGCGAGGCCGATCTCATTCTCATCGAAGGCGTGATGGGTCTTTTCGACGGCACGCCAAGCAGCGCCGACCTCGCCGCCGCGTTCAACGTGCCCGTGCTCGCGGTGATCGGCGCGCACGGCATGGCGCAGACCTTCGGCGCGATCGCGTTCGGGCTCGCGCGTTATCGCGCGGACGTGCCGTTTCATGGCGTGCTCGCCAATCGCGTCGCGTCGGCGCGCCATGCGCAGATGCTGTCGGAGACCATTCCAGAGGGGCTGCTTTATTGCGGCCATCTGTCGAACGCGGACGATATCGCGCTGCCCGAGCGTCATCTCGGTCTCACGCAGCCTGACGAAATCGCGGGCCTCGACGCGCGCCTCGATCGCGCCGCCGACGCGATCGCGCAAACCGCGCTCGCGGATCTGCCGCCGCCCGTTCATTTCGACGATACGACCCTTCCCGCGCCCCCGCGTCTGCTCGACGGGATGCATATCGCGATTGCGCGCGACGCAGCGTTCTCGTTCGTCTATCCGGCGAACGTCGATCTGCTCGCCGAGATGGGCGCGCGCATCAGCACATTCTCGCCGCTCGCCGACGAATCCGCGCCCCACGATGCGGATGCGCTCTATCTTCCCGGCGGTTACCCCGAGCTGCATGCGGCAAGTCTCGCGGTAAATGCGAACGCGCGCGCGTCGATCGCCGAACACGTTGCAAAAGCGAAGCCGGTCGTCGCGGAATGCGGCGGCATGCTCTATCTGCTCGACACGCTGACGGACATCGAAGGCACACGGCACGCGATGCTCGGCATTCTTCCGGGCGATGCCGCAATGCAACGCAAGCTGTCGCGCCTCGCGATGCAGCGTATCGACACGACGCACGGCGCGATGATGGGCCACACGTTCCATTACTCGACTCTGCACACGCCGATGCAGGCCGTCCTCGAGGCGAAACACGCGACGACGGGCACATCGGGCGAAGCGCTCTATCGACACGGGCCGGTCACGGCCACTTACATGCACGCTTACTGGCCGTCGAATCCGGCCGCCGCTGCCGCGCTCTTTCGCGGCGAATCACTATGACGACGACGCAAGACATTCGCACGCCGCTCGATCTCGCATTCACGATCGAGCGCGCAAAGACGCAGGAACCCATCGGCTCGCCCTGCACCGACGTCTGCAAGCTCGATCCGGAAACGGGCTTATGCCTTGGATGCTTCAGAAGCCGCGAAGAAATCAAGACCTTCAAATCGATGGACGAAGCCGCGAAGCTCGATTTATTCGACGCGTTGCTCGCACGGCGTGCGGCAAGCGCGAAATAGAAAGCCCACGCTTCGATCGAAACGTGGGCCGGACAATCGAGCCTGCAAGAAGCGTCAAGCCGCCGCCATTCTCCTGACAGCCGGCCGGTCCAGTTCACGTGCGGCGAGTGCGCCGAACACGAGACCGAGCGTCGTCCAGATCAGCGCCTGAATGCCGATCGCGGCCAGGCGGAAGTTCCACAAGAGCGACGCGGAGAAATCGGCGGGCACTTCGTCGATGCGCGGCAGTGCAAGCTGCGCCACCACGATCACGACGAGATACGCGGCCGAGGCGATAAGCGTCGCGTTCCAGCCGTCATGTCGCGCCGCCATGCGCCGCCAGAGCCACAGCGCGAACACGGCCGCCGCGATGGAAATGGCCACCATGCCGAAGAAGAGCGCCGTGCGCGGCCCGATGGTGTCGGGATTGCCGACCGCCGGCGGATTCGGCGGGTACTTGAGGAACGGCACGATGGCGACGCTCACGAAGCCGAACAACGCCAGAAGCGCCGACGTGCCGCGCGCGTGCAACGCGCCGAGGCGCCCATAAGCAAACGCGAACACGAGCGAGAAGAGACCGCCCAATGCGGTGCCGAACACCGCAACGCCCGTCAGGAGGCCGAGACCCGCTTGCGTATCGCGGGAGACGAGTTCTTCGTCGCCGTGATCGTGCGAATGCGCGGCGCCTCTCGCGGCATCGGCATGCTCATGGTCGTGCGCCTGCTCGTGATGTTGCTCGAACGCGATGGCGCGCGCCACCGACGGCTCCCCGAACGCACGAGCGAAACCGAAGCCGATCAGGCCCGCGATCAGCCCCGCGATCATGCCGCGTATCAGCAAAGTGCGAATCATGACGCGTCCTCAGTGGCACGGAAAGCCGAGCAGATGCCGGCCATCGTGAACGAACTCGTGGACGTACATGCCCGAGAAGATCGACGTCGCGCCCTGCTCCGCGCCGACGAAATAGATTGCGATCAACAGAAGAAGGCCGATGAAAACGGCCCACGGGAGCACTTCGCGCACCGGAAGGGGCACGGGTGCGTCGAGCGACGGGGAAACCGGAGCGGAAAAGGCCGGCGTGTTGGAAGCATTCATGGTGGTTCTCCAGGGAAAAGCGCGTCCCGATTGACGAAGAGCATGCAGCGGGGTCTGACTCGCGGCGCAACGCTTTCACGCTGACGAACGCATACAGTGGCGCGACCGTGCCGGATTTGCACCGGCTTCCTCGCACTGCAAGCTTGCCATTCTATGATGATCGGCGGCAAAGTAAAACGATTCCGATTCGCCCGGCGACTCCCTTGGAACTCATTCTGTTGTGCCACGCCGCTACGCGCGCGATGAAAACCGGCCACTTTCCCGGAGGCGACGATCATGCCGAGCATGATGCACGCATTCAACTCGCGCCGCTGCGGGTGGGGCCGCGCTCCGTGCGGGATACACGCGTGATCGCGAGCCCGGCGCGCGTAGCGCGCCAGACCGCGCAATGGATCGCCGATGCTTTCGAAATCGCGCCCGCGTTCGACGATATCGACTATGGCCGCTGGCGCGGGCACTCGATACGCGAGACAGCCGAGCGCGAGCCCGAGCAGGTCGCCGCGTGGCTTGCGGATCCAGAAGCGCGCGGACACGGCGGCGAGAGCGTTGCCATGCTCGCAGCGCGCGTCGCGCAGGGGCTTGCATTCGTCGATCGCCTGAATGCGCGCGAGCGCTGCATCGTGGTCACGCATGCGATCGTCGTCAAAGTGGCGCTCGCGCATATGCTCGGCATGCCGCTCCAGTCCGTGTACGGAATGAATTTCGCGCCGCTTTCATCGACGGTGCTCAAACGCGCCTCGCCCGCCGACGCATGGACCGCCGAATCGCCGCATGAAGCGGCCTGAACTTCGTTGCTGACACATCGCTCAAACGAGCAGCGCATCGCACGCGCGGTCCGCTCTCGAACCGATTCAGGAGACTCAGATGCCGCATTACGTGGATGGATTCGTCGTACCCGTGCCGATCGACAAGATCGACGCCTACCGCACCATGGCCGAGGCCGCCGGCAAGATCTGGCTCGAGCATGGCGCACTGCAGTTCGTGGAGACCATCGCCGACGACGTCAAGCCCGGCAAGCTCACGTCGTTTCCGCAGAGCGTGCAAATGAAGGAAGGCGAGACCGTGGCGTTCTCGTATATCGTCTACGCGTCGCGCGAGCAGCGCGACAGCGTCAACGCGAAGGTGATGGAAGACCCGCGGCTCAAGGCGATGATGGAATCCGGCGATCCGCCATTCGATCCGCAGCGCATGTTCTTCGGCGGTTTCACGACGCTCGTGGAACTGGGGCGTAGCTGATTCTTATGTTTTTGACCTGACGAGAAGGAAACGCTTCGACATGTATATCGCCATGAACCGCTTCAAGATCGTGCCCGGCGCCGAAGCCGACTTCGAACGCCTCTGGAGCAGCCGCGACACGCATCTCAAGGATGTGCCGGGGTTCGTCGAGTTTCATCTGCTCAAAGGACCGGTCAAGGACGACCACGTCCTCTATTCGAGTCATACGATCTGGGCGAACCAGGCGGCCTTCGAGAATTGGACACGATCCGACGCGTTTCGCGCCGCGCATCGCAACGCCGGCGGCGAGACGCGCCAACTCTATCTCGGCCACCCCGAATTCGAAGGCTTCGAAGTGATTCAGACCGTCAAATAAGCGCTCCGAGCGTGCCCTCGAACGACCGGGCGCTTTTCCGTGAGCACGCGCGTTTTACACTGATGTGAAAAAACGCGCGTTCAGCGAACTCTCGTCAGGCCTTTGCGCCGCGTGCCATGCGCTGCAACGTCGACGAATCGATCGCTGCGGCGCAGATGCGCACCGCTTCTTTCAGCGTGCGCGGCCGGCCCTCGCCGAACTGCGATTCGAGCATGGCCACGGCGCGCAGACGCTCGTCGTTGCCGAGCTTTTCGCCTGTCGCAAGCTCCAGCACGGAGATGAAGTAGCCCGCGGGCGGCGCGGCGCTCGCCTGGGGAGCCGCCGGGCGCTTCCCTTTAGCGCTTTCGCGCCCGTCACCTTGCGCCGGAATCCACGGGTGCCATTTGCTGTCATATCGACTTGTCATGGGTCAGTTCGCTGGCTTGATTGCTGTGGCGCACATTGCGCGCCGTTAGTCTCGGGACGCTGTCGCCCCTCTTTTCAATAGACAAACAATTAGCAAGTCGCGTTCCAAGCAGCATTTCCCTCGTGCGGTCTATCGCACCTGCGAGCTTTCCTCCGACAAAACCGCCCGCGCCACGCGACAGGTCGCGAGATCCCACGCCGCACAGCCGACCGATTTGAACACGACGGGCCGCTCGGCCTTTTTCGGAGCGGCGAGCGCTTCGGCGAGCGCATGCACCGCGTTCCAGTCGACGCCCGCGAGAATGAAGTCGCCCGCTTCGTGACGCGCGCCCGCGAGGTCATCGACATAAAGCTCGCTCGCGTGGACGGTCGCGGCGGCGATCTCTGCGGCATCGGCGGTAAAGGCGCCCACGCCGATCACGAGCCGCCCCGCACGCGCGGGCATCGTGTAGACGGGCGTCTTGCTCGTGGTGGCGGCGATGACGACATCGACCGAATCGGGAATCGTGGTGTCTTCGAGCACGGCGAGATTGCCCGAAGCCGACGCATGCGCGGCGCAAAAATCGCGTGCGCGTTCAGGACGGGAGCCCTGTACGCGAATGCGCGCATCCGGATAAACGGCGGCGAGCGCCTCGACGTGATACGCAGCCTGCTTGCCCGTGCCGATCACGAGCACCTCGCGCGGCGCGACGACGTGAAGGGCGCGGATCGCGAGCATCGACACGGACGCCGTGCGCCGCCCCGTCACGGTGGGACCGTCGAGCATGAATTGCGGCACGCCCGTCGTGGCGTCGTACGCGGTGACCTGACCGTGGATCGTCGGCAAGCCGCGTGCGCCATTGCCGGCGCATACATTGACGAGCTTGTGCATCGCGATATCGGCGGCGCTCGCGGGCATCGACAGCATGACGCCGCCCTCGATCGGCACGACCATGCGCTCCGGACTCACGATGCGGCCCGCCGCGTAGTCGAGCATCGTTGCGGCGAGCGTGTCCACGAGCCGGTCATAAGGCACGAGGCGCGCGGTTTGGGCTTCGTCGAAACTCTGGATCGTTGCGGTCATCGTGTTCGCTCGCGGTAGATGTTGAGATGAGGTCGACAATGCCATTGGCATGCCATCGAAATGCCGGAACATTCTAACGGCGCGCGGCGCCGTGTCACAAAGCCGTGCGCCGGATTTGAGGCCGCACGCGCGGCTTTCTACAATGTTTGAATCGACCGTTGTCGTATGAATGCCATCGAATACCGTCATAATCGCCCGGCCCGCGCCGCGACCGGTCAAACGCGACGGCGGCAGCCCAGGAACGCCCACGGAGCCCTTCATGAATCAGACGGAAAAACAGCGCCGCTTCCACGCCGACATCATCGACAGCTACGACGAAGAGTTCGAGATGGAAGTCGACGACCGCTTCCTGGACGGCGAATCGACCTTCTCGGAAGAAGAACGGCGCTTGCGCAAAACCTATTTCCGCGAGCTGTTCCGTCTGCAGGGCGAGCTCGTGAAGCTGCAGGACTGGGTCGTGAACAAGGGGCATCGTCTGGTCGTGCTGTTCGAGGGACGCGATGCGGCGGGCAAAGGCGGCGCGATCAAGCGCATCACGCAGCGCCTGAATCCGCGTGTGTGCCGCGTGGCGGCGCTTCCTGCGCCGAATAATCGCGAGCGCACGCAGTGGTATTTCCAGCGTTACGTGTCGCACTTGCCCGCGGCGGGCGAGATCGTGCTGTTCGACCGAAGCTGGTACAACCGCGCGGGCGTCGAGCGCGTGATGAACTTCTGCACCGACGAAGAATATGAGGAGTTTTTCCGCTCGGTTCCCGAGTTCGAGAAGATGCTGGTGCGCAGCGGCATCCAGATCATCAAGTACTGGTTCTCGATCACCGACGACGAACAGGAAGTGCGCTTCGAGGCGCGTATCGAAGACCCGCTCAAGCAGTGGAAGCTGAGCCCGATGGATCTGGAGAGCCGACGCCGCTGGGAAGCGTACACGGTCGCGAAGGAAGTCATGCTCCAGCGCACGCACATTCCCGAAGCGCCGTGGTGGGTCGTGCAGGCCGTCGACAAGAAGCGTGCGCGCCTGAACTGCATTCATCACCTGTTGAGCCAGGTGCCGTATCACGAGATCGAGCATGAGCCGATCAAGCTGCCCGAGCGCGTATTCAATCCCGATTATCTGCGGCAACCCGTGCCGGATGAAATGTACGTTCCTGAGGTGTATTGACGTTCGATGATACGGCTCGCGTCAGCAGCAGTTGCTGCAGGGAACGCGCTTCACGGCGACATTACCGCGCTGACGCGCCACGGTGTGACGCAGCGCGAACTGATATGCGTGCTGCGAACCCTTGAGCACCATCACGAACATGACCTGCGCGAGATTGAAGTCGAGCGTGACCATCAGGCGCGTCAACAGTAGCAGTGGCAGCACCACCGCCGGCTGATACAGTTGTCTTGCGATCAAGTCTTTCATCATCGGCTCCCTATCCCATGATCAGAATTCTAAGGAATGGAGCCTCGCGGATAAACGCCGCCCAGGTGAAGACATATGTTCCGGGAGACGAACAATCCACTGCGTCTCTCCGATCCTTCTTTTCAGCGAACACTAACGAATTGGCCCCGCGCAATGCGGGGCCATATTCACGTCACTTCTGAGCGAGACTCGGTTCGGGCACCGGCGCGGGCTTTGCATCGCCCCAGCCGCCGCCCAGTGCGCGGATCAGATTCACCGTCGATACCGCCTGTGTCCCACGCAGCTCGACCGACGCGCGCTGCGTCTGCAGCACGGTACGCTCCGCATCGATCACGTCGAGGTAGTTCACCGCGCCTTCGGTGTACTGCGTGCGCGAAAGCTGCGCGGCACGCACCGATGCTTTCACGGCATCGTCCTGTGTCGCTGTCTGGTCTTCGAGGATGCGCAGATCGGAAAGGTTGTCCTCCACCTCGCGGAACGCAACGAGCACCTGTTGACGATAGCTCGCGACATCCTCTTCATAAATGGCGCGCGCATTCGCGAGATTGCCCTTGCGCCGGCCGCCATCGAAGATCGGGATGTTCAGCGCCGTGCCCGCGAACGGCCCGAGCAGGAACGTGCGGCTCGACCACTTGAAGAGATCGCCGAGCGTCGCGGATTCGAAGCCGCCCGAGCCCGTGAGCGTCAGCGACGGGAAGAACGCCGCCTTCGCCACGCCGATGCGCGCGTTCGCCGCCGCCATCGCGCGTTCCGCCGATGCGATATCCGGCCGACGTTCGAGCAGCGCCGAGGGCAGCCCCGGCGGCACGCGCACCGTGACCGGCTTGAGCGGGTTCGCGGCTATAGAGAACTCGGCGGGCGCCTTGCCGAGCAGCACGGCGAGACTATGTTCCGATGCCGCGCGCAGACGTTGCACCGTCATCGCATCCGAGCGCGCCGTCGCCAGTTCCGACTTCGCCCGCGCAACATCGAGCTCGCTGATATCGCCTTCGGTGTAGCGGCGTTGCACGAGCTTCAGCGCTTCCTCGCGCAACTGCACGGTGCGCGTGAAGACATCCGTCTCGGCATCGAGCTCGCGCAGATTGAAGTAGTTCTGCGCGACGTCCGCCTGCAACGCCAATTGCACGGAGCGGAACAAGGCCTCGCTCTGCTGCGTGTCCGCATTCGCGGCCTGCACCGAGTTCGATACGCGGCCGAACAGATCCACTTCATACGACGCACTCGCCTGCGCGCGCCACAACGTCTGCGCGGGCACGTTGCCATCGGCCGGCAGGAACTGCGATGCCGGCGAGAGCTTCTCGCGCGTCGGGCCGAAACCCGCGTCGAGCGTCGGAAAGAGGCCCGCGCGGGCCGTCTGGTTGATCGCGCGCGCTTCCTTCACGCGCGCCGCTGCCGCCTTCAGGTTCTGGTTCGCGTCCTGCGCCTGCTTCTCCAGATCGTTGAGCGCGGCGTCGTCGAAGATCGTCCACCATTCGCCGCGCATCATCTCTTCCGAAGGCTGCGCGGTCTTCCAGGTGCCCGCTTCCGATGCATCGAGCGGCTTTTGCGGCGTTTCCTTGTACGCGGACGGCGCATTCACGTCCGGCTTCTCGTAAGTGGGCGCGAGCGAGCAGCCCGCCACCAGCAACAGCGAAGCCATCAGACTCGATAACACATGTAGCTTATTCATCATCGACCTCATTGCGCCTCGTAGGAGGCACCGATACCGCGCATCTGCGGATGCGAGCCGTGCTTGTCCGTCACATGCTCGGTGCGGGACAGCTTGCGCAGGATCACGTAGAACACCGGCGTCAGCATCAGACCGAAGAGCGTCACACCCAGCATGCCGAAGAACACCGCGACGCCCATTGCGTGACGCATCTCCGAACCCGCGCCCGTCGAGAGCACGAGCGGCACCACGCCCATGATGAACGCGATGGACGTCATCAGAATCGGGCGCAGACGCAGGCGGCTCGCTTCGATCGCGGCCTGCACGATCGAGCGGCCCTGCATCTCCAGCTCGCGTGCAAACTCGACGATCAGGATCGCGTTCTTCGCCGACAAGCCCACCAGCACCATCAAGCCGATCTGCGTGAAGATGTTGTTGTCGCCATCGGTGAGCCATACGCCGAGCAGCGCCGACAGAATGCTCATCGGCACGATCATGATCACCGCGAGCGGCAGCGTCAGGCTTTCGTACAACGCGGCAAGCACGAGGAACACGAGCAGCACGCTGATCGGGAACACCCACAGTGCCGCATTGCCCGCGAGGATCTGCTGATACGTGAGATCGGTCCATTCGAACTTGATCCCGCGCGGCAGCACTTCCGCCGCGATGCGTTCCGCCGCCGCCTGCGCCTGGCCCGACGAATAGCCCGGCGCCGGGCCGCCGTTGATGTCCGCGGCGGTATAGCCGTTGTAGCGAACGACCATTTCAGGGCCATACGTCGGCGTGACCTTCACGAGCGACGACAAAGGCACCATGTCGCCATTCGCGTTGCGCGTCTTCAACAGGCCGATGTCTTCCGGGTTCGCGCGAAACGGCGCATCCGCCTGCACGCGCACCTGATACACGCGTCCGAAGCGATTGAAGTCGTTCACGTAGAGCGAGCCGAGATAGACCTGCATCGTGTCGAACACGTCCGTCACGGACACGCCGAGTTGCTTCGCCTTCACGCGATCCAGATCGACATTCAACTGCGGCACATTGATCTGATAGCTGGAGAACGTCGGTCCGAGCTCGGGCGTCTGCGATGCGCGCTTGATGAACGCCTGCGTCGCATCGGCAAGTGCCGCATAGCCGAGCGCGCCGCGATCCTCGAGCTGCATCTTGAAGCCGCCGAGCGTGCCGAGACCGAGGACCGGCGGCGGCGGGAACACGGCGATGAACGAACCCTTGATGCCCGCGTACTTCTGATTCAGCGCACCCGCAATGGCATTCGCCGACAGCGCCTTGTCATGCACGCGCTCCTTGAAGGGCTTCAGCGTGACGAACACGATGCCCGCGCTCGACGAGTTGGTGAAGCCGTTCACCGACAAGCCCGGAAACTCCACCGCGCTTTCCACGCCCGGTTGCTTCAGCGCGATATCCGACATCTGACGGATCACGCCTTCGGTGCGATCCAGTGATGCACCGTTCGGCAGTTGCGCGAAGCTGATCAGATACTCCTTGTCCTGCGCGGGCACGAAGCCGCCCGGCACGACCTTGCCCATCAGCACGGCGCCGGCGAGCAGCACGGCATACACCACCATCATCAAGGCCTTGCGATTGATGACGCTCTTTACGCCCTTGCCATACGCGTCCGAGCCGCGATGAAACACCTTGTTGAAGCCGCGAAAGAAGCCGCCGAACACGCGGTCCATCCCGCGCGTGAGCCAGTCCTTCGGCTCGTCGTGGCCTTTCAGCAGAAGTGCTGCGAGCGCGGGCGACAAGGTCAGCGAGTTGAACGCGGAGATCACCGTCGAGATGGCGATGGTCATCGCGAACTGCTTGTAGAACTGGCCCGTGAGACCCGACATGAACGCGAGCGGCACGAACACTGCAACCAGCGTCAATGCGATCGCGATGATCGGCCCGCTCACCTCGCGCATTGCCTGATACGTGGCTTCTCTCGCCGACAAGCCCGCCTCGATGTTGCGCTCCACGTTCTCCACGACCACGATCGCATCGTCCACGACGATACCGATCGCGAGCACCATCCCGAACAATGACAACGCGTTGATCGAGAAGCCGAACGCGAGCAGCAGCGAGAACGTACCGACGATGGACACCGGCACGGCGAGCAACGGAATGATCGACGCGCGCCACGTCTGCAGGAACACGATCACCACGAGCACCACGAGCGCGATTGCTTCCGCGAGCGTATGAATCACCGCTTCGATGCTCGAACGCACGAACTGCGTCGGGTCATAGACGATCTGATATTCCAGGCCCGCGGGCATGTCGGCCTTCAGCTCCTTCATCGTCTTGCGGACTTCGTCGGAGATCTGCAGCGAGTTCGCGCCCGGCTGCTGATTGATTGCGATTGCAACCGCCGACTTGTTGTCGAGCAACGAGCGCAAGCCATATTCCGATGCCGCGAGTTCGACGCGCGCCACATCGCTCAGATGCGTCACCGCGCCATCCGGCGATGTCTTCAGCACGATGTCGCGGAACTCCGACTCGTTCTGCAGGCGGCCGCGCGCATTCACGTTCAGTTGCAGCGGCACGTTCGGCAGCGTCGGCGAACCGCCGATCACGCCCGCGGCGACCTGCACGTTCTGCTCGCGGATCGCGTTGACGACATCCGTCGCCGTCATGCCGCGTTGCGCGACCTTCTGCGGATCGAGCCATACGCGCATCGAGTAATCGCCCGAGCCCCATAGCTGCACTTCGCCCACGCCCGCAATGCGTTCGAGCCGGTCCTTCACGTTGATCAGCGCGTAGTTGCGCAGATACGTCATGTCGTAGCGGCCGTTGGGCGAGTTCAAGTGAACCACCATCGTCAACGTCGGCGATGACTTGATCGTCGTCACCCCCAGGCGCTGCACGTCCTGCGGCAGACGCGGCAACGCCTGATTCACGCGGTTCTGCACGAGCTGCGTGTTCTTGTCGGGATCGGTGCCGAGCTTGAACGTGACCGTGGTCGTGAGGTTGCCGTCGCTATTGGCCTGCGACTGCATGTAGAGCATGTCCTCCACGCCGTTGATCTGCTCTTCCAGCGGCGAGGCCACGGTCTCCGCGATCACCTTCGGGTTCGCGCCAGGATACTGCGCATGCACGACGACCGAAGGCGGCACGACTTCCGGATACTCGGAGATCGGCAGCTTGAACATCGCGATGATGCCTGCCAGCAGCACGACCACCGATAGCACGCCCGCGAAGATCGGGCGGTCGATGAAGAATTTGGATATGTTCATGACGGGTTCTGTGTGTTGCGGATGACGCGCATCACTGTGCCGATGCGGTCTTCACGGCGGGCGCGGGCGCAGCGCCGCTGTCGTTCATGGCGACGTTGTTGGCCTTGATCATGTCGTTGGGACGCACGCGCTGCAAGCCGTTGACGACGATGCGCTCGCCCGGTTGCAGGCCCTTCGAAATGACACGCAAGCCTTCATGCGTCTGCCCGAGCGTCACTTCGCGGTACTGCACGCGGTTGTCCTTGTCGACGACCATCACGTACTTCTTGTCCTGATCGGTGCCGATGGCTTCGTCTTCCACGAGCACGGCCGGATGCGGCGTGCCGCCACCCACTTTCACGCGCGCGTAGAGGCCCGGCACCAGCGTGCCGTCCGGGTTGCTGAAGCGCGCGCGCACGCGGATCGTGCCGGAGGTCGTATCGAGCCGGTTATCGACGGAATCGACAACGCCCTCGCGCGAATAGCCGTCTTCGTTCGCGAGACCGAGCGACACTGGCACCGCGCTGCCCGCATCGCGGCCGAGATAGCGCAAGTACGTTTGTTCATCGACATCGAACGATGCGTAGATCGGCGACACGGACACGAGCGTCGTCAGCAACGGCGCATTCGCGCCCGTAGACACGATGTTGCCGACGGTGAGCTCCGCGCGCGACACGCGCCCCGCCACCGGCGCGACGATATGCGTGTAAGCGAGATTGATCTTCGCGGTCTCGAGCGCAGCCTGCGCGGCCTTCAGGTTGGCGACGGCCTCGCGCGCGGCGTTCTGCTTTTCGTCGTAGTCGCGCTTGGCGATCGCGTTATCGGCGAGCAGCCGCTCTGCGCGCGCCGCATCCGTCGACGTGTAGCCATTGCGCGCCTGCGCCGCCGCGAGCTGCGCCTGTGCGCGATCCACTTCGGCTTCGTAAGGGCGCGGGTCGATCGTAAAGAGCGCATCGCCCTTCTTCACGAGCTGGCCATCCTTGAAATGTACGGCGACGATCGTGCCCGGCACGAGCGGGCGAATGTCGACGTGATCGACCGCTTCGAGACGGCCCGAATAGCTCTGCCAGTCGGTGATGGTCTTCGACACCACGGCCGCGACGTCGACTTCCGTCGCGGTCGGACTGTGAGCGGCAGCCTTGGCTTCGTTTATTGCTGAATCGCCGTGTCCGCGCCAGGCGGTATATCCGCCCGCGCCCACGATGATCAGCGTCGCGCCTAGCGCGGCGTAGATGCGTTTGCGAGTGAAAGACATGGTGAGAGCTCCGGTTGCGTTGAGATTGTTGTTGTGTATTGCGTGCGATGCGCGCCGTTTCTTGCGCTTGCTTCCGTATTTACTTCGCGCGCGCCAGCCGTTTTCTGAAGAACGTCACGACGTCGGCGAGCGCATCGGGATGCGCGGCGAGCGCCTGATGGGACGTCTTGCCATGACGCGTAACCTCGGTCGGCACGCCCGCCGCGATCAGTTCGCCCGCGTATTTCTCCGCTTCGATATGCAGGAGGTCGTGCTCGGCGCTCGCGATGATCGCTGGCGGCAAGCCGCCGAGACGGCGCGACTCGAGCGGCGCGGCATACGGATGCAGGCGTTGCGAAGCATTTGGCAGATACGCGCGATACCACTGCGCGCATTCGCATGCTTCGAAATCGGGGCACAGCACTTTGCGTTCGTCGGCGAGACGCGTCATGCTCGGATCGAGCAGCGGCGCGAGCAGCGCTTGCGCGGACATGCGAATATCGCCGCGATCACGTGCGATGGCAGCGACGCAAGTCGCGAGATTGCCGCCCGCGTCATGACCGGCGACGCCGATACGCTGCGGATCGGCGCGCTGCGCGCGGGCCTGCGCGACGGCCCATTGCGCCGCGCGATAGCCGTCCTCGGGCGCGGCCGGAAACGGAAACGCCGGCGCGAGCGAATAGCCGACCGATACGACCCACGCGGGCGTATCGCGTGCGATCGTCGCGGCGGCAATATCCGCGTCGTCGAGCCCTCCGCGAATAAAACCGCCGCCGTGGAAGTAAAGAACGATGGGCAACACCGTGCCATCCGATGCGGGACGATAGCTGCGCAGCGTGATGGGTTGCGTGTGTCCCGTGATGTGCACATCTTCGATGCACAAGCGGGGGCTCGACTCCAGATCCAACAGTGATGCCATGGTTATTTCCGGTGCAAGGCCTGTGCTGCAAGGCCTGCACGCATAAGTTGCGATGCTGCGAATTCTGGAGTCCGCGCCTTTTTTAATAAATGCCTATAATCCGGCAACACAATTCGGTCGCACCGAACAATCGTGGTTATCCCTTGCGATCGTTCATTCCGTTATTTTTTAGCGCTCGCTTAAATAGTTGCGTCGCTAAGTAAAGAAGGTGAGAGAACATGGATCGGCTACAAGCAATGCAGGTATTCACCCGCGTCGTGGACACCAATAGCTTTTCGCGCGCAGCGGATACGCTCAATCTGCCGCGCGCCTCCGTCACGACGATCATTCAGAATCTGGAAGCGCATCTGAACGTGCGTCTGCTTCAGCGCACGACACGCAGGCTCAATCTCACACCCGATGGCGCCGCGTATTACGAGCGCTGCGTGCGCATCCTCGCGGACATCGAGGAAGCCGAAGGCTCGTTCTCGAACAACGGAAAGGGTCCGCACGGCAAGTTGCGTGTGGATATGCCGGGGGCGATCGGGCGGCTCATCGTGATGCCGCAGCTATGCGATTTCCATACGCGCTATCCGGAGATCGAGTTGATGATGGGCTTTGGCGACAAGCCGGTCGATCTCATTCAGGAAGGCGTCGATTGCGTGATTCGCGTGGGCACGCTGCAGGATTCGAGTCTCGTTGCGCGCCGTATCGGCGTGTTTCAGGGCGTGACGGTAGCGGCCCCGCAATATCTCGAACGCAACGGCACGCCGAGAACGATCGAGGATTTGCAGAATCACACGGCGGTGAATTATTTTTCGAGCCGCACCGGGCGCGTCATGGATATGGATTTCGTCATCGACGACGAAACCATCGAAGTGAAGATGCGCGGCATGATCGCGGTGAACGACGCGGAAGCGTATCTCAGTTGCGGGCTGAAGGGCGTCGGCATCATTCAGGTGCCGCGTTTCATGGCGTTGCCGCATCTGCGGGCGGGCGAGCTCGTCGAAGTGCTGCCGCAATGGAATCCGCTGCCAATGCCGATTTCCGCGGTGTATCCGCATAACCGGCATCTGTCGCCGAAGGTGCGCGTGTTCGTCGACTGGGCAGCCGAATTGTTCGAACGCTGCCCGCTTCTGCAAGGCCAGAAGGATGCGGAAGAACGCTGCCTTCCTACGAGCACGTCATCGCCGACCATCGTGCGGCACGGCACGCCTGAAGTCGCGGGCACCGAAGATATCGTCGCATAGCCGATTATCTTCCGGGGCGGTGCAAACGCCCGCCCAACAAGCCCTCGCGCCATTATTCGCCGAAATCGATAAATCTATTCGCGGATACGGCATTTATCCGCGTGTGCCGCGCGACTACATTCACTCCCAACGCAGCGTGCTCATTTTCCAATTGCAATTCGCAATTGCCCGCACGCCGCAATCGGAATGAAAGGAGTCGCAAGCATGAAACAGCTCATCACGGGATTTTCTCTCGCAGCCATCTCCGCTGTCGTCACGACTACCGCATTCGCGGAAGGCGGCCAAGGCATCGGCCGCGCAGGCACGTATCAGGTCCAGACGCAGACGGAAGCGACCTCGAGCGATACGCCCAAGACGCGCGCCCAGGTGCGTGCCGAACTCGTTGCAGCGTATTCGAACGGCTCCCTGCCGGCATTGAATCGCAACTCGTATCCGGAACGCGGCATGTGGGGCGATGCCGTCGCTGCGCAAAGCGAGCAACGCGCACGCGATGCGGCGCAGGCGGAAGCGCGCAACCGCGAGATCGTCGAGTACGCCAATGGCTCGGCGGCGCAAGGCAATGTGACGACGCGCTGATCGTCGCGTCAGAAAGGATTCAAGAGGCCATCATGTTCGAAAACACGTCACTCGATCAGTTCTCGCTTCTCGACGAACTGCCTTCACTCACGCCGGTGTGGCACCCGTTCACGCAGCACGCTGCGCATGCGCCGGCCGTTGCGCAAGAGACGAAGCAGGAGAGCACTGAACGCTCGCACTGAGCGAGACATGAAAGGCGCGGACAAAAGCCCGCGCCTTTTTTATTCAACTCAACCGCACGCGCCGATTTCGCCGCATGCCGTGCAGAAGTCGCAGCCGTCCTTGCGGATCACTGCATTTGCACCACACGTCGCGCATTTCCGGCCGTGCATCAGGGAAAGGCTATGCGGATCGATCTCACCTCCCGCGATACCCTCGGATACCTCCTCGCGTTCATCGGCTACAGCTACCGGATGCGGCGCGCAATCGGCACGCTTGCGCGCAAGCACGCGCGACGGTACCTGGTTTCCTTCTGCGTCGAGAAAACCGCGACGATAAAGAATCTGCTGGATCGCATACGCTAACGCGGCGACTTCCGAATCGTGCCAGCGCGGACTGCGATGTCCGTCGAGCCGTTCGACATCGCCGAGTCGCACCTGTCCGCGGTCCCACGACACTTTTCGCATGTCCTGCAGCGTGCGCGCCGCGAAACCGCCGCGCGCGGCCAGTGACAGCGAACGCATCGTCGCCGTGATCCATTGCTGTGATTCGTCGCGCTGCCCCGTGGGAATGAAGAACTCGATGGGCCGCTCGATCGTCACGTCCTCGCCGCCGATACGCCCCGTCACTTCGATGAACGAGACCGCGAGATAAAGCGACTTCTTTCCCGCCTGCGTCAGATACTCGACCTTCTCGATGATCGCGGGCAACTCGCCTCTCGGCCGATGATCGATCGCAATGCGCAACGGATCGAGATCGAGTTCGGGGTCGGGCGAATCGCTCGGCGTCTCGGCGGGCGTGACGGAGAGCACCGCGCCCAGCGTCTCGTTCGGCCGATATGTCGCAAGCCCCTTCAGTCCGCGCCGCCATGCCTCGAAATAGAGATCCTGAAACTTGTCGAATGGATAATCTGCGGGCACGTTCACGGTCTTCGAAATCGATGTATCCACGAACGGTTGCACCGCGGCCATCATCTCCATGTGATCGTGCGCGGACATCTGCAGCGCGCTGATGAAATAGTCGGGCAGCGCGTTCACGTCGCCGCCCATCTCGCGATATAGCCGGTACGCGTGATCTTCGACGGGGAAGGTCTGACGTGAACCGTCCGCCATGCGTTTCGTGCGTTGATAGGTCCACGAGAACGCCGGCTCGATGCCGTTCGATGCGTTGTCCGCGAACGCGAGGCTCACGGTGCCCGTCGGCGCGATCGACAGCAGATGACTGTTGCGAATGCCATGCTCGCGTATCGCGCGCTTGATGTCGTCGGGCAGGCGCGAGGCGAACGTGCCCTCTGCCAGATAATGCTTCGCATCGAAGAGCGGAAACGTGCCGCGCTCTTTCGCGAGTTCGACCGATGCGCGGTACGCCTCGTCGCGCATCGTGCGCGCGACCCGCGTGGCGAAGTCGCGCCCTTCCTGCGCGTCATAGCGAAGCCCGAGCATCACGAGCGTGTCGCCGAGGCCGGTAAAGCCCACGCCGATGCGGCGCTTCGCTGCGGCTTCGCGTGCCTGCTCTTCGAGTGGCCAGAGCGTGACGTCGAGCACGTCGTCGAGAAAGCGCACTTGCGTGCGCGTCGTGCGTGCAAGGCCGTCCCAGTCGAAGGACGGCGCGCCGCCGCGCATCTGCGCGAACGGATCGTGCACGAAGCGCGTGAGATTGAGCGGACCGAGATTGCAGCAGCCGTATGCGGGCAGCGGCTGTTCGCCGCATGGATTGGTCGCGCGAATCGATTCGACCGCGCGCAGATTGTTATCGTCGTTCATGCGCGACATGAACACGACACCCGGCTCGGCGACGTCGTAAGTCGAGCGCATGATCGTGTTCCATACTTCGCGCGCCTGCACTTCGCGATAGACCCAAAGGCCGTCCTCGCGCTGGTGCATGTCCTCGGCGGCACGCTGCGCCGGTGACGGTTCGGCCTTGTGCACGAGCTGCCATGTGGCGTCGTCGGCGACGGCCTGCATGAACTCATCGGTCACCGCGACCGATACATTGAAATTGTTCCAGCGCCCTTTCGTATGTTTTGCCGCGATGAATTCGAGCAGATCGGGATGCGAGCAATCGAGAATGCCCATTTGCGCGCCGCGCCGCGAGCCCGCGCTTTCGACCGTGCGGCACGATGCGTCGAACACGTCCATGTAGCTGCATGGACCCGATGCCGCCGATCCCGTCGAATGCACACGCGCGCCGCGCGGACGGATCGCCGAAAAGTTATACCCGACGCCGCCGCCGCGACGCATCGTCTCGGCTGCCTGCAGCAGCGCGACGTAAATACCCGGCAAGCCGTTGCTGTCGACGTTCTGTATCGCATCGCCTACGGGCTGCACGAAGCAATTGATGAGCGTCGCGTCGATGCCCGCGCCGGCCGCGCTCATGATGCGCCCCGCGCCGAGCGCGCCGCGCTTGAAGTTATCGACGAACTCCGCTTCGATCTTCGCGCGCGACTCTTTCGGCTCGGCAAGCGCGACACCGCGCGCCACGCGCAGGTAAATATCCTCGACGCGCGTCTCGTCGCCCTTGGCATATTTTTCGAGCATCACGTCGACGGAGAACTGCTGCGGTGCGAGAGCGGTGCTGGGATTGTCTTCAGCCATGTCGGAGATCCTTTGATTGCTGAGCCTTGCGCGATGGGGTCGGAAAGGCGTTGCGCGCGCTTGGCATGAACTGCCGCAAAGGCAATGCCCGACGATAGCGCGATTTCTCGACGCTCGCCATCGACCCGTTAAACTCGTCTGATCGAAACCAGTTCAATCAGCCGACCATACGCATGAATTCGCGTCATCCGCCGTTCTTCGGCATTTCGGGCCGCTCGGGCCAGGGCAAGACCACGTTGATCGAAGCGCTGCTGCCGTGGCTGCGCGCACACGGCCTCATGGTCAATGTCATCAAGCACAGTCATCACTCGATCGAACTCGAGCCGCCGGGCAAGGACAGTGCGCGCTTTCGCCGCGCGGGCGCCGCGGAAGTGCTGATCGCATCGCCTTACCGGTATGCGATCGTGCGCGAATTGAACGGCGACGCGGAGCCGCCGCTTGCCGAACTGGCAGCACGGCTGTCTCACGCGGACCTCGTGATCGTCGAGGGATTCGCGCGTGAAGCGATGCCGCGGCTCGAAGTCGTGCGGCCCTCGGCGGGCCGCGATCCGCTTTACGAGACCGATGTGGAGATCGTTGCAATTGCAACCGATGATGCCGCCGCGATCGAATCGAGCTTGCCGATACTCGATCTGAATGACATCGCGGGCATCGGCGCGTTCATTTGCGAGCGCGTGGGCATCGTGCTGAAAGATCAGCTTTCGGCGAGGCCGTGACGCGCCATCGCGAGTGCTTCTTTCAAGACGTCGTTATCGCCGATATGGTTCGCGAGCAGCAGCACGAGCTTCGCGTTGAGCATCTGGCTCGCTTCGTCGGAGAGTCCGTTGTGCGCGTCGATGAGGCGCTCGTAGAACGCATCGTGATCTGCGATATTCAGTTCGAGATTGAGCTTCATACGATTCATCATCCGTTGCAGGTTGCACGTTTGACCGCCGCTGCGACCGATGCGGCATCGAAGGCGCGCCAGCGCGCGCACACATGTTGATCGGGACGCAGCAGATAGAACGTGCCGGGCCGTGCATCGAAGCGATGCGCGACCATGCCTTCCACGTCTTCGATCACGGTCACGCCCGGCACCGCGCAGGTCATGCCTCTCGGCACGACGATCAGCGCACGCACGGGCAACGGCGCCTTCGACAACGCCGCGAGGCTTTGCGCGCAAACCTCCGGGCCGTGACCGAGTCCGCAGAAATAGATGCCCGTGAACGCGCCGCCGTGAGTCTGAGGCAAGAGCCATGCGTCGCGGTCATCGACGCGCACGGGCGCATCCACGCACGGCGCGCCGGGAATCATCGCGCAATCGAAGGCATCGCCATCCGCGTCGGGTGTATTGAGCGTCGAGTCGCGCAGCACCGCGGGCACCGAAAGACGCCCGCTGTTCGCCATGCGCCGCGCGAATGCGCAATCCTTCGCGAGATTGAGCGTCGCATCGCGAAAGAGGCGTGATACCGCGCTCTTCGGGGTGATGAAGTCGGTGGCGCGCGTCGAGTTGAGGATGTTTTCGTCGGCGGCGTATTCGCGTTCGGACGCGTAGGTATCGAGCAGCGTGTGCGGCGCATCGCCGTTCGCGACGAGCCTGAGTTTCCACGCGAGATTGTCCGCGTCCTGCACGCCGCTGTTCGCACCGCGCGCGCCGAATGGCGACACGCCGTGGGCCGAATCGCCCGCAAAAATGATGCGCCCGTGTCTGAAGCTGTCCATGCGCAGACACGAGAACGTGTACACGCTCACCCATTCCAGTTCGAATTCGGCGTCTTCGCCGAGCAGCGCCTTCACGCGCGGAATCACACGCTCGGGCGCTTTTTCAGCGACGGGGTCCGCGTCCCAGCCGAGCTGAAAGTCGATGCGCCATACGTTATCCGGCTGACGATGCAATAGCACAGACTGGTTCCGATGAAACGGCGGGTCGAACCAGAACCAGCGCTCGGTGGGAAACGGCGCCTTCATCTTCACGTCGGCAATCAGGAAGCGATCTTTGAACGTGCGCCCGTGGCTGTCGAGACCGAGGGACTTGCGCATCGGGCTGCGGGCACCATCGGCGGCCACGACATACTGCGCCTTGAGCGAATAGTTTCCATCGGGCGTTTCGATCTGCAATTCGACGTGATCGTCATGCTGCGTGACGCCGGTGACAGTGCTCTTCCAGCGCAATTGCAGTTGCTCCAGCTCCATCGCGCGTTCGGCGAGAAAGCCTTCGACGTAGTACTGCTGCAAGTTGATGAACGCGGGCCGCGCATGTCCTGTTTCCGGCAAGAGATTGAACGTGTAGACGAGGTCGTCATGCAGAAATACCTTGCCGACGTTCCAGCTCACGCCCTTCTCGATCATCCTGTCGCCGCAGCCAAGGCGATCGAAAATTTCCAGCGTGCGCTTGGCAAAGCAGATTGCGCGCGAGCCGGTCGACACCGTGTCGTCGTTATCGAGCAGCACGGTGCGCACGCCTTGCTGGGCGAGGTCGATGGCCGTTGCAAGACCGACCGGGCCCGCGCCGACCACGGCGACGGGATAAGGCGAGGACGCGGGCGCATCGTGCTCGGGCGCGCGCTCGTATTCAAAGCGCAGACTGGCGTAATTTACGGACATTCGATCGTCTCCATCGTCGAGCCTGGCTCGGCTCACGCGCGAATTTCTTCGCTCTCGGTTATCTGTTCATCATTGTACAAGTCGTTTTATATGGTTGAATTTAGGTTTACCCGTATGTCGACCGGTGCTGGCTCTTGACGATTGCAAACTTTCGGCTGGATCCCGTTTTCGTGTCGGTCTAATAGTTCCCCCTGTGGGGGCAGCACCTACTTTCTTTAGGACCGCGCCGCTGCCGAGGGATACGCGGGGGAAACCATCAAAAGGGAGCACACGCGGACCCGGTTGACCCATCGGCCGCAAAGCGGGCCGGAGCTATTTCGCGCCGAACCCGTTTGTCGTCCAGCGCAAGGTGACAGACCGTGCGCGATCCAAGCCCCGGGCGTTTTGTGGGGGCACTCGCTATTGCCGGGCCATTAAGTCAATCGCCTGTGCGGCGGCCGGCATGAAGCACTTTGGATGGGAGAAGCTGTTTCTTTGGTCACTTTCTTTGCAGCAGCAAAGAAAGTAACTGCCGCCCCGCACAGGGGCAACGCTAGCAAACCAATAACAAAACGGGATCCGGCGTCAAACCGAGAGGAACCACCTACGGACGCTCGGAACGCACCGAATCAGACAGCGACGAAACCGAGCATCTTCGATACGCGCTGCGCGCACGCGTGCAGTCCCTTCGCGATGTCGCCATCCCATGCGCCGTCGAACGAGCCGCTCGGTCCGATCGCCGTGATCGCGAGCACGATATGGCGCGTGTGATCGAACACCGGCGCGCTGATCGCGCTGATGCCGGCGACGGGTTCGTCGATCGCTCTCGCGATACCGTGCTCGCGCACTTCGGCGAGCATCGCGTCGATCTGCGCGCGCGTGTACTCGCGACGCTCGGCGCCGGTCTGCAACGCGCCCGCGCGCTCGATCGCGACGAGCGCATCGACCGTCATCGGCGGCAGGTAGGCGGCGAACGCGCGGCCCGTCGCGGTCTGCAGCAGCGACATCACCGTGCCCGTGCGCATTGTCACGTGGATGGGCACGCTCGCCTGCTGGATGTGAACGATGGTCGGTCCATAACTACCCGCGCTCGCGAGCGCGACCGTATGCTCGATGCGCGGCGTCATGTTCGCCACTTCCGCAATCGCGAGACGCACCGGATCGACGCGCTGCAGGCTGATCAGCCCCATTTGCAGCGCGAACGGGCCGAGTTCGTAGCGGCCCGTTGCGGGGTCCTGCTGAATCAGGCCGAGATTGCCGTACGACACGAGATACGGATGCGCCTTCGCCGAGGGCATGCCCGCCTTTCTCGCAAGATCGCCGAGCAGCATCGGGCCGCCATGATCCACCAGCGCACGCAAGAGCGCGCCTCCGACTTCGATCGATTGAATCCCGCGGCGCACTCCGCTCATGCCTGACCTTCTGTTGTTGTCGATGATGCGCGCGATGATAACCGCATCGTCACGGCTTGAGGCCTAGCCTGGCGATCAACTCGCGATGTTGCGGATAGCGTGCTTCCAGCGTCCCAGGCGTGGCGAGTTCGAACTCGCTGAACTCGAAGCCCGGCGCGACCGTGCAGCCGGCGAGCGCCGCGCCTTCTTCATCGTGACATTCGGCCGCGAACCAGTCGCCCGCTTTGACGACGGCCTGAAACAGGGTATCCGCATGCTCGAGCGCGTTGCCGAGGCGATGCGTGACGAGCGTGCCGTTCGCATCGAGCACATGGACGTCGATGGGATCGCCGGCGTAGAAATGCCAGACTTCGTCGGAGCGGATGCGATGCCATGCGGAATGCCCGCCGTCACAGAGCAGGAAATAGATCGCGGTCGAGGCCGAGCGCAATTCGCCTTCGCTTTCGCGCGTGACGTTGCCGCTCGCGCGATAGGTCTCCCGGAAGAACCCACCTTCAGGATGCGGTTCGAGCTTCAGCCGCGCGATCAATTCCCGGCTGTCGATGCGTGTGCGCTGCATGTCGTTCCTTTGCCAGAGCGGTCGTGGTTCGCGTATTCTGCATCGGATTGCCCGTGTGAATACTTTCCTTCATTCAAGCGACGGACACCATGACTCTCTCCTCTTCCTTGCTGAACGCCTTCGCGCCGACAGGCACGCTGCGCGCATCGATCAATCTCGGCAATCCGATTCTCGCGCATCGAACCGACAGCGGCGAGCCGGGCGGCGTATCGGTGGATATCGCGCGCGAGCTCGCATCGCGGCTCGGCGTGCCTGTCGCCTTCACGTCGTTCGACCGGGCCGCGGAGTCGGTCGAAGCGGTCACGAACGATGGCGCCGATATCGGCTTCTTCGCGATCGATCCGCTGCGCGGCGCGGGCATCGCGTTCACCGCACCCTACGTGCTGATCGAAGGCTGCTACCTCGTGCGCGATGCGTCGCCGCTCACGCGCAACGAGGATGTCGATCGCGAAGGCAACCGCATCATGGTCGGCAAGGGCAGCGCATACGATCTCTTTCTCACGCGCGAGATCAAACATGCGCAAATCGTGCGCACGGCGTTGTCGCAGACCGTCGTCGATGAGTTTTTGCGCGACAACCTGGAAGTCGCGGCGGGCGTGAAGCAGCAACTCGAAGCCGATGCAGCGCGCACGCCCGGCTTGCGCCTGCTCGAAGGACGTTTCATGGTGATCCAGCAGGCGATGGGCCTGTCGAAGACCCGCAGCGACGAAGCTGCGCGCTATCTGAGCGAATTCGTGGAGGATGTCAAACGCTCAGGCTTCGTCGCCGAGGCGCTCGCGCGGCACGGCATCAAGGGCGCGTCGGTCGCGCCGGCCGCGCAGAGCTGAGCGATCCGATATGAGCGCAGACGTCACCGTCGCCGTGACCGACTGGATCGACGCGACTTTCGAGCAAGACGTCGCGGGCGCCCTCGCCGCATTCAATCGCGCGCGGCTCGGGCCGAGCCAGCAGCGCGATCTCGCCGTGTCGCTGTATCGCGATGACGATTTTCTCGGGGGGCTCGCGGGCTACACCGCGTGGGATTGGCTCTTCGTGAAATGGCTGTGGATACGCGAGGACGCGCGCGGCGCCGGACTCGGCGCACGCGCGCTCGAAGCCGCCGAAAACGAGGCGAGAAAGCGCGGCTGCCGCGCCGCGTGGCTCGATACGGTCAACCCCGCGGCGCGCGCGCTCTACGCGCGCTGCGGTTACGAGACCTTCGGCGAGCTTGCCGATTTTCACGCGGGCCAGGCGCGCTATTTCATGCAGAAGCGATTCTGAACACCCGGCGTTTTGCATTCTGCATTCATTGAGCCTTCTTGCATGATGCGTTTTGTATTACGCATTCAATTTCAGTCGCGCTGCGGCGCGCGCCGTGATCGCGCCGCGCGCCGCCAGCGACGGCGCGCAACGTTCGCGCACATCGCTGACGACGGCCGCGGGCGCATGCGCCGGATCGCCCGCGTCGAACGGCGGCGCGGGCGCGTATTCCATCTGCAGTTGGATCGCCTGCGCCTCGTGCTCGCCGACGAGTTCCGCCGCGAGCGTCAACGCGAAATCGATCCCCGCCGTGATGCCGCCACCCGTGAACAGATTGCCGTCGCGCACCACGCGCTCGTGCACCGGCATGGCGCCCAGCTCCGCGAGCAGTTCGTGGTAGGCCCAGTGCGTCGTCGCACGCTTGCCGCGCAGCAGGCCGGCCGCGCCGAGCACGAGCGAACCGGTGCAAACCGACGTCACGTAACGCGCGCTCGCCGCCTGCTCGCGAAGGAACGCGAGTGTCTCCTCGTCTTCCATCAGATCTCCGACGCCCGAGCCGCCGGGCACGCACAACACATCGAGCGCGGGGCAATCGGCGTAGGTCGCGTCGGGCGTGAGGATCATGCCGGCGCTCGATTTCACCGGCTCGCGCCTCTTCCAGACGAGATGCACCTTCACGTCGGGCATGTGCGCGAAAACGTCGTAGGGGCCGGTCATGTCGAGTTGCTGCAGGCGCGGGAACAGCAACAGGCCGATATGTAGCGTCATGGTCTTCTCCTTGGTCGATGGTGTGTGCAGTGGACGAACCGATGCTACGCCGCTAGGCTATGGCGAAATTGACACACGCCCCACGTTTTCCGCCAACTTCGTTTCCGGAGACCGCCATGCCGGCCGACGCCCCACGCACCATCGACGTGCTCGCCTTCCCTGATGTCCAGTTGCTCGATGTCGCCGGTCCGTTGCAGGTCTTCGCATCGGCGAACGATCTTGCAAAGGCTGCGGGCTTGCCGCCGCCGTATCGTCCGCGCGTCGTCGCGCGAGGCGGTACGGTGCGCGCCTCGGCTGGACTGGGGCTCGTCGGCGACGCGCTGCCCGCGCCGAACGAAGCGTGCGACACGCTGATCGTCGCGGGCGGTTGGGGCGTGCACGAAGCGGTGCACGATCGCGAACTGGTCGACTGGGTGCGCGCGCGCTCGGCGCACGCGCGGCGCACGGCGTCGGTCTGCACCGGCGCATTTCTGCTCGCGGCGGCGGGCCTGCTGAACGAGCGGCGCGCCGTCACGCACTGGACGCGCTGCGCGGAACTCGCCACGCGCTTCCCGTCGGTCCACGTCGAGCCCGATCCCATCTTCATCCGCGACGGCGACGTGTGGACTTCCGCCGGCGTCACGGCGGGCATCGATCTGTCACTGGCGCTGGTCGAGGACGATCTCGGGCGCACGCTCGCGCTCGACGTCGCGCGCCAGCTCGTCGTGTTCCTGAAGCGCCCCGGCGGGCAGGCGCAGTTCAGCGCGGCGCTGTCGCTGCAGAAATCAGGCGAACGCTTCGGCGAACTGCATGCGTGGATCGCCGAAAATCTGGCGGGGGATCTGTCGGTCGGCGTGCTGGCTGCGCGCGTCGGCATGAGCGAGCGCAGCTTCGTGCGCCATTACCGAGCGCAGACAGGCACGACGCCCGCGCGCGCGATCGAACGCATGCGGCTCGAAGCCGCGCGGCGCCTGCTCGGCGATACGGCGCTGCCCGTGAAGCGCGTCGCCGCGCGCTGCGGCTTCGGCACCGAGGAAACCATGCGCCGTGGTTTTCTGCGTTCGCTCGGCGTGTCGCCGCAGGCTTATCGCGAGAGATTCACCGGGCACGACCGCGCCGACGCCGCGCAACCCGCATGAACGCCCGCACGTGCCGGCGCGACGGCTTTTTTTGTCCTGCGTACTCAAGGCTGTAAGCTCGCTGCCGTTACCCCATTAAGAACGTTTGCTTGAGGCGCGCGCCCCGGGCGGCGTGCGAGCGCAGTCGCTGAACGAGAACCGCCCGCCGTGGCGACAAAATGGCCTGGAGCGCCGATGAGTGTGTTTCCCGCGTACGACGCGCAGGTTGCCCGCGCAACCGCGGTCGAACCTGCAGCCGTAACGGCGACCGACGACAAGGTCTTCGCCAGCGTCGCGCCATCGATCGACGCCCTGTTGCACGAGGCCGCCGCGATGGGCTGCCCGCAACAGTGGGCGTGGTATCGCGCGGGCGAGCAATTGCATCTCGAGCGGCGCGGCGATACGCCGCTGCCCGGCGCGCAGACATGGCCGCATAGCATCGCCGAGGAACGGCTCGCGGAGATCTGCGGCGCGCAGGGCTGGCACTGCTGGCCGACCGGGCGCGGCGAAAGCGTGCTCGGCTGGCTGCTTGCGCCCGTCGCGCATCGCGACGACGCGCATCTCATCGAACTCGCGCGCACGCTCGGCGAGCGCGTGCAGGCCGACGCGCTCGCGCGCGCGCAACTCACGCAGCGCGTGCTCTATGAGATTGCCTATCTCGCGAGCTCGGTGCCCGAGCGCGCCGATTTTCTGCGTGGCGTGCACGAACGGCTCGGCACGCTCATCGACGCCGAGAATTTTTATCTGGCGCTCTACGATCGCAAGTCGGGGAAGATCACGTACCCGTATTACGTCGATGTGATCGATACCGATGTCGTCGCGGCCGAGAACTACGACATTCTGAATCCGGCGCGCCTGTCGATGACCGGCCAAGTGCTCACGAGCGCGCAGCCGCTTTTCATCACCGCCGCCGATATCCGCGCGGCCGAGCGCGCGGGCCGTTTCTACTGTATCGGCGATCGCCCCGAGTTCTGGATGGGCGCGCCCCTCAAGAATGCGAGCGACGAAGTGTTCGGCATGCTCGCGATGCAGGTCTACGACGTGTCGCGCATTTACACCGCCGAGGACCGCGCACTCTTTCTCGTCGTCGCGCGCCATGTGGCGATGGCGCTCGACCGAATCCTGCACCGCGCGGATCTCGAAGAGCAGGTCGCGCGCCGCACCTCCGAACTGTCGAAGCTCAACGCGGCGCTGCGTCATGGCATCGCGGAGCGCGAGCGTTCCGAGCACTTGCAGGCGGCGCTGTATCAGATCGCCGAGCTGTCGAGCCGTCCGGGCGACATGATGGAATTCTTTCGCAGCCTGCATGGCATCGTCGGCGAGTTGCTGTATGCGCGAAACTTCTTCATCGCGCTCTTCGAAACGGAAACGGGCGAAGTGTCGTTCCCGTATTACGTCGACGAGATCGTGCAGGAGCGCCCCGCGCCACGACGCGGTCAGCGCGGCCTCACGGAATACGTGATACACGAGCGGCGTCCCCGCCTCATCGATCATTCGGAAGCGTTGCGTCTCATCGAAGAAGGCGCATTCGAGATCGAGCATCGCGAAGTGCGCCTGCGTTCGTGGCTCGGCATTCCGCTCTTCGATGGCGACGTCGTGCGCGGCGTGCTCGCCGTGCAAAGCTATTCGCCGCTCGTGCGCTATTCGCTGCGCGATCAGGAGTTGCTGACCTTCGTGTCGCGCCATATCGACACCGCGCTCTCGCGCCGTCGCGATGCCGAAGCGCTGCATGCCGCGAATCTGGAACTCGAAGCGCGCGTGCAGGCCCGCACGCGCGAACTCGACGATGTCAACGCGCGCCTGCTCTACGAGAACTCGCACGATTCACTGACGGGCCTGCCCAATCGCAGCCATCTGATGCAAAAGCTGCGCTGCGCATGGCGCG
Organism: Caballeronia sp. INML3B; assembly: GCF_023631305.1. Classification (NCBI taxonomy): domain Bacteria; kingdom Pseudomonadati; phylum Pseudomonadota; class Betaproteobacteria; order Burkholderiales; family Burkholderiaceae; genus Caballeronia; species Caballeronia sp. INML3B. The sequence continues at coordinate 655,728 of NZ_JALQDI010000040.1, forward strand.
ACTATCAGACGCGCGGCGACCAGCTCGCGGTGATGTTCATCGACCTCGACCGCTTCAAGGTCGTGAACGACAGTCTCGGCCATCACTTCGGCGACATGCTGCTCGTGCAGGCGGCCGCGCGTCTGCGCGACTGCCTGCGCTCGACCGATCTGCTTGCGCGTTTGGGAGGCGATGAATTCGCCGTGCTCTCGCCGAATGCGCACGTGCGCGACGCGGTATCGATCGCCAAGCGCATCCTGGCCGCGTTCGATCTGCCGTTTCATATCGAAGAGCATGTCGTGTTCTCGTCGTGCAGTATCGGCATCGTGAGTGCGGACAGTCAGTTTCATACCGAGCCCGCCGATCTGTTGCGCGATGCCGATACGGCGATGTATCGCGTGAAGAACGCGGGCCGCGACAGCTTCGTCGTATTCAATCAGGAACTGCGACGTCAGGTGTCGGATCAGGTGGAACGCGAAGGCGCGCTGCGCAACGCCATCAAACGCGACGACGAACTGGTGCCCTACTTCCAGCCTATCGTCGATGTGAAAAGCGGCGAAGTCGTTGCGCTCGAAGCATTGATCCGCTGGCGTCAGCCCGATGGTCACCTCGTCGGGCCGGGTGAATTTCTTCCTTCGGTCGAAGGCTTGAGGCTCATCGGCAGGCTCGATCTGTATATGCTGGAGCGTGTCGCGGCCATCCTCTCCAATGCGCGCTTTGCGCACTGGCCGCCGGTGCATGTGAACTGCTCCAGCTACAGCATGACGCGTCCGGAATTCGCCGACGACGTGCTTGCATTGTTGCGGCGTTATCGCGTGTCGCCGTCGCGCGTGTGTCTCGAGTTGACGGAAGGCGCGCTCGTCGCCGAACCTGCGCTTGCGCGCCGCACCATGCAGCGCCTCGCGGACAACGGCATGTCCGTCGTGCTCGATGACTTCGGCGCGGGCTTCTCATCGTTGAGCTACGTGCATCAGTACCAGTTCACGGGCCTGAAGATCGACAAGTCGTTCATTCTCGAACTCACCGAAAGTCCGCGCAGCCGTGCGATCGTGCGCGCAATCGTCCGCATGGCCGAATCGCTCGATCTGACGCTCGTTGCCGAAGGCGTCGAGGACGCAGCGACGCTTGCCGTGCTTCGCGACATGGGTGCCGCGCAAGCGCAAGGCTATTTCTTCGACAAGCCGCTGCCGCTCGACGCGCTCACACGCGCATCGCTTGCGCCGCGCTCGACGACGGCAAGCGCGGCGCTATGAGTGCACCGCGCTTCAAGGCATGCCGCCCAGCGACGGCGAGATGATGCTGCCCGGCTCGCCCTTGGGCTCGCCGCTTTCATCGAACGCGGCGCGTGTCGAAACGGGCGCGTGATTCTTCGCGCAGGTCTCGACGCTGTCGTTGCCGAGGCATTGCTGAAAGCTGTCGGCGGTGGCCTTGGCGTCGAAGGTATAGATAGTGTCGCCGACCTTTATTTCTGTGTCGGACACGCGGTCTGCTGAGATAGTCATGTTGCGCTGCCTCCATTTTCGTTGAGTCGCGCCGACGAGACAGCATCAAGCGCGCCGAGGACGGGTACAGCCGTTGCTGATTCGTAAGCGTTATCGTCGCGTCGAACAGGAGGCGTAAATGGCACAGCATCCCGCGCATTCGCAGAATCATCGGCATCCGGACGAGCCGCCACCCCAAGAAATCGCCCGCGCGCTCAAGGGCGCCGAGTATCCGATGGGCAAGGAGAAACTTATGGCGCTGGCCAAAAGCAATGGCGCGGACGGCGAAGTTATCGCCGTACTCAACAAAATGACCGATCGTAATTTTGATAGCGCAGACGCCGTGCTGCGTGAAGCAGCCCGTGCGGAGTGATATGCGCGGCTTTCAAATGTACTCCGCGATGCGGCATCCATCGTGTTGCATCGCGCGACCGACACTTGTCTGAGCAATAGCTATTCTTGGCAGGTCCGACAGGGTTATCCCTCATCCGGACGGTGTTCGAGGGTTTCCATCACCGCTATAAATAAATTAAATGAACGCCGGTGCAATTTCCAATCGTGCATATGTCTTTATCGCGCTAGGATGAGAATGCGTCGATTTGGGATGCGCGGCTTTGCACGGCGCCCGCAGCAGTTGAACCGCGCAATGGCCCGGCATCCGTCTGGCCAATCATTGCACACGGAGGCTCTATGAAGTGGGAAACCCCGAGTTTCACCGATATGCGCTTTGGCTTTGAAATCACGATGTATATCGCCACACGCTAAATCGAAAATGACAAAACGGCCATAAAAATGGCCGTTTTGTTTTTCAGCTTATCGGATAGCCGTCATTTGCGCTGTAACGGTTCGGTATGTTTATTCGCCGGATCGGGAAGATCCGCGTTCTGCGCATCGAGCCCGCCCTTGCCCGGGACCTCCGGCTCATTGCCCGACCCATACGGCACTTCCGCCGTCTGATGCGGGTGTTGATCGAGCCGCCGGTTCTCCGGCTCGATTTCCGCTGCATTCGGCTTGGGAGCGGAATGCGGTTGCTCATGGCGCTTCTCTTCGCTATCGCTCATCGTAAGTCTCCTTTCGCTTGTTACGTCGAAGATACGAGAGCAACGCGCGTACCACTACGCGAAAACAAAGAGGCCCGCATCTGCTGCGGGCCTCCGTTAGCACCACTGCAGTGAGAAGCTCAGATTGCCTGCGTCGACAGTGCCGAGCCGATCACTTCGTTCGCCACCGCATCCACGGCCTCTTTCACGATGCCGACGATTTCGTCCACTTCTGCACGCGTCGTGACAAGCGGCGGCGCGAAGCCGAGGATATCGCCATGCGGCATTGCACGCGCGATCACGCCGCGTTCAAGCGCCGCCGCCGATACCTTCGGGCCGACCTTCAACGCCGCATCGAACGGCTTGCGCTCGCCCTTGTCGGCCATGAATTCGAGCGCCGCGAGCATGCCCGCGCCGCGCACTTCACCGACGAGCGGATGCGCATCGAACGCTGCATGCAGTTGCTGCTGCAAATACCCGCCGACATCGGCGGCATTCTGCGTGAGGTTCTCGCGCTCGAGAATATCCAGGTTGGCGATCGCCGCGGCCGCGCAGATCGGATGCCCCGAATAGGTCCAGCCGTGGCCCATCGGACCGAACTCCTGCGAACCTTTCTCGATGACATCCCACACCTTCTCACCGACGATCACGCCCGACAACGGCGCATATGCGCTCGTGAGCCCCTTCGCGACGGTGATGAGATCCGGCTTGATGCCGAAATGCTGCGCACCCATCTTCGAGCCGAGACGACCGAAGCCGCACACGACTTCATCGGAAATCAGCAGGATGTCGTGCTTCCTGAGCACGTCCTGGATTGCTTCCCAATAGCCTTGCGGCGGCGCGATGATGCCGCCCGTGCCCATCACCGGCTCCGCGATGAATGCGGCGATCGTATCCGCACCTTCCTTCGCGATCAGCCTTTCCAACTCTTCCACGCAATATGCGGTGAACGGCGCTTCGCTCATGCCGGCCGGCGCCTTGCGATACCAGTGCGGACAAACCGTGTGCTTTACGCGATCGATCGGCAGATCGAAGTTCTGATGGAAGCTCGGCAGTCCCGTGAGACTGCCCGTCACGATGCCCGAGCCGTGATAGCCGCGCTCGCGCGAAATGATCTTCTTCTTGTTCGGGCGGCCGAGCACGTTGTTGTAGTACCAGACGATCTTGATCTGTGTTTCGTTCGCGTCCGACCCGGACATGCCGTAATACACCTTCTTCATGCCTTCGGGCGACCAGCCGATGATGCGTGAGGACAATTCGATGATCGTATCCGTCGAGTGACCGACATACGTGTGGTAATACGCGAGCTTCTTCGCCTGCTCATAGATCGCTTCGGCTACTTCGGTGCGGCCATAGCCGATGTTCACGCAATAGAGACCCGCGAACGCATCGATATAGTTCTTGCCCTGATGATCCTGGATCCGGATGCCCTTCGCGCCGGTGACGATCTTGCCGGGCAGCGCGCCGCTTGCATGATCGTGCGCATGCGTCGACGGATGCATGAAGTGCGCGCGGTCTTCGGCGAACAGTTGCTCGAGCGATTGATTGTGCTGGGTCATGTGCTTCTCCTTGATTCGATGATGCGTGTCTTTGAGGATAGTTCTTTCAGGCCGCGCTCGTGAGCGGCAGGCCGAGATTGCCGAGGCAGAAATATTTCGTTTCGACGAAGGGCTCGAAGCCTTCCGCGCCGCCTTCGCGGCCGAGACCCGATGCTTTCATGCCGCCGAAGGGAATCGGCGCGCCGGTGAATTTCACGCCGTTCACCGACACCATTGCGAAGTCGAGTCGACGCACGAGCTGAAAGATCGTGTCGATGCGATTCGCGCACACGTAGGCGGCGAGACCGTATTCCGTGTCATTCGCGCGCATGACGGCTTCGTCGAGCGTATCGAACGCGGAAATCGCGGAAACAGGCGCGAAGTTCTCTTCGTCGTATATGCGCATGCCCGGTTTGGCATCGGCGACGACGGTCGGTTCATAAAACCAGCCGCCGAGCGCATGGGCGTTGCCGCCTGCGGTGATGCGCGCGCCCTGCGCTTTCGCATCCTCGACACGCGCGACGGTCGCATCGAAAGCGGCCTGATGCATGAGCGGGCCGACATCGACATCGGCTTCGAATGCCGTCCCCACTTTCAGCGCCTTAACCGCTTCCGTATAGCGTTCGACGAATCGTTCATAAAGCGAACGCGCGACGAGAATGCGATTTGCGGCGCAGCAGTCCTGGCCCGAGGTCTGGAACTTCGCGCCGACTGCGACGCGCACGGCGTGCTCCAGGTCCGCATCTTCGGTCACGATGAAAGGCGCATTGCCGCCCAGTTCGAGCGCGAGCTTCTTGATGCCCGCCTGCGCCGCCGTCTTCGCGACGAGAGTGCCGACGCGCGTCGAACCCGTGAAACTCACGGCGCGCACGCGCGTATCGCTGACGAGCGTTTCCATCGCCATTTGCGGTTCGCCGATGACGACGTTGAACACGCCCGGGGGAAAGCCGGCTTCTTCGGCGAGTTGCGCCAGCGCGATCGCGGAGAACGGCGTTTCGTGTGCTGGTTTCACGACGACGGAACAGCCCGCTGCAATGGCGGCGGCGGCCTTGCGCGTGATCATCGCCACAGGGAAGTTCCACGGCGTGATGAGCGCGGCGACTCCGACCGGCTCCATCACCGTGCCGAGATGCGCGCCGTCGATATGGGTCGGAATGGTGCGGCCCGTCAGACGCTTCGCTTCGTTCGCGAACCATTCGATGAAACTTGCCGCATACGCGATCTCGCCTTTCGATTCGGCAAGCGGCTTGCCTTGTTCGAGAGACAGAATGCCCGCGAGGTCGGATTGATGACGCATGATGAGCTCATGCCAGCGCAACAGCAGTGCGCTGCGCTTTTGCTGCGGCATCCAGCGCCAGGACTGGAATGCGCGATCGGCGGCGTCGATTGCGCCGACGATTTGCGCACGATCGAGCATCGGCACATGACCGATGACGTTTTGATCGGCGGGATTGGTCACTGCGATGGATGCGGCGCTGTCGCTATGGACCCAGCGGCCGTCGATATAACAAAGCGATTTGAATAGAACGGGATGACCCAGCAGCATGTTCGTCTCCTTGCTCGAAGCGTGCATTCGCTTGATTGATTCGATGCATCTAGTCTACGGTTCGTGCGGTCGGGGGATTTTTTGTTATCGGCTGGGCGTGTTGTTGTTTTTTCTGTCTGGGTTGAGGGTTTTTGGGGGTTTTTGGGGCGGGGCATTTGCGTGGAATCCTGTTTTCTCGTTGGTTTATTAGCGTTGCCCCTGTGCGGGGCAGTGCTAATAAACCAATAACGAAACGGGATCCGGCGAAACCACAAAGTCACATCACATCATCAGCCCAATCCGGCGGCCCACTAGCCACATCCTTCACGACTTTGGTAACGATATAGGTGAAGTACCTCTCGATCCCCAACTCCTCCACGAGCAGTGAATCAATGAACCGCTGATAGTGATCGATATCCCGCGACACGACCTGCAGCACGTAATCCACGCCACCCCCGGTGGCATAGCACTGCACGATCTCGGAAGCCGCCGCGACGCGCTCCTCGAAGCGCCGCATATCCTGCGCGGTATGACGCGATAGCGTCACCTCGACGACGATGCGGCTGCCCTTGAACGCACCGGTCCAGTCGATATCCGCGCGATACCCCCTGATGAGTCCGCTGTCTTCGAGCTTCTTCACGCGCTCCCACGCAGGCGAGATCGACAGATTGACCTCCTCCGCAAGGCGCGATTTCGTAATGCGGCCATCCCGCGCAAGAATCCGCAGAATAGCCAGATCGTAGCGGTCGAGCTTGATCAAGTCACACGCTCACGGCAATGTTGCGCTCGACGATATCCGCGACCACGGCCACGGTATCGCCCGTTTGTACAAGGCCCGGAAAGTGCCGCGCCGCCAGCAACCCGTCACGCTTCGCACGATATTCAACCGGCGCCGCCCCCGTGCGCGTGATGTCGTACACGCGCGCCAGCACGTCGCCCGCCTTCACCATGTCGCCGAGATCACGGCACATTTCGAGCAGGCCCGCATGCTCGCTCGTCGTGTAGCAGGAGCCATCCGGCATGTCGAGCAGCGTCGTCGTGCGCGCCTGATCATGCGTCACATCTTTCTCGATGATGCCCGCATACGCGAGAAATCCGTACACACCACGCTCCGCGACCGCGACGCTCTTCGCCGTCGACGAGCCGCCGCCGCCCAGTTCCGTCGATACGAACACCTTGCCCGCCTCCTCCGCTGCACTGTCATAGAGGCCGATGCTATCGAGCTCGAGCATGCGCATCGAATACGGCGCGCCGAACGCGCGCATCGCAGCTTCGCAACGTGATTGCTGTGTACCGTCGCTCAGCACGTGAATCGCCGCGAACGGCAGGAAGTCGAGCGTGCGGCCGCCCGCGTGGATATCGAGCACATAATCGGCGAGCGGCAACAGATGACGCTGAAAGTAATCCGCGATCTTCTCGGTCACCGTGCCGTCCGGCTTGCCGGGAAAGCTGCGATTCAGGTTGCCCGCATCGATCGGCGAGGTGCGCGAACCCGCACGAAACGCGGGATAGTTCATGAACGGCACGATGATCACGCGGCCGTTCACGTCGCCGGCCCTGAGTGTCGATGCGAGCTTCGCCAGCGCGATCGGCCCTTCGTACTCGTCGCCATGATTGCCGCCCGTGAGCAGCGCGGTCGGTCCGTCGCCGCGCTTGATCACGGTGACCGGAATCATCACCGCGCCCCACGCCGAATCGTCGCGCGAATACGGCAGCTTCAGGAAGCCGTGCTGTTCTCCATCGGCGTCGAAGTCGACGGTCGGGCTGATCGGTGACGCGCGCATCGTGCTACTCCTTCACGAACAATTTGCGAGGCGTGTTGCAGAAGGTCTCGACGCCGGTGTCCGTAATCAGGATGCTCTCCGTGATTTCGAGGCCCCAGTCGTCGAGCCACAGGCCCGGCATGAAGTGAAACGTCATGCCGGGTTCGAGGACGGTCTCGTCCCCGGGACGCAGGCTCATCGTGCGCTCGCCCCAGTCGGGCGGATAGCTCGCGCCGATCGGATAACCGCAACGGCTGTCCTTCTCGATGCCGAACTTGCGCAGCACCGCGAAGAATGCATTGGCGATGTCCTCGGTCTTGTTGCCCGGCTTCGCCATCGCAAGGCCCGCTTCGATGCCTTCGACAACCGCCTTCTCTCCTTCGATGAAATGCTGCGGAGGCTTGCCGAGATACACCGTGCGCGAGAGCGGGCAGTGATAACGCCTGAAGCATCCGGCGATTTCGAAGAACGTGCCCGCATTCGCGGTGAATACCGAGTCGTCCCATGTGAGGTGCGGCGCGGCGGCATCGGCACCGGTCGGCAACAGCGGCACGATCGCGGGATAGTCGCCGCCGTAACCGTCGGCGCCCGTGATGCCGGCCTCGTAAATCTGTGCGACGAGGTCACTCTTCTTCATGCCCGGCTCGACCTTGTCGAGGATGCGCGCATGCATCTTCTCGACGATGCGCGCCGCCACCCGCATGTACTCGATTTCACGCGCCGACTTCACCGCGCGCTGCCAGTTGACGAGCGCGGTGGCGTCGACGAACTTCGCGTCCGGCAGATGCTGGGTCAACGACGCATACGCCTTCGCGCTGAAGTAGTAGTTGTCCATCTCCACACCGATGCGCTTCTTGTCCCAGCCGCGCGCGGCGATCACTTCGGTCGACAGGTAATCCATCGGATGGCGCACCGGCGACTGCACATAGTGATCCGGATAGCCGACGATATCGTCGTGCGACATGAACACCGTGCGCTTCGCGCCGTTCGCGTCCTGCCCGCGGCCGTACCAGACAGGGTCGCCGTCCATCGCGAGCAGCACACATTGATGCACGTAGAACGACCAGCCGTCGTAGCCGGTGAGCCATGCCATGTTGGTCGGGTCGGTCACGATCATGAGATCGATGCCCGCCTTCTCCATCGCACGCCGCGTCTTCGCGATGCGCGCGTCGTACTCGCCGCGCTCGAACGGCAGGCGTACCACGGGCGCCCTGCGTTCATCCGCTTTCTTCTGTTGCATGATTTCGGACATCGTCCCCTCTATCAAGCGGTCACATCGTTGTGAAAAATGGTTCCTGCCTGGACCGCGCGCGCACGCTGAATGGCGAGCGTTGCGATCGCGGTGTCCTGCGCGCCGGTGCCGGTCAGATCGCACACGGTCACTTCATCGTCGTTTACGCGGCCCTGCGCCTTCTTCGCGATGACGTCGCCCAACTCCGGGAAAGACGCATCGGCAGCGATCACGCCGGCCTCGATCGCGTGATGCAATTCGCCCAGCACACGCACTTGCTGCACGCGATCGCATACATAGCGCGCCTTCGCAAAGACATCCGGTGCGATCTCGTTCTTGTGCTCGGCGTCGGAGCCCATCGCCGTGATATGCAGGCCGGGATGCAGATCCCGCGCGTGAATCAAGGGCTCGCGGCTCGGCGTCGTCGTGATGGCGATATCCGCATGCTTGAGCGCCTGACTGACACTGTCCGCGACATCGCATGGCAAGCCTTCGCAGTCACGCGCAAATCGATGCGCGCTTTCGGCATCGCGCGCCCATACGGTGACGTGCTCGATATCGCGCACGAGACGCAACGCCTTCAATTGCAGACGCGCCTGCTCGCCCGCGCCGATGATCGCCACGCGCCTCGCATCCTTGCGCGCAAGCCAGCGTGACGCGACCGCGCCCGCGGCCGCGGTGCGCACCGCGGTGAGATAGCCGTTGTCGAGCAATACGGCCTCGGTGAGGCCCGTGCGCGCCGACAGCACCAGCATCAGCCCGTTCAGGCTCGGCAAACCCAGCGACGGATTGTTGAAGAAGCCCGGACTGACCTTGATCGCGAAGCTCGGAAAGCGCGGCAAATAAGCGGTTTTCACGTCGACTTCGCCTTCGTGCTCGGGTATGTCGAGACGCAGGATCGGCGGCATCGCAACCGCTTCGGTCGCGAGCGATTTGAACGCGGCTTCGACTTGCTCGATCGCGTCGAGGTCGAGCGGCACGAGCTTGCGCAATTGCGCCTGCCCGAGCAGCACGGTGGAGGTATCGATGTTGGACATGGGTTCAGGCCGCTCCGATCAGGCGGCGATGCGTTTCGATATCGATATTGCTGCCGCTCACGACGATGGCGATGGGCCCGTCCTGCACCGCAATCGCGCCATCGAGCAGCGCCGCGATGCCCACCGCGGCCGCGCCTTCGACGACGAGCCGCTCTTCGCGATACGCATGCACGATGCCGCGCGCGATCGACACTTCATCGAGCAGCACGACGTCGTCGATGAGATCGCGCGTCATCGCGAAGGTATGCCGGTTTTCGAGGCCGATTCCGCCGCCGAGCGAATCGGCGAGCGTCTCCAGTTCATCGACGAAAACCGGCTTGCCCGCCGCGAGACTCGCGTGCATCGCGGCGCCGCGTTGCATGGACACGCCGATCAGCTTCGTACCGGGACGGATGTTCTTTGCCGCGAACGCGATGCCGCTGAAGAGCCCGCCGCCCGACAAGGGCACGACGATGCTCGCCGTATCCGGCAGCGCTTCGAGAATTTCGAGGCCGATGGTGGCCTGTCCCGCGATCACGCGTTCGTCGTCGAAAGGCGGCACGAATGCATAGCCTTCTTCGCGCACGAGACGTTGCGCTTGCACCTGCGCATCGTCCTGACTCTTGCCGTGGATGACGACGCGCGCGCCGAGCGCCGCCACCGCATCGACCTTGTTCTTCGGCACGAGCGACGACATGCACACCGCCGCTTCCATGCCGAGCGCGCGCGCCGCGTGCGCGACCGCGCGGCCATGATTGCCCGTCGATGCCGTGACGACACGGTTGCATCCCTGCTCGGCGAGTTGCGCGAGCGCATTGGTCGCGCCGCGCAACTTGAAGCTGCCCGTGGGTTGCAACGTTTCCAGCTTCAAATGGACCGGCACCCCCGCGATGCGCGAGAGTGACAACGAATGAACCAGCGGCGTGACGAGCGCGCGGCCTTCGATGCGCTGGCGGGCGCGGTAGACATCGGCGAGCGTGAGTGCGGACATGAGTGACTGGGTCGCGTGTTGGGTAACGATGCAACCCAGTCTAATGTCCTAAAAAATCGTTTTCGATTGTCCTAGTTCATTTAGTTGAAGTCGTGCACGTGCGGGTACTGGCCGAAGACCTCGCGCATGGTTTCCACGGCCGTGCGGAACGTACTCTCGCCGACTTCCGCGCCCACGCACAGCCGCACGGCATTGGGCCGGTCCGCGCCGCGCACGAGAAACGGATCGGGCGATGTCACCGCGATATTGCGATTGCGCAGCTCGCGCGTGATGCGATCCGCTTCCCATTCGTCGGGCACGCGCAGCCAGACCGACAGCGCGTTCGGATGACTGCCGAGTACATAGTCGCCGAGCACTTCGCGCACTACGCCCTGGCGCGCGGCAAGCCGCTCGCGCTGAATCTGCACGAGACGTTGCGCCGTGCCATCCATGATCCAGCGTGCGCTGACTTCCGCAATCGGCAATGTCGCCATCCAGCAACTGACGCGCAGCACGCTTTCCGCGCGCAATGCAAGACGCCGCGGCACCGTCATGAAGCCGGTACGCAGGCCGCTCAGCACCGATTTGGTCATGCTCGTGCAGTAAAACGCGAGTTCCGGAATCAGGCTCGCAATGGGTGTCTGCGTCCTGGCGGGCAGCGCACCGTAGACATCGTCCTCGATTACATACACGCCATAGCGCTCCGCGATACGAGCAATGGCGCGGCGGCGCGAATCGGGCATCAGCGCAACCGTGGGATTGTTCAGTGTCGGCGTGCACACGAGCGCGCTCACGCGCTCGCTGTCGCAGACCTCCTCGAAGTGCTCCGGGCGAATGCCGTGCTCGTCGATTTCCAGGCCTTTGAGCGTAAACCCCAACACATTTGCAGAGCCGATCACGCCGTGATCCGTGAGGCTTTCGCACAGCACCGTATCGCCGGGCCCGACGATGCTCGCCAGCGCGAGGAAGATGCCATGCGCGGCGCCATTGGTGACGAGCAGGGTCTCCACCTTCGCGGGCATGTTGAGCGACGCGAGCCATTCGACGCCCGCCTGGCGATGACTGTCGAAGCCCGCTATCGGCCTGATTGCGCGAATCCACGGCTGATCGTCGATGGTCGACAACGTCGCGCAGACCTTGCGCCACATCGCGTCGTGCTCGGCCGTATGCACGATGCGCGCAATGGAAAAATCGACCACCGAACGCTCGGCCGTGTCGAGCATGTAATTGGACATCGTTTCGGTCACGCGCGCGGTGACGAAGCTGCCGCGCCCGACTTCGCAACGAATCAGCCCTTGCCGCTCCAGTTCCTTGTACGCGTTGGTCACGGTCTGCACGCTGATCGCGAGATCCGACGCGACTTCGCGCTGCGGCGGCAAACGTGCGCCCGATGCGAGCGCGCCGCTTTCTATGTCGGCCGCCATCGCCTTGACGAGCCGCTTGTATTTGGACTGCACGCCTTGCACCGTGCGCACGGCGTCGCGCCATCTTTCATTCACGTGCCTGCTCCTCGCATGCCTGGTTCCATGCGCAATAGTGGCGCAAAAGCGCGCGTGAAAATAATTGTCCTAGAGCAATCGGAACAAATATATGGCTTTGTATTCTGCGTCGGTGGCTGCGCTGCGAGTCGATTCAAAGCCCTGCGGGATAAGGGTTTTCTCGGTGATTCGCGCATTCGCGCCATCGGATGGCCTACTCGATCACGCTTGAAAAACCATCACTACGGGAACGATATGAACACGAAGCGACTGTCTGGAATGCTGGCAGCAGCGTGCGTCGCGGCAGCTAGCCTTGCCGCCTATGCCACGAGCGCGAGCGCGGAAACCACGTTGCAGCGCATCCAGCGCACCGGCGAGGTGCGTATCGGCTATGCGAACGAAACGCCTTTCGCCTACACGACGCCCGATGGCACCGTGACCGGCGAATCGCCCGAGATCGCGAAGAAAGTGTTCGCCAAGCTCGGCGTGAAGAAGGTCGATGCGGTGCTCACCGAATGGGGCGCGCTGATACCGGGCCTGAAGGCCGGGCGCTTCGATGTGATCGCGGCGGGCATGTACATCACGCCGGAACGTTGCAAGCAAGTGGCGTTCGCCGATCCGCAATACCAGATTCCCGACACGCTGCTGACGATGAAGGGCAATCCGAAAAACCTGCACAGCTATGCCGATGTCGCAAAGCAACCGGACACGAAACTTGCTGTGATGGCAGGGACGGCCGAACTCGGTTATGCGCGCCAGGCCGGCATCAAGGACGACCAGATCCTGCAGGTTCCGGACACCACCGCGCAATTGCAGGCCGTGCGCGCGCGCCGCGCCGACGCAGCGGTCGGCACCGCATTGACGATGAAAGGTCTCGCCGGAAAAGGCGGCCCGCAGGTCGAAGCGATCAGCCAGTTCAACGACGATCCGAAGCACACCGGTTACGGCGCGCTCGCGTTTCGCCCCGAAGACACGGATCTTCGCGACGCCGTCAACAAGGAACTGCATCAGTGGCTCGGCACCGACGATCACCTGAAGACGGTCGCGCCCTTCGGCTTCGACAAGTCCAACGTGACGACCAAGAAAGCGCCGGAGCTGTGCGCCGGTTGAGCGGGCTTCAATAGCGACGCGCAGCGTCCATCCATTCGCGAGGAACCGTCATGAGTGACCTCAATGAGCTTTTGCCCCTGATGATGAAGGGCACGCTCGTCACGATCCAGATCGCCGTCATCAGCATCCTGCTTGCGATCGTCATGGCGGGTGTCGCGACGGCGTTGCGCGCCGCGCCCTACCGCGCCGTGCGCTGGGCCGGCAATGTCTATGTCGAGGTGTTTCGCGGCACGTCGTTGCTGGTGCAGCTATTCTGGCTCTTCTTCGTGCTGCCGCTGCCGCCCTTCAACGTGCAACTGACGCCTTTCACCGTCGCGATCGTCGGTCTCGGACTGCACTACGGCGCCTATGGCTCGGAGATCCTGCGCGGCGCGCTGCGCTCCGTGCCCGGCGGGCAATATGAAGCGGCGCTGGCGCTGAACATGCCCGCGGCCGCGCGGCTGCGCCGCATCGTGCTGCCGCAGGCGATGATCAACGCGCTGCCGCCCGCGACCAACCTGATGATCGAGCTTCTGAAAGGCACCTCGCTCGTCTCGCTGATCACGCTCTCGGACCTCACGTTCCGCGCGCGCCAGCTGGACGAGGCGACCTTCAAGACGGCGGAAGTCTTCGGACTCACGCTTCTCATCTACTTCGTGCTTGCGCAGGTGATCGTCGCCGTCATGCGCGTGTTCGAACGGCGCGTAAGCAGTCATGTCGCCATTCGCCGCACTGTCCCGGGGGCTGCATCATGACATCGCTGGGTCAACTCTTCGATGTGAAATACGCGCTGCATATCCTGCCCGAACTCGCGCGCGCGGCGACCTACACGATCGGCATCACGCTTGTCGGCTTCGCGATTGCGCTCGTGCTCGGCCTCGTGCTCGCGATCATGCGACGCAGCGAATTCGCGCCGCTCGCCAGGACGACCGCGTTCTTCATCGAGTTCATTCGCAGCACGCCGCTGCTGATCCAGGTGTACGTGCTCTTCTATGTCGCGCCGCTCTATGGCTTTACGATGTCCGCGCTGACGGCCGGCACGCTCGGCATCGCGGTGCACTATGCGTGCTACGTGTCCGAGGTGTATCGCGCGGGGCTCAACGGCGTCGCGCGCGGACAGTGGGAAGCATCGTGCGCGCTGTCGCTCTCGCCGTGGCGCACATATACCGGCGTGGTTCTGCCGCAGGCGATTCGCCCGGTGATTCCCGCACTCGGCAACTATCTCGTCGCGATGTTCAAGGACACGCCGGTGCTCTCCGCGATCACCGTCGTCGAACTGATGCAGCAGGCGAAGAACATCGGCTCCGAGACGTTCCGCTATCTCGAGCCGATCACCATGACCGGGATCTTCTTTCTCATCATCAGCGTGACGTTCGCTTCGGGCGTGCGTCATCTCGAACGGCGCGTGAGGCTGCCATGATGGTTCAGCATCGCGTATCGACCACTCAGACCCCGCTGGACGGCGCACGGTAATGCAACTCCAGGAGCAGCAGATGAAACGAGACCTCGACCCGGCGCTCGGCGCAGCGGCCGACGCCAGCGCGACCACGCCCATGGTGCGCTTTCGCAACGTCACCAAGCGCTATGGCGCGCTCACCGTGCTCGACGGCCTCGACCTCGATGTCGCCCGGAACGAAAAGGTGGCGATCATCGGGCCGAGCGGCTCGGGCAAGTCCACGCTTTTGCGCGTGTTGATGACGCTGGACCCGCTCACCGATGGCGTCATCGACGTGGACGGTGAACCGCTCACGCACGAAATGCGCGGCGGCAAGCTCGTGCCCGCATCGCCGCGACATGTTCGCCAGGTGCGCAGCAAGATCGGCATGGTGTTTCAGAGCTTCAATCTCTTTCCGCACATGAGCGCGCTTGCGAATGTCATCGAAGCGCCGATGAGCGTGCTCGGATTATCGAAGAAAGAAGCGACCGAGCGAGGGCGCGACCTGCTTTCGATGGTCGGTCTTTCCGAAAAGTGCGATCACTATCCGTCGCAGTTGTCGGGCGGACAGCAGCAGCGCGTAGCGATTGCTCGCGCGCTCGCAATGCGCCCGAAGATCATGCTCTTCGACGAAGTGACCTCCGCGCTCGATCCTGAACTGTGCGGCGAAGTGCTCACTGTGATTCGCCGGCTCGGCGAAGAACATAGTCTGACGATGCTGATGGTCACGCACCAGATGGGCTTTGCCAAAGACTTCGCCGATCGCGTGTGCTTCTTCTCGCAAGGCAAGATCATCGAGCAGGCGCCGCCGCAGCAGTTCTTCTCCGCGCCGCAGCATGAGCGCACGCGGCAGTTTCTGCGCGCGGTGACCGAAGCGCTTTGATCACGCGTTTTCTCGCGGTCCGATAATTGCTTCGCGCTCTTCGCATGGCCTGTTGCTTCAGCCACCGGAGAGTGCGATGTCCCCCACCCTGAATAAAGTCGCGCGCTTTGAGGATCTTTCCATCGAGCGCGGCACACGCGTATGCGTCAAAGCCGGCGACGACGCGAAGGAAATCCCCATCCTGCTCGTGCGCGACGGCGACGACGTGCGCGCCTATACCGCGCAATGTCCCCATGCGGGCGGCCCGCTCGATGAAGGCGCGATCTGCAACGGGCGCATTGTGTGTCCCTGGCACAAGGGCACGTTCGAGGTGCGCGACGGCAGTCTCGTCGAGCCGCCGCCGCTGAAAGCGTTGACACGCTACGAAGCCACGATAAGGGACGGCGACGTGTACGTGTCCGCGCAAGCCATCGACAGCGGTGACGTCTCGAAGAAGCAGACGAACGCGAGCCGGACCATGCTCGTCGTCGGCGCGGGCGCAGCGGGCGCGGCCGCATGCTCGGCGCTGCGCGAAGCGGGCTTCGACGGACGCATCGTGCTTGCAGGCGACGACGCGCGCGAGCCCTACGATCGCACGTCGCTCAGCAAGTTCACACTCGCAGGCGACATGCCGCCCGATGAAGTCCCGCCGCTGCTCGACGACGATTTCTTCGCGAAGCACGATATCGAACGCATCGAATCGCAGGCCGTTCGTCTCGATCCGAAGGAGAAGCGCGCCGAGCTCGCGAACGGACAGAAGATCGAATACGAAGCTGCGCTCGTGTGCACCGGCGGCGTTCCGAAGCCACTCGATATTCCCGGCGCAGAACTCGAGCATGTGCATCTGCTGCGCACGCGCGAGGATGCACGCGCGATTCTCGCATCGCTCGAAGGATGCAAGCACGTGGTGATCGTGGGGGCGAGTTTCATCGGGCTGGAAGTGGCTTCGTGTCTGAGGAAGCGCGAAATCGACGTGACCGTCGTCGCGCCGGGGAAGACGCCGTTTGCCAGGCAGTTCGGCGAGCGCATCGGCGAGATGTTCAGATCGTTGCACGAAAAGAACGGCGTGACGTTTCATATGAATGCGCGCATCAGCGCATTCGCAGGCGATGGTGCAGTCAGCGAAGTGATCCTCGATTCGGGCGGCAAGGTCGCGGCCGATGTCGTCATCGCGGGCACGGGCGTCGAGCCGGCGACGTCGTTTCTGTCGGGCCTCGCGCTCGCGGACGATGGAGGCGTCGACGTCGACGCAACCATGCTCGCCGCGCCCGCGTTATACGCCGCCGGCGATATCGCGCGCTTTCCCCTGCCGCGCTCGGATCAGCGACTGCGCATCGAGCACTGGCGCGTGGCGCAACAACATGCGCGTGTCGCCGCCTACAACATGGCGGGCAGCGCGCGGGAATATGTCGGCGTGCCCTACTTCTGGACGTTCCACTACGAGAAGACCTTCGACTATCTCGGGCATGTCGAGAAGCCGGATAGCATTAAAATAGACGGCGATCTCGATGCGCAGCATTTCATTGCCTACCTGATGAAAGACGGACGCGTGGGCGCGGTGATCGCATGCGAACACGAAACCGCGGTATGCCGTCTCGCCGAAGCGATGCGCGAGCCGCTCACGCTCGATGACGCGCGGCGCGTCGCGAACGCTTGAGAAACCGACATGGCCACGAAGCAGCCCGGCGTCGAACCGGATCAGGCTCCCGAGTCGCTGGACGAATGCCGCCGCTGCGCGCTCTGGGAACATGCGACGCAAGCGGTCCCCGGCAAAGGCCCGCGTCACGCGCCGATCATGATCGTCGGCGAGCAGCCCGGCGATCAGGAGGACTTGCAGGGCAAGCCTTTCGTCGGGCCGGCGGGCGCGATGCTCGATCGTGCGCTCGAAGAAGCCGGCGTCGCACGCAGGGAGGTCTACGTGACGAATGCCGTGAAGCACTTCAAGTGGGAGCCGCGCGGCAAGCGGCGATTGCACAAGACACCCGCGCAGCGCGAGATCGACGCATGCCGCTATTGGCTCGATCGCGAGACGGGTGATGTCGGGCCGAAGGTGATCGTCGCGCTCGGCTCGACCGCGCTCAAGTCCGTGATGCGCGATTCGAAAGCGACATTGCAGGCGTCGATGGGACAGGCGATCGAGCACGAAGGCCATGCAATCGTCGCGACCTATCACCCTTCGTTCGCGTTGCGGGCGCCCGATCCCGAAACGCGCGAGCGCGCCTACGTGGCTATCGTCGACGCGTTGCGCGAGGCGCATAGACTCGCCACGCATCATCGGAAAGAGCGTTGAGGTATGACTATGGCAACGAGCAAAACCCCATCGAAGAAGACAAGCAGCGGCAAGCGGCCCAGCACGCGGCAAAGGCATTCGCTCGGGAGTGCCCGCAAGAAGCCGGCGCGTTCCACGCATCGCTGGTCACATCATGTGATGGAAACGAGCGATGCAATGGATATTCAGCGCGATATCTTCAAGACAGGCAATGCGCAGGAAATCGCGGATTCGCTCAAACGGTCATCGACACGCAGTACGCGACGCAAAGGCTCGCCGTTTCAATCGGCCATGTCGATGCTCAACTTCTATATCAATCGCGCGGGACGCAATCTGCCCAAGTCGCGCAAGAGCACGCTCGAGCGCGCAAAAAAACGTCTGCGCGAGGCATTCGGACGCAAGCCCTGAAAAAGAGGCCCGAAAACGATCGCGCGCGGCCTCGTCGAAACGAAACCGCGCGCATTGCTTCCTGCCACTTCTCCAGAACGATCAAGGTTGCCGCTGGCCGCCCTGATGCTGCGGCAACGGCTGGTTCTGCTGCCGCTGACCGGATTGCTGATCCTGTTGCGGCTGCCCCGGCGATTTTTCCTGTTGGCCATGCTGCCGGTGTGACGGGTTCGATTGATTGGGCGTAGACGGCTGATTGCCCGTTTGCTTTTGATTTCCGCTCATAAAAGCCCTCCTGGCTGTGTCATCGCGCATCGAAGACGCGTAATGACGTTGCAGTGGTGAAAGCCGCGGCTCGCGCCGCATCGACATTCGAGCATCACGCGTACCAGACACGGCAGCCGCGCGTACGAAGGTGGCGCGGCGCGATGTACGCTGCGGGCGTGCAAAAACTGCCAGACGAATGCAAGCCTTGCAAGGTCATGAGGAACGGCGCTTGCTGCCGCTACGCATGACGCAACCCCAAGGAGACATCGATGGCTCAGGAACCCCCTCTCAATCCCGGCGATGAAGCCGAACCCGGCACGCCTGGCACGGGCGAAGATCTCTGTCCGGACTGTAACGGCTCGGGCAAGCTCGACGGCGCCGACTGCGAGACCTGCGGCGGCACGGGCAAAGTGACGCAAGGCATCGGCGGCGGCTGAACCGGACGTTCGACTCGTCAGGAGCGCAGGTTTGAAAACGAAAACAAAGCTACTTATGCGAGCGACGGCGCTCGCCTTGATGATCGCGAGCGGCGCGGCCACCGCCGATACCACCGCCGGCGATTACGCGCAGGGGTTCGGCCCGAATCCGACGCTGCCCGCGCCGCACAAATCGATGATGCCCACGGTCAACATCGCGCCCGCGAGGCCGTGGGCGCAAGGACAGAAGCCCATTCCCGCCGCGGGCTTCGACGTCACCGCCTTTGCCGCGGGCCTCGATCATCCGCGCTGGGTCGCGACCTTGCCCAATGGCGACGTGCTCGTTGCCGAAAGCAACGCACCCGCCCAGCACGACGAACACGCCGGCATCAAGGGTTTCGTGATGAAAAAGGTGCAGAAACGCGCCGGCGCCGGCGTGGAAAGTCCGGATCGCATCATGCTGCTGCGCGATGCCGACGGCGATGGCGTCGCCGAAACACGCACCGTGTTCATCGACAAACTGCATTCGCCCTTCGGCATGGCGCTCGTCGGCGATGAA
The DNA here is from genome assembly GCF_023631305.1 of Caballeronia sp. INML3B. NCBI lineage: Bacteria > Pseudomonadati > Pseudomonadota > Betaproteobacteria > Burkholderiales > Burkholderiaceae > Caballeronia > Caballeronia sp. INML3B. The sequence continues at coordinate 675,033 of NZ_JALQDI010000040.1, forward strand.
CTCTATGTTGCGGATACCGATGCGATCCTGCGCTTCAAGTACGAAAACGGCGCGACGCAAATCTCGACGCCCGGCGAGAAGTTCATGGACTTGCCAGCGGGCGAAATCAATCATCACTGGACCAAGAACATCCTCGCGAGCCGCGACGGCAAGAAGCTGTATGTGACGGTCGGTTCGAACAGCAACGCGGCGGAGAACGGCATCGACGCCGAGAACGGCCGCGCGGCGATCATGGAAGTGGATATCGAATCGAAACAGGCGCGTCTGTTCGCAACGGGCTTGCGCAATCCGAACGGCATGTCGTGGCAGCCGCAGAGCGGCGCGCTGTGGACGGTCGTGAACGAGCGCGACGAACTCGGCAACGAACTCGTGCCGGACTATCTGACGTCGGTAAGGGATGGCGCGTTTTATGGCTGGCCATACAGCTATTACGGCCAGCATGTCGATGACCGCGTGAAGCCGCAGCGCGCGGATCTCGTGCAATCGTCGATCGTGCCCGACTATGCGCTCGGCGCGCACACGGCTTCGCTCGGGCTCGCGTTCTACGACGGCAACGCGTTTCCGGAGCGTTATCGCAACGGGGCGTTCATCGGTCAGCACGGGTCGTGGAATCGCAAGCCGAGAAGCGGCTACAAGGTCATCTTCGTGCCGTTCGACAACGGCAAGCCTTCGGGTCCGCCCGAAGATGTCCTGACGGGCTTTCTATCGTCGGATGGCCATGCGCTCGGGCGGCCTGTCGGCGTCGCGGTGGATCGCAAAGGCGCGTTGCTCGTCGCCGACGATGTAGGCAACACGGTATGGCGGGTCGCGCCCGCCACGAAGTGAATGGCCGCGAAGAAGCCGACTCGGGAAGCAAAGAGCTATTTTGCGCTCGCGGAACGGCAGATCGTTGGTCTCTATGACGCAGGTGTGATGTCGCCTGCCGTATTGCATCACGTGGTTGCGGCTTATGCGGATAGCGGCATCGACTGGAACGAGGATGCCGCGCTGCGAACCGTGGATGGCCATTCCGTGCACGAAGCCGTGGTGCTCGTCATGATGCCGGGGCGCGCGCTGAAGAATGCGAGGAAGGACTTCATGTCGGTCGTCGCGCATCTTGCGGGCGGCGAATCGTCGTCGGCAGACGACGAAGAACCGAAAGCGGAAGACGACGAAGACCTGCTCAGTCAGCTAGGCGGCGATACGTCATCGCGTTCCAAGACCCGTCCCGCCAAGAAAAGCGAACAAGCACCGGAGCCGAAGCGCGCGGCCTTCAATCCGCTCGTCGGCGCGCGTGCCGTACCGGGGCACGACAAGCGCTGAACGCGTTCAGTGCGGGACGCCCGGCGCGATCAGATCGAGCAGATCGTCCATGTCGAATGGCTTTGCGAGGATCGGCACACCGAGATGCTTCGCGCGCTCCAGTTCGTCGGCGTAGCCCGTCATCAGCACGAGCTTTTGCGAAGGAAGACGCTTGATGATCTGCTCGGCCAGATCGATGCCGTTCATGCGGCCAGGCATCTGCACATCGGACAGCACGAGGTCGAAGCCATAGCCTTCGCCCAACAGCGCGAACGCGGCATCCGCGCTTTCCTCGTGATGCACCGTGCAGCCGAACACTTCGAGCACCGCCCTCACGCCCGCCGCGACATCCGCGTTGTCCTCGACGAGCAGCACCGTGGTGCCGCGCAGCGGCTCTCCCTCGTCGTCCGTCGCGGGTACGAGCGGCGGCGTCGTTACATCGGGTGGCACGCATGCCTTGGACGCCTCGGGCATCGGCCCATGATGACGCGGCAGATAGAGCCGCACCGTCGTGCCGGAGCCCGTCACGCTCGTGATGCGCGCGGTGCCTCCCGCCTGCTCGCACGCGGCGAGCACCTGCGTGAGGCCGAGACCGGCGCCCGCGCCGCGCTGCTTCGTCGTGAAAAGCGGCTCGAACGCGCGCCGCCGGACTTGCTCGGTCATGCCTTCGCCGTTATCGGTGATCGAGACGAGCACGTACTCACCATCCGGAATATCCGTTTCCGCGCCGCGCACGCGGGCATTCTGGCAGCGGATCAGCACGCGTCCGCCATGCGGCATGGCATCGCTCGCATTCACCGCGATATTCACGAGCGCAAGCTCCAGCTCGACCGGATCGGCCATCACGTTCCACAGATCGGGCGACAGCTCCAGCGTCACCATGACGGACGGATGCACCGATTTCTTCACCAGATCGAGCACGTTTCGCAGCCAGGCGCCCGGATCGATCAATTCCTGCCTGAGCGGCTGCTTGCGCGCGACGCTCATGAGCCGCCGCGCGAGCGACTCGGCGCCGGCGGTGGCGCGCTCCACCGCGAGCACTTCGCTTTCGACGTCGTTGAAGCGCTTGCGCCGTGCGAGCTCCATGTTCGCTCCGACCACCATCAGCAAATTGTTGAAGTCGTGCGCGACGTTGGCGACGAGATTGCCGAGCGCGCCCATGCGCCGCAGTTGCCGGCGCGACGCCTCGATGGAAAGGCGCGTCGCGACTTCGGCCTGCCATCGCTCCCATGCGGCCTGTTCGGCATCGAGCCGGCGAATCGAGAACGCAATCAGCAGCCACACCGCGATGCACGGCAACAGCGCGATCGCCGCGACGAGCGCGAGATTGTCGCGCCAGCGCTTTTCAACCACGGATGTCGCGTAGCCCGCCGATACATAGAGCGGCGAGTCGCCCACGCGCCTGAAGGCGAGCAGCCGATCGACGTGATCGATGCTCGAGCGCATGCGCATGCTGCCGTAGAGTTCGTTGTTGCGAAACGCGCGCGTAAAGCCCGTATTGGTTGCCGGTTGCGTGCTGCCGGCGCTCTCCGGAAAGCGGGCGAGGACGCTGCCGTCGCGGCGATACAGCCCGATGACGAGCGCGCGATCGCCCGCCGCGATCTCGCGATAAAAATCGGTGAAATAGCCGCGCTTCAACGCGATCGACACGACGCCGAGAAACTGCCCGTTGCGCGCGATGCGGCCCATCGTCGTCGTGAACACATCTGAACTCGCCACCTTGCCGCGCAACGGCAGCGAGAAGTACGTGACGGGCGCGACGGCACGCGCGGACCGGAAATCGTCGCGCTCCGCAATCGACACGGCCGGCGCCGGATACCAGCGGCTATTCGCGAGCAGCGCGCCGTTTTCGCCGAAGACGGAAATCGCGGCGATCTGCGCGAGCGTGCCGCTCATGTCGTCGAGCGTGCGGTGCAGACCTTCCTCGCGGCGCTTGATGAGCGCGTCGTCGCTGTCGCCGAGCAGATCGACGATGCGCGTCTCCAGTTGCTGATTCAGGTCGATCACTTTCAGCGCATGCTCGTCTGCAATGCGCGTGAGGCGCTCGATCAGTTCCTGTGCTTCAGCAAAGCGACGCTGATGATCGTAATAGCCATAAATGCAAAGGCACGCGAGCGGGATCACGATGGACGCGCCCAGCACGAGCAGTAGCATCCTTCGCATCGATGCGAAATTGCGCACGGGCAGCGGCAGATCGAATGTCGCGGTCTCTGTGGAGTCCAAGCGATGCGCCTCCGAGGGAATCGACCGGTATATCCTACCCGGCGCGCGCTGGAAGCGATATGAGGAATAAAGACCGTGCCGGACCTGGCATGCTCTTTTGGCGCGGCGAGTGCGTCGATCGCACTCGCCTTCCTGCCGTCATTCGATGCGACGCATCACGATGCGAGCGCCGCCTGTGACCTCCGATAGCGCGTGAAAGCGCTGGCTGCTCTCCGCGTCACCCCGCCATTTCCCGATCCGGCGTTGCCGAGATGCGATGAATCGCGAGATCGGCGCCATTGAATTCTTCTTCGCGATCGAGCCGCAACCCGACCGTCGCCTTGATCGCGCCATACACCGCCGCGCCGCCCGCGAGCGCGAGCGCCACCGCACCGACCGTGCCGATGACCTGCGACCACATCGACACACCGCCGATGCCGCCGAAGCCCTTCTGCCCGAAGACGCCCGCGGCGATTCCGCCCCACGCGCCGCACATGCCGTGCAGCGGCCACACGCCGAGCACATCGTCGATGCGCCAGCGGTTCTGCACGCACGTGAACATCTGCACGAAGAGCACGCCCGCCACCGCGCCGACGATCAGCGCGCCAAGCGGATGCATGAGGTCCGAGCCCGCGCACACCGCGACCAGACCCGCGAGCGGGCCGTTGTAGGTGAAGCCCGGATCGTTGCGGCCGGCGAACCACGCGGCAAGCGTGCCGCCGACCATCGCCATCAGCGAGTTGACCGCCACGAGGCCGCTGATCTTGTCGACCGTCTGCGCGCTCATCACGTTGAAGCCGAACCAGCCGACCGCGAGCACCCATGCACCGAGCGCGAGGAACGGAATGCTCGAGGGCGGATGCGCGGCGATGCGTCCATCCTTGTGATAGCGCCCGTGACGCGGCCCGAGCAGCAGCACCGCCGGCAGCGCGACCCAGCCGCCGAACGCATGGACCACGACCGAGCCGGCGAAGTCGTGAAACGGCGCGCCGAATGCCTGCGTCAACCAGCCCTGAATGCCGAAGCGCTCGTTCCACGCCACCCCTTCGAGCAACGGATAAACGAAGCCGACGATCACGCAAGTCGCGAACAGTTGCGGATTGAACTTCGAGCGCTCGGCGATGCCGCCCGACACGATCGCCGGAATCGCGGCGGCGAAGGTCAGCAGGAAGAAGAAGCGCACCAGCGCGTAGCCGTTGTGCTCGGCGAGGATATCGGCGCTGTGCATGAACTGCACGCCATACGCGATGTTGTAGCCGATGAAGAAATACGCGAGCGTCGAAACCGCGAAGTCCACGAGGATTTTCACGAGTGCATTCACCTGATTCTCGCGGCGCACGGTTCCGAGTTCGAGAAAGGCGAAGCCCGCGTGCATCGCAAGCACCATTGCGGCGCCCAGCAGCAGAAAAAGAGTGTTGGTTCCGGATTGGAGTGCCTGCATGTTTTTCAACGGTCGTCTGAAAGAGGCGCTGGTTTTGCAAGTTCCGGGCCAAGTTGGCGCAAACAGCATCGGAACGGTGCGCAATGGGCGTTGGCGCGGTAAAGCGTGGTGCAACGTGCGCCGCGAATGGTCATTTCGCACCGCTCGAACTTGGTGCAATGCTCCGTCGTGTTGCATCTCATGCACCGGATATGCGCCAGATATTTCATCACGACAGCTTTTAGCATGGTGAACGAAAGCATTTCACGTGGCGCACCGATGCGTCGTGCCGCGAGTATCCTGACGTGTGTAGCCGCGAAAAACTGGAGCCGTCGATGTCTTCTCACATCGAGTATCTGGGCGAGCATGTGCGCATGGAACCGCACGCGCTCGATCCGCGAGTCGTCACGGTCGTGCTCGACCGTGCCGAGCGGCGTAACGCGGTGGATCGCCACATCGCGGATGCGCTGCGCCAAGCGTTCGAGCGCTTCGACGCCGACGATGCGCTGCGAGTCGCCGTGCTGTGGGGCGCGGGCGGCACGTTCTGCGCAGGCGCCGATCTCTCCGCACTCGAGGACGACGCGCGCCGCAACGAGATCCATTCCGACGGCAGCGGCCCCGGCCCGATGGGACCGACGCGGCTCGCGCTGAACAAACCCGTGATCGCGGCGATCGCGGGACATGCGGTCGCGGGCGGGCTCGAACTGGCGGCGTGGTGCGATTTGCGCGTCGTCGAGGAACACGCGGTGCTCGGCGTGTTCTGCAGGCGCGTGGGTGTGCCGCTCATCGACGGCGGCACGATCCGGCTGCCGCGTCTCATCGGCATGTCGCGTGCGCTCGATCTGATCCTCACCGGACGAGCGGTCGACGCGACGGAAGCGCTTGCCTTCGGCCTTGCGAATCGCATTGCGCCGCAGGGCGAAGCGCGCGGCGTGGCGGAAGCGCTTGCGTGCGAACTGGCCGCGTTGCCGCAGGCCGCATTGCGTGCGGACCTGCGCTCGGTGCACGAGAACGCGTTCGACGCCGACATCGCCCGGGCATTGCAGCGAGAAGGCGCGAACGGATATCGCTCGATATTCGATGAAGGTCTCGACGGCGCGTCGCGTTTTCTCTCGCGCGCGTCGAGTCCGAAAGGACAGGCAACATGAACTCAGTATTCGAGAACCGCAGAGCCGCGGGCCGCGCGCTCGCGCAGCATCTCGGCGCTTATCACGGCCGCGCCGACGTCACCGTGCTCGCGCTGCCGCGCGGCGGCGTGCCGGTTGCGTATGAAGTGGCGCGCGCGCTCGGCGCGCCGCTCGACGTGCTCGTCGTGCGCAAGCTCGGCGTGCCGGTGCAACCCGAACTCGCGATGGGCGCGATCGCATCCGGCGATGCTTTCTATCTCGACGAGCGCATCGTGCAATACGCGGGGGTCGCGAAGGACGATCTCGAACGCGTGATCGCGAAAGAACGCGCCGAGCTTGCCCGGCGCGAGAAGCTGTATCGCGGCTCGCAGCCGCCGCTCGATGTCGAAGGACGCGTCGCGATCATCGTCGATGACGGCATGGCGACCGGCGCGACGATGAAGGCCGCGGCGATGTCCCTGCGTCATGCGCATCCGTCGAAGATCGTCGCGGCGCTGCCGGTGGCGCCGCTCGATTCCGAAGCGCGCGTGGACGAAGTGGTCGATGAATTCGTCTGCGTGCTGCGCCCGCATCAGTATTACGGCGTCGGGCAGTTCTATATCGACTTCGATCAGACAAGCGACGACGAAGTGCGCGAGCTGCTCGACGCCGCGCGCAAGGCCGCCTAGCGCATCCAGGGCGCGTCGTGCGCTTCCTGCGTCTTGCCGTACTTCACGCGCGCGGTCTTCAAGACTGATTTATCGATGACGCCTTCGTCCACGAGCGACTTCAACGCGGCGATGACGATCGACACGCGATCCACTTCGAAGAACGCGCGCAATGCCTGCCGCGTGTCGCTACGGCCGAAGCCATCCGTGCCGAGCGTGACATAGCGGCGCGGCACGTAGGCGCGAATGAGTTCCGGCACCGCGCGCACGTAATCGGTCGCCGCGATCACGGGACCACGCGATCCTTCGAGCGCACGCGTGACGAACGGCGTGTTCACATCGTCGTCGCTCAGGCGGGCAAGACGTTCGGATGACGCGCCGTCGCGATGCAATTCGGTATAACTCGTCACGCTCCACACGGCGGCGTCGATGTTCCAGTCGTCCTCGAGCATCGTGCGCGCAGCGATCGCTTCGTTGAGAATCGCGCCGGAACCGAGCAATTGAACCTGGGCTTCGGCTGCGTCGCCGCCGATGCGATAGATGCCGCGCAGAATCCCTTCGCGCGTTTCTTCATCCAGTGAGCCGCCGGGCGCGGAAGGCTGTGCGTAATTCTCGTTGGTCACGGTGACGTAATAGAACACGTCGTTCTGGCGCTCCATCATGTCTTTCATGCCTTCATCGACGATCGCGGCGACTTCATAAGCGAACGCCGGATCGTAGGCGCGGCAGTTCGGAATCGTCGAAGCCGCGAGATGGCTCGTGCCGTCCTGGTGCTGCAGGCCTTCGCCGCCGAGCGTCGTACGCCCCGCCGTCGCGCCGATGAGAAAGCCGCGCGAGCGCTGGTCCGCCGCCGCGAAAATCAGATCGCCGATGCGCTGAAAGCCGAACATCGAGTAGTAGATGTAGAACGGCAGCATCGGCAGATCGTGCACGCTGTAGGACGTCGCCGCCGCGATCCACGACGACACCGCGCCCGCCTCCGAGATGCCTTCTTCGAGAATCTGCCCGCGCGTGTCTTCCCGGTAGTAGAGCATGGAGCCCATGTCCTCCGGCTCGTACAACTGGCCGAGCGGCGAATAGATGCCCACTTGCCTGAAGAGATTCGCCATGCCGAAGGTGCGCGCCTCGTCCGCGACCACCGGCACGACGCGCTGCCCGATGGTCTTGTCCTTCAACAGGCTGCCGAGCATGCGCACGAAGGCCATCGTCGTCGACATCTCCTTGCCGGATGCGTCGAGCGCGAATTGGCCCCACGAATCGAGCGCGGGCGGCGCAATGCCTTGCGATGCCTTCGCGCGACGGCGCGGCAGATAACCGCCCAAAGCCGCGCGGCGCTCATGCAGATAGCGCATCTCGGGTGCGCTGTCCGCAGGCTTGTAGAACCTGACTTGTTCGACGTCTTCATCCGAGAGCGGCAAACGGAAGCGATCGCGAAACTGCTTGAGATCGTCGAGATCGAGCTTCTTCTGCTGATGCGTCGTCATGCGGCCCTGTCCCACCGTGCCCATGCCGAAACCTTTCATCGTCTTGGCGAGAATCACGGTCGGCTGGCCCTTATGCGACAGCGCTTTCGCATAAGCAGCGTGCAGCTTGCGTACATCGTGGCCGCCACGGCGCAAGCGGTCGATATCTTCATCCGACATATGCGCGACGAGTGCCGCGAGTTCCGGATTCTGGCCGAAGAAGCGCTCGCGGTTATAACGGCCGTCGTTCGCCGAGAAGGTCTGGAACTGACCATCGACGGTATGCGCGAAGGCGCGCAGCAAGGCATTCGTGCGATCGCGCGCGAACAGGCCATCCCAGTCCGATCCCCACAGCACCTTGATCACGTTCCAGCCCGCGCCGGTAAACTGCGCTTCGAGTTCATCGACGATGCGTCCGTTGCTGCGCACGGGACCGTCGAGCCGCTGCAAGTTGCAATTGATGACGAACACGAGGTTATCGAGTTGTTCGCGCGCCGCGAGCGACAGCGCGCCGATCGATTCAGGCTCGTCCATTTCGCCGTCGCCGAAGAAGCCCCACACCTTGCGCCCTTCCGTGCGCAGCAGATTGCGGTTTTGCAAATAGCGCATGAAGCGCGCTTGATAAATCGAGTTGATCGGGCCGATGCCCATCGAGCCCGTCGGAAATTGCCAGAAGTCGGGCATCAGCCATGGATGCGGATACGAGCACAAACCCGGTCCCTCGATCTCGCGCCGATAGTGCTTCAGATGTTCTTCGTTGAGAAAGCCTTCGAGATAAGCGCGTGCATACACACCCGGCGACGAATGCGGCTGGAAATAGACGATATCGCCGCCGTTGTTCGCATCGGCCGCTTTGAAGAAGTGATTGAAGCCGACTTCGAACAAATCCGCCGCCGACGCATAGCTCGCGATATGGCCGCCCAGTTCGCCGTATGCGCGATTCGCGCGCACGACCATCGCGAGCGCATTCCAGCGCAGCACGGCGGCGAGTCTTTCTTCGATGTCGAGATTGCCGGGATAAGGTGGCTGCTGCGATACGGGAATCGTGTTCGTGTAGGGCGTCGCGCGCGCCCGCGCCGATTCGATGCCCACCGACAGCGCGTGCTCCGCGAGCCTGTCGAAAAGATATTGCGCCCGTTCCCGCCCGACATGCGCGACGACGGCATCGAGTGCCTCCAGCCATTCTGCGGTTTCGCCGGGATCGATGTCCTCACGTCCCTTGGCAAGAGAAAGAAGCTGGTTGGTTCCGCTCGATAAGTCGGTCATGGTGCGACTCCGCTGTGGCTGAAAGATGATTCAAGCATATCCATTGACGCGCAGAATGTGCGTCTTATTTGGCTGCGGCCGCGCTTTGCGGTAGTGTGTTTATTCTTCCAGAATGCCAAAAACCGGAATCTTTCGACTATGACGGCCAGTGTGAAGCAACGGCTCGACCGCACCGACATCGGAATATTGAATCAGCTTCAGCAAAACGCGCGCATCACCAATTCGGAACTCGCGCACGCGGTGAATCTTTCGCCGACGCCCTGCTTCAACCGCGTGCGCGCGCTGGAAAAAGCCGGGCTCTTCAAGCAGCACGTGACGTTGCTCAATCCCGAAGCGCTCGGGCTTTCCATCAATGTTTTCATTCAGGTGAGTCTGGAAAAGCAGATCAAGGATGCGCTCGCGCGTTTCGAGCAGGCGATCAGCGAGCGCCCCGAAGTGATGGAGTGTTATCTGATGACGGGCGACGCCGATTACCTGTTGCGCGTCGTCCTGCCCGACGTGGCCGCGCTCGAGCGCTTCATTCTGGAGCGGCTCACGAAAATGCCGGGCGTTTCGAACATTCGTTCGAGCTTCGCGCTCAAACAGGTGCGTTACAAGACCGCGCTGCCGCTGCCCGCATCCGGGCTTACCCTGCCCGATCAGAACTCCGACGAAGCAGAATGGACCTGATCGTTACGCAATGAGCGATCGACCCGCGATTACTGGCGCGATCATCGTCGACCCGATTTTCACGCTCCATTGCTGAACTAGAATGGGTTGAACCGGCGCGGCCTCGCGCCGGATCACCGGTCGCGCGCGGAGGATGACATGCCGACTTATCAATACCGTTGTCAGGATTGCGGCGAAAACTTCGAGCACGCGGAGCACATCGCCGAGCATGCGACGGTGCAGCTCAAATGCCCCAAGTGCGGCAGCGAGAAAGTCGCGCACGCGCCCGCACCGTTCGTCGCGAAGACCACCAAGAAAAGCTGATCCTCACGCCGCGCGGAAGCGGAGCTCGTGTGATGGCAGTCCGCCCAGACGCTGCGCGACGTGATCGATGAACGCGCGCAGTCGCGGCGCTTCGTGACGGCTCGGCGGCCAGAGAATCTGGAACACGCCTTCCGTACGCATATGCGCGCCGAGCACCGCCCGCAGCAAGCCGGCTTCCAGCGCGCTCTTCGCGACGAAATCCGGCACGCATGCGAGGCCTAAGCCCGAGATGCAGGCGGCGAGCACCGCTTCCATGTCGTTGAATGCGAGCGTCGCGTGCGGATCGATGGCGAAGGTGTGATCGTCGCGCGCGAAACGCCAGGGCTCGGACCGGCCGCTCGTCGGAGAACGGAAACGGATGCACGCATGGCCTTCGAGATCAGTCGGCGTCACCGGCTCGCCGTGTCCCGCGAAATAGGCGGGCGAGCCGACCACCACCGGCCCGTATTGCGCGAGCGGCCGTGCGAGCAACTGCGAATCGGCGAGACGTCCCGTGCGGATCACGGCGTCATAGCCTTCCTGCGTGACATCGACGACGCGATCGCTGAAATCGATATCCAGTTCGATGTCCGGATAACGCCGCCTGAAGTCGGGCACGAGCGGCATCAGGAGCCGGCTGCCGAGCGACGGCGCGCTGATGCGCAACCGGCCGCGCGGCGAAGAGGTCGAATGGAACAGTTCGTTCTCCGCTTCTTCCAGATCGGCGAGCATGCGTTTGCAACGTGCGAAGAAGCGCGCGCCTTCGTGCGTGAGTCCTATTCTGCGCGTCGTGCGATTGAGCAGTTGCACGCCGAGCTTCGCTTCGAGCCGCATCACGCTCTTGCCGACCGCCGACGCCGAGAGCCCGAGCGCGCGCCCCGCCGCCACGAAACTGCCGGACTCCGCCGCACGCACGAAGGCGACCATGCCGGAGAGACTTTCTGTCGAAGGAGGCGCGCCTGGTGAACTCCGGGCAAGAGATCCATGCGGAGCCTGCGATGGAACGGTCGTCATATTCATGATCTGGCGAGAAGTGAGGCGCGACGGAATGCGCCTGTCTCCTGCATGAACGTCCGCCACGCTGTTTTATTCCCGAAATTGCGTGCGGCGGACGCCTACCAGACGAAGGGCACGAGCCGAAAGCGCACGCGTTGCGCATAATCGGCATAGCCTTCGAGATGCGCGACGAGCTCGCGCTCCTCCATCACCGTGCGCCAGACGAGCCCCGCGAGCAGCAGCATGGAGCACGCGAGGCCCCACCACGAGCCGAGCACGAGCGCGCTCGCCGGGATCATGATGCAGGCAGCCGCATAGAGCGGATGACGAACGACCGCATACGGCCCGTTCGAAATGACACGATGCCCGCGCTCCGTCTGAATCCTCACGACCGGCGCGAGGAACGTGTTCGCGAGAAACACGCGCGCGACGAGCCAGAACGACACGGCCACGAGCGCAGCGCCGGCCGACGCGAGCCAGAGCGGCATGACGGACCAGCGAAAGCGCACGGCGTCGAAACCCATCAATACGAGCCACGCGCACCACAGCGCGCCCATCACGACGAGAAACACCTTGTCCCAAAGCGGCTGGCCGGGCTGCATCGGTGAGCGCATGCGTTCGGCTAGCAATGCGGGGTCGCGCCGCGCGATGAGCACGGTGACCGCGCCGCCGCCGCCGAACATCAGGAGTATCCACGCCCAGCCCGCGCCCCATTCGAGCGTGCCCGCCGCACCGAACAGCAGCGCGATGAACACCGCCGCTTCGACGATGGTTGCAATCGCAACTTTCGACGTGACGGGCATGGCGCGATGGTCTGTTCGTGCCGGGTCAGCCGTTCAATTCCTCGTGCAGCGCGACATATTCCTGCGCGAGCTTGTGACGCGGTTCGAGATAGATCATCGGGCGCGCGTGCTGATGGCTCTCGCGGATTTTCACGGAGAGCGACAGATGCGAATTGAGCACGGGCAGATCCTCGCCGCGCAGTTCGTCGACGAGTTGCTGCGGCAGGCTCGCGCGCGGCTGGAACTGATTGATGACGATGCCTTCGACGCTCAAGTCGGGATTGTGATCGTGACGAATTTCCTGCACGTTATCGAGCACCGAATAGAGCGCGCGACGCGAGAAGTCGTCGCAATCGAACGGGATCAGGCAGCGCTCTACCGCGATCAGCGCCGAGCGCGTGAAGAAGTTCAGCGCGGGCGGCGTGTCGATATAGACGGCGTCGTACTGTTGCAGCCCCTTTAGCGCGTCGCGCAGCTTGTAGATCTTGTAGCGCGATTCGAGCTTGCTTTGCAGCCCCTCGAGATTCGGATGCGACGGCACGATGTCGAGATTGTCGAACGGCGTCGAATGGATGAAAGATTCGAACGCCGGCTCGCGAAAACTATAGCTCAATGCCGATTCGAAGAAGCTCGCGAGATTCGGCTGGGCGTCGCGGGCTTCGGCGCCGAGCAGGTACTGGCTCGCGTTGCCTTGTGGATCGAGGTCGATGACCAGTGTGCGCAGGCCGCGGGAGGCGCTGATCGCGGCGAGATTGCAAACGATGGTGGACTTGCCAACGCCACCCTTTTGATTGAAGACCACACGGCGCATCGGGTTTTTCATCCTGGGTTTATGAACGCTCGTTTTTTTATGCGTTCTGTCTGTCTGGTAGATCGGTTCCCGGGATGTGATCTTAGCGCATCAAAATGACGGAGCTTTCGGGTTTGTTTACCTACTGCCGGATCCGGTTGCCCAGGCGACTTCCGGCGACCGCATGCTGTCGAATTCGACCGTCACCTCAGCGCCAGCGAAGCGTTTCCAATGCTGTCCGGGCTGAACGGAACTCCGCCGAGTTCTACGATGAAGCGCGTGGCGCCTTCAAAGCAGATCGTTGCCTTACGCTGGATCGACAGAGATCAAGGAAACGCAGGAATCGTAGGATCGGCCCCTTCGACATCCGCCTCCGGATGATGACTCTTCACGAGCGCCTCGATCTCCTCGACGCGATCCTTCGGCACATCCACCATCATCAGCAATTCGCCTTCTTCGATCGCATGCTCGAAGCGCCGCAAGCGCGTATTCGGAATGCCGACGCCGATCATCGTCGCGGCCCATGCGCCGAAGCCCATGCTCGCGAGCGTCATGCAAACGACTGCGCCGCCGGCAATCGTCAAACCCGCGGGCGGAAACGCCATTGCCACAAGTCCAGCGAGCGCGCCCGTCACGCCGCCGGCAGCCGTTCCGCGCGCGAGTGCGGGCAACAAATCCGTGCGTTGAACGAGTGTCGCCTGCGGCAAGTCCTCAAGCGGCTCGTGAGCCCGCGCGAGCACATGAATATGCCGCCATTCGATTCGCTTGAGCAGCAGTTCGTCGATGATCCCCTTTGCGCTCGCCACACTGGGGAGCAAAAAATAGATGCGCCTCATCTCGCACCTCCCTATCGGATCGTCATAAATCCAATATAGACGACGCGCACGAGAACGCTTTGCGGCACGCGTGAAGGCTTACGTTTTTCAAACGCTCGAACGAATGCGTGCGCCGCTCTCCTCGAAGAAATAGATGCGCTCGCGATTCACGCGCACACCCGCAGCCCCGCCGATCTCGCCCGCGAACGTATTCGGCACCTTCACGACCACCTGCTGCTCACCGACGTTCATCGTGACGAGCGAATGATCGCCGATCAGTTCGACCGAATAGATGCGCCCCTCCAGTTCGCCTTCGCCTTGCGCCACGAGCGAGCATTCTTCGGGGCGTACGCCGAGCGTCGCCTGGCCTTCATGACGAACCGCCGTCGCGAGCGAGATACCGGGCGCATCGAAGCGCCCTTGCGCGAGCTTGCCGCGCAGGAAATTCATCGGCGGGGAACCAATGAAACCCGCGACGAACAGATTCGCCGGGTCCGAATAGATGCGCGCGGGCGTATCGAGTTGCTGCAGCGCGCCCTTGTCGAGGACGGCGACGCGGTGCGCGAGCGTCATCGCTTCGATCTGATCGTGCGTGACATAAATCGTCGTGATGCCGAGTTCGTGCTGCATGTGCTTGAGTTCCGCGCGCATATGGCCGCGCAGCTTGGCATCGAGATTGGAAAGCGGCTCGTCCATCAGGAACGCGGCGGGCCGCCGCACGATCGCGCGCGCGAGCGCCACGCGCTGACGCTGTCCACCGGACAGCTGCCGCGGAAAACGCGACAGCAACGGCGCCAGTTGCACGCTTGCGGCCACTTCGCGCACGGCGGCATCGATCTCGCTTTTCGGGCGCTTTCGCACGATGAGCGGATACGCGATGTTCTCGAACACCGTCTTGTGCGGATAGAGCGCATACGACTGGAACACCATCGCCACATCGCGGTCTCGCGGCAACTGGTGCGTGACATCGGTATCGCCGACGAACACCGCGCCTTCCGTCGCCGACTCGAGTCCCGCGACGATGCGCAGCGCCGTCGTCTTGCCGCAGCCCGATTCGCCGAGCAGCACGAGGAATTCGCCCGCCTGCACGTCGAGCGACAGATCGCGCAGCACGCGCGTGTCGCCGAACGTCTTGCCGACGCTTCTCAACGACACGCTCTTCGACTGGCGCGCCGCCGCGATCTTCGTCAGGCGGGCGTCGTCGACCTTCACCGCCTCGCTTTCCATGACCGTCATCCTTTCACGGCTCCTACGAGAATGCCCCGCACGATGAAGCGCTGCAGCGTAAGCGTCAGCAGCATCACCGGCAGGATCATGATGAGTATCAGCACCGACATGTTCCACCATTGCGGGCCGCGCGTCGCGTTCTGCGCGGCGACGAGCAACGGCATCGTCTGGGCCTTCGCGGTCGTCAGAAAGAGCGCGAACAGGTACTCGTTCCACGAGAGGATCAGCACGAGCAGACCCGTTGCGACGAGACCCGGCGCGACGAGGGGCAGCACGATGCCGAAGAGTATCGAGAAGCGCGTCGCGCCGTCGATCTGCGCACTCTCTTCGATCTCGCGCGGAACGCCGTCGAAGAAATCGAACATCAGCCATACGACGATCGGCAGGTTCGCTGTCGCATACGTGATGATGAGCGCGAGATGCGTGTCGAGCAGGCCGACGTCCTTGAAGGTGAGATAGATCGGGATCACCGTGACGACGGGCGGCAGAATGCGCTGCGATACGACCCAGAAGAGAATGTCGTCGTTGTTCAGATGCTTGCGCGCGCGCCGCACGATCGGGCGCAATACGAGGAAGAACAACGCGAGCGCGACGGCCAGCGCGATGCGCAGATCGACATGCCCCCACGCGACCGCCGCGATCAGCAATGCGATCAGCAGGATGCCAAGGCCCACCGCCGCAACCGGCGGCCGATACTCGATGCGCGCGAGCGCATACGCCGCCATCGATCCGAGAAACACCGAAGCCGCCGTGCCACAGGTCGCGACGATCAGCGAATTCATATAAGGGCGATACGTGTCCGGCCCGAGATCGACGAAGATGTAATGCCACGCATCCAGATGCGGCTCGAAGTCGACGAAGGGAATGTAGAGCGGTCCCGTCGATACATCCACCGGCAGCTTGAACGACGTGATCGCCATCCAGTAAAGCGGAAACAGCACGACGAGCGACCAGAATCCGAGCAATAGATACGCGATCGCCTTGGCGCCGATCGGCAACTCATCCAGACGCGCGGGCACGAACCAGCGTTTCAACGCGCTCATCACTGATCTCCCCGCGCGCGCCGCACGACGAACTGAAAGAAGGACACGCATGCGATCGTCGAGACGAAGAACAGCATGTACGCCACCGCCGAAGCGCCGCCGAGATTCAACGCGCGCCATTCGATGAACGCGTGCAGCGTCATCGATTCGGTCGCGATGCCCGGACCGCCATTCGTCAGCACGTTGGGCAAGTCGACGATCTTGAACGCTTCGATCAGACGGATCAGCACCGCGCTCGCGGCGACAGGCGCAATGGACGGCCACGTGACATCGCGGAACACGCGCCACGCCGATGCGCCGTCGAGCTGCGCCGCTTCGATCTGCTCGCGCGAGGTGCCTTCGAGCGCGGCGAGCATCACGAGGAACATGAAGGGCACCCATTGCCACGTATCGCCGATAACGACGACGAGCCGCGCGAGCCACGGGTCCGCCGCCCACGCGATCTGGCCGAGGCCGAGCCATGACCATACCGGCGCGAGCGGTCCGATGGACGTATCGGCCATCATGCGGAACATGTACGCGATGCCGACGGGCGTCACCATGAGCGGCAGGAAGAACAGAAGGCGAAAGAAGCGCCCGCCCTGGAGCGGCAGCGTGCACAGATAGGCAAGCCCGAGCCCGACGAAAAATTGCAGCGCAACGCCGAGGACGACATAAAAGATCGTCACCATCAGGCTGCCGAGCGCGCCGCCGCCGCCGAGCGTGTTCGCCGCGAGCCACACGAGCGCTAGAAACGCGGATGCGCTGATCGATCGGCCGAGCGTGCCCATGATCGAGCGGCCGTCGCTTCTGAAGTAGCGATAAAACCACACGATCACCGCCAGCACGGCGATCACGATAGTTGCAATGCTAACTATCCCCGGCGCGCGGAACACGCCGGTGAAGTGATATTGCTGGCTGCCGGAAAAGAGCCGCACGTAGTTGCGCAGGCCCGTGAAGGTCAGTTGATAACCGCCCTCGCCCAGCTCGAAACGCGTGAGCGAAAGATAGGCCGACGTCACGAGCGGAAAGATCGAGAACGCGAGAATCAGCAGCACGGTAGGCAGCACGAAGACGAACGGCGCCTGCCGGTCGAGCCAGTTGGCGACGCGCGCGCGCGAGCCGGGCTCGTTCGCGGCCACGGACGATGCATGCGACGGCGTATTCATCGAGTCTCCATTGCGAAGCGAGCGCGTCACGAACGAACGCGCCCGCCTTCGTCATCACTTCGCGCCGATCGACGCCTTGTACGCGCGCAACTGGGCGTCCTTGCCGAGATCGTCGGTGATCTCGCTCCAGCCGCTGTCGATGGCCTTCATCGTCGCGTCCGCATCGATTTCGCCGGCGACGAAGCGCGCGACCGCCGTATCGAGCACGACCTGCTCATAGCGCTGATTCTGCGGAATGCGCAGATCGATGATCATGTTCGGGCTTTGCAGGCTCTGCTGGATTGCGCCGAGATACGACTTCGCCGCCGCGTCGCTCATGCCGGCCTTCTTCCATGCCGACATATCCGTGAATTGCGAACGCCGATACGGATTGAAGCCCGACGCGCCGATGGTCACGTCGACGTTCGATTGCGCCGGCTGGCTCATGAACGACAGGAACGCATAAGCGGCGTCCTTCACCTTCGGCTTCGCCTTTGCGTTGATGCCGCCCGACCAGCCGCCGAAAGCCGCAAACGGTGCATGATTCACGCCGTCGATCGCATAGGGACATGTGGTCTTGTCGCACGGCACGAGTTTGCCGGTATCGCGATCGACCACCTTGCGCGAGCCGGGCAGAATCACCGCGCCGACCTTGTCGATCACCTTCGACTGCTTCGGATCGATCGCCAGCACGCCGATGTCGCCCCAGTCGAGCGTCAATGCGCAATGTCCGGAGATGAACGCGCTGCGCGTGTCGCCGACATCGAGGTTGATTTCGTTGGGCGGTCCGTAAGTCGTCGATTCCTTGTAGATGCGCAATGCTTCCTTGAAGCCGTCGTTGTTCACGAGCGACTTGAAGTTGCGCGGATCGAAGAACGCGCCTTGCGCGGTGCCCTTCGATTGCAGATAACCGCCCGCGATGGAGATGATCGCCCAATACGCTTGCGCGTTACGTTTCTTGGAGATGCACGAACCCGCGACCGGCTTGCCGTCGCCGCCGAAGACCTTGCCGTTCGCGGCTTTTGCTATATCGAGGTAATCGTCCCAGGTTTTCGGCGGCTGCTTGCCGAGCTGCTGAAGAATGTCCGTGCGGTAGTAGACCATCTGGAAGTCGCCATCGAGCGCGACGAGATAGGTCTTGCCGTTGTACTTCTGCGAGAAGTCGACGAAGAACGGCATCACGTCGTCTTCCTTCAATGCCTTGTCATTCGCGACACGCTGCGTGAGGTCTTCGAGGAAGGCGCCTTTCGTGTAATCGACCATCCATTGCGGCGCGAAGACCGCCGCATCGACAGAATTCGTGCCCGAGGCCCAATCCGTCAAAAGCTTCTGATAAAGATCAGAGAACGGCACCGTCAACACGTTCACCTTCGCACCCGTCAGCTTCTCGAACTCGGGCGCGCGGCGTTGCAGCGGCTCGGCGATCTGCGGACCGACGAACGTCATCACGTTGACGGTCACGCCCTTGAAGTCCTCGGCCGCCATTGCCGGTGATGCACCCAGGCACGCCGCCGCGAGCGCCGCCACGGCGCCCACTTGCTTGAACAGGTTCATTGTGTGTCTCCTCCATTGCGGTTGACCACATGTGTCGCTTGTCTTTCTTGTCTCCTACTCCCTGAACAGGTCCGGTCTTTCAGCGGAAAAGCGCCGCAATTCCGCGACGACTTCATCCAGGTGATCGTGCATCGCGCGCGCGGCGGCATCGCCATCGCGTGCGCGAATCGCGCCGGCGATGCGTGTATGCTCGGCGAGCGTATGCGCGTGGCGCTCGGGACTCGCCATCAGACGGCGCGCACGATCGAGCGCATTGCGCGACGCCGCCACGATCTCTTTCACGCGCGGCAAGTTGATCGCATCGAGCAGCAGTTCATGAAATGCGAGATCAAGCAAATGGAACTCGCGCCGCAGGCCTTGCTGCACTGCGTCGGCCTCGCGCTCGAGGTTGGCGTCGAGCGCATCGAGGGTGGCTGCATCACATGCGGCGGCCAGCGTGCGCACGGTTTCCACTTCGAGCGCGCTGCGAATGAAGAGATGCTGACGTATGTCGTGCATGACGATGGGCATGACGCGTGTGCCGCGCTGCGGCAAGACTTCGACGAGCCCCACAGCCGCGAGCTTGGCCAGTGCCGACGAAACCGGGAAGCGCGACACGCCCATGCGCTCGCATACCGCGAGCTTGTCGATCATCATGCCGGGCTCCATCGCCAGGTTGACGATGGCCGCGCGCAGTGCCTCCTCGACTGCGTCGGTGAGGCTGCCGCGCTCTGAACCGTGCAATCGGGGCAACGCGCGGTAAGGGTCGGCGGCAAGACTGTTTTCATTCGTCGATGAGCTCACGCCGCCCTTGATTTCGCACTAACATGCTAGCAGGCTAGGAGGTCGAACACGCGTTGTCAATGTCGTTCGCTTGCGTGCATCGCAGCATATTCAGGCCTGTATAAAAGCCTCCGTTCAAACCCTGAGCATCGCCGTCACGCCACCTTTCGAGGAGATGAACATGACCAGCATCACGAAGCTCTCCGTGCGCGATATCCGTTTTCCCACTTCGCGTTCGCTCGACGGCTCGGACGCGATGAACGCCGCGCCCGACTATTCCGCCGCCTACGTGATACTCGAAACCGATGCGCCCGGACTCGCGGGACACGGCCTCACCTTCACCATCGGACGCGGCACTGAAGTCGTCGTCGCGGCGGTGGAGGCGCTTGCGCCGCTCGTCGTCGGCAGGACTATCGAAGATATCGCCGCCGACATGGGCGGCTTCTGGCGCGCGTTCACATCGGATAGTCAGTTGCGCTGGATCGGCCCGGAGAAAGGCGCGATTCATCTCGCGACGGCGGCGGTCGTCAACGCCGTGTGGGATCTCTGGGCCAAGAGCGAGAAGAAGCCCGTGTGGAAGCTGCTCGTCGATATGAGTCCGGAACAGCTCGTGCGCTGCCTCGACTTCCGCTATGTGACCGATGCCATTACGCCATCCGAAGCGCTCGCCTTGTTGAATCGCCTGCATGCGACACGCGGCGAACGGGAAAAGGAAATGCTCGCTCAGGGCTTTCCCGCATACACGACATCCGCCGGCTGGCTGGGCTATGACGACGACAAGATTCGCCGGCTCGCGCGTGAAGGCGTCGCCGCGGGCTGGACGCATTTCAAGCAGAAGGTCGGCGGGAATCTCGACGAAGACATCCGGCGCGCGCGCATTCTACGGGAGGAAATCGGCCCCGACCGCAAGCTGATGATGGATGCGAACCAGGTCTGGGAAGTCGATGAAGCCATCGCGAACATGCGCCGTCTCGCGGAGTTCGATCCATGGTGGATCGAAGAACCCACGAGTCCCGACGACGTGCTCGGCCACGCCGCGATCCGCCGGCGCCTTGCGCCGATGATCGGCGTTGCGACCGGCGAGCATTGCCAGAACCGCGTGATCTTCAAGCAGTTGCTGCAAGCGGAAGCGATCGACTTCTGTCAGATCGATAGCTGCCGTCTCGGCGGCCTCAACGAAGTGCTCATCGTTCTTCTGATGGCTGCGAAGTTCGGCGTGCCGGTGTGTCCGCATGCGGGCGGCGTCGGCTTGTGCGAGTATGTGCAGCATATTTCGCTGTTCGATTACATCTGCGTGTCGGGTTCGCTCGATCGTCGTGTGCTCGAATACGTCGATCATCTTCACGAGCATTTTCTCGATCCCGTCGTCATTAGAAGCGGACGCTATATGCCACCCCAAGCACCCGGCTACAGCATCGAAATGCACGCGGCATCGCTCGATCGATACGAGTTCGGCAAAGGAGAAGCATGGCGCGAATGAACGCCCCTTCGTGGCAGGACGTCGTCACGCAAACGGAACGCGCGCTCGCATGCGGTGCGCTGCGTTCGTTCGATACCGTGCAAAGCGTGATCGAAGACGGCGGCGTGCCCTTCCTCGTGCGGCAAGCGGCGAACCTCGCACGAAAGGAGGAAGCGTCGAAGCTCGCGGCCAAGTCCGCGGCCGATGCGGCGAGCGCATGGCGCGATCCGTTCTCGCCGTGCGAAGAAGCGTTGCGTGTGGGCGATATCGGCGAGCGGCACTTCCTGTTGCTCAACAAGTTCAACGTGCTCGCGCATCATCTGCTGATCGTGACGAAGGACTTCGAGCCGCAGGATTCGCTTGTCGGCGAGGATGACTTCGCCGCGCTCTTCTCCTGCCTCGACCGCTTCGATGGTCTCGGCTTCTACAACGGCGGCACGGTCGCCGGATCGAGCCAGCCGCACAAGCATCTGCAAATCGTGCCGCTGCCGCTCGATGGACACGCGTTACCCGTCGAACCGTTCATCGAAGCCGCGCATACGAGAGGCGTTTTTCGCGCGCCGCAACTCGCGTTCGCGCACGCGGCAGCATGGCTCGATGACGATGCCGCCGCAAACCTGCACGCAACTTATCTGCAACTGATGAACGCGATCGGCGTGCAGCCGTTCGACGTCGCCGGTGTCGCGCACCAGAGCGCGCCTTACAACCTGCTCGTCACGCGCCGCTGGATGCTCGCGGTGCCGCGCAGCGTCTCGCATGTCGAAGGCGTCGCGGTGAATGCGCTCGGCTTCGCCGGCTCGCTGTTCGTGCGCGACGATGCACAGCGCAACGTCGTCGAAACACTCGGGCCGATGAAACTACTGGCAGACGCAACTATCTCTTGAAAACCACGGCAGCGCCCCGCATGTCCGCATCCAGACATCGGGAGTCCAACGAACATGGGAAGCCGGCCTCAATTCATCGACGATCTTGCGCGCGGGGCGCAGGACGCCGCGCCCTCCGTCCCGCTCGACGATACCGCCTTGCTCGACGCCTATTCGCGCACGGTCATCGGCGCGCTCGAGCGCGTGCAGCAAGCCGTGGTGTTCATCTCTGTCGAGCGCCAGCTCGCCGACGCGCGCGGCACGCGCCGTAACGTCGGCGGCACGGGCTCGGGATTCATCTTTACGCCGGATGGCTATCTGCTGACCAATAGCCATGTGGTGCATGGCGCGACGCATATCGTCGTCACGCTCGCCGACGGCGCGCGCTTCGATGCCGATCTCGTCGGCGACGATCCTGCGAGTGATCTCGCGGTGCTGCGCATCGGTTCACCGGAGCCGCTGCCGCATGTCGAACTGGGCGATTCGGGCAGTCTGCGCGTGGGGCAGATCGCGATCGCGGTGGGCAATCCGCTCGGGCTTGCGCAGACCGTGACGACAGGCGTCGTGTCCGCGCTTGGCCGCTCGCTGCGTTCTACTTCCGGCCGCATGATCTACGACGTGATCCAGACCGACGCCGCGCTCAATCCCGGCAACTCGGGCGGGCCGCTCATCAACTCGGCGGGGCACGTCATCGGGGTGAACACCGCCATCATTTCCGGCGCGCAGGCCATCTCCTTCGCCACCGCGATCGATACGGCCAAGTGGGTCATCATGCAGATCTTCGCGTACGGGCGCGTGCGGCGCGCGTATATCGGCGTGGCGGGCACGACGACGCCGATCTCGCGGCGCGTGCAGCGCTTCTTCGAGCTCGCCTCGGCGAGCGGCGTGCATGTGATGGAGATCGTCAAAGGCAGTCCGGCCGCGCTCGGCGGATTGCGCACGGGCGATCGTATCGTCGCGGTGGATGGTATCGCCGTCGACAGCGTCGATGGCTTGCAGCGCACGCTCGATGCATCGCGCATCGACAAGCCCGTGAAGATCGCGGTGCTGCGCGGCACGCAGAAGCTCGATATCGACGTGACGCCCGTCGAGCAGACGGGTTGACGCTGCGGCGGCGCATGTGATCGTCACACGCGCCGCCACGCGCGTCGCTTCGCTTCATTTTCTGCTGCCGGTCTCCCGCGCCGCTTCTCCCGCGTGCCCCGTGTCCCGTTCGGGCGCATTGGCGAACAGCTCCGCCAGGCGCTCGCGCAGCGCAGCCGCATCGCGCCGCAACGGCTCGTTCGTCGACGCGACGATCAATGCATCGATGCGCCGCTGCCAGTACTCGGGCCGCATGACGGCATGCCGCATGGGTTCGCCGTGCCCTTCCGTCGCGACACGCTCCAGTTCCGCGATCATCCGCCCAATGTGTGCGAGTTCCTCTTGCGCATGTTGATCGGCGCTCACAGGCGTCTCCTCCCTCGTCCCGCATCTGGATTCCCGCGCGGGTTCACACATGCTAAACGGCAAGACCGAAAGGTTTATTCCAGCGGCGAAGGGAAAACCCGAGCACATATTCGGGTCCGCGCCTTGCGCTATCTGTCACGTCTTGACGGCTATGTGCGCTAACAGCCGGTGCCGCTTGTGCGGCTCCGGCTTAATGTGAAAGCAGCAGGCAGTGTTCGCGCGCATGGGCCGCCCCGTCGAACGATCCTGCCCTGTCGGGGAAGGTCCTAAAAAGGATTGCCATGACCACGCACAAGAATAAACAGACGGCCTCGCGCCGCGGAGCGTTCCGTTGCACTGGCGCACAACTTGACGCCATATTGCGATTCGCTGAGGAACGCAAGCTCGACGATCAACCGCTGCATATCGTCGTCGCCGAATACTGGCGCTATCAGGCGCACGCGAAAGCGGCCTGATCGTTCGTCCTTCTCGCTGGTTTTTACGCTCGCCTGTGCGGGTCGCGGAGCGCTATTGTCCCGAAAGCACCCGCTGCTTGAGCACCCAGATCGCAGTCGGCACTGCGTAGTAGCCGCTGACATTGCCGGTGACGAGCTTGCCGGTTACCTGTATACGCGCGTTCTCGGTTGGCGTCGCATCGATGATCTGCACCGCCGACACGTTCGACTGCTGCCGCCCGCCCTGGCCCGCGCCTTGGCCCGCGCCTTGGCCGGTATTCGCGCTCAGCACGCAGATGGGGCCTGGCAGCGACAGCACCCACGCGGATTTCGCGGATGCATCTCCCTCGTGCGCGGCCTGGCGCGTCGCCGTGCCTTCGAGCGTGACGACATCGCCGTCGTTGTAGCAAGGCGCCGCCGCTGCGGAGCCTGCCATCAGTACCAGTACCCAAGCACAGGCTTTCGCAATCATTCGGACCTCGCGAAGAGCGCGTTGCGTGACGCGCGAATCCGGCAAATAAGTTCAGCTACTTTAGGTGATACGGGTTGGGGTCGCAACCTGCGCAAGACCGTGTTTGCCAAGCTTCCTTTCAAAACATTCATGCGGGAACGCGTGTTGCTGATGATCATCTGACGAATCGAACAGCGCGAGAGATGGATCGAAAACCGCGCACGAATACATCTGTTGCTTGGTTCGTGAAACGATGCGGGCCGACAGAGGGGGCGACGATGAATCAGGTCATAGTTGGAGTGTTCGGCTGCTATAGGGACGGGCATGACGCGCTTCGCGCATTGCAGCTCGCGGGCTTGCGACGCGACGATGCGCATCTGTATCGCGCGGGACGCGGCGAAATCGACATCGATGCGCTCCTGCCACCCACGCACGACGAAGACGACGCGGAGTACGTCGCGCATGGCGAACATCAGGGCGTGATCGGCGCCCGCAACCGTTTCGTGCCGCAAGATCCTTTGCCGCAGCGACCATCGGCACCGCCGTCCAGCGACGACACGACGCCGCAGCGCACGTTGCTCGTCATTCGCATCTCTGACGACATCAAACCTGGCGCCATCGGCGAAGTGCTGCACGAGCATGGCGCGATCGCCGTGAAAGACGCGAGCGGACACTGGCGCTTTTCGCCGTTCCGAAATCCGGCAGGCGTCTGAACGCGCACAAGTCAGTGCAGGCCGGGATGCGGCTTGCGCGTGGCGGGATGCGCTTCAGCCTCGGCACGCTCGTCGTCTTCGGGCGTGTCGTCGGAGGACGCCTCATCCGCCAGATCGCGTGCTTCCTGCGCCGCCGCCGCGGCGCGCAGCCTTCGACACTGCGCCGAATGGCGGAATGCCGCGAGCATGCGCACGACTTCGCGAGTTCTCGTTCTCATTGTTGCCTCCCTCGAAGCAGTTGAGAAACTACTTTAAGTGTAGGCGGCAAATCCTCAGGCGCAAGGCGTTCGCACGAAATAATGGCTTGCAGGCTTTCCCTTATTTGCGCGCATTTGAAGCCGGGCGACTGCTTGCGCAGATGTCCGGGTTTCTTGTCACTGCTTCGTTTGTCAACACCAACTTGCCGCTTCATATTCCGTTGGCATAACGCGGACCTCGCCGCAGAGGCACTGCTGACCGACAACGCACATGACGGCGGCGGCGAGAATAAAGAACTTAAACTGCGTCTTAATTCGGAAGACGCGATGACGCCGAAAAGCACGCCCGACCGATCGTGCCGATCGCAGCCGCACGCGATTATCCGAACCGTCTAGTACATTTGCCGCATCGTGACCTGTGCACAACACGGCGGAAAAGAACTTTACTGTCGCCTTGCCAGCGGTCTGCGATGCCGGGAGAATCGAAGCAACGGCCTGCAAGCCGTTCCTTCACACATGCCGTCAGCATGAACGCCGGGCAACGGTTTGCTGCACGCGACGGCGCATCACGAGAACTCGATGGCAACCTTAGAGGGCAAGGCGCGATACCGGATTGATACCGATAACACCGGCGCCGGTATCGCGATCATGATCCTGACGACAGCGACCTTCGCGGCAAGCGATTCCACCGTCAAGCTGATCGGCAACGCAGTCCCTCTACTGGCGCTACTCTGGGTGCGCTATCTGTTTCAGATGATCGTGATGGGGATCTGGCAAGTCCGGCGCCGCGCATTCGGTCTCTTCCGTTCCGGCAGCGTGAGGCTCCAGGTCGTGCGCGCGGTGCTGCTGCTCATCAACTCCGCTTGCACGTTCGCGGGCTTGCGCCATCTGCCGCTGCCGGTCACGACGTCGCTTGCGATGCTCGCGCCGCTCATCTCCACGCTGCTCGCCGCGCTCGTGCTCAAGGACGAGGTGCCGCGCAGCAAATGGGCGATGGTCGTCCTCGGTTTCATCGGCATGTTGCTGGTCGTGCGCCCGGGTGGCAGCCAGTTCAGCTGGACCGTTATCTTTCCGATCGGCGCCGCGACGTCCTTCGCGTGCTTCCAGGTGGTGTCGAGCCATCTCTCGCGCGTCGACGATGCAATCACAACCAACTTCCTCACGGCGCTCGTCGCCACCATCCTGTTATGCGTGCTCGTATGGATGGATCAGGCCGAAACCTTGCCCGCGCTCGCACAGGTGCGGGCGGCGAGCTGGCTGCTCGTCGTCTTCATGGCGACGATGGCAACCGTCGGGCACGGGTTCATGCTTCAGGCGTTGAAACGCGCCCCGCTTTCCGTGCTGACGCCGTTTTCCTATGGCCAGCTCGCGTTCGCGGCGCTCTTCAGCTGGCTGCTGTTCGGGCAGGCGCCTGACGTCTGGATGGCGATCGGCATGTGCGTGATCGCGGCGAGCGGCATCGGCACCGTGCTCCTGCATGGACGCAAGACGGCACCGGCCGTATCGACCGAAGTCTGACTTACAGGGAAGCGCGACAAACGGGCGCCCGAAGCGCCCGCGATCAGTTGGCGGAATGCGCGTGCAGCGCCTGGCCGGTACAGAGCCAGTGCGGATCAATGTCCAGCACCCGCGCGATGCGGTTGAATGCCGCGAATGGTGGAACCGTGATACCGCGCCGCCAGAATTGCACGTCGTGCTCGCTCACGTCGAGCCAGCCAGCGGCTTTTGCGGAACTGACGTTCGCCTTTTGCAAGGCGCGGTCGAGTCGTGCGGCCATGGCGCGCCGCAAGGCGTTGTCTTCGTGACTGCGTTCAAGATGGCCAAGGGTTTGGGAATGTCGCCCCATTTTCTTCAATTCTCTCAGATTTATATCTTTATGCCGTTCAGCGCCGGCTCATTCGCGCGAAAGTGAATCCTACGGATTTACGATGACGGAGCAGTGACAAAAATACCGACTACGTTCTCGCCCCGCTGGGTGCTCCGTCGCGCGTGTTGCAGTGCGACATTCTTTCAATTGACGCATCAAGGCGTCAAGTGGGGAAACAACGCATAAGCCAAGTTTTGGCTTAGGTGTTTACGATAGGTCGTAATGACAGCGCACCCGCGAGCGCTTTCATCTTATGGAAAATAACAGTCCTGATCGGGATCTATGCGCTTGCCGCAATACCGTCAGCGAAAACTAAATGACCGTTCGTATGATGTGATGTGTGATCAGGTTGTCGGATTAAATGAGCCTGCTTATTTACTTATTGCCACTCTGATTTTTGAATGATGGGCGATATGGTTTAAAGTCAAGCGGGGAAAACGTAATTGACACTCCACACGCTTTCCTTAAAATAGACCAATCGCTGCACTGCACAATCAATTGCAAAATCAATTGGCAACTTCCCAATGGAGTCCAGAATGAGCAGTCTTGCGCCGGAAAATGTAGTCGCGTCACAGAAGGCGGGGGTCGACACGACTTTCGGTCTCGCCGCACAAGCCGTGGGGGGCTTCGAAAAGTTGATCGACCTGAACGTGCGCACCGCCAGGACGGCACTTGACGAGCAACAGGCACTCGTCGCCAAAGCGCTTTCCGTGCGCGATCCGCAGGAATTATTCGCCCTCCAGAACCAGCATCTGCAAAACAGCGCCCAGCGGGTGCAGGCGTACTGGCAGAGCGTCTATGAGATCACGACAGGCGTGCGCGGCGGCTACATGGAAGCGGCGCAGGATCAGCTCGAGAAATCGCAGCGTAATGTGCAGGCATTCTTTGAAAGCCTCGTGAGCAACGCGCCCGTCGGCAGCGAAGCGGTCGTTTCGGCGTGGAAGAACGCGATCGATGCCGCGACGCAATCGGCGAATTCGGCTTACGAAGCCGCCAAAAAGGCTGCGAAACAAGTGGTCGAAGCGGCGCAGAACGACGCCACCATCGCGGGCCAGACGGCCGTGCGCACCGTAGCCTCGAAACCGGCGAGCGCGAAGAAGTAAATCTCGCGAATGCCGGGAAGAAAGGCGGACACGTTCCGCCTTTTTCTTTTCCCGTGTCAGGCGGCGAGACTCTTCAGCACCAGTTCATGCGAGCGGCCGATCCACACCGCCGAGTCGCGATGATCGACGAGCGCATTGCCCGTATTCGGATGCATGAAAACATCGAGCGTGCCGTGATGGAGGGTGAGCCAGGCGAGCATCGGCGCGAGCAGTTCGCCGCCGAAACCCAACTGGAAAGACCACATCGGATGCGGTCCGACCGGACGTTCGTGAAAGCGTCCCAGGCGCAATGCGCCGCTTTGCAATTCCGTCGCAAACTGTTGCTCGATGACGAGCCGAAGCTGCCACGCCGCGTCGCGGCTCGCGGCGTCGAAATACACGTGCGCGTGCCAGTCGGCGATCGTGCGGGTGTCCGTGGCGTTCATCGTTTCATCCGTGCGCGGCAATATTGAGACACGTCTCATTCTACCGAACGCGTTTCAGCAACGTTCGAGCGTCCAGAGCACGGCGCCGTCATCGAACGCGCGATGGTGCGTTGTGCGCATGCCGATCCCCGCGCCGAGTCGCGACAACACGAACGCGTCGGCGAAGCGCGTCAATCCGCCGATCGGGTGCGGCGACGAGATCGCTTCTTCAGACAAGCGCTCGATCCACAGCCAGCCCGCATCGCCCGACAGGGATTGGACGCGCCCGTTCGTCAGACGCGCCCGCCGCACGAGGACGCGGCTTTGCGGCAACGCTTCATCGACGACCCAGATGCGCGCCGATGTCCGCGTCGCGCCGCCAAAAGCAATCCACGGCAATCCCGATGTGCCCGCCGCGATGAGAAACGCGCGCCGCGTCGTGGTCATCGCCCTTCTCCTTTTGCGACGTCCGAACGCTTCGCGGGCCAGATGCCCTGTTTGCCCGGCGACAGAATCCCGTTCGGATCGAGCGCCGTCTTGATCGTGCCGGACAGTCGCATCAGCGCGTGATCGTTGAAGTCGTATTGCGCGGCGGCCAGATCCATATACGAGAGATGCGTCCGATATTGCCCGTAGCCGGCCGCGCCCGCCTCGCGGATCAGCGTTTCGATCAGCGCGCCGGCAGCGTGCGATTGCTTCGGATCGTCGCGATCGAAAATCGCCGCGAAGATGTGATGCATCGCGCGCTCGCCCGCCGTGAAACCGCCGTAGTAATCGAAGCCGAATTGCGCGGCGCGCTCGCGAACCATGCGGACCTGCTTGACGGCATCGCGTCCGATCGGCGGGCAGATCGGCGAAAAATCGATATGCGCGCCTGTGCCGCCGCGCCAGTTCAGCAGATTGAACGCTTCGAGTCCGGGAATGCCGACTTGCGCACGATCGCCGCCGCCCTCGGGTTCGAGGGATGCATCGCGATACGGCATCTCGAAGAGCGTCGCGCCCGCGATCGGCTGAAAACGCGCCCGCACGATATCGCGCCGCGCCTTCACGAGCGACGGCGGTCCATATAAACAGAAGCGCAGATTCCAGCGCCCGATGCCGATCTTGCGCGTCATGGCGTCGATGGCGTCGTCGGGCATCGCGCCTTCGCCGTCGTACCAGGTTTTCCGCGTCGATACGCCCGCGGCCCAGCGCACCGCGCTTTCGATGACCGCGTTGCTTTGAATCGTGCCGTCCATTCTGAGCGGACGCAGCGTATCGACGACGCGTTCGAGATCGTCTTCGCGCGCGAACGCGTAGCGGCAGATCATGTAGCCCTCGGGCGCGGGCATGAGCCGGATGCCGAGCTTCGTGACGACGCCGAAGTTCGACTGCTTGAACATGTCGTCGTAAGACGGCCCGAAGCCGCTCCTGAAAACCTGCCAGTCACGGCTCGACGTCATCGCGCCCATGCCGGTGCGCACGACATCGCCGTTTGCAAGCACGACCTCCATGCCGCACTGATGCGCCGCGTGGTCCCCGTACGGCGTCGTGCCATAGCCGCGTTCGAGCGTGTTGCCGATCACGCTGCCCCAGCCGGCCGCAGGCGGATCGAGCCAGAACCGCCGTGGTGTCCCGAGCGCACGATGCAGCTCGTAATACGTCACGCCCGGCTCGACCAGCGCATAACCCAGCGTTTCGTCGATCTCGATGATGCGGTTCATCCGGCGCAAATCGAGCACGACACAGCCGCGCATGCGCGGCGCGGCGCCGCCGTAGGCGAAGTTGCGTCCGGTCGATACGGTCCAGA
Organism: Caballeronia sp. INML3B; assembly: GCF_023631305.1. Classification (NCBI taxonomy): domain Bacteria; kingdom Pseudomonadati; phylum Pseudomonadota; class Betaproteobacteria; order Burkholderiales; family Burkholderiaceae; genus Caballeronia; species Caballeronia sp. INML3B. The sequence goes on from NZ_JALQDI010000040.1 coordinate 705,215, forward strand.
GCGGCACCTGATACCGGTTCGCCACAGCCAGCGCCGCGCGCACGCCTTCGACATCCTTCGGCAGCACGACAGCGGACGGCGCGTGCGCGAGTGCATCGCCGGGTGCGAATGGATCAAGATACGAAGCCGGATCGTACGACACCGCGTCGCTGCCGAGCGCCGCCGCGAAGGCCGCGAGCGCCGCCCGGAACTGCGCCGCCGACAAGCCCGGCGGCAGCGGCGTCGCGCTCAATATCCGCCGCTGCTGCCGCTGCCGGACGTCGTGCCGGATGATGTCGAACTGCCATCGGTCTGACATCCCGCGAGCAAACCGGCGAGCAGAGCGAGCACGACTGTTGCGATTCTGGCGAGCTTCATGGAAGCACCTCCGAAAGGTTTGAAAAGCGGACACGGCGATTAAGCCGCTTGTCCATTAAACGCGCGGCGGTGTGCCGATATTCCTTCGCGAGGCCGTATGAGACAATTTCGCGCCGCGCAAAGCCCTCGCGCGCACTTTCACCCACGTCACGCGATGAAGCGCTACCAAGCCCTTGCCGACACGATGGCCGCCGAGATTCGCGCGGGCCGGCTGCCCGTCGGCACGCGCCTGCCGTCGGTGCGGCATCTGACGACGCAATACGGCGTCGGCCAGTCGACGGTCTTTCGCGCGTATTACCTGCTCGAAGAATGGGGCTTGATTCGCGCGCGCGAACGTTCCGGCTATTACGTCGCACCGGGCGCGAAGGTAGCGACGCAAGCTACTTCGCCCACGCCGCTCGCGGAGCCCGCGGCCATCGACGTGAGCAGCCTCGTCTTCTCCGTGCTCGATGCGGTCAAGCGTCCGGACGTCGCGCCGCTCGGCTCCGCGTTTCCGTCGCCGAAACTCTTTCCGCTGGCACGTCTTGCGAAGTCGCTCGGCCACGCGGCGCGCATGCTCGATCCGTGGAGCACGGTCGTCGACATGCCACCGGGCAACGAGCAACTGCGGCGGCAGATCGCACTGCGTTACATCGGCATGGGCATCGCGCAGCCGGTCGAGGAACTCATCGTCACGAACGGCGCGATGGAAGCGCTCACGCTCAGCCTCATGGCCGTCACCAAGCCGGGCGATGTCGTCGCCATCGAATCGCCCTGCTTCTACGCGGCGTTGCAGGCGGTCGAGCATCTGGGCCTGCGCGCGGTCGAGATTCCCGTCGATCCGCGAGAAGGGCTCGATCTCGACGTGCTCGCCGAAGCGCTCGTCAAGCATCCGGTGCGCGCCTGCTGGTTCATGACCAACTTTCAGAATCCGACGGGCGTGACGCTCTCCGTCGAGAAAAAGCGCGCGCTGGTCGGCTTGCTCACGAAGCATGACGTTCCGCTCATCGAGGACGATGTCTACGGCGAGCTGCATTTCGCGCCGGATCGTCCGCCGCCCGCGAAAGCCTTCGATACGACAGGTCTCGTGATGCATTGCGCGTCGCTGTCGAAGACGCTCGCGCCGGGTTACCGGCTCGGCTGGGTCGCGGCGGGCCGCTTCGCCGACGCGATCCGCCGGCTCAAGCTGATGACGAGCATCTCGACCAGCATCCCGGTTCAGGCGGGCATCGCCGACTATCTTCAGCACGGCGGCTTCGACAAACACCTGCGCAAGCTGCGCGGCGCGCTTCTCACGCAGCGCGGTGCGATGGAACACGCCATCGCGCGCTGGCTGCCGCCGGAGGTCGCGCATCAGCAGCCGGAGGGCGGCTATTTCCTCTGGCTGCGACTGGCCGAGCATGTCGACGCGATGCAGTTGCACAAGCGCGGACTCGAACATGGCATCAACGTGACACCCGGACCGATCTTCTCCGCGCGTCACGCGTTCGGGAATTACGTGCGCATCAACTTCGGCCATCCGTGGTCGCCGCAGGTCGAGGGCGCCGTGAAAACGCTCGGAGAACTTCTGCGCGCCGCGTCGTAGAAGGCCTTTGCGGCCGATTCGCCCATGCTAGACTGCTGTACATGCATACAGTATCCGAGCCCGCCTACACCGTCGCCGTGCGCGCGCTCTGCGAGTTCACCGCGAAACAGGGCGACCTCGATCTGCGCTTCACGCCCACGCCAAGCGCGCAGGAAGGCGTCGCGGGCCACGTCGCGGTGACGAGCCGCCGGCCGGCCGGATATCAGAAGGAAATATCGCTTTCGGAAACCTACGGGCCGCTCTTCGTGCGCGGCCGCGCCGACGGGTACGATCCCGCGCTCAACCGTCTCGAAGAGATCAAGACGCATCGCGGCAAGCTCGAATCGATGCCGCAGAATCATCGTCATCTGCATTGGGCGCAGGCGCGTGTCTATGCGCATCTGATGTGCCGCAAGCTCGGGCTCGACGCCATCGAGGTCGCGCTCGTGTATTTCGATATCGTCGATCAGACCGAGAGCGTGCTCGTCGAAACGCAGACCGCCGAAGCGCTCGCGACGCATTTCGCGGCGCAGTGCGAGCGCTTCATCGCGTGGGCAGAACAGGAGCTGGCGCACGGCGCGGCGCGCGATGACGCGCTCAGAGCACTCGTGTTTCCTCACGCGGATTTTCGGCCCGGCCAGCGCGCACTCGCGGAAGCGGTGTATCGCTCGGCGGTGTCCGGCCGCTGTCTCGCGGCGCAGGCGCCGACCGGCATCGGCAAAACGGTCGGCACGCTCTTTCCGCTGCTGAAGGCGTGGCCGGGCCAGCGGCTCGACAAGATCTTCTTTCTCACGGCGAAGAGCGCGGGACGGCAGCTCGCGCTCGATGCGCTGACGACGCTCGCCGCCAGGCCGTTACGCGTCGTCGAACTCGTTGCGCGCGACAAGGCTTGCGAATACCCCGATCGCGCGTGCCACGGCGAGTCGTGTCCGCTCGCGCGGGGCTTCTACGATCGCCTGCCCGGGGCGCGTGCCGCCGCCCTCGACTGCGCGCAGCTCGACCGCGCGTCGGTTGCCGAGGTCGCACGAGAGCACGAAGTCTGTCCGTACTATCTGAGCCAGGAACTGTCGCGCTGGGGCGACGTGATCGTCGGCGACTACAACTATTACTTCGATACGAGCGCCATGCTCTTCGCGCTCGCGGAGGCGAATCGCTGGCGCGTGTCGGTGCTCGTCGACGAAGCGCATAACCTCGTCGAACGGGCGCGCGGCATGTATTCCGCGACGCTCGATCAGGCCGCCTTCAATGCGATGCGTCGCGGCGCGCCCGTTTTGCTGAAGCAGGCGCTCGGCCGCGTCGCGCGAAGCTGGAGCGAAGTGACGCGTGAACAGGACGCGGCGAACATCGAATACGCGGCACATGCGGAACCGCCCGCGCGCCTGCTCACGGCGCTGGGGCAAGCCGTCTCGCTGATGACGGAAACGCTCGGCGAGCAGCCCGACGTCTTCACGCCCGAAATCTTGCGCTTCTATTTCGATGCCATGCATTTCACGCGCATCGCGGAACGCTTCGGTTCGCATTCGATCTTCGACATCACGCTTGGCCGGGTGGGTGCAAACGCCAAAAAACGCAATGCCGTGCTGTGCCTGCGCAACGTGATTCCCGCGCCGCATCTCACGCCGCGTCTGGCGCGCGCCCACAGCGTCGCGCTTTTTTCCGCGACGCTCACGCCCGCGCACTTCTACGCGGATACGCTCGGCCTGCCGGAGTCGAGCGTACGCATCGACGTCGAATCGCCCTTCTGCGCCGAACAACTCGACGTGCGCGCAATCGCCGACCTGTCCACGCGCTATCGCGACCGCGCGCGCTCGGTGGACCGTATCGCCGACCTCATCGCCGCGCAGCTCGAAAGCGCCGAGGGCAACTACCTGAGCTTCTTCAGCAGCTTCGAGTATCTGACGCAAGTCGCGGCGGCGCTCGCGCTCCGTCATCCGTCGATTCCATGCTGGCAGCAATCCCGCGCGATGAGCGAAGCGGCGCAACGCGAGTTTCTCGCGCGTTTCGTGGCCGGCGGGCGCGGCGTCGGTTTCGCGGTGCTCGGCGGCGCGTTCGGCGAAGCGATCGATCTGCCCGGCACGCGGCTCATCGGCGCGTTCGTTGCGACGCTCGGTCTGCCGCAGCTCAATCCTGTCAATCAGCAAATGAAAGCGCGCATGCACGAGGCGTTCGGCGAGGGCTACGCATACACGTATCTTTTTCCCGGCTTGCAGAAAGTCGTGCAGGCGGCCGGGCGTGTGATCCGCGGGCCGCTCGATCGCGGCGTGCTCTATCTGATCGACGACCGCTTCGCGCGCGCGGAAGTCCGGCGCCTGCTACCCGCGTGGTGGCAGGTGAAAGTGCTGCGGCAACGTGACCTGGGCGTATCGGGAAATCCGACTATCTAGACGCGCACGGTGCCGCCGTTAACGGGTCTATCGCGGGCATTCGTCTTGCTGCTCTCAGGCGCCTCAGGGACACGAAGATGTCCCGGCAGGGTCGAGAGAGCCCATTAAAGGAGAACCCACATGTCTGCCGCTCATACCCCGCGACCCATCGATGCGCTCGACGTGCTCGAAGCCGATCACCGCGCCATCGAACAACTGTTCGATGCGTTCGAGCGCGCGGAACGCAACGATTTCGAACGCAAGAACACGCTCGCCCAGCGCGCGTGCGAATTGCTCACGATCCACGCGATCGTCGAAGAAGAAATGCTGTATCCCGCCGCCCAGGAGGCGCTCGGCGCAGATCAGCGCATCGATGTGGACGAAGCCTACGTCGAGCATTTTCTGGTCAAGACGCTGATCGAACGGTTCGCGAGCCTGAAGGCGGGCGACGACGGTTTCGATGCGACTTTCAAGGTACTCAAGGAGAACGCGACGCATCACATCGAGGAAGAGGAAACGACGCTGTTCCCCGAAGTGCGCAGGACGCAAATGGATCTCGTCGCGCTCGGCGCGAGGATGGCGGCGCGCAAGGCCGCGTTGAAGGAGCGCATCGCGGAGACCGCGACGGCGCATTGAAGGCGCGTCGTTCCGAATTGCGCAGCAAGACCCGGAGTGCGTGCGCAGCGCGCGTGGCGCACACTGCAGGCAATTAACGCCCATCCGGAGAAACGACATGAAGGTGCTCGAACGCGCGACGGCAGACGATATCGGCGAACGCATCGACGCGCTCGACTGGGCCGATCTCGAAGCGCAACTCGATAGCTTCGGCTGCGCCACCGCGCCCGCGCTCTTTTCGCGCGACGAATGCGAGGCGCTCGCCGCGCTATACGATCGCGACGGCATCTTTCGCAGCCGCGTCGTGATGGAACGCCACGGCTTCGGGCGCGGCGAATACAAGTACTTCGCCTATCCGCTGCCCGAAACGCTGGAGCGCGCGCGCCGCGCGGTCTATCCGCATCTTGCGCCGATCGCCAATCGCTGGAATGAGGTGATGGGCGTCGAAACGCGCTATCCGCGCGAGCACGCCGCGTTCATCGAGCGCTGTCACCGCGCGGGGCAGACACGGCCGACGCCGCTCCTGCTACGTTACGTGCCCGGCGATTTCAACTGCCTGCATCAGGATCTCTACGGCGAGCACGTCTTTCCAATTCAGATGGCGGTCCTGCTTTCCGCGCCCGGCCGGGATTTCACCGGCGGCGAGTTCGTGATGACGGAGCAGCGTCCGAGAATGCAGTCACGTGTAGAAGCCGTGCCTCTTTCACAAGGCGATGCGGTGTTTTTCGCGGTGCATCATCGGCCGGTGCAGGGCACGCGCGGGCCGTACCGGGTGAACATGAAGCACGGCGTGAGCCGCCTGAGATCGGGGCGGCGGCATATGCTCGGCGTGATCTTTCACGACGCGCAGTGAGCGCAGGCGTTATTCGTTTTCGTCGAAGTAATGCCCGAAGCGCGCCTGCTTCGTCTTGATGTAGCGCTCGTTTTCCTCGCGCATCGGGATGGCGAGCGCGACGCGTTCGGACACGGGAATATCGTGCTTGAGCAGCGTGTCGAACTTCGACGGATTGTTGCTCATGAGGCGCACCGACTTCACGTTCATCGAGCGCAGGATCGCGGCGGCGGAATCGTATTCGCGGGCGTCGTCGGGCAGGCCGAGATGCAGGTTCGCATCGACGGTATCGAGCCCCTGCTCCTGCAGCGCATACGCGCGGATCTTGTTTGCGAGGCCGATGCCGCGCCCTTCATGGCCGCGCAGATACAGCAGGATGCCGCGATCCTCGGCGGCGATATAACGCAGCGCCAGATCGAGTTGCTCCCCGCAATCGCAGCGGTACGAGCCGAACACATCGCCGGTCACGCATTCGGAATGCAGGCGCGTCAGCACCGATTCGCCGTTGCTCACGTCGCCCATCACGAACGCGATGTGTTCGACATCCGTGTGCTTCACGCGATAGACGTAGGAATCGAAGGTGCCGTAGCGCGTCGGAATGGTGGCGGTCGCCACGAGTTCGACATCCGCGCACTCGTCGCACTCGCCGAAGCGGTGTTGCGGGTCCTGCACGTCCTGCGGGGGAGAAGCGGTTTTCATAGGTCAATCTGCGAGTCCACGACGCCGGACGCGGGCCCGATGGATCGTGCTCATCGCGCCAGCCCGGCTGGTCATGTTAAAGCCCATCGGGAAAGTTTGCAGATTGTCTCACGGCACGCGCCGCTTCCCCCGCTTTCCCGTACGGGCGTTCCGCTTATCGAACGCGTTCTCTCACTCCCGCTCTCACGCCCTCTGTCACGCCGGATTCTCGAAATTGCCGGGACTTCTATCCGTCGCGCGCCATTCGGGCTTGCGCACCGGGTCGGCCTTTTGCAGCGCAGCGCGCACGCCGGCTGCGTCGAAATCGCCGGTATAGACGGGCGTTGCGGGCTGCTGTCGCCATGAATCGTCGATTTCGCCTGCATCGACGGGATCGAAGCCGATTTCATCGACGAGCTTCATCACGACGGCTTTCGCCTTCGCGTCGTCGCCCGCGACCGGCAGCGCGATGCGCCCGGGCGTACCCGGAGGCTTGCCGCGATTGCGCAGATGATCCGCGTAGATATTGTTGAAGGCCTTCACGACCGGCCGCCCGATCTGCTGCTCGACCCAGCGGCTTTCCGGTGTGCCCTTCTCGATGCCATCGATACGACCGTCGCGCTGCTGCGGATAATAGTTGCCCGTGTCGATGACGACGACGCTCGCCGGCACGCCCGCAAACAGGTCTTTCGGCAGATTCGGCACTTTTGCCTGCGGAATCGTCACGACGACGACGTCCGCATCCTTCACCGCGTCGCGCGCTTGCACGGCCGTCGCACCGGTCTCGCGTTCGATGTCCGCGAGCGACGCCGGTCCGCGCGAATTGGCGATGCGCACGTCGTGGCCGTTCTCGCTGAACCGCAGCGCGAGCACGGAACCGATATTCCCGGCGCCGATAATTCCGATTTTCATACTGCCTCCTGGATAAAAGTGAAGCGACGAAGTGCCCTCGAGGAACCTGCAAGGGACGCGCGCAATCAGAATGCCTCATGCGGGAAAACGACAAATATGGCGCCGATAGCTCCGAGCTATCCCGACAATAAAATCAATCCACTTCGCAGGAGCGATAGTTTTCCTGTATAGTTCACCTACTTCTTCAACACCACTCCAAAAGGAACCTGGTAATGCCTATCATCAACAGCCAAGTCAAGCCGTTCAAAGCAACCGCCTATCACAATGGCGAATTCGTGACCGTCACCGATGAGAGCCTGAAGGGCAAGTGGTCGGTGTTCGTGTTCTACCCGGCCGACTTCACGTTCGTGTGCCCGACGGAACTGGGCGACCTGGCTGACCGCTACGAAGAATTCAAGAAGCTGGGCGTGGAAATCTACTCGGTCTCGACCGACACGCACTTCACGCACAAGGCATGGCACGACACGTCGGACACGATCCAGAAGATCAAGTACCCGATGGTGGCCGACCCGACGCTCGCGATCTCGCGCAACTTCGACGTGCTGATCGAGGAAGAAGGCCTGGCGCTGCGCGGCACGTTCGTGATCAATCCGGAAGGCGAGATCAAGCTGTGCGAAGTGCACGACAACGGCATCGGCCGTGACGCCGGCGAACTGCTCCGCAAGGTTCAGGCTGCTCAGTACATCGCGAAGAACCCGGGCCAGGTGTGCCCCGCCAAGTGGACGCCGGGCGCTGAAACGCTGACCCCGTCGCTGGACCTGATCGGCAAGATCTAAGTCTCGTTTTTTACGAGCGCTGCATCGGATCTGCCGCGGTTCAGCGGCAGGTTCACCCCTAAAGACGCCTTCGTCCGGCGCTGCGATAAACGCAGCGTCGCGGCGAGGTGCGTCTGCACCACCCAAAGTCAAGGAACGGACATCGCCATGCTCGACGCCAATCTCAAGAATCAATTAAAAGCGTATCTGGAAAAAGTCACCCGGCCGATCGAACTCGTCGCCTTCCTCGACGACGGCGACAAATCGCGCGAGCTGAAAAGCCTGCTCGGCGAAATCGCCTCGCTGTCGCACCAGATCAGCGTCGTCGAGAAAGAGGACGCCAGCGTGCGTCGTCCGTCCTTCACCATCGGCGAGGCGGGCAAGCCCGCGGGCATCCGGTTCGCCGGCATTCCGATGGGCCATGAATTCACGTCGCTCGTGCTTGCGCTTCTGCAAGCCGGCGGCCACCCGATCAAGCTCGACGACGCCACCATCGAGCAGATTCGCAATCTCGACGGCGACTACGCGTTCGAGACGTATTTCTCGCTGTCGTGCCAGAACTGCCCGGAAGTGGTGCAGGCGCTGAACGTGATGGCGATCATCAACCCGCGCATCAAGCACGTCGCGATCGACGGCGCGCTGTTCCAGAAGGAAGTGGAAGACCGCCAGGTCATGTCCGTGCCGATGATGTTCGTCAACGGCGACAGCTTCGGTTCAGGCCGCATGGGCGTAAAGGAAATCTTGGCGAAACTGGACACGGGTGCATCGGCGCGCGCGGCGAAGGAACTGGAAAACAAGCCGGTTTTCGACACGCTGATCGTCGGCGGCGGTCCCGCAGGCGCGGCGGCGGCGATTTATTCGGCGCGCAAGGGCATCGCGACGGGCGTCGTCGCGGAGCGCTTCGGCGGCCAGGTGCTCGACACGATGGCGATCGAAAACTTCGTCTCCGTGAAAGAGACCGAAGGACCGAAGTTCGCGACCGCGCTCGAAGAGCACGTGAAAAGCTATGAAGTCGACGTGATGGACGTGCAGCGCGCCGAAAAGCTCGTGCCGGGCCGCATCAACGAGATCCATCTGGCGAGCGGCGCGGTGCTGAAGGCGAAGACGGTGATTCTGTCGACCGGTGCGCGCTGGCGTGAGATCAACGTGCCGGGCGAGCGCGAGTATCGCGGCCGCGGCGTGGCGTACTGCCCGCACTGCGACGGCCCGCTCTTCAAGGGCAAGCGCGTCGCGGTGGTGGGCGGCGGGAATTCCGGCGTGGAAGCGGCGATCGATCTCGCGGGCATCGTCTCGGCGGTCACGCTGATCGAGTTCGGCAACGAGCTGCGCGCCGATGCAGTGCTGCAGAAGAAGCTGCGCAGCCTGTCGAACGTGACCATCGTCACGCAGGCGCAGACGACCGAAATCACCGGCGACGGCAAGAAAGTGAACGGCATCACGTACACGGAGCGCGCGACAGGTGTGAGCCAGCATGTCGAGCTGGAAGGCGTGTTCGTGCAGATCGGCCTCGTGCCGAACACCGAATGGCTGAAGGGCACGGTGGAACTGTCGAAGCACGGCGAGATCGTCGTCGACGCGAAGGGCGCGACCTCGCTGCCGGGCGTGTTCGCCGCCGGCGACGTGACGACGGTGCCGTACAAGCAAATCGTGATCGCGGCCGGCGACGGCGCGAAGGCATCGCTGTCGGCGTTCGATCATCTGATCCGCGCGTCGGTGGAAGACGAGGCAGTGGTCGAAGAAGAAGCGGCGGCCTGAGCGTAGCGGGCGTCGTAGTGACCGGAAGGCGGACGGGGCAACCCGTTCGCCTTTTTTATCTGGTTTGCGCGGGCTTCGGCTTCAGCACCATCGGGAACGTCACCTCGAACACGCTGCCGTGGCCTTTCGCCGACTGGAACCGCAACTCGCCTTCCAGTGTGCGCGACAATTCCTTGACGATCGCAAGCCCGAGTCCCGCGCCGGGAATGTCGTCATCGGCGGCGCGCTCGAATTCCTGGAACACGCGCTCCTGATCCGCCGCGCCGATGCCCACGCCCGTGTCGGCGACGCGCAGCTTCCATTGCTCATCGGGCGCCGCCGCGATCGCCAGGACGATCTCGCCCGACGACGTGTACTTGATCGCGTTCGTCAGCAGATTCAGCGCGACCTGCTTGACCTTCAGCCGGTTCGACGTCACCGCGCCGAGCGCCGGATCGAACTGGCCGATGAGCTTGAGCCCCTTCGCCTCGGTCGAGACGCGGCACGCCTGCATCAGTTCGTCGAACAGGCCGACGAGATCGAACGGCTCGACCGTGAACAGCGAATCGTCGCCGAGCACTTTCGAATATTCGACCATTTCGTCGACGAGCGTCGCCATGTCGGCGACCTGCCGGTTCGCGAGACCGAGCGCCGTATCGCGCTTCGCGGGCGAGCGCCCGGCGAGCTGCAGCGCCGTCGAAAACACGTTCAGGAAGTTGCGCAGATCGTGCGCGACGCGCCGCGCGATCTGCATGCGCGTCTCATAGAGATCGCCGATGAGTTTCTGCCGCAGCGTCAGTTCGTAGTTCGCGCGCTCCAGCATGCCGGTGTATTCGTCGATCTTGCGATCGCGCTCGCCAATCGCCTCGCGTATCGACGCGAGCGTGACGAAGCTCACCACCTCGTCGGTCATGAGGCGCGCGTGCTCCTCGTCGGCGCGGGACAAATCCTCGTGCGTGCTGGCGTACTCGCCGATCGCGAGCAGCAGCGCCTGACGGAACAGATCGAGCTCGCGCACGAGTTCGTCCACACGATAGCCCTGCTGCCAGCGCCATTGCCCGTGCTGGCGCGCGTCGCGCTCGATCGCGCCTTCCTGGTCGCGCAGATTGCGCGATTCCAGCACGACGCAGATTTCCTCGAAGATGCTCGGCAGATGATCCGCGAGCTGCCGGTAGGTGAGTTGATCGGAATGTTCGACTTCCTGATCGCCGAACACGAGCTTCATCCATCGCTCGGTGAGTGCGTGTTGTTGCTCGCGCAGCGCGGCAACGAGACCCTTCAAGCCGACCGACGTGTCGTTCATCTGCGAGCCCCCGATTGCTTAAGGCGCCGGAGGACGGCGCGCGGTGATCGTGATATGCAGTCGAAAGCACGTCCCGGTGTCGCCCGCGGCCGCACGCGAATGCTTCGCCAGTATAGGCGCGATGCCCGCGCCGATGGTGCATATCCCAGTCTTCCCTTGAACTTTCCGAGACTTTCCCTGAAGCCTCGATCGGGCACTGGATTCAGTGTTCCTTTCAAATTCCGCCACGAGGTTTCGGCACGCATACGATCGACAGATCGGCTGGAACGTGCAGAATTGCGCCTGTTCCCTTCACACAATCGACCGGAGCCCGATATGACGACATCCTCGGCCGACTGGCAGGCCCGCCAGTACACGCTCTTCGAAGCGGAGCGCACGCGCCCCGTGCGGGACCTCCTGAACGCGACGCAGGCAAAGGCGGCGCGCACGGCGGTGGATCTCGGCTGCGGCCCCGGCAACTCGACCGAAACGCTTGTCGACTACGCGCCGCACGCGCGCGTCGTCGGCGTCGATAATTCCAGCGACATGATCGAGTCGGCGAGAAAGCGCCTCCGGGACGTCGAATTCGAACTCGCCGATATTTCCGCGTGGCAGGGCGAAGGCCCGTTCGATCTGATCCTCGCGAACGCGTCGCTGCAGTGGGTGCCCGATCACGAGACGGTGTTTCCATCGCTCGTCGGCAAATTGTCGAAGGGCGGCCAGTTGGCCGTGCAGATGCCGGACAACCTCGACGAGCCCGCGCATCGGCTGATGCGCGAAACCGCCGCCGACGGTCCGTGGCGCGACAAGCTGAAAGGCGTGGAACGCACCGCGCGCTATCGGGCGGATGCGTATTACTCGCTGCTCAAACCGCATTGCGCGGGCGTCGACGTGTGGCGCACCACGTACCATCACCCGCTCGCGGGCGGCGTCGATGCTGTCATCGAATGGTTCAAGGGCAGCGGGCTGCGGCCGTTCCTCGCAAAGCTCGATGCACAGGAAACGACCGCGTTCCTCGAGCGCTATCGCGCCGGGCTGGAAGCGGCCTACGCGGTGCTCGACGACGGCACGGTGCTGCTGCCCTTCCCGCGCATCTTCATCGTCGCGACGCGCTGAATCTCAATGCGGCCGGCTCTGCTCGCGCAGCATCTGCACGAACTGGCGCGCGGCCGGCGAGAGTTCCCCGCCCTTGCGCGTGACGATGCCGTAGGTCTGCGACTTCGATTTCATGCGCACCGGGAGGATGCGCAGCATGCCGTGACGCTCGAAAACCTTCGCGACGCTTGCCGGCAGGATCGACACGAGTTCCGGGCTCTCCTGCAGCAGCGTCACGGTCATGAGCGGCGAGGCGGTAGAAATCGGGTTTGACGGCATCGGCAGGCCGGCGAGATCGAGCTCGCGCTCGAGCAGCGCGCTCATCGGCATGTAGCTCGGATAGGTGACCCAGCGGTAACGGGCGAGATCCGCGAAACGGACGTCCTCTTCGCCCGTGCGCTCGTGAGCGTGGCCGACGACGATGCAAAGCGGCTCGTCCGCGAGCGGCTGATAGTGATATTTCGACGGCTGATCCGACACGCTCGACCTGCCGATCACGAGATCGACGCGGCCGTCGTCGAGCATCGGCAGCATGCGCGCACTTGTATCCTCGACGATCTCGATGGCGAGATCGGGGTGCCTCGCGTGCATCTCATTGACGATCGGCGCGACGACGCCCGGCACCGCGCCCATGATCGTGCCGACCGTCAGGCGCCCGCCCGTGCCCGCGCGGATTTGCGCGACTTCCTGGCACAGCGCGTTCAGATCGGCGGCCAGCACGCGCGCGTAGCGCACCACGCAGCGGCCGAACGGATTCGGAATCAGTCCGCTCTTCGCGCGCTCGAAGAGCGGCGCCTCCAGCATCGATTCGAGTTCGGCGAGCGCCTTGCTCGCGGCGGATTGCGTCATCGCCATTGCGCTCGACGCCTTGTGCAGCGATTTGTGGTCGTCCAGCGCGATCAGCAACTGCAACTGCTTCATGCGCAGCCGCGACATCAATACATCGAGCGTGTTCTTCATTCGTCGGCCTGCGGGAGCGCGCGAGGTGATTCCTAAAAGCGATCAAGCGATGGAGAGGTTTCAGTATACGAGCCACGCGCAACGCCGTATAGTCGGGCATGAGGCAGTCATCGTACAACTGGCCGCCACGATCATTCAAAGGAAGGACGAGACAACATGCAACTCACTGGCAACCTGCTCATCGGTCAGCAATCGGTTTTCGGCTCGAACGGCTCGATCAAGGCCGTCAACGCGTCGACCGGCGCGGCCATCGAACCGGCTTTCGGCGGCGCGACGCTCGCCGATCTCGACCGCGCGTGCGCCCTCGCATGGGCCGCGTTCGACGTTTATCGCGAAACCGCGCCCGAGGCGCGCGCGAAGTTTCTTGAAACGATCGCGCAGAACATCCTCGAGATCGGCGACGACCTGATCGAGCGCTGCATGATCGAAAGCGGCCTGCCGCGTGCGCGCCTCGAAGGCGAGCGCGGCCGCACGGTCGGCCAGTTGCGCATGTTCGCGGACGTGGTCCGCAACGGCGACTTCCTCGGCGTGCGCATCGATCCCGCGCAGCCCGAGCGCAAGCCGCTGCCGCGCGTCGATCTGCGCCTGCGCCACATCGGCGTCGGCCCGGTCGCCGTGTTCGGCGCGAGCAACTTCCCGCTCGCATTCTCGGTCGCGGGCGGCGATACGGCTTCGGCACTCGCAGCCGGCTGCCCCGTCATCGTCAAGGCGCACTCGGCGCATCCTGGCACGGCGGAGCTGGTCGGCCGCGCGGTGCAAAAAGCGGTGAAAGATTGCGGCATGCCCGAAGGCACGTTCTCGCTCCTGTTCGACAGCGGCCGTGACGTCGGCCAGGGCCTCGTCAAGGACAACCGCATCAAGGCGGCCGGCTTCACCGGCTCGCGCGGCGGCGGCACGGCGCTGATGAAACTCGCGGCAGCCCGCACCGAGCCGATTCCCGTCTACGCGGAAATGAGCAGCATCAACCCGGTTCTGCTGTTCCCGGCGGCGCTCAAGAACCGCGGCGAAGCCATTGCCAAGGCGTTCGTGGGTTCGCTCGTGCTCGGCGCGGGCCAGTTCTGCACGAATCCAGGCCTGGTGCTTGCCGTCGACGGTCCGGATCTCGACAAGTTCATCGCGGCGGCGTCAGCAGCGCTTTCGGAAACCGCCGCGCAGACGATGCTCACGCCGGGCATCTGCAAGACCTATCAGGGCGCCGTCGAGCGCGCCGCCGAACATGCGGGCGTGACGACCGCCGCGCGCGGCGTCGAGGCGAAAGGCGAGAATCAGGGCCAGTCGGCGCTGTTCGTCACCACCGCCGACGCGTTCCGCGCAAGCCACGAACTGCAGGAAGAGATCTTCGGCGCGTCGTCCCTCGTCGTGCGTTGCCCGGATCTCGCAACCATGCTGGATCTGGTCGAATCGCTGGAAGGCCAGTTGACCTCGGCGCTGCACATCGACGAGGCGGACTACGCCGATGCAAAGCGCGTCCTGCCCGCGCTCGAACGCCGCACCGGCCGTCTGCTGGTGAACGGCTTCGGCACCGGCGTGGAAGTCGGCCACGCGATGGTTCACGGCGGCCCGTTCCCGTCCACGGCCGATGGCCGCTCGACCTCCGTCGGCAGCCTCGCGATCAACCGCTTCCTGCGTCCGGTGAGCTATCAGGATCTGCCTGACGCGCTCCTGCCCGACGCATTGAAGACGGACAATCCGCTCGGCCTGAACCGCCGCATCGACGGCAAGCTGCAACTGGCCGAGTAAGGCTTCGGCTTCCGGTCAGCCTGACGAGGGCCGCGGCGCGACATTCGCGTCGCGGCCTTCGTCGTTTGCGGACTCTGCGGATTTTTTCGCAATACTTCGGATCGCTTATCAATGGCTTATCGGCATCCGTCGATTCGATCAAATCGTGTTTAAACGCCCGGCGTGGGCGCGGAACAACGCTTCGGCGAGCGCGGGAAACGCTTTGGCATCAGTGGGTTATCCGGCCATCGCGCGGCCTTGTCGGCTAACGGCTAAGGATTGGCGGTTCAAAACCGCCGGCGCGATCCCAAAATGTCAGAAATATCGTGAGCGAGAGAAGCGAGACGCTTTGCGCGGCCCGGTCAGGCGTCGCATGCGCCAGACGGCCTACGAGGCACGACACAATGGTGTAGTCGCTTAAGTCGTGGGGGCCGGAAATAGGTGCGAAAGGCAATTGACGTCCGATAGCGCTTGAACCATAGTCGGAATTCGTTCCCGCCGGCGCGCATGGCGCGCGGTGAGAGAATACGAAGGATTGCTGTTGCGGGACTGCGTTCCTGCGTACAGGCGCGACGACCCGGCGCGCATTGGCGGCCACGCGATTTTGGCAACCTCACGCACATGTCCTTCGAGGGCTCCAGCATGACCACGCGTCTGACGTTCCCCGCATCCATGTTCTCCGTCGTCTGCCAGCGGTGCGGCAGCACGGTGCGCAAAAACGCCGACAGTTGCCCCAATTGCGGCGCCGACCGCAACGCCGCGTTCGGCCAGCAGCGCGAGACCGCCTCGGGCAAGCCGCGCAAGAATGTTTTCGAAGAAGCGGCCGCGCCGCTCGCATCGGCATCGGCATCGGCATCGGCATCGGCATCGGCGTCTTCTGCGATCGGCTCCGATGGCACCGAGCGTGTCGAGCCGGGCCTGCGCCCTCGCTGGACCGAGCGCGCGAGCGAGCGCATCGCTCAGAAGGCGGCGGAATATCGCGCGCGCCGCGCCGAGGAGTCGGCACGCAACGCCTATGCCGACTCCGGCAACGATCCCGATGCCCTGCCCGGCTCCGAGCGCTGGAACACGAAGAAGACGGTCATTGCGAGCGCATGCGGGCTCGTACTGCTGCTCGGCGCCATGTTCTATTACCAGCTCGGCGATTCCGACGGCGGCGGCACGCCGTCAGCCGATCACAGCGTCTCGGGCGCGATCGACTCCAAGGTCGGTTCGCTCATGCGCGGCGCGACGGACGCGCCGGCTGCCGCCGAACATCGCGTCCTGGCCGATGCGCGCGCACTCACCTCCGGCGATACGCTGCAAGGCGTACGCGCCGCGCTGGATCAACACGATCTCGCTACCGCCCGCGCGCGCCTCAGAGTTCTTCCGGCGCAGCAACAGGCGCGTGCGGACTACGAAAGCCTGAAAGACGAACTGGTCAAGCGTGAAGCGCAGCGTGACGCCGCGTTGCAGCTCGCACGCGCCTGCGAGCGGACCTCGGCGTGGGCCTGCGTGCAGCAGAACGCGGGCGAGGCACTCGCGCTCGACGGCAGCAACATGGAATCCCAGACCATGCTCGAACGCGTGGTCTCCCACGCGGGATGGCTCGCGCCGACGGCAGCGGCGGCGCTCGCCAAAAAGGTGCCGGGCACGACGCCACCGCCGGCCGCCGCGAATACGCCCGACGCGACGAACACGGCAGCGGCCGCCGCCCCGCCCGCGCCGCTTCCCGCACAGGCAAACGTTGCAGCGGGCGCGCCAACGACGAAGCCGAACATCTTCGCGCAGCGCCCCCCCGTGGAGCGGCGTGCGGGTCAACGCAGCGCCGCCGCGCGCCAGACCGACGACGAAGCCGCCTACGAATCCCGTGCCGAGAAGATCGCGCGTGCTCAGGCGGCCACCGCCGCGATCACCGCGATGACGATCGCACCGCCCGCCGCGCCTACCGTCGCCACGACGATGACAAAGCCCGCGCCCGCCGCGCAAGCGCCCACGCAGGCGGCCGCGCCCGCGCCCTCGGCGCAGGCGACGACGCAGGCCGCTGCGCCCGCGCCATCGCAGCCGGCGGCGAGAACCGCTCCGGCTCCCGTCACGCAGGCGGCGCGCACGCCCTACTATCTCGGCGACGAAGACGCGCAGCCGTCCGCCGCGGCGAGCCCGCGTTCCGCAAATCCGCGCGCGCCCTACTATCTCGGCGATGAGCCGCCCGCGCAGGCCGCTCGCCCGGCCAATCCGCGTGGCGCGTATTACCTCGGTGAAGATCCGCCGCAACCTTCGGCGCCGGCCGCGCGGGCCGCCGTGCCGCGGCCGCCGCAATCCGGCAACCAGAGCAGCGCGCTGCCGCCTTCCGCGGCAACGATGCAAGCCGCCGTGCCGCGCCCGCCCGCGGCCGCAGCAGCGCAACCCGTCACGCAGACTCCGGCGGTGCAGCGCGTCCTGCCGGCCGTGGGCCAGCCCGTCGCGCAGACGAACGCGTCGCCGCGCGGCACGCAGGCGAGCGCCAGCGCGTCGCCCCAGTTCGCCACCGCGCCGGCGGGTTCGCGTCTGGACTCCGACAAGTCCGAGGAGCTCGAGCGCGCCATCAAGCAATACGGCTGGAGCGGCGGCGACCCGGCTTCGAAGCCGTCGCGCTGAAAAAACCGAAAGAACGACCCAAGTACAAGAACACGCAGAGACAACAACCACGCACGGCAAGCACGCGGACCCGCACCTTTGCGCCGAGCCGCATGTGAGTGACCGGGCATGAGCGAATTGCGCGCTTCGCTGACGAGATCCGCGTCGCGCGAGTTTCAAAAGCACCCGTCCAACTACGATCAAGGGTCAATCATGTTCACCACAAAAAGCATGCGCAACGCCGCACGGGGTGCGCTCGCGCTCCTTGCCATCGCCGGGCTGATCGGCGCGGGGTCGAGCTTCGCCGCCGATCCGATCCCCTACAAGATCACGACGGGTCAGGAACGCGGCACGTATATCCAGATCGGCCAGGACTTGTCGAAGTATGTGGCCGAACCGGCGGGCATCGAGCTGGAAGTGCTGCCGTCGAAGGGATCGGCTGAAAACGTGCAGCGCATGCGCTACGAGCCCGGCGTGAAGTTCGCGCTCGTGCAGTCGGACGTGTATCAGGCGTACATGGACATGGCGACCTCCGGCAATGCAGACGCGGGCAAGATCATCAAGCCGTTGCGGCTCATCATGCCGCTCTATGACGAGGAGATTTACTTCGTGACGCGCGCGGACTCGCCGATGAAGTTCATCCACGAGATCAAGGGCAAGAACATCAGCGTCGGGCCGATCGGCAGCGGCACGGCGCAATCGGCCGAGACGCTGTATCGGCTGATGTTCGGCGAGCCGATCGCCGATGCGAACGAGCAGCATCTCAACAACGAGGATTCGCTCGCGCGGCTGATCGTCGGCAAGATCGACGTGGCGGTGATCGTCGCGGGCCAGCCGGCGAAGCTCTTTCAGGACATGAATCCCGAACTGCTGAAACAGATCAAGCTGCTGCGCCTCGATTCCAGCGCGCCCGAAACCGCGCGCGCGAAGCAGACCTATTTCCCCGCGACGATCCGCACGTCGAGCTATCCGAACTGGATTCAGGAAGACACGCCGACGCTCACCGTGAAGGCCTTCCTCGTGACCTACGACTATGGCTTGCGCGGCACGGTCGGCGCGCTGTCGAAATTCGCGGATTCGCTGTGCACGAACTTCGACACGCTGCAGGCCAACGGCCATCCGAAGTGGAAACAGGTGCACCTCGAACTGCCGCCGCTCACGCGCGGCTGGAAGTACTATCCGCCGATGGAGAAGCACCTGCGCGCGTGCATCGCGCAGCGCACGGCGGCGGAGCAATCGCAGGCGCCGGCGCGCAGGGTCGCCGCGCGCGACGCGGAAGCGGCCGCGCAGAAGCCCAAGAAGGCGAGTTGCAGCGCACAGGAAAAGCTCTTGCTGCTGTGCGATCAGTGATGCCGCGAAGCTAGCGGGCGAGCGTCGGCATGAGCGCGGCGAGGCGCTTCATGCCGCGTTCGATCGCCGCGGCGTCCGTTCCGCCATAGCCGAGCAGCACGCCTTGTTGCGCCGGCTCGCCCGCGTAGAACGCGCGGATTCCATACAGCCCGACCGACACCGCGCGCGCCGCCGCGACCACATCGTCCTCTCGCAGCGATCCGGCAAGCCGCGCGACGAGATGGATGCCCGCCGTCGACGGCAGCGGCTCGAACCAGGGCGCAAGCTCGTCGCTCAGGCTGTCGATCAGGATCGCGCGGCGTTGTGCGTACGCCTTGTGCATGCGGCGCAGGTGCTTCGCGTATTCGCCGTCGAGCATGAACGCGCCGAGCGCCGTTTGCGTCAGCATGCAGCTGTGCCAGTCGCAGGTTTGCTTCGCGTTCCAGATCGGTTCGGACAGCGTCGCGGGCGGCACGACGTAGCCGAGCCGCAAATCGGGAAAGAGCGTCTTCGAAAACGTGCCCACATACGCGACCAGTCCCGCCCGATCCAGACTTTTCAGCGATTCCACCGGCCTGCCCTCGAAGCGGAACTCGCCGTCGTAGTCGTCCTCGACGATCACCGCGCCGCGCTTCGCGGCCCACTCGAGCAATTCGACGCGCCGGTCGAGACTCATCGGCATGCCGAGCGGAAACTGGTGCGACGGTGTCACGTAGACGAGCCGGGTATTGCGCGGCAGCTTTTTCACGACGATGCCCTCGCCATCGACCGGCACATGCGCGATCCGTGCGCCGAGCGCCGCGAACAGCGCACGCGCCGGCGGATAGCCGGGTTCCTCGAGCGCGACGACATCGCCCGGCTGGATCGTGACGCGCGCGAGCAGATCGAGCGCCTGCTGCGCGCCCTGCGTGACGATCACGTCCTGCCAGTTGCACGCGACCGCGCGGCTGAACCCGAGATAACGCGCGATGCCGAGCCGCAGTTCCTGTTCACCGCCCGGGTCGCGATAGCCCGCCACGCCGCCGTCCGCGCGCGCCTGCGTGCGCAAAGCCTGATAGAGGCAGCGCCGCCACGCCTCGTAGGGAAAGAGCGATTTGTCGGTCACGCCGCCCTTGAAATCGCAGTCGAGCGTTTCGTGGGCGGGCGGCATCGGCATCGCCATGCGTTCGGGCATCTTGCGCCAGATGCCGGTCGCACGGGCGCGGGCCGAGACCGGTTCGGCCTGCGCGGAGGGCAGGCGCGTGAGACCATCGGCGACAAACGTGCCGTCGCCCGCGCGCGTGCGCAGATAACCTTCGGCGATGAGCCGCTCGAAGACGTCGAGCGTGGTCTTGCGCGAAACGCCGAGCTGCACGGCGAGATCGCGCGTGGACGGCAACCGCGTGTTCGCGGCCAGCCGGCCTTCGACGATGCCCGCGCGCAGTTGGCCGTAGATCTGGCCGGTGAGATCGCGACGGCCGTGCAGGGTGATGTGAATGTCCAAGGGCAGCAGCGACCGACATGACTACAGTTGATTGGCACCCGTACGCCCGGATCATCGGGCGGGAAGTGCTTAAGCGTAGCGCCTTTTGACAGTTCGCCTAGCTTCCGAATACCGTCTGACACAAAGACTCGCCCTCCGCGCTCAGCGAGGCGCTTCCCGTCCCTTCCTCGCTTACCTGCATATCGACGAGGCCGCTTTCCGCGAGCCCCGTCAACTGCCGCCGCAACGTGCTCATCGGCAAGCCCGCCTGTTTCGCGAGCTTGGCGAACGACCACGCGCGCCCGGGCGTTTCCGTGCGCGCACGCCACAACTGCGCCAGCACGGCGACGAGCGCCGGATCGATGTCATCGCTCATGCGCGTTCTCCCATGTTCCTATGCCTGCCCGCGCGCGCGCCGATCTCGCCGACGAGCTCGCCGAGCCGCTGCAAGGCGGCCTCGCTCTGCGCGGTCCACGGATAACTGTAGTTGAGCCGGATGAAGTGACTGAAGGCGTTGCGCGTCGAGAACATATAACCCGGCCCGACCGTGATGCCGCAGTCGAGCGCCGCGCGATACAGCACCATCGAATCGACGCGTTCCGGCAATTCGACCCACAGCACGTAGCCGCCCTGCGGCGCGGACGTCCGCGTGCCCGGCGGAAAGAAGCGCTCGACCATCGCGCTCATGATGCGCGACTGCTGCCGATACAGCCTGCGCACGCGTCGCAGATGCCGGTCGTAGCCGTCCTGCCGCAAATAATCCGCGATCGCGACCTGCGGCACGGAGGGCGTCGTCAGCGTGTTGAGGAACTTGAGCTTTTCGACCTGCGCCCGATACCGGCCCGGCATCGCCCAGCCGATGCGGTACGACGCCGTCAGGCTCTTCGAAAACGATGCGCAATGCAGCACGAGGCCTTTGGTATCGAAATTCTTCAGCGTCGACGGGCGTGCATCGCCGTAATACAGCTCGTGATACACGTCGTTTTCGATAACTGGAATCTCGTGCGCCGACAGCAGATCGACCAGTTGACGTTTGCGTTCGTCGGGCATCTGGAAGCCGAGCGGATTCTGGAAGTTGGGCATCACCATGCACGCGGCGATCTTGCCGCGCCCGATGATCTGCGAGAGTGCTTCGATGTCGATGCCATCGGCCGGATGCGTGGGCACTTCAATCGCGCGCATGCCGAGACGCTCGATCGCGTGCAGCATCGCGTAATAAGTCGGGGACTCCACCGCCACCGTGTCGCCCGGCTTCGCGACGGCCTGCAGGCTCAGGTTGATCGCCTCCGTCGCGCCGACGGTAATGACGATTTCGTCCGGATCGACCGGCACGCCATTTTCCGCGTAACGCCGCGCGATCTGGCGGATCAGTTCCGGATTGCCCGGCGGCAGATCGTCGATGAGATTCCAGCTCGAATGCCGACGCGCGATCGCGTTCGCGTACTGGTTGATGCGTCGCCACGGAAACGGCGCGGGATCGGGATACGGCGAGCCGAACGGCACGGCGTCGTGGGCGCCGATGCTGCGCAGTGTCGAGAGCACGAGCCGGCTGACATCGACTTCGGATGCCGTTGCGATCACGCGCTTCGGCTGGCTGTGCGCCGCGCCCGCCTGCGGCTTCGCGCGCACGAAGTAGCCTGACTGCGGGCGCGTCTCCAGAATGCCGCGGCTTTCGAGAATGGCGTAGGCGTGCAGCACCGTCTTGATGCTCACGCCGTGCTGCTGGCTCGCCTGCCGTACGGACGCGATCTTCTCGCCCGGCGTGAATACGCCGCGGCGAACGGCTTCCTCGATTTCATCGGCGAGCTTCTCGTAGAGCTTCAACGCGCGCGCTCCCTTTTCGTTTTATTTCGGATGTGACGTGCAGTCTAGGTCAAAACGCCGCAACTGTACTCCTCGTATTTCATATTTTCTGTGCGCCGCGCGCGGTTCGGGCCACAGTAATCTTGGTGTCGTCGCTTGCCTGATCGAAAACGAACGCCATGAAGAAGCCGGAACCACGCATTGAACCGTACACGCATCCCGCCGCAGGCTGGGGCGCGTTGAAGCAGGTCGCCATTAACCTCGTCAAGGAGAAGGTGGCGGGCGGAAACTATCGGACGCTCTTCAAGCAGAATCAGCCCGACGGTTTCGATTGCCCCGGCTGCGCGTGGCCGGACCGCGAGCACGGCTCGACCTTCGAATTCTGCGAGAACGGCGTCAAGGCCGTCGCAGCCGAAGCGACGAGCAAGCGCGTGACGCCGGCCTTTTTTGAGGCGCACACCGTCTCCGCGCTGATGGCGCAATCCGATTACGAGCTGGAGCAGCACGGCCGGCTCACGGACCCGCTCGTCTATGACGCAAAGCGCGATCGCTACGTGCCGATCGAATGGGACGACGCGTTCGAACTGATCGCCTCGCACCTGAAAAAGCTCGACGATCCGGACCGCGCCGCGTTCTACACGTCGGGCCGCGCGAGCAATGAAGCCGCGTTTCTGTATCAATTGTTCGTGCGCATGTACGGCACCAACAACTTCCCCGATTGCTCGAACATGTGCCACGAAGCGACGAGCCGCGGCTTGCCGCATACCGTGGGCATCGGCAAGGGCACCGTCACGCTCGACGACTTCGAGCACGCCGACACGCTCCTGCTCTTCGGCCAGAACCCGGCGACGAATCATCCGCGCATGCTCGGCGAGTTGCGCGACTGCGCGAAACGCGGCGCGACCATCGTGTCGATCAACCCGCTGAAGGAGCGCGGCCTCGAACGCTTCGCGAGTCCGCAGCACACGCTCGACATGCTCTCGCCGAAGGGCGTGAAGATCAGCTCGGTGTTCATCCGACCGAAAGTCGGCGGCGACTTCGCGCTCATCAAGGGCGTCGCGAAGCGCGTGATCGAACTGGACGACGAGGCCCGCGCGAGCGGCGGCGAACGCGTGCTCGATGTCGATTTCATCGCGCAGCACACGGTCGGCTTCGACGCGTTCGCCGACGACCTGCGCGCCGAGCGCTGGGACGCAATCCTCGAAGAATCCGGCGTGCAAATGGACGATCTGCTCAAGCTCGCCGATATCTACGGGAAAGGCCGCGCCGTCATCGCGACGTGGGGCATGGGCCTCACGCAGCACAAGAACTCCGTGCCGACGATTCAACTGCTCTCGAACCTCATGATGATGCGCGGGAACATCGGCCGGCGCGGCGCGGGGCTATGCCCGGTGCGCGGCCATTCGAACGTGCAGGGCGACCGCACCGTGGGCATCGAGGAAAAGCCGACGCAGGCGTTTCTCGACCGGCTCGGCGCCGCCTACGATTTCGAACCGCCGCGCGAGCACGGCTACGACGTCGTCGAAACTATTCACGCGATGCTCGAAGGCAAGGTGAAGGTGTTCATCGGACTGGGCGGGAATTTCTCCATCGCGACGCCCGACACGCCGCGCACCTGGGAAGCGATGCGCTCGTGCGATCTCACCGTGCACATCACGACGAAGCTCAACCGCAGCCATCTCGTGCACGGCCGCGACGCGCTCATTCTGCCGACGCTCGGCCGGACGGAAATCGATCTTCAGAACGGCGTGCCGCAAGGCGTGAGCGTCGAGGATTCGATGAGCATGGTGCACATCTCATACGGCATGAACAAGCCGGCCTCGCAGAATCTGCTTTCCGAAGTGGCGATCGTCGCGCGCATGGCGCATGCGGCGCTCGGCTCGGAGAAGGTCGACTGGCGCGCGCATGCAGCCGACTATGCGTTGATCCGCGACGGCATCGAGAAAGTGCTCGATGGCTTCGAGCGTTACAACGAACGTCTGAAGCAGCCCGGCGGCTTCCATCTGGGCGTGGCCTCGCGGGACCGCGTCTGGAACACGCCGAGCGGCAAGGCCCAGTTCATCGTGCACGAGATTGCATTCGACACGCCGATCCACCGTGCCCGTGCGCTGTACGGCGAGCGCCTGATGACACTCATGACGACGCGCTCCCACGATCAATACAACACGACGATCTACGGCCTCGACGACCGGTATCGCGGCGTGTACGGACAGCGGCACGTGCTGTTTGCCAACCGCGACGACATCGACATGCTCGGCTTCGAGCCGGGCGAACTCGTGGATATCACGAGCGTCTGGGACGACGGCGTCGAGCGCCGCGTAAACGGCTTCACACTCGTGGAATACGACATTCCGCGCGGTTGCCTCGGTGCGTACTATCCGGAGACCAACCCGCTCGTGCCGTTGTCATCGGTCGCGGATGGCGCCGGTACGCCGACGTCGAAGTCCATTCCCGTGTTGCTGACGTCCGCCAGTCGGGCCATTGCTGCCTGAAACTGCTCGCGGGCGACATGTTGCAGAGCGCGTGAAGACGCGCCTTCTGACGATGACGGATGCGACGTTCGAGCGCGGCCGCGCCGCTGAACCGGCGATCGACGAATGCGCCCAGCATGGCAAGGATCGCGACCCACGCAATCCATCCGGCGGCGAAACTCTCGAACTGGTGGCTGAACCATGCGCCGCCCAGCATGGCGGCGGCGAAGACCAGCATGACCAGCATGAGCGGCGGACAATGCTCGTGTTCGATATGGGAGCTGTTGCAGGCTCCCATGCCTAACTGGTAGCCGCTCAAGGAATACGCGCCGATGGAGTGATTCATTCCGATGTCCGAACTGTCGTCGATTAGTGTTTGCACCAATCTACGCAGTCGGAGAGATCTACAACACCAGATTACTCCGAACCTCTGTTGCAGCGTTCCACGTGATTGACTTTCGTGAAAACGCGGAAAACGCGGCGGCGCGCTACTTCGCCCCGGCGAACTCCTGAATGTCGGCATCGGCTTCGCCCGCGAGCGGCACGACGCCGGACGGCCCCGTCGCATGCGGCTGCAACAGCAGCGCGACCAGTCCGCTCCAGCCTGTCTGATGCGATGCGCCCACGCCGCGCCCGTTGTCACCGTGAAAATATTCGTGAAAGAGCACGAGATCGCGTGAGCGCGGATCGGCCTGAAGCAACGGATACGCGGCCATCACGGGACGTTCGCTGTTCCTGTCGAGCAAAAAGAGCGTGGTCACGCGGCGCGCGAGTTCATCGGCGATCTGCGCGAGGGAGAACTTCTGACCCGAGCCCGTCGGATACTCGACGCGGAAATCGTCGCCGTAATAGCGATGGAACTCGTGGATCGATTCGATCAGCAGATAGTTCACCGGCATCCACACCGGACCGCGCCAGTTCGAATTGCCGCCGAACACCCGCGAGTCCGATTCCGCCGGCAGATAGCGGATGCTGAAGCTCTCGCTGTTGTGATAGAAGACGAACGGGTTGTCGAGATGCACGCGCGACAGCGCGCGCACACCGTGATCGGAGAGAAACTCGGTTTCGTCGAGCATACGTCGGAGCAACGCCTTCATGCGATGCCCGCGCAACAGCGAGAGCAGCACACTGTTGCCCTGCCCGGCGACGTTCCAGCGCGACACGAGCCGCGCGAGGTCGGTGCGATGTTCGAGGAACCAGTGCAGCCGCTCGCGCAACTCGGGCAGCGAGCGATACACCTTCGGCTCCAGCACGTGCACGGCGAAGAGCGGAATCAGCCCGACGATCGAGCGGATGCGCATCGGCACGGCGGACCCGTCCGGCAGACGCAGCTTGTCGTAGAAGAACTCGTCTTCGCTGTCCCAGAGACCGGTATCGCAGTTGTCCTCGCAGCTCACCGCCTCCGCGATATACAGGAAGTGCTCGAAGAACTTCACCGCGATATCGACGAACACCTTGTTTGCATACGCGAGTTCCAGCGCGATGCGCATGAGGTCGAGCGCATACGCGGCCATCCAAGCGGTGCCGTCGGCCTGATCGATGTGGCCGCCCGTCGGCAGCGGCGACGAGCGATCGAAGATGCCCACGTTGTCCAGCCCGAGAAAGCCGCCTTGAAAGACGTTCTTGCCCTCGGCGTCCTTGCGGTTGACCCACCACGAGAAGTTCAGCAGCAGCTTGTGGAACACGAGTTCCAGAAAATCGCGGTCGCCACGGCCGGTGATCGCGCGGTCGATCTCGTAGACGCGCCACGTCGCCCAGGCATGCACGGGCGGGTTCGCGTCGCTGAAAGCCCATTCGTAGGCGGGCAACTGGCCGTTCGGATGCTGATAGCGGTCCTTCACGAGCAGGAGCAACTGGCGTTTCGCGAACTCCGGATCGATCAGCGCGAACGCGGCGGCATGAAACGCAAGGTCCCACGACGCGTACCAGGGGTATTCCCATTTGTCCGGCATCGACACGATGTCCGCGTTGCACAGATGCCGCCAGTCCGCATTGCGTCCCGAGCGGCGCTGCTTCGGCGGCTTCGGCTGGAGCGGATCGCCGTCGAGCCAGCGCGTCACGTCGAATTGATAGTACTGCTTCGACCACAGCATGCCCGCGAGCGCCTGGCGCTGCACGAGCCGCTGATCGGCATCGGCGATATCGTGTTGCAGCGCGCCGTAGAATTCGTCCGCTTCCGCGAGGCGGCGCGCGAAGAGTCCTTCGACGTCGAGCGGCACGGCGTCCGGAGCCGACTCGGGGCGCCAGCGCATATACACCACGGCGGTGCCGTGCGGCTCCAGTTCGAGATGAGCATGCGCGGCGGCGCGCGTGCCGGTGTCGCGGCGAATCGCGCCTTCGTCGCCTTGCACGATGTAATCGTTGAAGCCGTCCTTGAACGGCCCCTCGCCTGCCATGTGAAAAAGACGCCTGACGTTGGTCTCGTTTTCGCAGAAGAGCCATTCGATGTCCGCGGCATCCGGCGACCATGCGGTGACGACCATCGGCTCGTGATTGCCCTGTTGCGCGAGCACGTACGTGCCCTCGCCCGGCACCGTTTCCACTTTCAGCGACGGCCTGACCGGCGTCGGCTTCCACGACCACGTATTGCGCGCCCAGATCTGCGGCAGCACGTCGAGCGCAGCGGAGACGTCGCCGCGATTCTCGATCGTCACGCGCATCAGGATGTCGTCGGTCGTGTGTTTGGCGTATTCGACCTGCACGTCGAAGTAACGCCCGTCGTCGAATACGCCGGTGTCGAGCACTTCGTACTCGGGCATGTCGGCGCCGCGCCGCGCGTTTTCATCGACGAGATCGGCGTATGGAAACGCCGCATGCGGATACTTGTAGAGCATGCGCATGTAGGAATGCGTCGGCGTGCCGTCGATGTAGAAGTACAGCTCCTTCACGTCCTCGCCGTGATTGCCCTCCTGGTTCGTCAGACCGAAGAGCCGCTCCTTGATGATCGGATCGCAGCCGTTCCAGAGCGCGAGCGAAATACACCAGTTGAGCTTGTCGTCGCCGAAGCCGGCGAGACCGTCCTCGCCCCAGCGATACGTGCGGCTGCGCGCATGATCGTGCGGAAAGTATTCCCACGCGGTGCCGAACTCGCTGTAGTCCTCGCGCACCGTGCCCCACTGGCGCTCGCTCAGATACGGCCCCCAGCGCTGCCAGCGCGGGCATTCCTGCGAATGGAGCCTCGAACCCTCGACGGTATCGATCTGATTGACGGGGCGCGATTTCGGCATGGGCCTCTCCTCGTTGGCGGCGTGCGAAGCCGCGGGCAAGACTCGTAATTTAGCGCGTTTTGGCGGCGGCCCGCGCGCGGCGCGCCTACTGCGCGCCGAGCAGTTTTTCGATGCGCAGAAGCTCCGCGAGCGACCACGCCTGGAAAGGCGTGCCGCCGGGCGCGTGAGGCGCGTCGCCGTCGGCGACCTCGCTGATGTGATCGAGGCCAAAGCGGTCCAGATGCGCGTAGAGCGGCGACAGAAAGCGCTCGCGCGCGCCCGCCGCGCCGTGCACGCGCACCCACGCGTCCACGAACGGACCGATCAGCCACGGCCACACGGTGCCCTGGTGATACGCACCGTCGCGCCCCAGCACATCGCCCGCATAGTGCGGCTTGTATGCGGGGTCGGACGGCGCGAGCGTGCGCAGGCCGAGCGGCGTGAGAAGCTCAGTTTCGGCCTGCGCGACGACGGCGCGTGCGATATCGCCATCGACGAGTTGAAACGGCAGCCCGCCGACCGCGAAGATCTGATTCGGGCGAATCGAGCGATCGAGCTTGCCGGGCTCGTGATCGGCGTCGACGACATCGAAGAGCGTGTGTGTGTCCGGATCGACGAAACGTGCGGCGAACGACGACAGCGCCTGATCGCGCAACGCCTGCCAGCGCGGATTCCACGCGCTTGCGATCCGAAGCGCGTTGATCCATAGCGCCTGCACCTCGACCGGCTTGCCGATGCGCGGCGTCACGACCCAGTCGCCCGCCTTCGCGTCCATCCACGTGAGTTGCACGCCGGGCGTGCCCGCGCGCAGCAGGCCGTCCGTATCGGCGGCGATGTTGAAGCGCGTGCCGGACGAATAGCCCTGCAGGATTGCGTCGGCGGCGCGCTGCAGGCGGCTCGTCGTGGCGGCGTGGGCGAAACCAGTCGCGAGAAAGTCGTGCACGGCGACGATGAACCACAGCGATGCATCGACGGCGTTGTACTCCGGCAGACCGCCGCTGTCCGGAAAGCGGTTCGGCACCATGCCTTCGGAGATCGTGTCGGCCCATTCGAGCAGGATCGATTCCGCTTCCTGGTGACGGCCGCACGCGAGCAGGAGGCCGCGCATCGAGATGAAGGTATCGCGGCCCCAGTCGGTGAACCACGGAAAGCCCGCGATGATCGTGCGCCCGACGTTGCGATTCACGACATACGCGTCCGCGGAGCGCGCGAGCCGCGAGCCGGACGCCGCGCGGCGCTGCGCTTCCCGCGACGCCAGACGCGATGCATGCGCGATCGCGCTGTCTTCGAACGGCTTCTCGCGGCCCGCGTGCGCGTGCAGGATCATCACGGCGTCGCCGCGCGTGAAGTCGAAAGTGAACACGCCGGGCGTCGCGAGGTCTTCGGTGAAATCGAGCCCGCGCTCGCGTTCGCGCGCATAGCAGAAATCGCGATACCAGTCGGGCGCGTGCTTATACGCGCCGTTGGATGTCGCGCAGATCGTGGGCAGATCGCCGTACGGCAACCATTGCACGCGCTCGCCTTCGAGCGTTGCATCGAATGAAAAATTCGGATTCTCGTGATGCAGCGCGTGATAATCGCGGCCGGAAAGAAGCGGACGCACTTCGAGCTTCGCCGCGCTCGATGCCCCCTCGAGACGCCAGCGCAGCACGGTTTCGCGGCTCTCCTTCGCGACGAACACTTCCGCCACGACGACCGAGTCCGCGTCGATGCGATATCGCCAGGTGGGCCACGGTTGGGTGTCGAAGGACAGCAGGCTCGCGGATGCGTCCGGGTAGAGCACATCGGGTGCGTAGCGCTGCATCGTCAGAGGGAAGCGCCTGCCGTCCAGGTCGAGCCATGCTTCGATGCCGTTGACGAGCACGACGCGTCCCGCGGGCGGCTGCGTCGCGGTGAGCAGCAGCGCCTGATAGCGCCGCGTGCGCATGGTGCCGACGGTGCCCGAGGCGAAGCCGCCGTATGCATCGGCTTCGAGCCATTCGTCTTCGAGATTGCTTTGGTCGGGGCGATCGATTCGGGTCATGCCGTCGACCCCTTCAGGCGATAGTCCCTGAGTGCCTTGCGCGCCTTGCGCTGGATCGCGCGCTGCATCGGCGGCGTCCAGCCGAACAGCCAGCCGCTCACGCCGAGCGCCTGACGGCTCCAGCGCCAGAGATCGAAGACGTCCGTATGCTCGACGATGAAGCCGTCGCGGATCGCGAAGCGCGACTCGATTTCGTTGACGACGCGGCGACCGGTCGCCGAATAGGTATAACGCGCGACGGCTTTCGCGCTTGCCGTCTGGCCGACCGAAGCGATGTTGTCGTAGGTGAGCGTGAAATCGGCGGCGCGGCCGAGGAGCATGCGCCACATGTCGGCGGCTTCCTTGCCGCGAAGCACGCCGAAGGCCGGATCCTGGAACTGGATGTCGGGGGCGTAGCAGGCGGACATCGATTCGGCGTCGCGGTTCTGGAACGCTTTGTAGAAGCGTTCGATCAGGTCGGTGTTGGCGTTGGGCATGTGCTTTTTTTTGCTTGTCGGGCCTCTTGTGCCTGGCGTCGTGGAATTCTGATTCGTGTCGGTCTATCGGCACTGCCCCTGTGCGGGGCGGCAGTTACTTTCTTTGATCAGCAAAGAAAGTAACCGGAGAAAGCAGCTTGATACGCGCGCGGCCACACGCAGCGGCCATGCTTGCCAGCCCATCGCGGGCTGGGTAGCGAGTGCCCTCAGAGGCCCAACCGGGCTTGAACCGCGCCCGGTCTGTCGAGCTAGTACTTTGCCACGTGGGCTCAGCAATCATACATCCGGCACAGCGCTACGCGCTGCCGCCCGGCATGCGAGGGAAACAGACGTGCGGCAAATGCAGTGAGATAGGCGGCTAATCGTCTTCGCGATCCTCTACCACCGCGAGAAACGTTTCAATCTCCGTGCGCCGCCCCGATGGACCCGTCGGCCGCGAAGCGGGCCGGAGCCTTTTGGTGCTGAACCAATTCGCTATGCGGCGCGAGGCGACAGACCGTGCGCGAGCCAAGCCGATTAGTCTTGTGAGGGCGACACTTAGGCAGCCCACGATCACATGGCACGCGTGGCCAAACTGCGTGTGACCGCGGGCTTAACGAGCTGCTTTCTTTGGTCACTTTCTTTGCAGCAGCAAAGAAAGTGACTGCCGCCCCGCACAGGGGCAGTGCTAATAAACCGACACGAACACGGGATCCGGCGAGAGAAAAAACCTCACCCCACCCAAACCATCACAGCATGAATAAGCACTCCAACCGCCCCACCCACCAACGTCCCATTCACGCGAATGAACTGCAAATCCCGCCCGATATTGAGCTCGACGTCCCTGACGAGCGTCGCATCGTCCCATTGCTTGACGGTTGCGGCGATATGCTTCGCGATCCCGTCACGCAACTCCGGCGCAAGCGCCTTCAACGCATCGCGCATATGCTCGTTGATCGAATCGCGCAACGCCGGATCGCTCCCGAGCGCTTCGGCAAAACCGCCCGCCATCGCCACGACCTTCGCGTGCAGCGATGAATCCGGCCGCCTGATGTCCGCATCGAGCCATGCGATGAACTCGTCCCACAGCCCGTTCACATAGCCGCGCAATTCGGGCCGCTCGAGCCATTCGCGCTTGTGTTCGTCGATGCGCGCCTTGAACGAAGCATCCGTCTTCAGCCGCCCGACGAATCGCTCCACGGCCGCATCGAAGGCCTTGCGGCGCTCGTGCTCCGGATCGCTGCTCACGTCGTGCAGCCATTGATTCGCACCGCGCACCAGACCAGCCGCGAACTTGTTGCCGAGATCCTCGGCGTTCAGCCCGACGAAACCCAGCATGCCGATGAGCTTCGGATACTCCTCGCCCGCCACCGCGACGATGCGCGTCGCCAGCATCTCCTGAACCTCGGGCTTGTCGAGCCATGCAGCCATCTGCTTCAGGCCTTCATCGAGCAGCAACTGATGACGACGGTCGGACGTCAGCGTCGACAGCACGCTGCCCGCCGCGCTCGCGAGATCGAATGCGTCCGCGCGGCGGCGCAGCGTGTCGTAGAGCATGGTCTTGACGCGTTCATCGTCGACGAAAGACAGCAACTGGCCGACCGCCGTCACCGCCTTCCGGCCGAGCAGCTCCGAGTTCTTCGGTTCCGCGAGCCACATCGACAGGCGGCTCGCCGGATCGAACGCATTCACGCGCGCGACGAGCGCATCGGTGCCGAGAAACCGGTCGCGCACGAACACGGCGAGATTGTCCGCGACGCGCGCCTTGTTCGCCGGCAGGATCGCCGTGTGCGGAATCGGCACGCCGAGCGGATGGCGAAACAGCGCGACGACCGCGAACCAGTCCGCGAGCGCGCCGACCATCGCGGCTTCCGCGAACGACGATACCCATGCCCACACACCCGCGTCGTGCTGGCTCTTCGCGAGCGCAAAAAGGCAACCCGCCGCGACGAGCAACGCAGCGGCGAACCATTTCATTCTTCTGAGCGCAACGGCTTTGTCCTGCGCTTTTTCCTGCGTTTCCATCTATGTTGTGATCATGGTTTTGGAGAGGCCGAAAGCTTACCAGCAGTGCGTTGCAGCGCGGATAACGCATCCATGGCGCGCGCCGCATCGTCCACCGGCACGAAGATGTGATCGTGCCAGGCCGCCGCGATCACATTGCAACTGATGCCCGCCTCGCCGAGCGCACGCGCGAACGCCGCCGTCAGACCGACCGCGTTCAGGTCCGAATGGACGGTCAGGGTGATCCACGCCGCGCGAAACAGCGGCGCGATGCCTGCCGCCTGCGCCGCGCTTTCCTCCATCACGACCGTCAGTCCTTCGCGCTCGCGAAACGTCGCGACGATGCCCGCGCCGCTCGTCAGCGCATCGTGCGGCAGCGAAGCGAACACGTAGACGCCCGACTGCAACTCGGGCTGCATCGACGCAATCAGCGTATCGAGATCACGCAGCATTCTCGGCCTCCCGCGAGCGTCCCAGAACCGGCCGCAGCGCCGCGCCCGTATGGCTGCGCGGATGCGTCGCGAGCGTGTCCGGGTCCGTCGCCGCGACGATCGTGCCGCCGTTCACGCCGCCTTCCGGTCCGAGATCGAGCACCCAGTCGGCTTCGGCGATCACGTCGAGATCGTGTTCGATGACGATCACGCTATGCCCGCCGTCCACCAGCCGATGCAGCACGCGGATCAGCTTCGCGACATCCGCCATGTGAAGGCCGACGGTCGGTTCATCCAGCACGTAGAGCGTATGCGGCGGCTTCTGGCCGCGCCGCGTGATGTCGTCGCGCACTTTGGACAACTCGGTCACGAGCTTGATGCGCTGCGCCTCGCCGCCCGACAGCGTCGGCGAAGGCTGGCCGAGGGTCAGATAGCCGAGACCGACATCGCACAGCAACTGCAACGGATGCGCGATGCTCTGCATCGAAGCAAAAAATTCGACGGCCTCGTCGATCTCCATCGTCAGTACTTCGCCGATGTTCTTGCCGCGCCACGTCACCGCGAGCGTCTCCGGATTGAAGCGCTGTCCATGGCATACGTCGCACGGTACTTTCACGTCGGGCAAAAAGCTCATCGCGATGGTGCGCACGCCCTGGCCTTCGCACGCCGGGCAACGTCCTTCGCCCGTGTTGAACGAAAAGCGCGACGGCGTATAGCCGCGCGCGCGGGCTTCGAGCGTATCGGCGAACAGCTTGCGGATGGTGTCCCACATGCCGATGTACGTCGCCGGACACGAGCGCGGCGTCTTGCCGATCGGCGTCTGATCGACTTCGAGCACGCGGTCGATGGTCTCGAAACCGGTCAGGCCGCTGCAGCCCTGCCACGCGTGCGTGACGTCGAACGTCGGGCGCGGCGCTTCGCGCGCGAGCACGCTGGCGCGCGATCTCGCGGCGGGCTTGCCGGTGTCCGAGGCCTGCGCCGCCTTGCGCGCGCGCCGCACCGCGGGCGACGACAGCACCGAGCGGCCGACGGCATCGAGCAGGTTGGTCATCAGCACGTCGCGCGCCAGGGTCGACTTGCCCGAGCCGGACACGCCCGTGATCGCGACGAGGCGATTCAATGGCACGCTCGCCGTCACGTTGCGCAGGTTGTGCAGCGTCGCGCCTTCGACCGTGAGCCATTGCCCGGGCGTCGCCGGACGTTTCGCGGTCCCGGCACGCACTTCGCGGCGCGGCTGCAACGGATGCACGATCGGGTTCGCGAGGAACTGCCCCGTCAGCGACGCCTTGTGCGCCGCGAGGTCCGTCACGTTGCCCTGCGCGACCACCGTGCCGCCGCGCTTGCCCGCGCCCGGCCCGATATCGATGATGTGATCCGCGCGGCGAATCGTGTCCTCGTCATGCTCGACGACGACGAGCGTATTGCCCTTGTCGTTCAGCTTCTTCAGCGCTGCAAGCAGGATGAGGTTGTCGCGCGGATGCAAACCGATGGTCGGTTCATCGAGCACGTAGCACACGCCTTGCAGATTGCTGCCGAGTTGCGCGGCGAGACGAATGCGTTGCGCTTCGCCGCCGGAAAGCGTCGGCGCGGCGCGGTCGAGGCTCAGATAGCCGAGCCCGACTTCTTCGAGAAACTGCAGACGGCCTTCGATTTCGCTGATCACGTCGCGCGCGATATCCGCATCGCGGCCCTTCAGCCTGAGCGTGGAGATCCACTCACGCGTATCGCTCACGGTCCAGCGCCCGACTTCCGTGATCGGGTAGTTGCCGAAGGTCACGGCACGGGCGACCTCGTTCAGACGCGTGCCTTCGCAGTCCGGACACGGCTGATCGACGATATCGTCCGGTTCCTGCTCCACCGAGCCGATGCTCTGCTCGCGCCCGCGATCGTCCTGCGCGAACAATGTGTCATCGAACGCGGCGCGCTGCTCGCGCGTGAGCTTCACGCCCGTGCCGACGCAGGTATTGCACCAGCCGTGCTTGCTGTTGTACGAGAACATGCGCGGATCGAGCTCGGGATAGCTCGTGCCGCAGACAGGACATGCGCGCTTCGTCGAAAACACGCGGGTTTCTTCCTTGCCCCGGCGCGCGCCGTCCTGCCACGAGCCATGCAGATCGTCGAGCGGCGCGCACAGGTGCATCACGCCCTTGCCGATCTCCAGCGTTTCGTCGAGCAGACGGCGCAGATCGGCTTCGTTATCCGCCGAGACGACGAGATCCGCGACCGGCAATTCGATCGTATGCTCGCGGAACCGGTCGAGCTTGGGCCACGGGCTCACCGGCAGAAATTCGCCGTCCACGCGCAGATGCGTGTTGCCGCGCGCCTTCGCCCATTTCGCGAGATCGGTGTACACACCCTTGCGGTTCACGACGAGCGGCGCGAGCAGGCCGACATGTTGTCCCTTGAAATCGCGCATGATCTGCGCGGCGATCGATTCCGAGCTTTGCGACTGCACCGGCGTGCCGTCGTGGATGCAATGCTGGATGCCGAGCTTCACGTACAAAAGACGCAGGAAGTGCCAGACTTCCGACGTCGTCGCGACGGTCGACTTGCGCCCGCCGCGCGACAGACGCTGTTCGATTGCGACGGTCGGCGGAATGCCGTACACGGCATCGACTTCGGGACGTCCCGCGGGCTGCACGATGGAACGCGCATACGCATTGAGCGATTCGAGATAACGTCGCTGGCCTTCGTGAAAGAGGATGTCGAACGCGAGCGTCGACTTGCCCGAGCCGGACACGCCCGTCACGACGTTGAACTTGTTGTGCGGGATATCGACGTCGAGCGACTTCAGGTTGTGCTCGCGCGCGTTGACGATGCGCACGACGTCCTCGCCCTGCAACGCGCGGCGCGCGCTCGCGACTTCCGCCGCGAGTTGCAGCGGCACGCCCGCGCGCTTTTGCGCCGCGCCGGGCGCCATCGCGTCTTCGTAATCGAGCAAGGCGCGGCCCGTATGCGACTGCTCGCACGCGGCCACGTCGTCGGGCGTGCCGATGCACACGACCTGACCGCCGCCATCGCCGCCTTCGGGACCGAGATCGATGATCCAGTCGGCCGCGCGAATCACATCGAGGTTATGTTCGATGACGATCAGCGAATGCCCGCGCTCGAGCAATCGCCGCAGCGCCTGCATCAGCTTGGCGATGTCGTCGAAATGCAGACCGGTGGTCGGCTCGTCGAACATGAAGAGGCGGCGTTCGCTGCCTTTGCTTTGCGACGTTTCCGCGAGATAACCCGCGAGCTTGAGTCGCTGCGCCTCGCCGCCCGACAGCGTCGGTACCGGCTGACCGAGCTTCACGTATTCGAGACCCACATCGACGATCGGCTGCAGCACGCGCAGCACTTCCTTGTCGCCGGCGAAGAGATCGACGGCTTCGCTCACGGTCAGTTCGAGCACGTCGGCGACGCTTAATTGACGGCCGCCGCGCTCGATCTTCACTTCGAGAATTTCAGCGCGATAACGCCGTCCATCGCAATCCGGGCAACGCAGATAGACATCGCTCAGGAACTGCATCTCGACGTGCTCGAAGCCCGAGCCGCCGCATGTCGGGCAGCGTCCGTCCCCCGAATTGAAGCTGAACATGCTCGCGCTGTAGCCGCGTTGCAACGCGAGCGGCGCCTTCGCATAGAGCTTGCGGATTTCATCGAACGCGCCGACGTAGCTCGCCGGATTCGAGCGCGCCGTGCGCCCGATCGGCGACTGATCGACGAAAACGACATCGCTCAGATGCTCCGCGCCCTTCAATGCGCGAAACGCGCCGGGCGTTTCCGTAGCCTTGCCGAAATGACGCATCAGCGCGGGCGCGAGCACGTCCTGAATCAGCGTCGATTTGCCCGAGCCGGATACGCCCGTCACGCAGACGAGACGTTGCAGCGGAATATCGACCGTCACGTCCCGCAGGTTGTGGTCGCTCGCGCCTTCGAGCGTGAGATGCGGCGTGTTCGCATCGACGGCGCGCCGGTTCCAGTTCGACGCATGCGCGACATGCTTGCGGCCGCCGAGATACGCGCCCGTCAGGGTGTCGGTGGTTTGAATGTCGTCGGGGGCGCCGTCGTAGACGATCTGACCGCCGCGCTCGCCCGGTCCCGGTCCCATGTCGATGAGACGATCCGCCGCGAGCATCACCGACGGATCGTGCTCCACGACGACGAGCGTATTGCCCGCGTCGCGCAGCCGGTGCATCGCCTCGACAATGCGGTTCAGATCGCGCGGATGCAGGCCGATGCTCGGCTCATCGAGCACGAAGAGCGTATTCACGAGCGACGTGCCGAGCGCGGTCGTCAGGTTGATGCGCTGCACTTCGCCGCCCGAGAGCGTGCGGCTCTGGCGATCGAGCGTCAGATAGCCGAGCCCGACATCGCAGAGATATTTGAGGCGCGTGCGCACTTCCGCGTGCAGCAGCTTGAGCGCTTCGTCGAGCAGCGTCGAAGGCAGCGTCAGCGAATCGAAGAAGCGGCGGATGCGTTCGATCGGCATCAGCATCAGATCGTGAACCGTGAGGCCCGGCAGCGCCTCGAGTTGCGCGCGCGTCCAGTCGACGCCTTCCGG
Organism: Caballeronia sp. INML3B; assembly: GCF_023631305.1. Lineage (NCBI taxonomy): Bacteria > Pseudomonadati > Pseudomonadota > Betaproteobacteria > Burkholderiales > Burkholderiaceae > Caballeronia > Caballeronia sp. INML3B. Next base: position 742,388 of record NZ_JALQDI010000040.1, read on the forward strand.
CATGAAGCGATCCGACGGCGACAGCACCGCATCGGCCTGTTCCTTCGTGCCCAGACGCCACAGCAGCGATTCGGTTTTCAGGCGCGCGCCGGCGCACACCGGGCACGTCGTATAGCTGCGATATTTCGACAGCAGCACGCGGATGTGCATCTTGTACGCCTTCGACTCCAGATAGTCGAAGAAGCGCTGCACGCCGTACCACTGGTTCTGCCACTTGCCGGTCCAGTCGGGCGAACCCTTGATGACCCAGTCGCGCTCTTCCTGCGTGAGATCCTTCCACGGCACGCCGAGACGGATGCCCGCCTTCGCGCCGTACTTCACGAGATCGTCCTGGTTCTCTTTCCACGCGGGCGTTTGCAGCGTCTTGACGGCGCCTTCGCGCAGCGTCTTCTTGTCGTCCGGAATGACGAGCCCGTAATCGACGCCGATCACGCGGCCAAAGCCGCGGCACGTTTCGCACGCGCCGTACGCCGAATTGAACGAGAACAGCGCGGGCTGCGGGTCCGCGTAGCGCAGATCGCTTTCCGGGCTGTGCAAGCCGGTGGAGAAGCGCCAGATTTCCGGCTCGCCTTCGTCCTTCAGCACGTAAATGTCGACGCGGCCGGTGCCGCGCAGCAACGCGCTTTCGATCGCCTCGAGCGCACGCGAGCGCTCCGTGTTCTGCAGGCGAAAGCGATCCGCGACGACATCGAGCATCTGCCGTGCGCCGGATTCCGTCTGTACGTGGCGCTTCGCCTGCACGCGCGTGTAGCCGCTCGCGGACAGCCATTGCTCGACTTCTTCATCGCTCGCGGTATCCGGCAATTCGACCGGAAACGTGATCGCGAGACGCGGATCGTCGGCGCGCGTGCGTTCGAGCAGCTCGGCGTAGATCGTTTCGGGCGTGTCGTGGCGCACGCGCTGCGACGTCTTCCTGTCGAACAGTTCGGCGGCCCGAGCGTAGAACAGCTTCAGGTGATCGTTGAGCTCGGTCATCGTGCCGACGGTCGAGCGCGAACTGCGCACCGGATTCGTCTGGTCGATGGCGATCGCGGGCGGCACGCCGTCCACGCGATCGACCTGCGGACGGTCCATCCGGTCGAGAAACTGGCGCGCGTACGCGCTGAAAGTCTCGACGTAGCGGCGCTGGCCTTCCGCGTAGAGCGTATCGAATACGAGGCTCGACTTGCCCGAGCCGGAAGGCCCGGTCACGACCGTCATCTGGCCGGTGTGCAGGTCGAGATCGAGATTCTTGAGGTTATGCTGACGTGCGCCGCGAATGCGGATTGCGTTGTTCGATGCCAATTTTTCAACCGGTTCAATAGGTTAGGCGGCTCGCTGAAAGCCGTGGGCGAGGTCGCACGAGTGTTCGGATGTGCGCGCCCGCCATAGCGAACAGTACTGTACACGCATACAGTAGTTGTCGCCAAACGTGCTACGAGTGTCCGCATCCGTGCGCAAGACGCTCGCCTGATCCGCCGTCACGTCAGATGCGCGATGACGGCATCCGCAACGGCGTCCGACGCTTCACGCAGCGGAAAATGCCCCGCGCCATCGACGATCACGCGCCGGTATCCCGCCGGAAAATACACGTCCTGTCCTTCCGAGCTCGCCGGTTCATCGCAGGAATCGTCGCCGCCTTGGATCATCAGCGCGGGTACGCCGATGCGCTCGATCGTCGCGAGCCGCGCATACAGTTTCGCGAGCGCCGGATCGGACGGCTGGTCGCTGCGCCAGCGACGCCGGTACGCGTTCAGCGTGATCGGCACCCAATCCGGGTTCTCGAAGGCGCGCGCCGTCGCCGCGAATTCTGCTTCGTCGAACCAGCCGGGCGGCGACCACGTGTCCCACTGGATGCGCGCGAAGCCTTTGGGATCGGCGGCGACGGCGTCCGGGCCGCCATCGAGCGACATGAACCATTGGTACCAGAAGCGCCGCGCCTGAGAGAAATCCGGCAGTTTGAAGACGCCGCGCGGCTGATACGCGAGCGCGAGCGCGGCCATGCGGCGCACGCGCTCGGGAAACAGCGCGGAGAGGGTGTACGCGGCGCGCGCGCCCCAGTCGTGGCCGACGACATCGAATTGCGCGATGCCGAGCGCATCGGCGAGATCGATGGCATCTTGCGCGAGCGCGACCCCCGAGCCGTCGCGCACGGTGTCGGCGGATAGAAAACGCGTGCCGCCCGCGCCGCGCAGTTCCGGAACGATGGTGCGATAGCCGCCTTCGTTGAGCCGTGCGGCGACCGCGTTCCAGGCGCGGGCCGCGTCGGGCCAGCCGTGAATCAGGAGGACGACGGGGCCATCGGCGGGACCGGAATCGGCGTAGGCGATATCGAGCGTCGGCGTGCGGGCGTGGCGTTCGAAGTCCAGCATGGCGAGACTCCTCGAAGGGGAACGCGGAAGGGAGCAGTCATTCTAGCGAGCAAGGCAAGCGCGCGCTCGACACGCTGGCGATGCGGCTCGCCGGACCCTCACGCCCCGATCAGCACCCCGCTCCTGATCGCCTTCTTCCCCGTCACGCGCCCCATCGGCGCGCCCGCATACACGAAGCGGATCGCGCGGCGCATGTAGAAGACGCCGTCGTTATCCGTGGCGATGGTGGTCACCGCATCGGTGACCGGATCGACGATATCGAACACCGGATCGCCCGCTCTGAGCAGTGCGCCCACCGTCGCCCGATACACGACGATCCCGCTCACCGGCGCGATCAACTGCTGGCTGCCCGCAAGCGGCGTCGCGGGTTGCGCAAGCGGCGGCGCGTCCTTCACATCGCCCTCGATCACGCCACGCGCGATCAGATAATCGACGATGGCATCGGCATCATGCGCGGCGGTGTCGTAATCGACATCACGCTGCCCGCGATGTTCGATCGTCGCCGCGATATTCGGCGCGCCGAGCGGCGTCCTCTCGCCGAGGCGCTCGCGCAGTTCGTTCCACAGCAGCGCGTGAACTTCGTCGAAAGACTGCCCGCCGGAATCGGTGGCGAGCAGCACGCCGTTCGCGCCGAGATGGCGCGCGAGCGGCTCGATCGCGGGCCAGCTCGCGGGGCTCGTATAAACGTGCATCGTCGCTTCGAGCGAGCAATGCAGATCGAGCACGATATCGGCTCGTGACGCCAGCGTCAGCAGCGCGAGCCGCAGCGATTCGAATTCGTTCTTCGCGGTCATTTCGCCGAGCATCTCGACGAGCGCGCCGCGCACAAGGCGCGCGTTGTGCGCGGCATCCGCGGACGATAAATGCGCGCCCACGCGCTCGATCAACGCCGCGGCGGGCGGCATCGGAAAGCTGCGGTTGAAGTTGTGGCCGCTGTTCGCCTCGAAGCGCCCGAGAAATTGCCCGAGCACATGCTGCGACAGACCGATCGGATTCGCCACCGGCACGAGCACGATTTCACCGCGCACGCGGCCTTCGGCGTCGAGCGCGGCGAGCCGCTTCTTCAACGTCCATGCGGTGAGCATCGCGGGCGTTTCGTCGGCGTGCAACGACGCCTGAATGTAGACCTTCTCGCCGTCGCGCTTCGCGTCGCCGAAATGAAAGCTGACGAGCTCGCGCGAGGTGCCGAGCGTCGTGGAAACGAGTGAATGGCGTCTGGTTTGCATCGAGAAATCCTCAGTCGCCGTACACGTCGAAGTCGAAGTACTTGCGCGCGATCTTCTGATACGTGCCGTCGGCGCGCATGTCGTTCACGGCCTTGTCGACTTTCGCCTTGAGCGCCGTATCGTCCTGGCGCAGGCCCATGCCGACGCCGTGATCGCCCATCGAAAGCGGCTCGCCGACGAACGAGAAGCCCGCGCCGCGCGGCGTCTTCAGGAACCCGTGCTCCGCTTCCACCGAACCGAGCAGCGCGGCGTCGATGCGTCCCGCGCTCAGGTCGTTCAGCACGCCTTCCATGCTCTGATACGACACCACCTCGACGCCGCCCGGCTGCCAGTTTTTCAGCGCGTAGGTTTCGAACTGGCTGCCGCTCTGCACGCCGATGCGCTTGCCCCGCAAGCCCTGCGCGCTCGCCGTGAGCGGCGTGCCCTGCTTCGCGATCAGGCGCGAGCGGAACTGAAAGAGCTTGGTGGAAAACGCGATCTGCTTCATGCGCTTGTCGGTGATCGCCATCGACGACATGATTCCGTCGATCTTGCGTGCCTGCAGCGCGGGAATCATCCCCGAGAATTCGAGTTCCACCCACTGGCAGCGCATCGCGATGCGGCGGCAGATTTCATCGCCGAGATCGACGTCGAAACCCGCGACGTGGCCGTCGGGCGTCTTCACGTCCATCGGGGGATAGCCGGGATCGATGCCAAGGCGCAGGGCGTCGGCATCTTTCGCCTGAAGCGGCGCGGCCGCGACGAGCGCGGCGGCCAGGAAGAGTGAGCTGAGTCTGTACATGAAGGCGGCGTCTCCGTTTTGGTGCCACCGATGGTACGAGCGCAAGACGCTCTCAAAAAGACGCATTTTGCTTATCATGATCACTTTTCGAGATCACCCGACGGAGACGCCGAGCGTGGATATGACTCTGACGCAATTGCGCATGTTCGTCGCCGTTGCCGAGGCGGGCAGCGTGCGTGCGGCCGCGCGGCGGCTCGATGTCGCGCAAAGCGGCATCACCCAGCAATTGCAGAAGCTCGAGACGCTCGCGGGCGGGCCGCTGTTCGAGCGGGACGTGCGCGGCGCGCGCCTGACGCCGGTCGGTGAGCGATTGCGTCTGCGCGCCGACCTGATTCTCGGCGAGTGCAGAAAGACCGAAGAAGAAATGCGCCAGTTGCGCGGCGAACTGACGGGCCGCGTTGCGCTCGGCCTCGCCGCGGAAGCGACGATGCGCCTCTTTCCCGCGCTGCTCGCGAGCTATCGCGAGCGCTGTCCGCGCATCGACGTGCATCTGACGAGCGCGACGTCGCGGATGCTGACTTCATGGGTTCGCGACGGCAGCCTCGACTTCGCGCTCGCCCTGATCTCCCCCGATGCCGACATCCACGACATGGACGCCACCCCGCTCTTCGACACCGAAGTCGCGGTGATCGCGCGGCGCGGGCATCCGCTCGGGCGTGCGCGCTCGCTGCGCGCCCTCCAGGACGCGGAATGGGTCAGCACGCGGCAACGCGGCGGCGGTGCGCTGGGCAACAAGCTGTCGGCGCTCTTCGAGCACGCGAAGCTCGCGCCGCCGCGCATCGCCGCGACGACCGAAGCCGTGTTCGACACCCTGCACTGCATTGCGTCGAGCGACTATATCGGTCTGGAACCCGCGAGCCTCGCCGGGCATCCGTTCTTCCGGGAGCACGTCGAGATCGTGCCTATCGCCGAGCGCGCCGCGAAAACGCCGGTATGTCTGCTGCGGCGCGCGGGCGTCCCTCTCACGCCCGCGGCGCAAGAACTGGCAACGATGGCCGTTTCGTTCGCGCGGATGCTTCCCGCTCAACGCGACGCGTGACGCGTGCCCTTCGATGCACCGGCGGCACGGGCGCGTCGCGTCGCCCAGCCTTTCTTCGCCGCCGCTGACCGATCCGCCGCCGAGCGCCGGCTCGCAGCCGCGTGCGATTGACGCGACAGGGACTTGTGCGAAGCGGCCTTGGTGCTTTCGCGTTTGAGCACGCGCGTGGACACGGCTGAACGCTTCGCCTTCGACTCGGTGCTCGGGCTTCGCTTCGTGCGATGCGCGGCCTTCGTGTCCTGCGCGGCCTTCTTGCGCGTGGCCTCGGACGTCGTGCCCTTCTTCGGCGCCTTCGTCTTCACGCCCGAGCGACGCGCTTCGGACAGCCCGATCGCGATGGCCTGCTTCGCCGACTTCGCGCCGTGCTTGCCTTCGCGAATGTGATCGATCTGCTCCTTCACGAACGCACCCGCCTGCGTGCTCGGGGACTTGCCTGCGCGCTTCGCCTTCGCTGCGCGCTCGAGGGTTTTCTTTTCGGGCATGTCGGACCTCCATATGAAGTGGACTGGCCCTTGACGCGCGAGCAACGTGCGTGCCCACATCGCGGCCTGTGCGCGCAACAGCGAGTGCACCGGTCGCATCGCTGTCTGGGATGCCGCGCAATCGCTTGCGGGTGGACAAACAGTGCGCTTTTTCCGCGAAATCGTCCGGTTCGGGGCGCATTTGTTCGAATCGATTAAAGCCCGTCAAGCCCTTGCCGTTAACGCGCTTATCCATATCACCCAGGTCGTTTCAAATTGAGGCCTGTTCTGCCTTTTGTTCTCGCGTTTGGCCTGGGCGGCCATGGATATGATCCAAACGGTAAGCACTTCCCCCTGGCACTGCAAACCCGACTCTCACTCATCAAGGAAGCAATATGCAAAAACTTCTGAAAGCCTTCGTGCGCGACGAACGTGGCGTCAGCGCCATGGAATACGCCATCCTCGCCGGCATCGTCGTGGTCGCACTGACCTTGGTCGGCTCGACCTTCAGCACCAACCTCTCGGACATTTTCACCAACCTGACCACCAAGGTTAAGAGCGCGGCAGGCGCCTAAGCAGTCGAGCATCAGGTCCGGGCCGTCAAACGCCCGGACCCCTGTATCGCCTAACCGAATCGAGTCCATCGTGACCGTACCGTCTCTCGTCATTCGTCTTGTCGTGCTGGGCGCCCTACTCTGGCTCGCTGTCATCGACGTACGCACCCGACGTCTGCCGACGAGCATCGTCCTCTCGATCGGTGCACTCTTTTTCGTCGATGCGCTCATCGCCGGCATGTCGCTCGACGATGTGATCTCGCATCTGCTGCTTGCAGTCGTCGTGTTTCTGGCCTGCGCGGTCCTGTTCGTCGCGCGGATGCTCGGCGGTGGCGACGCCAAGCTCGCTTCCGTCATCTTTCTCTGGGTGGGATTCGGTCTTTCGCTCGCCACGCTGACGCTCATCTCCGTGATCGGGACCGTGGTGTCGCTCGTGAGTCTCGCCACCCGCAACATGAATCCGTCTCAGCGCTTCGTGCCGCTGCGCGCGCTCGCGATGTTCTCCGCGGCGCGCGGCGTTCCGTACGGCGTGGCGCTCGCCTTCGGCGGCGGTCTCGTCATCGTGCTGCCTGCCCTGCTGCACCTCATCTCGACGCGATAGGACGACGTCCTCATGTCCAACATCATCAAGTTTGCCGTGCTGCTGCTCGGCGCACTCCTGGTCGCGCTGATCGTGCGCGTCGTCCTTGCGAGCGCGTCGCGCACGGCAAAGCCCGTCGTGACGAGCGAGAAAGTGCTGGTGAGCGCGGCGAACCTGCCGCAAGGCCTGTTGCTGCGCGACGAGGACCTCGCCTGGAAGGACATTCCCAAGGCGGACATTCCGTCCAGCGCCATCGTCGCGGGCGTCGCGGGTGCGCCCGACCTGAAGGGCGCGCTGCTGCGCCATCCGGTCGCGAGCGGCACCGTCCTCGTATCCGACGACGTCTTTCTGCCGAGCGCCCCCGGCTTCCTCGCCGCGACGCTCAAGCCCGACATGCGCGCGGTCTCGGTCGCCGTCGACGACGTGTCCGGCAACGCCGGGCTGATCCAGCCGGGCGATTACGTCGACCTGCTCCTCACGCAGCAAATGGACCGGCGCACCGAATCCCCGGATCTCGCGGTATCGAGCGAGACGGTGGTCGAGCACGTGCGCGTGCTCGCCGTCGGTTCCGAAATCAAGCGGCCGAAAAACGACGGCGACGCCGACGTCGCCGTGGTCCGCGCCCGCACCGTGACGCTCGAAGTCACGCCGCGCATGGGCGAAGTCGTGGCGGTCGCGGCGCGGCTCGGCAGCCTGTCGCTCGCGCTGCGCAGCTTCGCGACCGTCAGCCGCGAACCGGCGGCGGCCGCCGGCGCTTCCGCCGACGAGCGCAAGCCTCTCTGGGCCGGCGACATCTCCCGCGCCGTGCGCGAGCTGCCGCGCACGCGCCCCGCTCAGTCGGGCGCGCCGAGCGCCGCGCCGGCCATGCCGCGCACCGTGACCATCTACCGCGGCTCCGAGAAGTCGGAGACGTCGAGCGTTGCCCAGGCGGGCGGTTCGGGCCAGGGCGTCCCGCCGCTGCCCTCCGTGCCCGCGGAGCGTTGACACCGTGCCCCCGTTCGAAAGCGTGCCATCGCCAGGATTCACATTCATGAAGACGCAGTTCAGTCCGACTCGCACCGCGGGTCGCGCGGATAGCGCGCCAGTCGCCGTGCTTCTGGCGTGCGTGTCGCTCGTCGGGTGCGCCGCCGCGCATGCCGCGGAGCCGGCGAACATGCCGCCCTACGCCGGCGCGCCCTCGGCCGTGCGCGCCGCGAACGTCGCGCGCGGCGGCATGACGGACGCGATGGCGCCCGCCGGTGCCCAAGGCGCGCTCGTGCTCGACGCGGGCAAGGGCACGGTGTTGCCACTGAACGAAAACGCCGTCTCGGTCTTCGTCGCCGATCCCGCCGTCGCGGACGTGCACGTGCCCTCGCCCAGGGCGGTTTTCGTGCTCGGCAAGAAAACCGGCACGACGACGCTCTACGTGCTCGGCGCCAACAACCGTCCGCTCGTGCAGCGCACGATCGTCGTGTCGCGCGACATGATCACCTTGCGCGCCATGCTCGCCGCGCGCTTTCCGAACACGAACGTGCAGGTCGCGACGGGACAAGGCTCGCTGATGCTGAGCGGCCAGGCGGCGACGCCGGCGGATGCCGACGCCGTCGTCCAGGCGGTGACGCCCTATCTCGCCGACAAGGAAGTGCTCGTCAACCGCATGACGATCGACCGCCCGCTGCAAGTGCAGTTGCGCGTGCGCATCACCGAAGTGGATCGCAACATCACGCAGCAGCTCGGCATCAACTGGCAGGCGATGGGCAACGCGGTCGGCAACTTTTATGGCGGCATCTTCAGCGGCCGCCCGATCTACAACCTGAGCCAGCCGCTCACCGGCGCCAACGGCGCCGTGACCTATCCGGTCAATCTGCCGACCAACAACGCCTATTCGATCCTCGGCGCCTTCAGGACGAACAACGTGGACATCCGCGCGCTCGTCGACGCGCTGAATCAGGAAGGCCTGCTGACGGTGCTCGCCGAGCCGAATCTCGTCGCGCTGTCGGGGCAGACGGCGAGCTTTCTCGCGGGCGGCGAATTTCCGATTCCCGTTTCGCAGACCAACGGCGCGATCACCGTCGAGTTCAAGCAGTTCGGCGTCAAGCTCGATTTCACGCCGACCGTGCTCTCGGACCGGCGCATCAGCCTGAAGGTGCGCCCGGAAGTCAGCCAGATCGACACGACCGCGAGCGTGACGACCGGCGGCGTCACCGTGCCGGGACTCTCCGTTCGTCGCGCGGACACGACCGTGGAGCTCGCGAGCGGCCAGAGCTTCGCGATCGGGGGGCTCCTGCAGAGCAATACGAGCGACGTCGTTTCGCAGGTGCCGGGCCTGGGCTCGATTCCGATCCTCGGCAAGCTGTTCTCGTCGACGAACTACCAGAACAACAAGACGGAGCTCGTGATCATGGTCACGCCGTATCTCGTCGAGCCGACCGATCCGTCGAAACTGCGCACGCCGCTCGATTCGCTGATCTCGCCGTCGAGCGATGTCGAATACAGCTTCCGGCGCCAGAACGGCGGAGCGCCGGCTCAGGCCGGACAGCCGCGTCTCGTCGGCGCGGCCGGCTACGTCTATTGAGCCCGCGATGAAACACACACGACTGCTTTCGCTCCTTCTCGCCGGCTCGTTCGCCGTCGCCGCCGGCGGCTGCTTCAAGCCGCCGCGCAACATGCCGAACGAAACGGTGATCGGCTACGACGGCACGTCGGCCGTGCCGCCCGATTGCGACAGCCTCGCGCGCCCGTCGCTGCTGACTGACGCCGGCATCCGCCGCCCGAGCATGCAATGGGGCTGCGCGACCTACACGAATCTCGCCGCGCAACTCGCCCACCCCGAAGACGCCGTGCATCCGCAGACGCTCGGCCCGGCGAACGCGGCGGTGGCGGCGAGCGCGGTGCGGCGCTACGAGACCGGCCGCGTGATTCCGCTCGACAGATCGACCTCGCGCGACAGCAAGTGATGCGACGCAACACAGCCAGAAGCACATAAGGCCAGCCATGAGCACAGAGTTCTCCTTCTCGAAGAGCAAGTCCGGCACGCGCAACGCGGATTTCATCGCCTTCGTGTCCGATCGCAAGACCGAGCAGATCGTCAAGAGCTTCGTGCTCGAGCAGGCGATGCCGCACGCGCATATCGTCGTCGGCAGCGTCGACGACGCGATCGCGTATCTCGCCCGCGTCGACCGCTCGCCGCTCTTCCTGCTCGTCGACCTGCAGGACTCCGTGATGCCGCTGTCAGACCTCGGCCGCCTCGCCGAAGTGTGCGAGCCGTCGGTGCAGGTCGTGGCGCTCGGCGAGCGCAACGACGTCGGCCTGTTTCGCAGCCTGCTCAAGATCGGCGTGCGAGATTACCTCGTCAAGCCCATCACGGTCGAGCTGCTCAAGCGCACGGTCAACGTCTCCGAGGGCAAGGTGAGCCCGGTGATGCTCGCGCGCGCCGGCAAGACGATTGCGTTCACGGGCTCGCGCGGCGGCGTCGGGGTGACGACGCTCGCGCTCAACGTCGCGCGCCATCTGTCGGAAGACACGCATCGGCGCGTCGCCTATGTCGATCTGAACCTGCACGGCGGCGCAGCCAATTCGATGCTCGGTCTGCAGAGCAACAACGGGCTCATCGACGTGCTGCAGAACGTGCACCGCCTCGATCCGCAATACGTGGAGCGCACGCTCGTCGCCAAGGGCAGCCGGCTCTTCATGCTGTCGGCGGAACACGATTACGGCGCCGCGCGTCCGTTCGGCCCGGGCGCGTTGCCGCGCGTGCTCGAGCTGCTGTGCGACAGCTTCCACTACGTGATTCTGGACATCGGCACGGTGACGGACCCGCTCGCGCAGGAAGCCTTCGATCACGCCGCGCGGGTCTATCTGGTCGCGGACCGCTCGGTGCATTCCACACGGGAGACGATCCGCCTGCTGCGCCACATCGAGGACCGCGACAACAATCCGCCGACCTCGCTGCTGCTCAACAACCCGAACGCCGTGACGGGCGGCAAGGTGCAGGCGAACGACTTCATGACGGCAATCGGCCGCAACGTGCTGTACGAAATCCCGTTCGAAGCAAAGGCGCTCGCGACCGCCGAGAACCTCGGCGAAGCGCCTAAAGAAAAAGCGGTGAACGGCTTCAATCAGATGATCACGCGCATCGGCGGCGACCTCACCGGTCAGCAGATGAACGCCGAGCGCTCGTTCTTCCAGAAGCTCAGGCTCAGGAGAGGCTGATGTTCGGACAGAAGCAGGTTCCCCGCCCCGCGCCCGATCCGGACGCGGCGCCCGGCGCCGAAGCCGCGGCGGCAGCCGAGGCGCCGCCCCCGGTCGCGCCGGCCCCGCGCGCGCACGCGCCCGAGGGCGGTGAAGTGCTGGTGCGCTCGGACCTATTCAAGGTGATCCGCAACGGCGTGTTCGCGGCGATGAACCCCTCGGCCGCCGTCGGCAAGACACGCGAGCAGATGAAGCCGGGCGTCGAGCAGCTCGTGCTGGACGTGGCGGAGCGCGAGCGGCTGAACATCACGATCGCGGAGCAGGGGCAGATCGTCGGCGAGTTGCTGAACGACATGTTCGGCCTCGGTCCGATCGAACCGCTGCTCGCCGACGACAGCATCACCGACGTGCTCGTCAACGGTCCCGATCAGGTCTATGTCGAGCGGCACGGGCGGCTCGAACTCACCAACTGCAAGTTCCGCGACAACACGCACGTGACCAACGTCGCGCAACGCATCGCGGCGGGCGTCGGGCGGCGTGTCGACGAAAGCAGCCCGATGGTCGATGCGCGTCTCGCCGACGGCAGCCGCGTGAACGTCGTGCTGCCGCCGCTCGCCATCAACGGCGCGTCGATCTCGATTCGTAAATTCTCGAAGCGCAACATCACGCTGCACCGCATGTCGCAGCAGGGCAACATGTCGGCCGCGATGGCCACCGTGCTCAAGCTCGCGAGCACGTGCCGGCTGAACGTGATCGTCTCGGGCGGTACGGGCTCGGGCAAGACGACGCTGCTCAATGCGCTGTCGCACTTCATCGGGCACGGCGAGCGCACCGTGACGATCGAGGATGCAGCCGAGTTGCAGCTCGTGCAGCCGCACGTCGTCAGTCTGGAAACGCGCCCCGAAAATGCCGAAGGGCTCGGCGCCGTCACGCAGCGCGATCTCGTGCGCAACGCGTTGCGGATGCGCCCCGACCGCATCATTCTCGGCGAAACGCGCGGCCCCGAAGCCTTCGACGTGCTGCAGGCGATGAACACGGGCCACGACGGCTCGATGACCACCATCCACGCGAACACGCCGCGCGACGGCATCACGCGTCTGGAATCGATGGTGATGATGGCGAACGGCAACCTGCCGCTGCTGTCGATCCGCCGGCAGATCGCGAGCGCGGTGCACATGATCGTGCAGATCGAGCGCATGCGCGACGGCATGCGGCGCGTCACGCGCATCACCGAGCTGGTGGGCATGGAAGGCGACGTCATCATCACTCAGGATCTCTTCACCTTCCGCTACGATGCGAGCGCGTACAGCGAGGAAGTCAAAGGCGTGTTCGAAACGGGCGCCGTGCGGCCGGCCTTCGCCGCGCGCGCCGCTTATTACGGTCTCGAAGATGCGCTGCTGGAGGCGATGCGGCCATGAGCTCCGTCGATCTGATCACCTTCTGCGCGTTCGCCATCGTCCTGCTGCTCGGCATCATGCTGCTCGTGGTGCAGGACATGCGCAGACAGCGCCCCGATGCGCGCATCCAGGCGCGGGTGCAGGCCGCCTTCCCCGCGGCCGGCCCGAACGGACGCGAGACCCGTCATGACCACTCCGACCTTTTCACCTTCAGCCGCAACGACAACGTCGTGAGCCGCTGGTTCGCGCCGAAGATCGCGCGCCTCAAAACGGTGGCCGGCGCAAGCGGACTGCGCGCGGTGATCATCACGGCGGTCATTTCCGAGGTCCTTGCGCTGGTGATGTCGAAGCTGCTGCCGCTGCCCGCGCTCGCAACGCCGGTGCTCCTGATCGGCCTGCCCGTGCTCGGCGCGATCCAGGCGTACCGGTTTCTCGTCGAACGATTCAAGCGCCGTTTTCTGGACGGTTTTCCCGATCTCATCGACCTGATCGTGCGCGCCGTGCGCGCGGGCGTCCCGGTGACACACGTGATGGGCGTCGCGTCGAGCGAATGCCCGGAGCCGCTCAGGAGCGAATTCCGGTTGATGGGCGACGGAATCAAGGTGGGGCTCGACCTGGAAGAGGTGCTCGCCACCGCGGTCACGCGCATCGGCATCGCGGACTTCTCCTTCTTCTGCGTCTGCCTGCTGCTGCAGCGCGAGACCGGCGGGCAGCTCGGCGAAACGCTCGAGAATCTCGCGGGCATCGTGCGCAAGCGCCGCGAGATCCGTCAGAAAACCAAGGCGCTGACGGGCGAGGCGCGCATCACGACCAAGATTCTCGCGGCGGTGCCTTTCTTCATTCTGGGCAGCATGTTCATGCTCAACCGCCCGTATCTGATGGTGCTGTTCAAAACGCCCCCGGGCCAGAAAGTGCTGACGTGCGCCGCGATTTCGCTCACGGTGGGACTGAGCCTCGTTCACAAGATGTCGAAACTGGATACCGCGCGATGAGTCAGGACAGACTCGAAACACTCATCAACCTGCTGATGCTGCTCGCGCTCGTCGTCGCGATCGTGCTGTGGTGGGCGACCAAGCATGGCGGGACGCGCGGCCGCATCGCCGAGCGCACGCGGCAGGCCGCCGTCGTGCAGCGCAATGAAAGCGCGCTCGCCGAAGAAGACGACGACGAAGGCACCGTGGCGCGCCTCACGCAGCGCCTCGCGCGCCTGGGCGACCGGCTGCCGCTCTTCGATGCCAAATACCGCGCGAAGCTGCGCACGCAGATGGTCCGCAGCGGCTATCGCAGCCAGTCGGCGGTGTCCGTGCTGCTTGCGATCAAGTTCGTCGTCGGGCTCATCTGCGCCGCGTTCGCGGTGATGCTCGGCTCGCACATTCCCGTGGTCGGCGGCTATCCGGCGGTGCGGGGCATCATGATGCTGCTGGTGTTCGTGGTCGGCATGATCCTGCCGGAATACGTGATCGCCTTCTTCGCAGCGCGGCGGCGCAAGGCCATGGCGTCGTGCCTGCCCGATGCGCTCGATCTGCTCGTCATCTGCACGAACGCGGGCAACAGCCTCGGCGTCTCGATCCGGCGCGTTGCCGACGAGTTGAAGTCCATCTGCCCGCCGCTTTCCGGCGAGTTTTCGCTGACCGCCGACGAACTGAAGCTGTCCGGCGACAGCACGCGCGCGTTGCAGGCGCTCGCCGATCGCATCGATCTGCCGTCGATCCGCGCACTGATCTCCACGCTCACGCAATCGATGCGCTACGGCACGCCGATCACGCAGGCGCTGCGCACGCTGTCGCATACCGAACGGCTTGCGCACATCGTGTCGCTCGAAGAAAAGGCGGCCAAGCTCGCACCCAAGATGGCCGTGCCGATGATGATCTTCATTCTTCCCGCGGTGATGCTGATCGCCGCAGGCCCGGCCGTCATACAACTCATGAGCGTCTTTGCAAAGCAATGAAGACAACGCAGATGTCACTTCCCGGCATGCGCCGCCTCGGCCTCGCGGCGTGCTGTGCGACGCTCGTGATCGCCCTCGGCGCATGCACGACGACCACCCGCCAGAGCGTCGACAGCCGTCCCGTCATGCGCAATTCCGCGCCCAGCACGATGAGCGAGCTGCGCATCGCCGACACCGCGCTCGATTCGGGCAATGTCGAACTTGCCACCTCGCTCTATGAAAAAGCCGTGCAGGCGGACCCGCACTCGGTCGCGGGCCTCACGGGTCTCGGCAACACGCTCTACACGGTCGGCGACTTCACGCGCGCGGGCGTCTACTACGATCGCGCCAGCAAGGCCGACGCGAACGCGACCGCGCCGCTCATCGGACTCGCGCGCGTCGCCATGCGTCAGCGCCGCTTCGACGACGCCATCTCGACCTACCGGCGTCTGCTCGCGCTGACGCCCGACGACCCGCTCGCCTCGGCCGGGCTCGGCGCCGCGCTCGACCTGAGCGGCGATCACACGGGCGCGCAGGCCGTGCTGCGCGAGGCGCTCAGGAAGAATGTCGGGGATCCGCTGCTCTCCGTGAATCTTGGCCTGTCGCTGACGCTCTCCGGCGATCCGCGCGAAGGCGCAAACGTGCTGCTCGACGTGACGCGCTTTCCCGCCGCGCCGCCGCAGGCGCGCCAGGACCTCGCGCTCGCCTACGGGCTGCTCGGTAACCGCGAAGCGGCCGCAGAAATCCTGTCGCGCGATCTGCCGAAGGCATCGGTCGAGGACAATCTCCGTTACTACGACATTCAGCGCGAACTGATGTCCCGGCCCACGTCCGCGCAGCCCGCGGCGCCGTCCGCGATTCCGACGGCCCAGATGCAGACGACGCGCCTCAAATGAAAGCCGCCGCGCGCCGCCTTCCACGACCGCCGGGCGTCGCGACGCGGATCCTGCGCGACGAGCGCGGCATCGCGTCGATCGAATTCGCGTTCGTCGCCGTTATCGCGGTCATCCTCATCATCGGCACGATCGAGATCGCGCTGGAAATGATCGTCGATGCATCGGTGCAGGCGGCCGCGCAGGCGGCGTCTCGTGTGGGCCTGACAACGACCGCGCCGAGCACGGGTAGCCGCGCCCAGGAGGCGCAGAGGATCGTCGAGACGATCCTGGGTGGATGGAGGAACGCAAACGCGACCATCACGGTCACCGAACTGAACTACGGCAGCTACGGCTACGGCAATGTCGCTAGCTCGACCTACACGCCGACGCAGGACATGGGCGGATACGGCGACGTGGTCGCCTACAACATACAGCTCAGGATGCCCGGCATCACCGGCATACCGGCGATGTTCGGCGTGAACGAACTGATCTTCGAGCGCAATTTCATCGTGCAGAACGAAAAATGAGAACGACCAGCGAAACGGTGCGATCGATCTGCCGGAAGCTCACCCGCGTGCTGCGCTCGGATCGCGGCAGCGTGTCCATCGAGTTCGTCATCATCGTGCCGCTCATGCTGCTCGTGATGCTCGGCTTCACCGAGGTCTACTTGTACATGCGCGCGGTCAGCGCGGTCGATCGTACGGCCTTCACGCTCGCCAATACCATCGGTCAGATGACCTCGATCATCGCCGACAACAACGATACCGCCGATGCGAACAGCTACGCCTCGCTGTGGCAGGACGCGTTGCTGCTCGCCGCACCGTATCAGTTGAAGGACAACGGCATGGTCTACGTGACCTTCGTGTGCGATCCGGATTCCAGCGGCAAATGCAAGGACATGGATAACTCCATGACGACCGTCACGCCGAAGGTCCAGTGGTCGGCATCTCCGCCTTCATGGACCAACAGCAAGAGCTCGGGCATGGCGTCGAGGATTTCGGGCACGAGTCCGTTGCCCGCTTCGTGGCCTTTTCGCACGGGAGATTCGGCGATCATCGTGGAAGTATTCATGTCGTACAACCCGTTCACCATGAGCTCCAAATTGATCTCGGGGCTGCCGGGCCAGCAGACCGTGTACCGCCGCGTGTATGTGCGGCCGCGTGCGCCGAGAGCGTTCTTCTGACGTTCGCGTGGTCACGGACGTCCACATGGAATTCAAACGCAAAGGGTTCAGGCTCATGACGATTTCGTCGACGCTGCGCGCATGCAGCCGGCTGCCGCAAAGCGCAGGGGGCAGCGTCGCGATGATGTTCGCGATGTGCGCGAGCACCATGATCGGGTCCATGTGCGTGGCGCTCGATGCGATCGACTACGTGATGACGCAGGGCCGCATGCAGATGGCGCTCGATGCCGCCACGTTGTCGGCGGGCGTCGATCTCCAGCGCTATGGCAACACGCCGACCGGCACGAGCCTCTCCAACTGGCAGAAGGACGCGCGTGCGTACTACGACGCGAACAGTCCTTCCGGCATGATGGGCTTCACCATGCCCGACGGGCAGTTTTCCGCGACCGTATCGGGCGCGCCCGCTACCGGACAGACCATCGCGCTGTCGGCGTCGGGATCGCTGCCCTTGCTTGCGCCGAAGATTCTCAGCAAGACATCCGGTGGCGACTCCGGCACGGGTTCCGGCGGCGGAACGGCACCGCCGGATACTTCGACGGTATCGGCAAACAACACAGCCCTGCGGCTGCCGCAGAGCACGCTCGAACTCGTCATGGTGCTCGACAACACCGGCTCCATGAGAGACCCCGCGAACGGCAAGTCCGGCGCGACCAAGATGAGCGGACTGCAGGCTGCGGCCAACTCGCTGATCGGCGACCTGCTGCCGGGCGGAAGCACTTCCACCAGCAAGAACTTCATCGGCCTGGTGCCGTTCGCGAGCACCGTCAACACCACGGGCGCCCTGCCGTCCGGCGGCAGCTGGCTCAGCGCGACGCTGCCGAGCTACAACACGAGCGGCGTGACGACGGGCGCGTGGAGCGGCTGCCCGATCGAGCCGCGCACCAGCGGCAATCTCTCGCCCGAGGCGTACTCGCCGCTCGACACGCGCAAGTTCCAGCGTTACTACTACAACGTGCCGACGAGCAAGCTCAAGGTGGTCACCTATAGTTCGTCGACGCGGTACAGCGCGTGCAATACGTCGGGCAGTTCGTCGTCGACCGTCTCGAACGTGCCATTCACCATCGGCTCGTCGGGGTCGGCGAACAAGTGCAACAGCCCGAGCGGCGGCACGGGCACCGGCATCGGCACCCAGTTCGACGAGACCAACACGACCGGGCAGAACCTGACGCAGAACTCCGGCTGCCTCGCCACCTCGATGACCTTCCTCACGCAGAACGCCACCACGCTCACCACGGCCGTCAGCAAGATGACGCCGTCGGGCTCGACGATCATTCCGGTCGGCCTTCTGTGGGGCTGGCGCATGCTGGAGCCGTCGTGGTCGCAGAACGTAGCCGGCACGAAGAACGGCTGGATTTCGTCCGACCCGAGTCTGCCGAAGCCCACCGACGGCTCCGTGCAGAATCTTCAACGCGTGATGATCGTCCTCACCGACGGCCTCAACCAGATCGGCGCGGCGGGCTCGATTCCCAACACGCTGTATTTCAACGGCCTTTCGGGCGTGGGCACCAACAGCCTGTCGGCGCCGACCGTGATCCGGGCCGACGGCACCACGATGTCGAACGCGCTCACGGACTCGTCGGAGCTGCACGGCGGCAGTCCCATCGACGCTTCGAGCGGCAACAACGCGGGTTATCCCGACGACGCCAACTCCTACCAGCAGGCGATCTGCACGGCAATCAAGGCGCGCGGCATCACGATCTATTCGATTACGTTCGGCGCATCGGCATCCAGCTCGAGCGCACAGGTCACGATGCAGAACTGCGCGAGCCCGGGCAACTATTACCACGCGCCGGACAATACGACGCTCGACAACATCTTTCAGCAGATCGCCGGCAATCTGGGCGTGCTGCGTCTCACGAAATGACAGCTACCGCTTCGCTTCGTCGAATGAAGGCATCTCGATGTCCTTGCTCGCCGAACGCAAGTCATCGCGCGCCTCCTGCGCGAGCTTTTCATAACGCTTGCGAAAAACGGTGAGTTCCTTTTCGTCGAGCTCTTCGAGATCGAGCAGCGCGTTATGCGCCTTGTCGATCGCGCGAATGAGCTCATCGAGCTTGATCTGCATCGCGGCGGTGTCGCGGTTCTGCGTGTTCTGAATCAGGAAGACCATGAGGAACGTGACGATCGTCGTGGACGTATTGATGACGAGCTGCCATGTGTCGCTGAAATGAAAGAGCGGCCCCGATGCGGCCCAGACGATGACGAGCACCACCGCGGTCACGAAGGTCGATGCGTGCCCCGCCACTTGCGCGAGCCCATTCGAGAACTTGAGGAACCAAGAAGTCTTCATTCGGCGTCTCCTGATGGTCGGGTTGAATGCGGTGGCACGGCCGCGGCTAGAATACCGCTTGTGAACAAGAAGCCCAAACCCGTCGATTTTCACGCGCCGTCCGAGATCGTCGCGCAACGCCTCATCGGCGCGATCGTGACCGTCGACGGTGTCGGCGGCCGCATCGTCGAAACGGAAGCCTATGACCGGGAAGATCCCGCCTCGCACAGCTTCTCCGGGCCGACGCCGCGCAACGCGGTCATGTTCGGGCCGCCCGCCCATGCCTATGTCTACCGTTCCTACGGCATTCACTGGTGCCTGAATTTCGTGTGCCGCGAGGCCGGCCACGGCGCCGGGGTGCTGATTCGCGCGATCGAGCCGCTCGTCGGCATCGACGAAATGCGTGCGCGGCGCGGACTGGAGCCGCTCAAGCTTCTATGCTCGGGGCCGGGCCGCGCCGCGCAGGCGCTCGGCATCACGCACCGGAACAACGGCATGTCGCTGCTCGAAGCGCCGTTTCATATCGAGCCGCCCGAGGAAGACTTCCCGATCGTGCACGGACCGCGCATCGGCATCACCAAGGCGATGGACGTACCCTGGCGTTTCGGGCTTGCCGGTTCGAAGTTCGTCAGCAAGCCCTTTCCCAAGGCGTGATGCGTCAGTCCGCCGGACGCAGTTTCTTCACTTCTTCATCCGATGGCTGCACGCTCGCGCCATCGACATAACGGAACGACGTCATCACGCCCTTGCCGTCCTTCAGGCCCGTCACACCGACATACGCGCCCATCGTCGATTGATTGTCCTGCTTGCGGTACGTGATCGGGCCGAACGGCGTATCGACGGGCAAGCCCTTGAATGCGGCGGCGAGCTTGTCGGCATCGGGTGAGCCGGCTTTCTTCAGGCCGTTGGCGATCGACATCATCGCGGTATAGCCCACGACCGAGCCCAGGCGCGGATAGTCGTGATACTTCGCCTCGTAGGCGGCGACGAATTTCTTGTTCTCCGGGGTATCGATCGAATACCACGGATAGCCCGTGACGATCCAGCCGACCGGCGCTTCCTTGCCGAGCGGATCGAGATAATCCGGCTCGCCCGTCAGCAGCGACACGACCGCGCGATCCTTGAAGAGTCCGCGCGTGTTGCCCTCGCGGACGAACTTGCCGAGGTCGGCGCTGAACAGCACGTTGAAGATGGCGTCGGGCTTTGCATCGGCGAGCGCTTGCGTCACCGCGCCCGCATCGACGTTGCCGAGCGGGGTCGCCTGCTCCGCGACGAATTCCACATCCGGCTGCGCCGCCTTCAGCAGGCGCTTGAACGTGGCCACAGCCGACTGGCCGTACTCGTAGTTCGGATAGACGAGCGCCCAGCGCTTCTTCCTGAGCTTCGCGGCTTCGGGCACGAGCATCGCGACCTGCATGTACGTCGACGGGCGCAGACGATACGTGTACTTGTTGCCGTCCTGCCAGACGATCTTGTCGGTGAGCGGCTCGGCCGCGAGGAAGAAGATGCGCCGTTGCTTCGCAAAGTCCGCAAGCGCGAGGCCCGTATTCGACAGATAACCGCCGAACAACAACTTCACCTGCTCGCGCGCGACGAGTTCTTGCGCGACCCGAACCGTATCGCCGGGATTGCCGTTGTCATCGCGCGAGACGACTTCGAGCTTGTTGCCATTGATGCCGCCCGCCGCGTTGATCTCGTCGAGCGCCAGATTCCAGCCGTTCTTGTACGGCAGAAGAAATGCAGGCTGTGCCTTGTAGCTATTGATCTCGCCGATCTTGATGGTGTCGGCGTGCGCGGCGAATGCGAGACTCGCTGCAATGGCGGCGAGGGTTAAGCGCAGTGGCGTCATCGGGTTCTGTCCTCTCTGTTTAGATTCGATTCGTTCATACGCCAAGGAATTCGCGGCGCGCGGCATCGTCGCGGGCGAATGCGTTCATCGCGCCTTCATGGCGTATCTGGCCTCTTTCCAGCACATATACGCGGTCGCTGACGAGTTCCGCGAAGTGCAGGTTCTGTTCCGACAAAAGAATCGCGAGCCCTTCGCGCTTCAGTTCGAGAATCATATCGGCCATCTGTTCCACGATGACGGGCGCGACACCCTCCGAGGGCTCGTCGAGCAACACGAGGCGCGGATTGCCCATCAGCGTGCGCGATACCGTAAGCATCTGCTGCTCACCGCCGCTCATGCGGCTCGCGCGGCGGCCGCGCATTTCGCCGAGATTCGGGAACACGCGAAAGAGCTTTTCTGGCGTCCACAAGGGCGCATCGTCGCGCGGCGGCTGGCGGCCTGTGTCGAGATTCTCCATCACGGTCAGCTCGCCGAAAACGCGCCGGTCTTCCGGCACATACCCCAAGCCCCGTCGCGCGATGCGATAAGGCGCCATGCCCGCGATGCTCTCGCCCATGAACGACACCGTGCCCGATACGCGCGGCAGGAGTCCCATCACCGCTTTCATCGTCGTGGATTTACCCGCGCCGTTTCGGCCCATCAACGCGACCACTTCGCCGCGACCGACTTCGAAGCCGACGTCGAACAGGATCTGCGCGCGGCCATAGAACGCGTTGAGCGCGTCGACTTTCAGCAGCGTCATGTGGCTGCCCCCGTCTTCAACGCCGTGCGCGGCGCGAACGATGCACCCGTGCCGAGATAGACCTCACGCACGCGCGCGTCGTTGCGGATGGCTTCGGCATCGCCTTCTGCGATGAGGCGGCCGCGCGCGAGCACGATGAGCTTGTCCGCATGCGAAAACACCACGTCCATGCTGTGCTCGGTGAACAGCACGCCGATGTCGCGCTCTTTCGCGAGGCGCGCGGTGAGCGCCATCAGTTCATTGCGTTCCTGCGGCGCCATGCCCGCGGTCGGTTCGTCCATCAGAAGCAGCTTTGGACGATTCGCAAGCGCGATCGCCAGTTCGACGCGCTTCACGTCGCCGTATGCAAGCACCGCGCAACTGCGCTGCGCGTGCGCCGTCATGCCGACGAGATCGAGCAAGGCCATCGCTTCGGTTTCGCTGAATGACGCGACGCGCCCGAAAAGACGATAGATGCGCCGCTCGCGCGACAGCAACGCCATCTGCACGTTTTCGAGCACGGTCATGGAATTGAAGGTCGCGGCGATCTGGAATGTGCGGCCCACGCCGAGACGCCAGATATCGCGCGGACGCATGCCCGCGATATCGCGGCCGTCGAAACGAATCGCGCCCGCGCCCGGCTTGAGCTGACCGTTGATCATGTTGAAGCACGTCGACTTGCCCGCGCCGTTCGGGCCGATCAGCGCGAGCAACTGCCCTGCCTGAAGGTCGAACGATACGTCGTCGACGGCCTGCACGCCGTCGAACGACTTCGACAGATGCGCGATCGAAAGCAGCGTCATTGCGCCTCCGGGAAGAAGCGCTCGCGCACGAAGCCTGCGATGCCCTGCGGAAACGCGATGACGAGCACGAGGATCGTGGCACCGAGCAGCGCCTGCCAGTAGTCGGTCTGACGCGCGACGCTATCCTGCAGCCAGGTGAACACGCTCGCGCCGACGATCGGGCCCGTGAGCGTCTGGATGCCGCCGAGCAGGACCATCACGAGGCCATCGACGGAACGGCCCACGCTGATCGCTTCGGGCGAGATGTTGCCTTTCGAGAACGCGTAAAGCGAGCCCGCGAGTCCGCAGATGAGAGCGGCGACGACGAACGCGGCCCATTGCACGCGCGCGACATCGATGCCGATCGCTTCGGCGCGCAACGGCGAATCGCGACCCGCGCGCATCGCGAGGCCGAGCGGCGAGAAGATCATGCGGCGCAGCAGCCACACGCCGATCACCGCGAACACGAGCGTGAGGTAATAGAACGCGACAGGCGACGCAAGCCACGGCGACGGCCAGATGCCCAGTATGCCGTTGCTCCCGCCCGTCACGGCGTCCCATTGATAGACGACGGACCAGACGATTTGCGCGAACGCGAGCGTGAGCATCGCGAGATAGACACCCGAGAGGCGCACGCAGAACCAGCCGAACACGATCGCGCCGATGCCCGCGATCAACGGACCGAGCACGAGCGCGGCTTCCATCGGCAGCGCGAATACTTTGAGAAACAGTGCCGCGCCGTATGCACCGAGACCGAAGTACGCCGCGTGACCGAACGAGTGCATGCCGCCCGGCCCCATGATGAAGTGCAGGCTCGCCGCGAACAGCACCGCGATCATGATCTCGACGAACAGCACGGGCATGTACGGGAAAGCATCGGCGGCGAGCGGCGCCAGCGCAAGCGCGGTTACAGCGACAGCCGCGGCGATATTCATGTTGCGCGTGGCGGGACGCAAAGGCCGGTCCGCGGGCGCGGCAGTTCGTGCGATCGCCTGTGCGCGGCCGAAAAGTCCCCACGGACGCAGCACGAGCACGACGGCCATCACGACGAACTCCGCGACGAGCGTGAACTTCGACAACGAAAAGTCGATGCCCGCGATCGACACATGCCCGATGCCGATGCACATCGCCTTGATCTCGGCGATCAATAGCGCCGCGACGAACGCGCCCGGAATCGAACCCATGCCGCCGACCACGACGACGACGAACGCATTGCCGATGGTTTCGATATCCAGCGACAGATTCGCCGACATGCGGGGCACCTGCAGCGCGCCGCCGAGCCCAGCGAGCATCGCGCCCACGAAAAACACGCCAGTGAAGAGCCACGCCTGATTGACGCCGAGCGCCCCGAGCATTTCACGATCCGCGCTGGCCGCGCGCACGAGCGTGCCCCAGCGCGTGCGCGTGAGCGCATACCACAGCGCGAGCAGCACGAGCGGCCCGATGACGATCAACGCGAGATCGTAAGCGGGCAGCGCATGATCGAGCATCTGCACCGCCCCTTCCAGATGCGGCGCGCGCGGGCCGAACAGATCTTCCGGTCCCCACAGATAGAGCGCCGCATCGCGAATGATCAGCACCAGCGCGAATGTGGCCAGCAGATGAAACAGTTCGGGCGCGCGATAGATGCGCCTGAGCACGCTCACTTCGATCGCCGCGCCGATCCCGCCGACGACAAGCGCAGCGCCCAGCACCGACGCCCAGAAGCCCGCGACGCTTTCGCCGAAGCGGCTCGTCAGGCTATACGCGACATACACGCCGAGCATGTAGAGCGAGCCATGCGCGAAGTTGACGATGCGCGTGACCCCGAAGATCAGGGAGAGACCCGACGCGACAAGAAAGAGCGCGCAGGCATCGGCGAGGCCGTTGACGAGTTGGACGAGCAGGTTGGAGAGCATCGGGCTCTGTGGGCCGCTGTGGGCGTATCGGCTGAAAGAGCCGACATTATCGATGAATTGGGCAACATGCTCCCTTCTCGGCAAAATCGCCACATGTGCGCCCAATGGAAAAAACGTATTGACGGCGTTTATGTCTTGTATATGCTCATTGAAGGGCAATTGTCGGCATCTGCAATCGCTCTGCAAATCAACTCGCCAAACGAGTCTTATCGTGAAAGTCCAAAGCCCTCTGGCACGTCGGAGCCGCGGCTCCTGCGCCGATCGCTGCGGCAAGCTTCCCGATCGCCGCTTCCTGTCGGTTCTGACTGTCCTCTCGCGCCGCTGCGTGCGGCGTCGCAACGCCGTTTCCGCTCGCGCGTTCATCGCCGTCCATTGCGTCGGCGCCGCTTCGCTGCTGCCGTAGCGCCTCTTCCGTTCTTCCCTTCCTGACTGACGGGTCCGCGCGCGTGCGTCTGCACGCGTGAATGCGCGCGCCTTCCTTCTTTGCGCCTTTGCGATGCATCGCGAAGGCCGTGGAAGCATGCGCGCCTTTAAAACACGAGAACGACAATGGAACGCATCGACGAATTTCTTCGAAAGCATCACATCACTGAAGTTGAAGCCATCATTCCCGACATGGCGGGCACCGCGCGCGGGAAGATCATTCCGCGCAGCAAGTTCGAATCGGGCGAATCGATGCGCCTGCCGCAAGCCGTGATGATCCAGACGGTGACGGGCGACTATCCCGTCGATGGCAGCTTCACCGGCGTCACCGATCCCGACATGGTGTGCGTGCCCGATCCCGCGACGATCCGCCTGATTCCGTGGGCCGTCGATCCCACGGCGCAAGTCATCCACGATTGCGTGCATTTCGACGGCACGCCCGTCGCAATTTCGCCGCGACGCGTGTTGCGTGAAGTGCTGCGGAAATTCGCCGCGAAAGGCTGGCGTCCTGTCGTCGGGCCGGAACTGGAATTCTTTCTCGTCGATATGAACCGCGATCCCGATCTGCCCTTGCAGCCGCCCGTGGGCAGAACCGGGCGCGCGGAAACGGGACGTCAGGCGTACTCGATCGATGCGGTCAACGAGTTCGATCCGCTCTTCGAAGACATCTACGCGTATTGCGAAGTGCAGGAACTCGAAGTGGATACGCTGATTCACGAAGTGGGTGCGGCGCAGATGGAAATCAACTTCATGCATGGCGATGCGCTCAATCTCGCGGACCGTGTGTTTCTCTTCAAGCGCACGGTGCGCGAGGCGGCGCTGCGTCACAAGATGTATGCGACCTTCATGGCGAAGCCGATGGAGAACGAGCCCGGCTCGGCGATGCATGTTCATCAGAGCGTGGTCGATGAAGACACCGGACGCAATCTCTTCACGAATCGAGAAGGCGAACCGACGGGCCTCTTCTATAGCTACGTCGCGGGCCTGCAGAAATACACGCCCGCGCTCATGCCGATTTTCGCGCCTTACATCAATTCGTATCGCAGGCTATCGCGCTTCATGGCCGCGCCCATCAACGTGCAATGGGGCTACGACAACCGCACCGTGGGATTTCGCGTGCCGCATGCGTCGCCGCAGGCGCGGCGCATCGAGAATCGCATACCGGGCGTGGACTGCAATCCTTATCTCGCGATCGCGGCGACACTGGCCGCGGGTTATCTCGGCATGACGCAGCATCTGGAGCCGACCGAGCCGCTCGCGAGCGACGGCTATCGCCAGCCGTATCAGTTGCCGCGCAATCTCGATGAGGGTCTCACGTTGATGGGTGCATGCGAGCCGCTCGCCGACATGTTCGGCGAGAAGTTCGTGCGCGCCTATCTCGCGTTGAAGGAGACCGAATACGAAGCGTTCTTCCGCGTGATCAGTTCGTGGGAACGCAAGCATCTGCTGCTGCACGTTTGAAGGAGACGACGACATGAACGATCGAATCGATTCGACGGCACATTACCGCGCGCTCGATGCCGCGCATCATCTGCATCCTTTCTCCGATATGAGCGCCCTCAATCGAACGGGCAGCCGCGTGATCGTACAGGCCGAGGGCGTGTATCTCCGGGACTCGGAGGGCAATCGCATCATCGATGGCATGGCCGGATTGTGGTGTGTGAACGTGGGCTATGGACGACGCGAACTCGCCGACGCCGCGATGAAGCAGATGCAGGAACTGCCCTACTACAACACCTTCTTCAAGACGACGCATCCGCCGGTGATCGAATTGTCCGCGCTGCTCGCGGCGCTCACGCCTGCGAAGTTCAATCGCTTTCTCTACTGCAACAGCGGCTCGGAAGCCAACGATACCGCGCTCCGCGCGGTGCATCGCTATTGGGCCGTGCAAGGCCGGCCGATGAAGCGTCATGTCATTGCGCGCACGAATGCGTATCACGGCTCGACCATCGCGGGCGCGACGCTCGGTGGCATGAATTACATGCACGAGCAGATGCCCTCGAAGATGGAGCATGTCGCGCATATCGGTCAGCCTTACTGGTTCGGCGAAGGCGGCGCAATGAGTGCGGAAGCGTTCGGCATCGCGCGTGCGCGTCAGCTCGAAGAAAAGATCCTCGAACTGGGCGCGGCGAACGTCGCAGCGTTCATCGGCGAGCCGTTTCAAGGCGCGGGCGGCGTCATCTTTCCGCCATCGAGCTACTGGCCTGAAATCGAACGCATCTGCCGCAAGCATGATGTGCTGCTGATCGCTGATGAGGTTATCGGCGGATTCGGGCGCACGGGCGAATGGTTCGCGCACGAGCATTTCGGTTTCGAGCCGGATGTCATCACGATGGCCAAAGGCCTCACGAGCGGCTATGTGCCGATGGGCGCGGTCGGGCTGTCGGATCGCATCGCGGATGCCATCGTGAACAGCGGCGAGTTCAATCACGGCTTCACGTATTCGGGGCATCCGGTTGCGGCCGCGGTCGCGGTGGCCAATCTGAAGCTGTTGCGCGACGAAGGCATCGTCGCGCACGTCAAGCACCATGCGGGGCCGTATTTCCAGAAGCGCCTGCGTGAGGCGTTAGGCGATCATCCGATCGTCGGCGAGATTGCGGGCGCGGGTCTCGTTGCGGGGATTCAGCTTGCCGAAGATCGTGCGACGAGGAAGCGCTTTTTGAATGGCGACGATATCGGCACGATATGCCGTGACTTCTGTTTCGCGGGCAATCTCGTGATGCGCGCGAGTCACGATCGGATGTTGTTGTCGCCGCCGCTCGTCGTCACGCACGACGAGATAGACGAGATAGTCGACAAAGCCAGAGCCGCGATCGACGCAACGGCGCGTCAAATCAGGAACGCCGCGTAGCGAAGTGGTCCGCCGCCATGTGCCTGAAGGCCGTGACGGCGGGATTGTCCTGATCGGAACGCCACGCCATGCTCATTTCGGCCTGCACGGTATTGCCGGCGATTTCCCTGAACTCGACATTGTCGTAGTGAAATCGTTGCGATGACGCGGGCAGGATCGAAACGCCCAATCCCGCCCGAACGAGCGACAGAATGGTCGGCGTCTGATCGATGTATTGCGTGAAATGCGGCTTCACTTCATCGGCCACGAGCATGCTCACGATGCGGTCATGAAAGTATTTGCCGTGCGTGGGTGAATGCATGATGAAGGCCTGCTCGTTCAACTGCGCGAGTTCGAGTCGATCGAAGCGGCACAACGCGTGTCCCGCCGGCAGCGCGACGATCATCGGCTCACGGTCGACGAGAAGGAACTGCACTTTCTGCCGCGACGGCAGCGGCCGCATGAAGCCCAGATCGATTGCGTTTGCCTCGAAAGCCTCGATCTGCGCGACGGAAATCATTTCGAGCAGGACGACGTCGATATCCGGCAAATCCCGCTTCGCCGCGACGAGCAATTCGGGTATCAACTCATAGCCCGCGGCGCCCGTGAAGCCGATGCGCACGCGCCCGGTCTTGCCTTTGCTCGCACGACGCACCGTGCTTTCGGCCTGCTCGGAGAGATTGAGCAGGCGCGTCGCATCCGCGAGAAACACGCGCCCTTCCGTGGTCAGCCTGACCGTGCGCCCGACGCGCTCGAACAGCTTCACGCCGAGATTTTCTTCGAGCAGATGAATCTGCCTGGAAAGCGGCGGCTGTGTCATGTTGAGCAATGCGGCCGCGCGCCGGAAGTTCAGCTCCGTCGCGGCAGCGACGAAGCAACGCACTTGTCCGAGATCGAGCATTCGTAATCGACGTTGAAGTGATAGCCGATCATTATATGTTCGCCCCGGACGGCTTCATGCGCACGCGTCAGGTCGTGAGGCTGCCATCGGGACGCTGACCCGCGAGACCTTGCGCGAGACTCGCGAGCACCATCTCGCCCATCGCCGTGCGCGATTCCACCGTCGCGCTCGCGCGATGCGCCTGCAGCACGACGCGGTCCATATCGAACAGTTCGGCCGGCACGTTCGGTTCATCGACGAACACGTCGAGGCCCGCGCCCGCGATCGTGCCACGCGACAGCGCTTCGACGAGGTCGCTTTCCACGACGAGCTTGCCGCGCGCAATGTTGATGAGATAACCCTCCTTGCCCAATGCATCGAGCACCGCTGCGTTCACGATGCCTTTGGCCTTATCGGCCGCGGCGGCCAGCACGAGAATGTCGCTTTCGCGTGCGAGCGAGAGCAGATCCGGCACGAAGCGATAGTCGCTATCGTCCATGCGGCGCATATCGGTATAAGCGATCGGGCAGTTGAATGCGGCTGCGCGCTGCGCGATCGCGCGACCCACTTTGCCGAGGCCCACGATTCCCACGCGCTTGCCGCTGAAACGGCGCGACAGCGGGATCGCGCCGGGGTTCGGGTTCTTCACCCATTTGCCGGTCTTCACGAAATCGTTGCCGGGGCAGATCTCGCGCAGCACGGCGAGGATCAAACCAATCGCGAGATCGGCGACATCTTCGGTCAGCGCGCCGAACGTGCCCGTCACTGGAAGGCCGCGCGAGCGTGCGAATTCGAGATCGACCGCATCGGTGCCGACACCGTTCACCGCGATCACCTGCAACGCGGGCAAGCGCTCGATGAGATCGTTCGAGATGCCCGTATGCCCGCCGGTGATCACGCCGCGAATCGAGGCGCCATGCTCACGGATATACGCGTCCTTATCCTCCTTTTCGAAGAGGCGATGCATCGTATAGAGCGCATCCAGCTTTTCGTTGATGGCCGGTACGAGGATCGGGTTCAGTTGCAGAATGCTCGGCTTCAATTCGCGTGCTCCATGATGTTCGTTTCCGATGTGGAGCGCATGATGTCTGCTTTTGCCGGACACGTCCAATCCCAAAAGGCTATCAATTGATCCACGTATCGACGCATGACCGGCAGTGTTCTTATCGATTCAATTCGGGAATCAGGTAATAGCAATAAAAGATTGGACGCTCTTGCGCACCATCCCCACAATTCGAAGCATAAGAAGGCATATCGACAATAAAGCCTTGAAAATGACATCGGAGACAACAGCGTGAGCCTGCGCCCTACCCGCTTCCCATTCATTCGCCTCCTTCAAGCCGCAGCGCATGCACCACGGGAGGCGTCGCGATGAACAACGCTGACGGCATCATTGCGCCCTCGAAGGCGGAACCTTTCGCGGAGAAGCCCACGAAACACCGTTGGGTCGTGATGGGACTGATCTTCTGCATCTGGGCCATCGCATGTGCGGACCGCGCCAACTTCGGCATCGCGCTGCCGTATCTGAAGAAGGAATATCACATCACCAATACCGAAGCCGGTCTGATCGTCAGCCTGTTTTCGTTCGCGTATGGCTTCGTGCAGATTCCCGTTGGACTGCTTTACAAGCGACTCGGCAACAAAACGACGGGCTTGCTGTTCTCGGTCTTCATGATCCTCACTTCCGTGTTCACCGGATTGATGGGCACCACGTCGTCGGTAATCTTGCTGATGACGTATCGCGTGGGGCTCGGCTTGTCGGAAGGGCCGCTCGGCATCGGCTGCACGAACGTCATCAATCGCTGGTTTCCCGCGAAGGAAAAAGGCACGGCCACCGGCCTGTGGATCGCGGCATCGAAGCTCGGGCCGCTGATCGTGCCTTCGGTATGCATCATCGTGATTCAGTTGTGGGGATGGCGGGAGATCTTCTATGTGTTCGCGGTGCCGGGGATTCTGCTCGCCGTGGTGTGGATGTTCTTCGTCACCAACTCGCCCGGCGAGAACCGTTTCTGCTCGCCCGCCGAGCGCCGTTACATCGCCGATGAAACAATCGTCGGCGGCAATAGCGGCAAGTCGCTGTCCCGCGCGCACATGACGCCGATGCCCCGGCTCGACGCGATCAATCGCACGAAGCGCGTGCCGCAACTCGAGACGATTCGCCAGGTCTTCGGCTCGTGGAACATCTTCGGCATCGCGCTCGGTTATGGCTGCATGATCGGCATCAGCAATATTTTCATCTCGTGGATTCCCACGTATCTCGTCACCGTGAAAGGCTTCGCTTCAGTGAAGATGGGCTTTCTCGCCTCGGCGCCTTTCATCGGCGCGGTCGCGGGCAACATGCTTGGCGGCATCATCTCGGACCGCCTGCTCGGCGGCCGCCGCAAGCCCATGATGATGCTCGGCGCGCTCGGCACGATGATCATGACGTTCCTGTTGATAGATGCGCCCGATAGCGTCGCTTATCTCGGTGCAGCCCTCATGCTGGCGGGCCTCATGCTAGGCATCGGCTTCGCGGGTTACTCCGCATATCCGATGGGTCTCGCGACCAAAGCAACGTACCCGACGGCGTTCGGTATCGTGAACTCGCTGGGGCAGATCGGCGGCGCATGCGCCCCGCTCGCGGTCGGCCTGCTGCTCGACAGCTATAGCTGGACCGCCGTTTTTCTCTACATGGTCGGGACGTCGACGCTATGCCTGTTGTTGCTCTTCAGCGTGGTCGAGCCGATAGCCGGCGAGACGCAGTCCGCGAAGTAATCGTATCGATCACACGAATCGCGCCGCTTGATACGGCGCGATTCGTATCTCAGACTCGCATTCAAAGTCCGTTCTCGACCATATCGAGCAAGCGCCCGGCAAGCGGCTCGATCTGCGCGCGCTTCAATCCCTGCAACGGGCCTTCGATCACGAGCAGCGCGAAACCATGCACCGCGCTCCACGCGAGATATTCCGCTTCGGGCCTGCGCTTCGCATCGAGTGCGCCCGCGTCCACCATGTCATCCAGCGCCCGGCTGAGCAACTGAAAGGGATCGAGTCCGCTCGGCCCTGCGCCATACGGCTCATCATGTTCCGCCCATTCCGCTTGCGGCGCTGCGAAGGCCGTACGAAAAAGACCCGTCTCCGTCTGCGCAAAACGCAGATAACCCGTGCCGATAGCCCGCAATCCCGCGCGCGCCGCATCGGCGCGGCGGCGCTTTTTTGGGCGCGCGGCCAGTTCCTCTTCCATTGCCTGCGCGACGAACGACAGCGCCGCCGAGCGCACCGCCGATAGCAATTCCTGACGGCTCTCGAAGTGACGATAGGCCGCGTTCGGAACGACGCCTGCCCGACGCGTCGCCTCGCGCAGGACGATCGCATCCGGCCCGCCTTCGCGCGCCAGTTCGATGCCCGCTTCGATCAGCGCGCGTCGCAAATCCCCATGCCGGTAAGTACTGCGCGGCTTGCCATTTGTCATTTCGATTCGTTGGGCTTTCCATATGTGGACACTGTCCATTATCTCTGCTACTTTTTGTGGACGGTGTCCACAACGAGAAAAATAATTCCGCTTCGGTGCTTGCCGTTGCATTGTCACGACGCGGCGGCATCGTGTGCGATGTGGGTCGTCATACGGAAGGAGGCAGCCATGACAAAGCCGAACGATCGTGCGCAGTCGGATGAAAATGTCGCGCGCATTCGCGAACTGATCGAAGCGTGGCGACAGGCGGTGCTCGCGAAAGACGTCGAGGCACTCGTGAGCCACTACGCGCCGGATGTCGTCGTGTTCGATGTCGTGCCGCCCGCGTCTATCCAGGGCATCGCGCACTATCGCGAGAACTGGCAGCGCTGGTTCGACAGCATGAAAGGCCCGCTTGCGTTCGAGATGCGGGAAGTGGAAGTGGCCGCGAGCGGCGATCTGGCTTATGCGCACTCCGTCAACCGGGTCGCCGTGGGCGAGCAGGAGGACATCGTGCGCGCCACCGTGTGCTTCAGAAAGATCGACGGTGACTGGCGCGTCGTGCACGAGCACGCATCAGTGCCGCTCACGATGGATATGGACCCTGACGAGAAGTCATAACTCAAGGAGCAGACATGCAAGTGCAACCCTATTTGTTTTTCGAAGGCCGCTGCGAAGAGGCGATCACGTTCTATCGCGAGAGTCTGGGCGCGCAAGTCGTCATGATGATGCGCTACAGCGAAAACCCGGAAGCCGGCAAGGCTGAGACGGCCAGCGGCTGCGGCATTCCGCCGGGATCGGAAAACAAGATCATGCACTCGGCGTTCACCATCGGCGATTCCATGCTGATGGGTTCCGACGGCATGTGCAGCGGCAAGCCGGACTTCAAGGGCGTATCGCTCTCGCTCACGGCAAACGACGAACAGCAGGCGGAGAAATACTTCAACGCGCTGTCCAACGGCGGGCAGGTGCAAATGCCGATGACCCAAACGTTCTTCGCCAAGCGCTTCGGCATGGTGGCCGACAAGTTCGGCGTTTCATGGATGGTGCTCGGCGGCGTGGAAGGCAAGCCCGCGTGATCGTCAACTGTAGCACCGTCTGGAACGGGTCTTGCGCGCCTTTCACCGCATCAATTCGAAAGGAGCCGTGACATGAGCAACTATGCCGGACGTTCTCAGGAAGACCGCATCGCGCAGCGCAAGGGCAAGCAGCCAACTTCGCAGGAACAGCCGGGCGGGCCCATGGCCGAGCCCGGCACGGAACCCGACAAGGATCACAGCAGCGGCCAGTTGTCAGAGGAAGGCAAGCAGGCATGGCGCACGGGTTCAGGCATCGATGGAGGCGGAAAAACCTGACACGTATATCGACCTTCGGAAACGTGGAACAATGGCGGGGTGCCAGATGCACTAATTGCACCTTGATGACAGGAGCTTTCGATGAGCGCCCCGCGCAAAAACCATCTTTCAGGCTCGGACATGCCAGCTGACCCAGCCGATCGTCCGACCCGCGAGGAAGCCGAAGCCGCCGTGCGTGTTCTGTTGCGCTGGGCCGGCGACGACCCGAGGCGTGAAGGCCTGCTCGACACACCAGGCCGCGTCGTGCGCGCGTATGAAGAGTTCTTCGCGGGTTATACGCAAAATCCGCACGATATTCTCGCGCGTACGTTTTCCGAAGTGCAGGGCTATGACGAGATGATCGTCCTGAAGGACATTCGTTTCGAAAGCTATTGCGAGCATCACATGGTGCCGATCATCGGGCGCGCGCACGTTGCGTATCTGCCCAACAAGCGCGTTGTCGGCATTTCGAAGCTCGCGCGTCTCGTCGATGCCTTCGCGAAGCGTCTGCAGATTCAGGAGAAGATGACCGCGCAGATCGCGGATACGCTCAACGAAGTGCTGCAGCCGCTCGGCGTCGGCGTGATTCTCGAAGCCGCGCATCAGTGCATGTCGACGCGCGGCGTGCACAAGGCGGGCGTGTCGATGGTCACGTCGCGCATGCTCGGATCGTTTCGCGACGATCCATCGACGCGGCGCGAATTTCTTTCCATCGTCAGCGATCAGAGCGCGTTCAGCGTGTCGAATACATAAGGCCGCCAGCCAAAACGGACACGCAAAAAGAAAAGGGCCTCGCGGCTAATGCCGTTCAGTTAAGGTCTTTTCTTAGATAACGAACGGTGTACCGTTTAGGGCGGGATTTGACGACCCGGTCGC